>WTGV01000036.1 GCA_011525295.1 Pseudomonadales bacterium | reverse complement strand
CCTCTATACGACATAGTCCTATTATAATTGGTGTGTAGTTACGTATATAAGTCCCTAACGAATCAGTAGTCTTGGGTCAGCTTACGTTGGATGGTTCTGAGGTACTTCGACTTCGACAAAGAAAGGGATATCGGTGTAATAAATTCCGCACTTTATTGCTCGTGGGTCGCACAACTGCAAGATCGAAGCATATCGACTCAATTGTTTACCGTGCCTTTCTTCGCTCTCCCGATGCAGTGTTTTCTGAGAGACGTCTGCACTTATGGTGGTGGTCTTGAAGTCGATGATCCAACGTACGTCCGAGTCGTCGACAAAGGTTCGATCTATAACAATCTCTCTGAGTTCGCCATCAATGATGCCTGTATAGGCAGTTTCTGAACGAGCTTCTTTTTGATTCGGACTAATGATCCATTGACCCAAATCATGATTTAGCACATTGTTGAGCTGCCCTTTTGTACTTTCAACCAAGAGCGCAATCTCCTCGCTACGAAGACCCTCGGCGCGCAGAAATCGTTGCCAACTTGCGATGCGTTCAGTACTGAAGACGTTTTTTCGCTGGGTTGTTTGCGACAGCCAGTTGAGTTCTCGGTGAACTAACTTTCCTAGAGCAAGTTCTTGACGGAAATTTGGCGGTGCGGGCATCTCGATATCGGAAGATGAAGCTAATTTCAAGCTCGCTTCAATTTGATATTTAGAAGTTGGTTCGACCCATTCATAACTTGGATCGATTCGAGTCAAAAGATTGCCTCGAGTGACGTTCAAGTCGATTGTCTCGGGTTCGACATTGATTTCCATTGCCTCATCGAAAAATGGTTCTAATAACGCCAGTAATGATCCAGAACGAGGTTTCTTTTCAGTGCCGTTGAACCGTCCAAAGATGGAAAGGGTCTTTTTCGCTCTGGTCATGGCGACATACAACAAGCGTTTGTTTTCGTTTGCATCGCGTGCCTTCTCTTCGCGCCGTAGGAAATCATAAAACGGATCTTCGATTTCTTGATCCCGTACCGCTACAAGCAAAGAATTTTCGAACTCAGCCCAGTGCACCAGTTCGCGAGGCGGACTACCGGTTGCGTTACTAATGTCGACTAAGAGCACGTGATCAAACTCTAAACCCTTAGCCTTGTGAATAGTCATGATGTCAAGATCAGCGTTTTCACCAGATTCGGAAACATACTCCGACTGTACGCGAGACCAAAGGTCGTGTAACCGGATTTCGCGTTCTGTTGTAGACTCCAGGAGCTCGAAAAATCGTTCTGCATTAATCATCGAGTCGACGTCTTCATAGGCATGATTGCCACCTAATCGGAACCACAACCGCTCGACCTGGGATCGCAATGTTAAATGTGACTCTCGCTGAGATTGTTGGACCGCTTTTTGCACTCGAGCCAATAGCTTCAAGCCAGTACTAGACAAAGTCGAACACTTAAGCATCTCTGAACCAGTCTCACACTCAGCAAGTTTCTCTAAATCGGGTAAAGCTAGCCCACACAGAGGCGAGCGAAATACCGAGAGCCACGCGAGTCGGGAACGATCTTCATTAAACGCCTCGACCAATGAATATAGATCTCGAACAACGGGAGCGACTTCGAGTTTCAAGATTTCGATTCCTTTCCACTGAATTCCTTTGTCTTTCAGAGCATCGAAATATCCTGCAAGCCGCGTCCGAGTGGGTACCAATAGTGCGATCTTGTCTTCAGAACCATATGATGAAATCAGTTGTTCAATACGAAGTGCGACTTGTTGTGCTTCCCGGTTTCCGTCGGGGTCGTCTAGAGTTAGAACGAAGTTCACTGAGTCTTCGTTTGCGTTTTCTTCAAGCTGAGTATTCGCGGGTACCGACTCAGCAAACGCTACCTGTCCGTAATCGGCATTTTCCTCGATTCCAAAAACACGTTGAAACACTCGATTGTTGAACTCAACCAACGACGGTATGGATCGAAAGTTGCTGTTCAGTTTACGAGGTCGTACGTTTAAGTTAAGAATGTCTTGATTGAATGTTCGTTGAAAGAGGCTTAGATTCGCGTTCCGAAATCGGTAAATTGATTGCATGGGATCGCCAACCGCAAAGAAACTGTTTCCAGAGTCAGGGTTCCAAGTAGTCATGATGCGTTCAAAAAACGCAAACTGTGCATCTGAAGTGTCTTGATATTCATCGATCAGAATGTGCGAAATTCGGTAGTCCAAAGCTAGGGCTAATTCCGTGGGCATTTCGTCTCGTTCTAATGCTCGCTGCGCTGCGAACGACAGCTCGGAAAAGTCGATGCATTCTCGACGTTGGAAGACCACATTAAGTTTTTGAATCAAAGAAGGTAGTCCTAGACACAAGGAGTCGAATGCTTCTCTGTGTCGCGGCATTATCGTGCCATCAGGAATGCCTTGAATCCGTTGAAAAATGTCAATGAGATTAGCTTCCTTAATCTCGGTGGCTAGCTCACTCCATAGTTGCTTTTCAGTGGACTTAGGTGGGAACCCTTGATTTACGTTAACTACTTTTCGAAGGGTATTCGTACTAGTTAAGAACACGTTCGCGAGCGTTGCCCAATCTTCAATCTGTTCAAAATCGTGAAACGGCTTAGCTAAGTTCTTGCAGACCGTTCTACAGAGTTTTTTACATCGTTCAACTAGTGAATCTGGTAGTGATCTCCTTGTCGTCTCGATTACTTTGCCAACATAACTATTACGGGTTGCTTCTAACTGAGCGAAGATCCCTGCGTCAGATTTCCCTTCTCTCTTCTCGTACAACACGCGTTGAACGGACTTGATCCAATTTTGTCGATGACTCAACATGCTGGCGATGGTATCGATAGCTTGATCGACGTTGTTCTCAAAGAGGGCAAGAATGTCGGTCGCGTATTCAGTATTTGCCCCTTGTCTAAGCACTTGTTCAAAAAATTCCACCGCGGCCTCATAATAGATGTCGTCGGACTTATCCATACTTTGGTAGTCAAGACTCAACTGGCATTCAATCGGCATTCGTTGTACTATACCGTAAGCGAAACTATCGATAGTCTGTATCTTCATGCGCTGAGGATTGAGTTCAAGATCCCAATGAAGTCGCTTGCTCCGTTTGTGAACTTGTGCTGCGATCCCGTCCTGTAGTGACAATTCCTTCAACACTCGAGACTTCATTTCTCGGGCTGCCTTCTCAGTGAACGTTATTGCCAAAATTTCTTCCGGTTGATTCACAACGGTAAGCAGATTTAAATAGCGTCGAACTAGCAGAGCAGTTTTTCCTGAACCTGCCGGGGCTTGGACAATGTAAGACTCGTTAGGCGAAACGGCTTCATCACGAATGGGACTGTCCGTGGCTAGGCTGACGCTTGCGACAAGTGCTGTATCGTTATTCGACATTGTCAGGCACGGGTGTTTCAAGTTCAAACGTGATATCGGTGAATTGCCTACACAGTCCCATCAAGTGGCAATTCTGACAGACCGATTTAACGTCAATCGGATCAACTCGCGCCTCTCCATTCTTGTATTCCTCTACAGTTTCTTCAAGCAAAGATTTCCACTTCGACTTAGCGGTAGAAAAGTCTGTACCCAACACATCGGGTACAGTTTTCAACTTTTTGTTCCCATCTAATGAACTTGCAAAACCTGTCATTGCTATTCTGCCGTTGGCTGGAATTTTCTGATAGGCTAAGCCATCGGCCTCTGGTATCGCTACCGAGTAGATGGGCATCTGGGGTTCGTTCAGACGTGGTGGTAACCAAGAGTTGGGTGTAGCGGTCCCCGTTTTGTAGTCGATTATTAAACAGGACAGTTCTTCAGTTGAATCTATTCGGTCAAGTCGAAGCGACAAATCTAAGCCCGCGATTGTGGTGGAAAACTTTTTTTCGAGAGCCAAAACTGAAAATTCTTCCCGATTTGCTTCAAACTCTATCCAACGGTGGGCGAGTTTCGTTAACCGTTCTCGTTCACGTTCAATAAATCGAGCTGGTAAACGTCGCCGACGTCGATTCAATACGTGGTCTACCGCGGCAGCGATTTCCTTCGATCCTAGTCGGCTAATTTCGGTACGGTTTTTAGCGGTTGTCAGGAGTTTCTCGGTCAATTCATGCACATCCGTACCTCGATCTACAACGTTCGGTAGCCTGTGTGGCGAAATTCGATCTGGCAAATTTAGTCGATGAATTGCCCAAGCACGGAACGGACAACGTGATTGATCGCGGATTGTGGAAGAACGAATCCAAGTCGTTTCCTGAGGTAATTTAGTCCCGCGCTCCGGAGAGTATTGTCGTAAGAGGTATTCTTTCGGTTGAGTACCCCAAGGATGATCTCGACTCGTTAGTTCGGGGTGTTCTAATAACGTCGCGACTTCAATGTTCTGGTGTTGCACGAGAAGACGACTTGACTCCAAATAGAAGTCAGCATTGTCTTGCTCTTCGTCCACGTAACTAAAAACTACGGAAGGAGCCATTCGTGCCCAATTTTCAGACGCTCGCTTCGCCCAATTCAAGATTTGCCCTTGAGTTACTCTCGGTACGTGGGCTTTGCGTTGAACTGCAATTGGAATCATGGGATTTAAATCTACTTTTGGAGGCCAAGCCTCTTCAGATGTACCGGTAATCCACAGCGCATCAAACACTAAACCAGAAGCTTCTTCTCGCGATAGAACTTGAATCGGTGTATTGCGAATATCTACCGTAAGTGTCTGAGCTCTCAATGAACTTCGTATTAGCGCGACCGCTCGATTCCACGCAATGCTTCCAAGTAACGGGGACAACTTAGTGAGTTCATTGAACAATAACATGAACGCTGCTTGGGCTCGTTTTGTTTCCTCGTCCTCGCACAACCTCCACCCTGCTAAATCTAATATGGTGATCGCTTGATCAATCCAGTCATTTAGAGTTCTCTTTTTTCCTGAACACGCTGTCAAGATAGACCTTAACACAGGCGAAGTACCTTCATCTTTGATTCGGCTGACGTACTCTCGATAGTACATTCGCTCTGGAAACGAATCCGAAAACATCTCTGGTATCGCTAGGTTGCTCAGATACGGCGAACGGCCAAGTTGCAGGATTTCCTCGTACCCTAAGTCTCGAGTTGTCCAATCTAAGAACTGGATCAAATCTTTGCACAGACGGGTGTCACGTAAGGGGAAACCTAACCCGATATTAACAACCCGATCGATACTGTCGCAGTCGTAAAAAGAGGCTTCAAACTGACTACGAAGTCTGGGACCCCCAGACCCAAGATCCGGTACGATCACACCGATTCGACAATTTTCCCCGAACTTGCTCAGCTGGGCTCGCGCCCATGTCACCAGCGTACTTCTCTCTCGACTTGCCGATTCAAACTTCATAGTGTTGTGTCTTTTTGAATCTAGCAACATTGGTTGGAGTTCATCTACATCACAACCAAACTCTCTTAGCTGATTGATGAGTTCTTGGCGCGCGGGAGACACTTCCTCTAATCCAAAGAAGGCGATTGCTTTCGGGCACCAAAATTGGTCTGTCACCGCGCGACTAATCAGTGCCGGCAGTTCGGCGAGAGTCACTATTTCTTGCTTCTTTTGAAACTTCTGAAATCGCTTTACCCATTCACGGAATAACCGTCCATTTTCGGTTGTTTCAAGATCGGGTCCAACACGATGCAGATTCCACTCTACGTAGGTTCTCCAGGCGCGCGTTGCTGCAAATGCATATTTCTCGTATTCGGAATCTGGCGTACACAGTTGAAATGCGAGCTGAAGAGTCGCGTGAGTGATTAGAAATCGTTGGGTATTGGGAGTAGCATTAATGGCTAATTCTTCGTAAGTTCGTTGCAACCACTCATCAAACGAATAAATCTTTGGACTTTGAAACGCACGTTTGCCAGACTGTAAGTTAGAGTGGGTCCAAGAGTACTTCAACTCGTATGCTTGACGAGCGGAATGTGTGACGACGATTCCCTTCTCTATGGCACGTTTCAGTGCTTCGGTGAGTGGGATTAATGGTGGTCTCATCGTCTAAATGCTGGTAGCAGAAATTTATTTATATTATACAAATGACCATATACTAAAGTAGATCCAGCACGAATAGTCTAAAACGAAGCTCTTCGTCCGACAGTAGGTTCTCAATTTGTCGTTCTTATCAGAATATTTCTTAAAATAGCCACTTCGTTATTCAAGAGCAAAAGAATATGTGGCGCGCACTGTGGAGAGATTTTTTGGAGCAACCAATTTTTATGAAATTGTTTGTAGTCTGGGCTTGGCTCTGCGTGATTATCATGCTGGGAGCTCTATTTGCTCCCCATGTTCAATCGATTCTAGAATTCTTACCATTCTGAGGGTAAAAGTGCGCTAGCGCGCCGCGTCCAACATCACCTTTTTCGCCGCATTGAGTTCCGCGGCTAAGTAGCTCGAACCACCTTTATCGGGGTGGAGTCTATCCATCAAGCGCCGGTGCGCCACAACTATTTCTTCCTTATTTGCATTGACGTCCACACCAAGAATGTCTGCGGCGCGTTTCAATGTCATTCCTTCGCCGTCAGTTTCGTCAGCAGCTTCGGTCTCTGTCTCGCTAAGATGCGGTCGATGTCGGGCAACGTAAGCTTCCAACAGTCTTTTCGATTCTTCTTCTCGAAGTGTTCGGTACACTTTAAGTAGGTCTTTATCAGACAACGAATCAAGATCAAATCCTTCGAATTCTCCAGCAAGAACGGTACCTGTCATCGTACCGGTCCGGTGGTTGAGCTTCATGGCGAGTTCAGTAGTTTGAGTTTCACTGTCGGAGTTTTCAGGAGGAACCGCACTTGCGGAAGAGAAGAATCCAGGTAAGCCTCGAACGAGGCCTAGAAATTGATTAAAGAACAAAAATGAAATTGCAGCTCTCATTAGATTTACAAAAATTCTTACAAAAGGTAGAAGCATGGTCGCTGCTGCTACGAACCATGGAATTCGAGCCAACAGGACAAACGTTCCGAGCACACAGACGAGTATTAAGGACGCAATGATGACGATACGAATATTCTTGCTAGGACCTTGACTACTCCACAAGAGTTTGCATAGGAGTAACAGTGCTCCGAATCCGATGACGGCTAGCGCGAAGTACATCATGATCGCAGTTGTTCTAACAATTGTTGAGTGAACTTGCCTCGGAGCTTTTTAATCGCATCAATACCGCCTGTTGCGTAGGCTGCTACTGCGCGCAGAAGTTCGGCAAACTGTTGTGCAGAGCCAGGTTGAAAGGGTATATGTGCCCCGTTTGTGAGTTGAGCGATCCCACCGAAGACCTGAGCGACATACGGATTGTGTCCCTCTTGGAACATGAACACGGGAAGCCGGTATAGCGCAAGTTGTCCTGCTAAGTCGTAGAGTGTCTTTGGTTCTTCTTCGCAGGCGTCACCAACAAAAGCTAGTGCTTTAAGCGTGGACTGCTGCGCTTCTTCAATTGTGTGGGATAACACGCGAGAAATCTGAGTTATACCAGCGAGACACTGGACTCGTTGCATAGTTTGCAACAGTCCGCTAGCAGAATCATTCCAATGTGTCGCAAAAAAGTCGAAATGTCCTCGGTAATACACCAATTGGACCGCTAAGTCCTCTTGCCGAGCCGTAGTAAAGAGTTCAGCATGCAGGCTTGTAGCTAAATCCCAAGTCGGTTTCCGGCTTTGAGTAGCATCCATCGCAAAAATTAGGCGAGTTTGCGAATCTCTCGGTACTGGAAAGCGCTTAGCAGCTTCGAGGAATTCACCTACAGAACTCTTGCTTGTCGGAAGCTTTTTCACCAGACTAGAGACGTTGTAGTCTAGACACGTTTATGAATCGAAAAGCAGGAGTGAAGAACTCTCGCAAGAATTGCGCGTTAAAGGAAATATTTAAGAACATCTTTAATTATCATTATGTTTACCGTCATTCTTTTACACAGAATTATTTCATTCAGAACTGTAATACTCAAGGAGACCTGATTGGCAGACGAAAACGAGACGCAGCAGACCATCGAGCGACTTCGTGTGGAACACCGAGATTTGGACGAAGTTATCGATGTTTTGATTAGGACCGGGTACGAAGATGAATCTAGAATTCAACGATTGAAGAAAAAGAAGTTGAGACTTCGAGATCAACTAACTTGGTTAGAAAACGTGCACGGTGCTCAAGTCAGTAAATGATCTGCGTTTGAAGTCATTCTGAGATCAATCGCCATTTAATTCCAGTCGAAATCTCGACTGTCATGTGATCGCTACGGTAAATCGCGATCGTAATTCGCACTACAGAGAGTTTTTGGGTTGGGCAGTCCCCGATTTGGGACAGAGTCTAACAAAATGAGAAAAGAAATCCTCGTTACTCGCAGCCATGGCAGATGGAAGTTATTTGCTACAGATAAAGAATCTCTGAAAATTGCGAGGCTAGCGTATACCATACTATTGGCAGTTTTCATAGGTTTGCTCCCTCTGGCAGGGAGAGACATCGGCTTCCTCGAAGGTTCAATTCACTTCTTAATTTACGCGTTCTGTAGCTGGTTGTTGTTATATCTCAGTTCTATGTTGTTTTTTCAAAGAACCGTGTGGTGTTTGGCAAGGATCGACTCGACAAAGAGAAAAACCAGTACCGAAAATAATTTGATACAGCAACTGGTCAGCCCGCTCGACTGTGACGGAGTCCCCGCAATTTTGTCCGATCAGCCGAATGTTCACGAAACTATTTACCTTTGAGAAAGTCGATGTGTCGAGGCCGATTTCTAGAAATTCACCTTCAAGTTCGTTCATTCTTACGCAAAGTACTTAAACCTTGCTTGCACGCAATGTGGTGCAAGTTTTTGATGCTCACTCTTATTGCGCACCAAACCTTACAAAAAGCGCGTTTTCTAACTTACAAAAAGCGCGTTGCCTTTATTAGGAATAGCGCGTTGCCACCTTCTAGGCCACGCGATTCAGACATTTCGGAGTATTTATTTTCGACCCTTGAACAAATAAAACTCCAAGCCATACAAAACACGCGATGCAGACTAAATAAAACAGTCATTCTTTGCCTTACAAAACACGCGTTCAAAAACATGTAAACAGTGCGTTCGGAATGTTGTATCTCGTACATCGAGCAACCATTTTCCCACTGTAAACACTGAATCAATGTCTTCGTTACAATTGGACATGGATGTTCGTTCGATGGCTCTCTGAATGGAACGCCATATTCCACTATCGGTTTTGTCTTGCGATTTGCTAAAGAAATTAATAGTTAATAGGCGTCATATCGAATCGGATTCTTGGCAACCCTACGAGAGACAAATTCAGAACTTTTCCCAAAGAAACATTCTTCGCATGAGCAGATAGGCTTCATGCGCTCCACTAGTCGTTCGAAAAGGGATTGCTTACACAACCAGAAATGCAAATTCTTTGCTTAGATCTCGAGGGGGTCTTGGTACCCGAGCTTTGGATGGAAATTTCCAAAGCAACGGGCGTCGAGGAGATTGGTTTAACCACTCGGGACATACCGGATTACGATGAACTTATGAAATTGCGCCGAGGTGCAATGAATCGTCATGGTATCGGTTATCAACAAATTAAGGATGCGCTAGCTGATGTATCACCGTTTGCTGGTGCCGAAGACTTTTTGAACTGGGCGCGAACATATTTTCAGGTTGCGATCTTATCGGACACGTTCTATGAATTTGCTATGCCATTGATGCAAAAGCTAAGCTACCCATTTTTGCTCTGCCATCACCTGATTATTGAACAAGATCGAATTGTTGGGTATCGTCGTCGGCAGAAAGATCCGAAAACAAAAGTGGTGCAGGCATTTCGAGCTTTAGAGTTGACCGTGTATGCATCAGGCGACTCCTACAATGATGTTGGCATGCTTCAGACTGCGAATAGTGGGTTCTTCTTTAATCCTCCTCCTCATGTAGTAAAAGACTATCCCAATATTCCTGTGGTTCAAAATTTCGACGAATTGCAGTCTAACTTGCAACGAGTCGCACAAGCTTAATGTCGAGCTCGATGTCGCAACCACGAAAATTTTGGCAAGCTCTTGAGCAGGAAAATCCCCTTCAGATCGTCGGGACAATTAACGCGTACAGTGCATTACTTGCAGAGCAACAAGGTTTTCGCTGTATATATTTGTCTGGCAGCGGCGTAGCGGCCGCATCGTTCGGAATTCCGGATTTAGGAATTACGTCTTTAGACAATGTCTTGGAAGATGCGCGTCGAATAACTTCAGCTTCGACCCTGCCATTGCTAGTAGATGTAGATACGGGATGGGGCAATGAATTTAATATCGCTCGAACAATCCGCGAGTTAGAACGAGCTGAAGTTGCGGCAGTTCATATTGAAGACCAAGTTGCAACCAAGCGATGTGGGCACCGTCCGAACAAGGAGATCGTGTCCACCGCAGAGATGTGTAGCCGAATTCGAGCCGCGGTTGATGCACGCACCGACCCAGACTTTGTGGTTATGGCGCGCACCGACGCACTTGCTACCGAGGGTATTGAAGCGGTTGTGGAGCGGGTTCAAAAATACGTAGAAGCGGGCGCGAACGCGATTTTTGCAGAAGCGATGACCGAGCTAGAGTTGTATCGCAAAGTAACCGAGGCGGTGTCGGTACCTGTACTCGCTAACTTAACCGAATTTGGCAAGACTCCGCTGTACACTTTAGACCAGATGGCAAGCGTCGGAGTCCAAATGGCGTTATATCCGTTGTCAGCGTTTCGCGCAATGTCCGAAGCGGCAGACGAAGTTTATCGCACTATTCGTACGGAAGGCTCTCAGAACTCAGCAGTTTGCAAAATGCAAACTCGCGAGGAGTTGTATCGCATCCTTGGATATCACGAATTTGAAAAGAAAATTGATGAATTGAACTCATGAGTTTATGGTATGGTAGATAAGAAGCTAAGTGGTGCGGGATTACGCGGGCAAGAAGCCGGCGAAACCGCACTTTGTACGGTAGGTCAATCTGGGACAGGTTTAACCTATCTGGGATACGACATTTCGGAGCTCGCTCGAGATTCCACGTACGAGGAAGTCGCCTATCTCATTCTTTACGGTGAGTTACCGTCCGTAGAGGAGCTCGATAAATTTTGTACTAGATTGAGTACGATGAGGAATCTACCTCAAGAACTTTGTGCAACGCTTGAGTCCATTCCTGCAACAGCACACCCAATGGATGTCCTTCGAACGGGTATCTCCATTCTCGGAAATTTTGAACCTGAAGGAGATCATGATCGCCAGTATGAAGTAGCAGAACGACTCATTGCAGCAAGTCCTTCAATTGTTAACTATTGGTATCAATATTCGCACGAAGGAAACCGAATCGACCTTGATACCCGCGCGAAGTCGACTGCCGAACACTTCTTACGAACACTGATCGGAGAGATAAGACACGATCTATTTGTTCGAGTCATGGACGTTTCCTTGATTCTGTACGCGGAGCATGAGTTCAACGCTTCAACATTTACTGCTCGGGTGTGTGCATCAACACTCAGTGACATGTACTCTTGTGTTACCGCAGCGATTGGCTCACTTCGCGGTCCACTACACGGCGGTGCGAACGAAGCTGCGATGGAGCTTATTCAGACTTTTGACGGACCGGAAGATGCGATACAGGGTATTCTTGAAAAGTTGAGCCGCCGAGAATTAATCATGGGATTTGGACACGCGGTTTACCGGGAAGCCGATCCACGCAATGTCATCATCAAGGGTTGGTCCGAACAACTCTCTAATCTCGTCGGTGATACCAAGCTTTATCCCATTTCATGTGCGATCGAAAAAGTGATGTGGGAACAAAAGAAACTCTTTGCCAACGCGGATTTCTTTCATGCGTCGGCGTACCATTTAATGGGTATTCCAACGAAGATCTTCACACCCATATTCGTTATTTCAAGAATGGTAGGTTGGGTTGCTCATGTAATGGAGCAACGAAGTAATAATCGGATTATTCGACCTAGTGCGAAATACATTGGTTCCGAACCGAGACCTTTCACGCCTATTAGTGATCGATAGTTCTCTTCACAACCGCTGTGGTGATTCAGTTGTCTAATGCGGTTGACTTAAACATCCGTCCTGAACCAGATAAAGTGCTGGTGGACATTGCCGACTATGTCTGCAGTGATATCAAGATGTCCCAACAAACTTTAGAGACCGCTCGGCACTGTTTCATTGATACTTTGGGATGTGGGTTTCTCGCACTACGATTTCCAGCCTGCGCAAAACTTTTAGGACCATTAGTTCCTGGAACGGTTGTACCAAACGGTGCTCGAGTACCCGGTACAGATTATGTTCTCGACCCAGTGAAAGCGGCTTGGGACATAGGCTGTATGATTCGCTGGTTGGATTACAACGACACTTGGTTAGCGGCCGAGTGGGGACACCCCTCCGACAATTTAGGCGGGATACTGGCAGTAGCAGACTATGTCAGTCGTAACGCGGAAGCAGCAGGCCAAGCTCCATTAACGATGCGGGATGTGCTTGTAGCCATGGTCCAAGCGCACGAGATTCAAGGTTGCTTGGCATTGGAAAATAGTTTCAATAGAGTAGGGCTAGACCACGTTCTCTTAGTTCGGGTGGCAACGACGGCTGTTGTAACAAGACTGCTAGGTGGGGAGCACGACGATGTTGTGAATGCGCTGTCCCACGCTTTTGTCGATGGGTCAAGTCTTCGAACCTATCGCCATGCACCAAATGCAGGTCCTCGAAAATCCTGGGCAGCCGGGGACGCAACCAGCCGAGCAGTACATCTCGCAATGCTTGTCTTGAAAGGTGAGATCGGATATCCGAGCGTTTTAACGACCCCGAAATGGGGTTTTTACGATGTTTCTTTCAGGGGGAAAACTTTTGAATTTCAACGGGCTTACGGTACTTACGTTATGGACAACGTTTTGTTCAAGATCTCGTTTCCAGCCGAGTTTCATTCCCAAACAGCAGTAGAGGCCGCCGTTCAACTCCATCCTCAGTGTGTTGATCGTTTTGATGAGATTGAAGAAATCGAACTCGTTACGCACGAATCAGCAATTCGCATTATCAGTAAGTCTGGACCTCTCAACAATCCTGCGGACCGCGATCACTGTCTGCAATACATGGTTGCTATTGGTCTACTGAAAGGAAACCTTGTAGCCGAAGACTATGAAGACGATGTGGCTAGTGATCCTCGAATCGATCAATTAAGGGATCGCATGACGGTAAGCGAGGACAAACGATACAGCGCTGAATATCACGATCCAGATAAACGTTCCATTGCCAATCGCGTCAATGTGAAGTTCACCGACGGATCAGAAACGGGTTGGGTAGAAGTTGAATATCCCATTGGACATCGATTTCGTCGCGAAGAGGGAATATCGTTGTTAGAGGAGAAGTACCATCAAAATCTAAGGACGCGATTTTCGGACGAACAAGCTATAAAGATCGAAAACGTAACGAACGAACTAGATCAACTGTGTACGTTGACAGTCCCAGAATTCGTAGATCTCACAGTAAATTAACCATCTGGCGTACATTGATTATTGGCTTCAGTTTTGAGCCACTGTAGGTTGCCGATGGCTCAGCGATGTGTTAAGAAAACGCTAAAACTTACGGGTGGATGTCATATTTAATTGATATTCGAACAGTACGAGGTCGCTGAAACGCCGCGGGTAGCCCGAACGTGGGGGAGGCGGCTCCGGTTTGTTGGTCTGCTACTTCCCTGACCTCCAGAATTCCGTTCGTGTCGAAGACATTGAAAACATCTAATTTAATCTGCAGCCCGTTCGACCAGATTGTACGATCAAGTTGCAATCCAAAATCAATATTGAAAATGCCTTCAGTTCTCCCGAGTGAACCTCGTGGTGTAAGTGTACCTTGACGATAAAAGGACGCAGATCCGTAACGGGCAGCGTTGGGATCAGTGGGATGGATCCCAAATGCGTTTTTCGGTCTTCCATGTAGATACGAAGCTGAAAAACTACACTGCCATCGTGGTAGAAACTTGTAAACACCAAAAACTTTCAGCGAGTGGCGTCGATCGTTAGGTAAATCTCCATAGGCACCCTCCATCAAACCGGCAAAATCAAACAACGTAGTAATACCCGCGTCAGATTGACCGTTATCGGATCTAACCAATCCCTCGTAGTTTCCGTAACTGTGCGACCAAGTGTAAGTCGCGTCTAAATATGAACCTCCGCTCCAAGACTTCTTTACTGCTACAGTCAAACTGTGATACTTGCGGACTGGTGTTGGATAGCCCAATTCTGCAGCGGTTAATTCGATAAGCTCGGAAATACCGTCGCCGTCCACGTCATATCGAGTTCTCACGTCTGTACCGGGGTTTGTGAGAATGTAATGGAATTCACCTGGTAAACCGATTGCTTCATCGATCGTAATATCTTCTATAGCTCGTCCAAGATTTCGATATATATAAGACAGTCCACCTCTAAAGTTTGGCCAAAACTCCGCTTCATATCCAACTATGAACTCATCCTGGTACATGGGTTGAACCGTTGTATCTAAAACTTCGTCCGCAGGTTGTACCGAGCCGTCACCGAAGACACTAGTCGGTCCAATCTTGTTGCCGAGCGCGACGCTTCCGTCATGTGAGATGGCACTACCCAATGTATACCAATCTTGCGTGAATAATTCGGATCCTGCTAGCCGAACATTAGTGTTATTCGCAATTGGTAAATGGTAGCGACCCGCGTTAAGAAATAGTCTTGATTTTCCATTTGCTCTCACATCCCATACGATGCCAGTTCGAAGTGCCCATTGGTTAGTCATTTTGATGAATGTCTCACCGAGAGCATTTCTGTTATTGAATCCCTCATTTCTAATTCCTAGCCGCACTGAAACATTGCTGAAAACATCCCACAAATCCTCAATATACCACGCACTAGCGGTTGTTTTAAAGCTGCCGCCCCTGCGATATAGACGATGACGCACTACTGTAGTTACACCATCGGGTACGATTCCCCCGTTGTCAAGAGTTGATCCGGGCGTAACGGAGTAATAACGGAAGTACTCGCCGCCATTGGGACCTGAGTACCGTCTCGCGTCTTCGGAAGTGTTGGTCTCGTGGTCGAGTCCAATTCGAACTCGATGTCTAAAACCAAGATTGAATTCAATATCTACGCGATACAGTTCACGTGTATCTAGGCTGGAACCGGTCGAGAGGTTTGTCCAGCATCCAATTGGTCTCGGCTGTCCGTCTCGTGAATCGTATGCCGCAGGACACACATCGTCGAGGACAGAATAGTTGGTGCGGTCATATTGATTTCGTCCCGACAGTATCGACAGGATGAAATGTCTTCCAATAGTACCTATGTAGTTTCCAATATAGTTCTTTCCGCCCCGGTTGGAGAAATTGTCGCCTCGATGCGTTCCAATTTCACCATTTAAACGATTCCAATTGTGTGAAGAGGTCACACTGGTTCTTTCGTCTGAAAAGGCAGTAAGTTCTAAACGATGGAAATCATTAATGATCCAATCGAGTTTGCCACCCCAGAAAGGATCTTCGCTTGTTGATCGATTAAATCGATCACTCTCGGTAAAGTCATCAGTTTGATAGTCGCGACCTTGATAGATTGCATGAATGTAAATTTGATTTTCTACTACAGGACCGCCCGCAGACAGGAAATATTGAGTCGCATAGGACTTGTCGACGCTAGCTAGTGATACAAATTCCCCATCTTGGGTAGGATGTGGGATATCTGGGTTGTAACTTCGTAATATTTCAGGAGTCGTGGTATAACCCATTCGAACAGACCAAGAACTCTTGCCTCTTCTTGTCGTACCACTTAAAACACCACCCGTTGAACGTCCGTACTCCGCGCTAAATCCACCGGATTTGAATTGAAACTGATCAAAGAATTCAAAGGGGATAGCACTACCACCCAATCCTCTACGAAAGTCGGTGACATTCATGCCATTGATGTAATACACATTCTCTGCCACTGAAGAACCACTGAACGACACCAGATTTCCAAACGCAACATCGCCAGATATCGTTCCAGGAATTAATAACGCGACCGACTCGATGTTCCGAGATACTGGGAGTTGTTCAACTTCTGTAGCTGTTAACACTGTTGATTTTTCGACGGACTTGACATCGAAAGCCAGTTTTGCGCTTGCAGTGACCAAAACATCTTCCATGTCCCCAAATTCCAATTTAAAGTGTATTGAACTACCCTTACCCGAATAAACAGTCGTGGTGCTTGAGAGACTCTTATAGCCTGTTGAACTCGTTGTAACTTCATACTTACCTGGGACGATTTGAGAAAAACTAAAAGTCCCCGTTTTCGAAGTTTCAGTGGTTTTTACAGTGTTCGTGTCTAAATTTCTGATTGTTACTTCTGCATCTTTTACGGGGTTGTCGTTTGAAGTAACGATGCCGTGGATAGACCCATTCACGTTGTTGTTGGCTAAGGCTGTGGAAGTTCCCAACAAGCAAATAAGTAGGATGGATAAACCAGTAAGGCGAGAATAAGTGTGTGTCACAACTGATTTCTTAGCGAGGTTGAATGAACAGGGAGACGTGGAAACTGATAACTGCGTTGAACGGGAGTCTCTTTGCGCTAACCGTCAAGGTATTGGGTAAATTCGAAGTTAGATCGAATTGCTGACACTTTCTCGGCGAGAACTTCGTTTTCGTTCTAGCAAAGGCGTTCTCCTGCGGTTTGTAGGATTTTATACGTGGTGCATCTCTAAGAAGGCGTCAATTGAAGAATGTTAATTCGACTATATTCACGCTAAACTAACAAATTGATTTGTCCAAGTGGTTTAAAGTGGTGACTTGCTAGCTAAATTTGAAGGTATTAATACCCTTATTTAGCGATCTAAACAATGATATTCTCAACTTAGCAGTACTGCTCAAATGCAATAAAATACGGTCTAGCGTCTGGGACGAGTCGTCATACGTCTCGTGTTCGTGGTGCATGCCCCGTAACCTCAGTCGCTTGTTTTGTGAATCGATCGAAACGTTCTTTGTGCATGCGTCAGGCAGATAATTCTAGATCTACTCACAGACCACCAAATACATCATCGTAATTAGTCACATTGACACTTCGTGGCGTGTAAGTTCATATCCACAAGTAGTATCAGAACAAAATTAGTGAGCTAGGGAAGAGTGGGAGTACGGCTTGCGGAAATTCCGGGTAAGTGAAAGTAATATTTAGCCGCAAAGGCTTCGATAGCTCTGCTGGAGGAGTACCTTCACCCATAGTGAATGGGCGACCCATTAGCATTCCAATTCCCACGAACCATCGCTCCGAGACGACTTATGGTCAACTAGGATTGGGCGACATTGTCAGTAGGATCACGAAGAACCGCTATACCGCAGCTAGCTTGTGCCATCATGATCCAATGTTTGAAGGAGAAAAATGTGCTTTTGGACAGACCGCTGCCTCCCAGAGTCATCTAGCAAATAACGGCGTTGGAGTTGGGGATGTGTTTCTCTTCTTTGGATTATTTTCAGACCTGAGCAGGAAGGACAGACACCATCGAATATTTGGATTCTTGCGAATTGACAAAGTCGTACATGTGGGAGCAAACCCAACTTTGTGCGATCAACCATCTGGTTTCAAAAGTCGTCATCCACACACAATTGGTGAGTGGAATGCAAACAATACGATTTACCTAGGACCGGGTAAGTTCGCCACGACAAGTAAAAATTCCCTGCGTTTGTCCAAAACCGGCGAAAAAATTAGTCTTTGGAAGGTTCCTTCGTGGCTCAGAACAGCTGGTCTCACATACCACGGAAGGCAAAGCCGATGGAGCGACGACGACACACTTCAAGTAGTGGGGAGAGGACAGGAATTCATAACAGATATAACTGAAAACTCCGAAGCGAAACGTTGGTTAGGCAGAACTATAAAACAGATTTGTGGAGACAAGTAGCCCGATATCAGACATGATTGATCCAGCGGTAATCGTGGTCTATCTTCGCCAACCTTGTACTACAGATCCATACGAGTCCCGCGCTGACCCCTATTGGGAATTTGGTAGTTTTGGTTGTACGGGATGCCACAGTCACAATCTGATGAGTCTGAAAAAACTAGAGGAGCTCAGAGGGTGTAGACTTGCATTTGTACAGGGAGGTAGAGGGGAGATCAGACTAGTCTATCTCACTCCGAGGGTAGACATACGCTACCACCTGCATCGTGGTGAAGTAGTTTGGCAGCCCCCAGAAATGCCTTTTACCTTTATGTCTGCACCAATCTTAATGAACAATGAGTGTCAATCTGATGTTCCTAGCGTCTTCGACCTATTGGACAATGTGAATAAATCCACACCCTGCGCGAAATTTGCCAGTAAATTTCGTTCTCGAAGAACACCACTTCCAACGTACGTAGCGCGGGAGTTAACTAAAGTCTATGAGCAGTTTTCGAACTCAAAAGCACCTAGAGCGAAGTCGTATGTTGAAGCAATGCCATACGAGCCACCCAAGATCGATCGGGAGCGTCGAAAGTCTTACGAAGAAAACCTCGCATTCTCGAACGCTACTCACAGTCGTAGAAGAATCTCGAGTTTAAATAAGACCACCGGGTGTACGAAGACCAGAAGATTCACCAAGTCCTGTTAATTGAATGAAAGTTCGTATCTAGTGTGAGGCAAATAATTGCCTCTGTTTTGTGATTGCGTACGAGTCCTTTGGTCGAGCCCGATGTGAGATTAACCTTGGAACTGTAGTGTTATTAATGTGCGTTGCATGACATCTGAGAAACTAAATACTCACTTCAACACCATCTAGTCTTACCCGACTCGATTCGATAGAGTAAATAGTCTCGCACTCGTTCCGCGGAATGTCGATTCATAAACGGTATTTTTAGAGTGTTTGAATAAGTAGTCGAGTGCGCGAACATTTGTAGTGTGCTCCGATTACGAAGTCTTTGAATGATTGACTGGGAAATGCGTACCTCTTGGAGCTTCGATATCGGAATTACGCGGAGGTCATGTCCCACAAATCCTTTGCGTAGCAAAATGAAATTTTCATAGAACGCATAGCCTGTGCGACGCCAATACTGCCACCAGATCAGTATTCCGAGAGGGATGAGAACGAGCGACCAGATGGTAGCCGCGCGGGTGCCCATGAGAAACCACAACTCACCCCACAATAATGCGGATATCAACAGTCCAACTCCTAAGAGGCCAATAAAGAAATATGTAGGAGAAAAGCGTTGAATTTCCTTGGATCGCGGATCGAGTGGTAGGTGGTGATTTGCTTTTGGAAAGATCTGTCCCGCAATTTCTCGACAGATTTCTGCGTCCGCGCAAGGAATATCGATTTGATGAGCAGCGTTTCCAACAGCGGTTTGGATTGAATCGTCTTCATCGGACTGTTGTATTTTGACATCAAACCGTTTGAACATTCTCGATCTCACTGTCAAATATATTCTCAAAATCTGAACTTTGCGAATCTCCACAGTAGTGGTTTTACGTGTTATCAATCCTCGTTCACTGATCAGTCTGGAATCTTCTTGACGAAGTCTGTAGTCATTGTGTGAGACACAAAAGATCGCGGCTTTGATGAGGAAGGCTACTATCAAACTTGGAATCAGAATAGCGACGAAGGCAAGCAATAAGAATACCAATGGAAGAAGTAATTGTGTGGTTGATTTACTTCTGTTCTCTATTCGCTCTTCAGCAGACCACTTCCACGCCTGTTGCAGTGCAGAAAAAAAGTTCAGATTAGTTTCCAGATCCTCTTTCAGTTTATCTTGAACTTCTTCCTGGAGTGTCGTATCAGTTGGCGCACTTTCGTCCGAGAGATTTAATTGATAATAGATGAGGTAGGCATTAGAAGAAATGGCTAGCACAAAACCGATACCTAAAACCGTCGCAAATATCATCCCTTTGGAACAGATCGCCGCGATCAACATATCTTTGCCGCGCAGTGCATAGAGAGATTTATCGTCTGATCCTTCGGATGTGTCTTCTATCGAAATTTCATCAAGTTGTCGTCGATTATCGGTGCGTTGGGGTTCTTTTACGTGAGATTTGAGAAACTGACCAACAAAAATCGGCAATGCTGGAATCTCGATTTCGGACCCCATCGAGCTTGCGGTATCTACCGAAACGCGAACTAGCTTAAACATTCTCTCGATTGGACCGGACTCAAGATTAACTGATCGAATTCGTTCCCAAAGTATCACTTTGTGCGTACGTCGAAACACTCCAGATTTCATTGCTATCCCAGTAGTAGAAATCTTCACTCGAAGAACCAAAAAGGAAAGCACCGCACTCAGCACAACAAATACCAAAACCGCAATTGCGTAGGACAGAATCGCAGTTACGAGTCCAACATCCAGAAATCGCAGCAACACTACAGTTAAACCGCCCAAGGAGACAATTTCTATCACGCTGCGAACAAAGCGACGAAAACGACGAATGGCAATAAAGAGAATCGCCATAGGCGAGGTCAGTCGCCATTCTTCGTAAAACTTTATGTCCGTTTGACTAGCCAATTAACAGTACTCACAAAATCTAGCCGAGTAATTACTCGACGTCTTGGTATCGCATTGCTTGGTGCTCGATATCGGCTTCTTCAAAAGTATCTCCATACGGTTGAAAGCCGTGGCGAAGATAAAAGTCAGCTGCACTCAACTGCGCATGCAAAAATACGGGGGAGTAGCCTAACTCCCTCGCCCGTTTGACCGTCGCGTGTAACAATTTCTCGCCGATTCCTTGATTTCGATACGGGATGAGCACGGCCATTCGGCCAATTTGACCGCTTGGAAGGAGTCGAGCCGTGCCAACGGGTGTTTCGTCGATTAACGCGAGAAAGTGCACCGCAGTAGCATCAAGTCCATCTAATTCCAAGTCTTGTGGAACGTGCTGTTCTTGGACAAAGACTTCTAACCGAACTTTACAAAGCAAGTCACGGTCGTGAGTCCATGAAGCTTCGCGTATTTGTACGTTAGGTTCATTCAATCGAGTCGCTCGTTTCGGATACGGTCGATTTCTCGTAAGGCTAGCTCCCTAGCTAAACCGACATAGGTATCTGGTCGCAATGACGCAAGTTTCGCATGGTTTTCAGCAGATAGTCCTGTATCCGATAGTAGTTGTTGGTAGAGCTCTTCATCCATCTGTTTACCGCGCGTAGTCTGTTTTACGATTTCATACGAATCGGAAATTCCTTGTGTCCGCATAATACTTTGCACTGCCTCCGTGAGGACTTCCCAGGAAGTATCTAAGTCTGCTTTGATCTTGTCTTGATCAGGTTCCAGTTTTGCAATGCCTTTGCACGCACTATTAATGCTCAGCAATGTATGACCGATTGCGACTCCAAGGTTTCGCAACGATGTTGAATCTGATAAGTCTCGTTGCCATCGAGAGACCAACAACTTGTGAGCCAAGTGTGTCTGCAAGCTATTCGCAATACCAAGATTACCTTCCGCATTTTCAAAGTCAATTGGATTCACTTTGTGTGGCATTGTTGAGCTACCCACCTCACCGGAGATCTTCTTCTGTCGAAAGTAGCCGATCGCAATGTAACTCCAAACGTCGCGTACAAAATCCAATAGGATACCGTTGAAGACTTGGAGATCATTTAAAAAATGAGCTAAGTAATCGCGACTTTCGATTTGAGTTGTGATTGGATTGGGAGTTAATCCTAGATACTTGACGAAAGACTCCCCTAGCTCGAACCAGTCTAATTTCGGGAATGCTACCCTATGGGCGTTGTAGTTGCCCACAGCGCCGTTCATTTTGCCTCGAACTACCGTCTTCGCTAATCGTTGTCTGATGTCGTGCATTCTTGAGGTAAATACTACGATCTCTTTTCCTAGAGTTGTCGGCGACGCGGTTTGCCCGTGTGTTCGCGCAAGCATGGGTAGGGCGATAATCGGATCCGCTAACGCCAAGAGATCGTCCACAAGTCCGTCGATGCGAGGAATTAACACTTGATCTATAAGATCTCGAATCATGAGTGCATACGCGAGGTTGTTAATATCTTCCGACGTACAAGCGAAATGGATCCATTCCAGTTGATCGCCAAGTTCAATTTCTGCGAACTTCTTTCGTAGAAAAAGTTCGACTGCTTTCACGTCGTGATTTGTTCGATTCTCGATGTCTCGAATGGTGTGCCCATCCTCAATCGAAAAATCCTTCCAAATATTCTCACACTGATTCATTGCTGATTCACCGATAGAAGGGAAAGAAGAAAGATTGGCATGGCGGTTTAAGTACAAAAACCATGCTATTTCTACTCTTACCCTATAGCGCATCAGTGCCCACTCACTCGCATAAGGAGACAATATCTCTCCTATTGCGCGATATCGACCGTCTAGCGGACTGATCGCAGTCAATGGCTCAAATGATCTACTTGTCATTAGCAGGAAATACTCTGTTAATTAAGGCTGAACCAAGACAGAGTGTGTCTTGGTAAAACACTGCATATTGTCCGGGTGTAATCGCACGTTGAGGCGACTTGAAACGTACATGAACGTGATTGTCCTTGAATGTAATGAAGCAAGGCTGAGGAGATTGACGATAACGTACCATGGCTTCGCATTCCGCAATTTCTTGCGGTTCGTCTACTAACCAGTTCATACTATCAGCTTCTAGCTCATCATTGAGTAAATCAGAGTCATGCTGCGTGACGACAATCTGATTTGTTTTTTGGTTCTTTTGCATGACATACCACGGCGCTTCGACACCTTCGCGTCGCCCACCGATACCCAGTCCAGTACGTTGTCCTAGGGTGTAGTAGGGGAGGCCGATATGCTCTCCCACTACCCGATTGTTTGTATCGACTATCTCACCTTTTTCTTGCTTGACGTAGCGCGCCAAAAAGTCCTTAAAACGGCGTTCTCCAATGAAACAAATACCCGTACTATCTTTTTTGTCGTGTACCGAAATCCCAATGTCCTGTGCGATTTTTCGAACCTCTGTCTTCGTCAACTCGGCAAGAGGAAACAGACAGCGAGAGAGTTTTGAACGAGGTACGCCACTCAGGAAATAAGTTTGATCCTTCTGCAAATCCGAGCCTCGGTGCAACGAAAATTCTCCATCTTGAGTCTCAGCCCTCGCATAGTGGCCGGTTGCGATTAGTTCAACTCCTTGAGCGTTCGCGTATTCGAGAAACAAGCCAAATTTTATTTCCCGATTACACAACACATCAGGATTAGGCGTCCATCCATGGTTGTACTGTGTTAGAAACTGAGTGAATACTCGTTCCCAGTATTCGTGAGCGAAGTTTATCGGTTCTAAGGGAAATTTCAATTTGTCTGCAATTGCTTGAGCGTCTGAAAAATCTGCTTCCGCAGTGCAATACTCGGTTCCATCGTCTTCGTCCCAATTCTTCATGAACACTCCAACCACCTCATAACCTTGCTCAAGTAGAAGCTTTGCAGCCACAGCAGAGTCCACACCGCCAGACAATCCGAGTATGACTTTTGTCCTTCTCATTGGATATTTGCTAAATAATTAGATTAGTAGAGGTTCTTGTATTTTGTAGGTCTGAGTTGTGCTAGAACACAGAGAAATATCAATATACGTAGCGTGACAGCACATCCTGCGAACAATTCACGACCTATCTTGAGTTTGCACGTACAACACGAAGAGAATATGGCAAGTTTGAAGTATAGCAACATGGCAAATTGGCGTGTTATGTGTAAATGAGTTTTCGAAGGAGCAGTAGCCCGCAGCAATCATTAGTCCTTGTGGACACATGAAGTGTAGAGTATTCTGCTAGAATATTACCGGATTTGAGCCGATGGAACATGAGAGACTATTGTTCTTGCAACACCGCTCTATATAGGAGACTAATCTGGAGATGTTTAGACGACAAACTAATGCTCGCTGCCTCAAATACGATGAGTTCGAAGTTGGATGTTCCGGTATATTAGTCTTCCTGAGTGTTGTAATACTCAGTCTGACGCTTGTATCCTGTGCCCAAACGACAGTAAACTTTACGTACGTGAAGCGGGTTCAAAAATCGTTTTCGTTCAACGAACCATCTACTTTTCATCGTGCGAACAAACAGCAAAAGGCGACACTTCGATCCATTGCCGATAAAGAATTTAGCTTGGATCATTTGGCAAAAGAAGACCAAGACCTATTAGACGAAGCATTGCGCTATAGTGGTGTTGAGGTTCATCACTCGTGTGTAATCGACGAAACTACTCGTGCCAAGCTCCGAGCGTTTCTCGTGAGATGGGCTCCCGACAGGAATGTACGATATCACCCAACGCATGGATATAAGGACTTATTGGAATCTCGAGATAATGAGCAGACTCAGAGTGGGTGGCAAAAACAGTATTCCGATGTAGCGGAATACCCATATCCGTTCAGTGAGGCTCAAGTCTTGTCGAAAGTCGTGCCGATAGACCTTAGCTCGATTCAACTCCAAAGTCGCTCCGATACCACTGCTCAATACTCCGGACTTCCCTCTAGGTTGTTGATCGCCAGCGTCGCGGAAAACAATATCGTGGACCGTGAAGACTTGAAAGTCGATTTCACTGTAAATCTTGAGACGAAACGTGTAACTTCACTAACACTTTATTTACCAGAGTCGGTCAGGGTGTACAGGGGAATTAGCCTACGAGAACTGAGTATTACTTACAAGTTTGAAAATGACGCGATCAGCGATAGGAACGTATTAGTCAGTATGGACCAGACTATGAAAGGGCGAATTTGGTTGACTTTTCGACCAAATTTGACTGTTCAGTCGAAATTCTCGTACGTCGAGTGTGAGGAAGAAGCAGTTAGGCAATCGTATCTGTACGAGAGCATTGACGCGATTAGAGCCCTAGGGCAAGATTAAAACTTCCAGATTCTCGAATGATAGACTAAATTAACACCACGTTCAATCGTTGATCTTCGACGAAGACGGTCAAGAATCCCGATTAGTTGACTGCAATCGCGATTCATGTGTGCACGCGAAAGAACCAACTTGGTGACGTGTATTATTGTCTAAGTTGAATAGTCAGGTAAGAATGCTGTGTCAAAATTGACTCATTTAACTGCTTCGGGTGAGGCAAGAATGGTAGATATAAGTGAAAAAGAAGTGACGGTTCGGACCGCCGAAGCGGAAGCTCGAATCATTATGCGACCAGAGACACTGGATTTGGTGATGTCTGGTACCCTACCTAAAGGCGAAGTCTTTTCAACTGCTAGGATTGCCGGTATTCAAGCTTGTAAACGTACAAGCGAACTCATTCCACTTTGTCATCCACTTCCACTAACAAACGTCGAAATATCCTTTACGAGACTTCAATCCGATTGTCTTCAAGTTCGTGCAAGTTGTCAAGTACGAGCGCAGACGGGCGTTGAGATGGAAGCACTAACGGCAGTGAGTGTAGCTAGTTTAACAATCTATGACATGGTGAAAGCGGTCGAGAAGAGCGTAACGATCGAGAACATCGCTTTGATTTCTAAGCAAGGTGGAAAGTCAGGCGATTGGCAGAGATGACAACTCGATCGATCACCATCCAGGTCAAGCTTTTCGCGTCTCTGAAAGAGTCATTAGGAACATCCCAGATTAGTCTAACTGTACCGGTCAAATCTACGGTAGAAATGTTGTTGAAAAAAATTCACGACACTCACGGAAGAGACAATCCATTGATAGATATCCGACAGGTATGTGTCGCGGTAAACCAGCAAATTGTTGAGTTTGATCATGTGATCATTCAAGACGATGAAGTAGCTATTTTTCCACAGATTACTGGAGGCTAGGGTATGCATTCCATTCGTGTTCAAGAAAAAGATTTTTCGGTTCACGATGAGTGGAATGCTTGTCGTGAACGATTAGGAGGGAAGGCGGGCGCAGTCGTCTCGTTCATTGGGCTAGTACGCGAACGGTCCGAGACAGGAAATGTATCGAGTTTGTACCTAGAGCATTACCCAGGAATGACTGAAGCAAGTATTGAACAAATCGTTTTGAAAGCGCAGAAACGATGGTCGTTGCTTGATGTAGTAGTAATTCATCGAGTCGGTGAATTACCGCCTGAAGATCAAATCGTATTGGTAATAGTTGCATCAGCACATCGTGCTGACGCTTTTGCTGCGTGCGAGTTTGTTATGGACTTACTTAAAACCGAAGCAGTTTTTTGGAAAAAGGAGACTAGCGACGAAGAGTCTGTGTGGATTGAGTCAACGTTGGATGATATAAGCCGAAGTCGGGAGTGGCAAGAATAGTTCGATACTCTGAGATAACTTAGGTTCCAGAATGTTGTCGTACATTGACTAGCAACTGACCATTGGAATCCACGACTAAGTAATTCGTTAGCGTTCCAAATACCTGATACCAACATTAGCTTAACGCCATTGTGGTATCCTTGTTGAAGGAAATTCATTGAATCCTGTGCCACTGAAAGAGTGCGAGACTACGAGTACAATTTCGTTGCTTTTTGATTAGTCTACAAATCTAACTGCTTTACTCAGGGCGAAAACAAAATTTCATTACGTCTGTTTTGTTTTCACACTAGGAGACAAAAAAGCCTTTGCTTGTTCTCGATTGACTCGATATTTACGAAAATCCTGAACAGTATTCTCAATCTTCCCAGGCTGATAAGGTGATGTTCAGATGGATCAAATTTATGTAGCCGATACGAACCTTTTCTTAGAGTGTAAGCGCTTAGAAGAAATACCATGGGCCGATCTTGGTTTAGACCCTATCGTCATCGTGCTAACGCAGCCAGTGATTAGCGAAATAGACAAACACAAACGGTTGAGAAGTAGAACGCGAAAACGTGCATTGAGCATCTCGAAACGAATTAGACAAATGCTCGAATCATGCGTCTTGGAGACCTTAGTCTGCGAAGGTGCACCTAGAGTCACTATCAGGCTTGCGACGACAGTTAAGCCTGATTCTGACTTTGAAAAGGACTTGGATTACGAGTCAAATGATGATCGTCTGGTTGGTATTGTCTCTACAGTGGCAAAAGATTACCACGATCATCCGGTGAGCTTCTTGACAGACGACGCTGTCGCAGCGTCAACTGCACTCACATTGGGTATTCAATATAGTTTGATCAACGAGAATTGGAAGCGACCACCAGAACAGACTAACGAAGAAAAGCGGATTAAAGAATTGGAATCGGAACTTGCTACATACAAGGCTCAAGAACCATGCATCGTACTCAAATGTATGACCCAAGAGTCGGGAAACATGCATTACTCTCAAAAGAAAGCACTTCCTCTTAGTGTTGTGGAGATCAATACGCTGATAGCTAGTCTTCAATCGAAACATCCTTTAGAGACTGAATTTGATTTGCCCAAGGAAGAAGAACTGAAAGACGGGACGCGAGTGTATTTTGAGCCACCTGATCTGGACGAAGTGGCAAAATACAGATCCGAATCGTACCCTAATTGGGTGTCCGAATGTCGATCTATTCTTGAGAATTTGCACGATAAACGAAATTACACCGAATCTTCCCTGGGACTTGTTTGGCGCGTTAAAAATGAAGGAGCACGACCAGCAATTTCAACAAGGATCACTTTTTATGCCAAAGGAAACATTCGTCTTCGGCGCGATTTGACGGACTCAAGTGCTGAAAACGGAAATCTTGAAGTTGAAACTGAGTCTTCAAGAAGAATTTTACCTTCAATTCCTCGGCCGCCTAGTCCTCCTAGGGTTAGACGTAAAGTGGACAGGTCTCAGGTGAAGTCTACACCGTCTAGACACAATTTACTATTTACCCCAGAGAAAGATTTTTTTCGAGACCCGTTTAAAAGAAATATCGCCGAAGTGACGGATGTCTCTGTAGAACCTATCTTAAGAAGTATTCCTTCTTTCAACGTCCCGAAGCATGATAAGGAGGCATTCTACTATGACGAGTGGGAGCCTAACGAACTGGTCAGTCGTGGTTCTTTGACTTGTGATCTTTACCGTCACCAAGATGATGAAGAACTCTTTGAATTAGAGGTAGTGTTTTGTCAGGACGGAGATGTACAAGCGGCTGTTATTTGTACAGTTCATGCGGAAAACCTAACAAGTCCAGAAAGTGTGACGGTACCTGTTAGTAAAACCATGGAAGTTTACTCGCTGTTTGAAGATGCAAAAACCATGATCGATAAATGTGGCGAAAGTATACTGAAAGGTACTTAATGAGAGTCCGATCGAGGACGATTCGATACACTTGCTCAGTTTACGTTCCTTAAATAAACCTCTTCGAACGAATCTGTACAGATTCTGCACCGATTGAGTCTGAGCACACTTTAGAGAACACTGTTTTGATCAATTTCGATCAACCAGCTGCACTGTTTGGCCTCTCATCGAGTGCTTTTCCCGTGTCAGACGTTGAGTTTGGACTTTGGACGGCAAATATTTTTGGATCGATCCAAATCCATACCTTAGAAGCATATTCACGCTATCAAGAGTATGTACGAGTTATTTCTAAAATTTTGAGGAGTGGAGCTTTTAGGTCGACTGTCTTCTACGTTTATCAGATAAATAGATTTTACTAGTTAGTGTCCTCCGGGACTGCGTAGTTTTCTCGGTAATCACATACAACTTGTACGCTTCAATTTTCACGATCTTGCCGTTTTGGCGTCATTCATTCTCGAATTTTGTAAAAAAGTACTGTTAAACTCTTGACACTGTACATATGTGTACTTAAAGTACACATATGTACATAAAATCAGAATCGTAGTGTCAGGGCTCCAAGCACTCCTAAAACACAAAGGTATCTGGCGTGCTGAGGACATAGCTGAAATCGCCGCGTATCAACGGCGTACTAATCTGCCTACGGGGTTTACCGCTTTAGACCGCTTACTCTACGGTAACGGTTGGCCGCGAGATGGACTGGTTGAAATCTTGCCCGAGGTACACGGTTGTGGCGAGCTACAGCTCCTCATACCTGGATTGTGTCGGCTCATGGGTGAAGAGACGCGTTGGATCGCCTGGGTTAATCCACCTTTTGTACCGTATGCGCCGGCTTTAAATGCCCACGATATTGATGTAAACCGCGTTTTTCTTGTTCATCCGAAGAATCACCGCGAAGCCCTCTGGGCGACGGAAAAAATTTTGGAATCCGGCAGTTGTAGTGCAATACTTGTTTGGTTGGATGAGCAACAACTTGAAGAAAAACAATTGCGACGCATCCAAACGCGAGCTAAAGAAGGGCGCGCATGGATCACGATTTTTCGGCCCATGCACGCCCAAGTGAAATCTTCTCCAGCCGAACTAAGACTCAGTCTAAGACTGGCCGAAACTCACACAAAGGACCAAGTGAACTTGTCCATTCTGAAACGTAAAGGCGGATGGCCCGTACCAAATTTATCGTTGCAACTATATGAGTACCGGACGTTATCTGCAAATACGCGCATAGCCGCACAGTGGCAACAATGGCGTCAGCAACATTCGCTAGCTGGAGTAAAGCACTAATGCTGTGGTTGTGTGTGCACTTACCCCTCATGGGATTAGAAATAGCGCAATACAGCCAAGATCTTACAAAAAGAAAGCCTGCGGTGTTGGTAGCCGATCAGAAGGTGTTTCGTATGAACGAAGCTGCCCAAGAGGCTGGGATATTGCTAGGTAGTAGTGTGGCAACAGTTACTAGTTTGGTGCCCGAACTCTTACATTACCGACGGGATTGCGAGGCAGAACGCAAACATCTGGAAAAACTAGTGCCTATCGCTTATCGCTTCACGCCACGAGTTGTACTGAGTTCTCCTTACGACCTCATGCTTGAAGTTTCGGGTAGCCTCAAATTATTTGAGGGGCTCAACAACATTGTTCAGCATCTTACGCGGGCGTTGGTTAAAGTCGGACATACGGCTCAAATCGGTATCGCACATACACCGTCTGTAGCGCGGGTATTTGCGCATGCACATAGTGCCATTGCATTTTCCGACTATCCCGAAGAAACCACGATTCGCTCGGAGTCACTAGAACACTTGCGCACACTGAGTTTGAAGTATTCTGAACTCAAAACTACGGACGTCGAGTGCATGTTCAATATGGGGATACGTTTCTTCGGCGAACTCTTGGATTTGCCACGCGGCGAGCTAAGGCAACGGTTCTCCTCTGATGTTCTCAGGTATCTCTCGCGTTTGACTGGGGAACTTGCAGAGCCACAGCAATATGTTGCGCCAGCGACTCAATTCACCTCAGTTCTTCATCTCTTAGAACCATTGTTGGATAAACCATCTCTCAGTAAACCAATGGAACAACTCGTGATCGAGATGGTGCATTGGCTGCAATCAAAACAACTAGGGGTGGTAGAAGCTACTTGGCAATTTACTGCTACAGATGCACAGACCATAACGATTTCTTGTCGCTTTGCTTATCCGCGGAACGATTCCAAAGCGATTTTGGAGTTCTCTGAGCTATCGTTGAGTGAGCGCAAGCTACCGCAAGAGGTGTTATCACTAAGGCTAGAAGCAACGCAGGTAGCGTTATTAGCTAAAGCCGGGGCTTTAGCTAAGGATTTACTGGGTGGTTATGAGGTGAGACCGGTTTTGCCAGAAGATTTGTTGGATCGACTTACGGCCCGTCTCGGTCCGGATTCCTGGGAGTTGTTGTGTAGCCACGATGATCATCGCCCGGAATTTGCTTGGTCGCCGGTTTCTGATCATAGTACAAGGCACAAGAAATCACACCACCCCAGCACCGAGATAGCGGCGAATAGTCGTCCCTTATGGTTGTTTGCGCGCCCGCTATCGGTCAAATCCAAAGACTTTGAAATTCTGCAAGGACCGGTACGTATTGAGGATGGTTGGTGGGAGGATCGAGTACAGAGGGATTATTTCGTCGGACGACACGAAAGTGGTGCCTTGTGTTGGTTGTTTAATGATGAATATGGATGGTTTCAACATGGCTACTTCGCTTAAAGTTCAAGCCGAACAGGAATCTAGGCACGAGCCTCGAGTTCCTTTTGCTGAACTACATTGCAAGAGTAATTTTTCTTTCTTACAGGGAGCTTCGCATCCGGAAGAACTAGTCAAACGCGCGAAAGAACTGGGATATGAAGCTATTGCTATTACCGATGAGTGCTCACTCTCCGGAATCGTCAAAGCGCATGTAGCAGCGATGCAGCAAGGAATCAAGCTGATCGTCGGTGCGGAATTTCATCTCTCGGATGGCAACGGTGAAGAGGTAGTGCAGCTGGTATTACTCGCGCCGACGCGCAAGGCTTATGCGCAACTATCTGCTTTTATCACTAAAGGCCGCCGTCGTGGAAATAAAGGTGAGTACGAACTCCATCTACATGATTTAGAAGATACGGTGTCCGAGTGTTTTGCATTGTGGATACCTAAAGCTCTACCTCTAGAAAAACTAATCGCGCAAGGACAAAAATTACGACAGTATTTGAAGCATTTGTGGCTGGCACTGGAACTATTTTTAACCGATGATGATTTAATGAAAACGGCTAATGTGCTCACTTTGTCGATGCAATTGGAACTTCCGCTGGTGGCAAGCAACGATGTGCACATGCATGTTCCGGAACGTAAAGCTCTACAGGATACGTTGACCGCCATTCGGCTTGGGCTACCGGTGAGTCAATTAGGAACCAAGACCTTTTCCAATGCGGAACGACACTTACGCTCCTACGAGGCGTTGACGACATTGTATGCTGAAGAACTGTTGCAAGAATCACTCACCATTGTCCGAGCTTGTGAGTTTTCTTTGAACTCGCTACGGTATGAATATCCCGCAGAATTAGTGCCGGCAGGAATGACTGCGGCTGAATATTTACGGCAACTAACCTACGAAGGGGTGCAACAACGTTGGCCGCAAGGGATGCCAGCGGATGTTGAAAAATTGATTGAAAAAGAACTAGTGCTCGTAGCGGAATTACAGTACGAATACTATTTTTTAACGGTACACGATATTGTGCGTTTTGCGCGTGAGCGCGACATACTTTGTCAGGGTAGGGGATCAGCAGCAAATTCAGCCATTTGCTATTGTTTATTTATCACTGAAGTCGACCCGGACCGAATCCATGTATTGTTTGAACGATTCGTATCGAAGGAACGCCACGAACCTCCCGACATTGATGTGGACTTTGAACATGAACGTCGGGAAGAAGTCATTCAATTTATCTATTCAAAGTACACCCGCGAACGAGCCGCACTAGCAGCAACGTTAATCACGTATCGGCCGCGTAGTGCCATACGCGATGTGGGGAAAGCACTTGGCCTAGATTTAGGTACTGTTGATTTATTAGCTAAATCCATGTCCTGGTGGGACAAACAAGAAGAAATTAATGAAAGACTTCAGAAATTTGGCATGGATCCCCAAGCGCGAACCATGCAACTCTTTATCGCGTTAGTCAATGAAATCATTGGCTTTCCACGCCACTTATCGCAACATGTGGGAGGTTTTGTAATCTCACGCGGTCCATTGTCTGAGTTGGTACCGGTAGAGAACGCGGTGATGCCTGATAGAACTGTGATTCAGTGGGATAAGGAAGATTTGGAAGCGATGCACTTACTGAAAGTCGATGTTCTAGGCTTAGGTATGTTGACCGCGATACGCAAAACTCTCACGTTAATCAATGAATTTCGCGGTTTTCGTGGGTCCCAACAATTGACGGTGAGTGATATCTCTCCAGAAGACGCAAAGACTTATGAAATGCTCCACCGAGCCGATAGTTTGGGAGTTTTTCAAGTGGAGTCGAGAGCGCAGATGTCGATGCTACCGAGACTCAAGCCGGTGTGTTTTTACGATTTAGTGATTGAAGTTGCGATCGTGCGTCCTGGTCCTATTCAGGGCAACATGGTGCATCCTTATCTTCGTCGTCGGCAACAACAGGAAGAAGTCACTTACTCCAATGACGCCGTCCGCAAAGTATTGGAACGCACTTTGGGTATTCCTATCTTTCAGGAGCAAGTTATTGAATTAGCCATGGTCGCGGCGGGTTTCACGGCCGGTGAAGCAGACCAGCTACGACGTGCGATGGCTGCATGGCAGCGTCGCGGTGGTCTGGAAAAGTTTCAACAAAAACTCATTGATGGGATGCTCCAACGCGGACATCCACGAGAATTTGCTGATCGCATATTTGAACAAATCAAGGGCTTTGGAGAGTACGGATTTCCAGAATCTCATGCGTCTAGTTTCGCACTTTTGGTTTATATTTCAGCTTGGTTGAAATGCTATGAGCCGGCTGCGTTCTATTGCGGCTTATTGAACAGTTTGCCCATGGGTTTCTATTCGCCGTCTCAAATTATTCAAGATGCAACTAGACATGATTTAGAAGTGCGCACAGCCGATGTTCAATACAGTGGCTGGGATTATCGTTTAGAGCCGTGTGATAAAGCGTTGCCGGCCTATGATCGACCACAAGGAGCTATGCGTGTGGGACTGCGACAAATTAAAGAGTTAGGAGAAGATATTGGTTTGCGCATTGAAGCAAACCAGCCTTATCAAGATATCGATGATTTAGCTCGGAGAGCAGAACTCACTACCGCGATGCTTACTACGCTAGCGCGTGCTGGCGCACTTAAGAGTATTTCAGGGAATCGATTTCAAGCACATTGGGATGCGGCAGGGATTGCGCAACCACCTGTCTTATGGCAGACTGTAGAGACGACAAAACCGTATCACACTGAGGTCAAAATGCCGGAACCTTCCCTCGGGGAAAGTATGATGTCGGATTTCAATTATCTCGGACTCACTTTAGGCGATCATCCAATGAAATTGTTACGGGGTGATCAAGAATTCAGGCGGTGTATTACCGCAGCAGACTTGCCTTCTGTGAGGCCCGGTCGCTTAGTACAACTCGCAGGCCTTATCACGTGTAGACAACGGCCAAGTTCGAGCGTTGGGGTCGTTTTTCTCTTGTTAGAAGACGAAACGGGGAACAGTAATATCGTAGTTTGGAAAGCAGTACTGGACAGCTATCGTGCGGAAATATTGCAAGGACAATTAGTCCGCATCAAGGGGATCGTCGAGCGAGAAGGCGAAGTTATTCATGTTGTGGCTGGTCAAGTCGCAGACTTTAGTCAGAAGCTGGCGACGATGGCGACTCGGAAATCTCATTCTCAAAAAATTGTTCAGGCGAGAAACTTTCGTTAAGCGGATCTTCGGAAAAGATGCGTTCGGCAACCCAGCTCAAGGAACGTACGTGACCTAATCGAATACCATGGTATTTCTTGGGTAGTTGGACCGTCAGACCATAATCCAGAGTTATTTTTTGGGGATCCGTTGGAAACCACCAAAACACACTATCCTTGTCTTTTGAAGTACGCCATTGCGTCAAAGTTATGTTGTCTGGCAATGTTTCAGGTAAATTAGGTCTACACACGGTAAACAAACCCAAACCGTTCAACGGAGACGCGACCGTATGAATATCAAAATTTACATCATTCGGCAAATCGTTGATAGCTGCAGTTACCATTACTCCACCACAACTGTGGGCCACAATTATGATCCGTTCGAGAGGCGCAGTTCGTTGCTCAATCATATCTGACAGATCTTCTAGTAACATCCTTCTCGCTCTGGAGTTCTTTTCCAAAAAGTCCCAGCGAAAGTAGTGGGTGTGTATTGAGTCATCGTCCATGACTAAGAGAGGGTAGACCCACTCAAACCCGCGAGCTTTAAATCCGTGGACCCCAATGAGTACTGTTGGGTTTGCTTCCTGGTCTTCTTCAAGGGAATGGAGCCCAAACGGTATCTGACGAAACGGCTTTCCGGTTCGGACTACGTCATCGTTGGTTTTAAACGTTGTCGGCCATTCACCCACCTCTAACGTATGCAACCATGGGAAGTCTTCAGTAGCAGGTTCTGGTTCTGGTTCTGCCTGAGTATGGATACTTAGAATGCTAAGAATCGGTACGATAAGCCATCGGATTTGTAGTAGACTCCTGCTCGGACCGATCTTCTTCATAAATTTGCTTTTAAATCCAATGGGTGTTTGAACCACCGATGTAGAGCAATTTTAGCCACGCTAAATTCACCAATGACAGCTGTTTTACACTTCGCGCTACTCTGTCGACGACCAAACCACGGTCATCGAAACGATTGTCGTGTCCTAGTCGTTGAATCAGTCTCTTGTGAGGTCGTACTAGGCTACTTCCTATGACACCCCCTAGATTTCTTAGACGATTTCCCGCGTTGCTCTATCCTTCATTTCGACGGTATTGGTATGGTTCGTTCGCGTCTGTTTCTGCATCCAATTTACTGTATGTAGGCCAACTATGGCTCATTGAAGAGATGACTGGTTCAGAAATCAATCTTGGTGTACTCGGTGCGATGATGGCTGTACCTGGTATCGTCATGAATCTCGTAGGAGGAGTAATCGCAGATCGATTGAATAAACGAACTCTCCTATTGTGTACAAGTCTGTGTAATACAGTTTTGGTGGGTCTGCTAACGATTCTTGACGTCACCGACATAGTTCGGGTATGGCACGTCTACGCCATTGCCGCAGCGTTTTCTTTCATTACGGGTATTGATTGGCCGGTTCGGGCTTCGATTTATCCATCATTGGTACGTCGACAGTCCTATTTAAGCGCTGTGTCGCTCAACGCATTTGTATGGCAGTCAAATCGTATGCTTGCACCAGCACTTGGCGGATTGATTCTTTGGATCGCTGGTACAAGTGTCGTTTTCTTGATTTGTACGCTCGGTTTCTTGGTCATGTTTTTTGTCTTGCTCACCATACCGATGCATGATAGTGAGCCATCAACCAATACTTCAGCGTTGCAAGAATTACGCGATGGCGTGCGATTTATTCTCCATCATCCCATGTTTAGATGGTTGACGCTACTGACTTTTTTGGGAATGTTCTTTGTACAATCCTATGTCCAACAAATGTCGAGATTTACGGCACTACTTGGACAAGGCGAACGCGAATTTGGGTTATTACTAGCGGCAGGTGGATTGGGTTCGGTGATTGGAACATTAATCGTCGGTAGCGTGCGCCGAAATCGGAGACTCGGCTACGTAATGCTCGGTGGTGGGATTACTTCTGCAGCCGCTACTTTTGCGTTTGCGTTCGCTGCAAGTAACCAACTGTTTTACTTAGCTTTTACTTGTGCTGTCGTTGGCGCGCTACTGGCTTCTTTCTTTCTAATTAACGCCATGACTACGATGCAACTAGCGGTGCCGCATCATCTACGGGGTAGAGTCATGGGGATAAACACGATCGGATTTAATCTTGTGCCTCTTGGCGGCCTATTCTTGGGTTTAGTGGCTGATCAGAGTTCCTTGTTAGTGGCAGTGGGTATCGGCGTAGCAGTGTACAGTGTTTTTGCAGTACTCTCAATGATCAGTAGTTCGTCGTTGCGTCAATTGGGTCGAACTACAATTCGTGAAGTTCAAGCGTTGTAGTTGAAAATATCTCGCGCGAGAAATAGTTGAACTATTAGCAGAAATCCAGATGAGTATATCTGTCATGCAGAGACCTGCATCCAACCTAAAATGGTATAGAACATGGTGCGGGAACATCGGACAAGTTCCTGCAAATCAAACTTTCGACCCAAATTTTCCTTTGGTTTATGACGACACTAGAACAGCACCCAAATAAAGACACAAAGTGTGACAACTGCGGTGAAGAACTGCTGGGTACGTTTTGCTGGGTGTGTGGACAGAAAGACACCCATTACAACCGTTCTGTTTTCAAAGTCATCGGCGATTTCTTTAAAGAGATGTTTGATGTCGATTCTCGCGTATTCACGACGCTGTCGACGCTATTCTTTCGTCCGGGGAAATTGTCGATACAGTTTCGGGATAACAAGCGAGCGAGTTATGTAACTCCGATTCGGTTGTACTTGTTCAGCAGTTTGGTTTTCTTTTTTCTCGTCGCGATTACATCTCGAAGTCAGAATGTCCAGCTTGCCACGGACAGATTGGTAGATAGGGCTGAAACAACGCAGGTGGAGAGCTCACAGATGCTCGAAGAGACCCCACATCGTTCACAAGAAGAGATTGACGAATACCTAACTTCGATCAGAAGTTTAGTTCGAGCTCAAGAGGGTGCGTTTGAAAGTGCGAAAAATGTATTAAAGGGTAGGATTGTGACTCTTGAGAGCGATCCTTGGAGTGAACGGATTTTCGAGATAACAGACTACCTACAAGACCTCGTATCGCGGGGAGTTAGCGATTGGGGATTGATTGAAGAAATTCAAAGCGCTGAAGAAGCTCATAAACGTTTACGAGTATTGCACGAACTCTTCCAAAACGACTCGGTAACACTGGAAATGGGAAAGGAAATCGTGAAGAGTAGAGAACACGGGCAATTGTTAAATGCAACGAAGCTCGTACTTTCAGATCGCTATAAGGAACATGTTGATTCTGAATTTGCAAATATTCCCGCTTGGGAAATTAAATTATTACGCTTGGAAATTGCCGCGGCTTACAACGGGAAGGACTTCGTCGAAGAAATGGCAGAGAGCTTACCGTTGATGATGTTCGTGTTGCTTCCTATTTTTGTGTCAGTGTTGAGTCTGCTAAATCTGGGGAAAGGAATTCGAGTAGTCTTTCAGTTAATTTTTGCGATGCATATTCATGCCTTGGCATTCATCACACTGACAGTTAGCATATTACTATCACTGTTGCTAACGAGCATACCGGTCGCTGGTCTCGTAACGACACTCATTCTTCAGTTGTTCATCGTCGTACATGTTTATCTATCGTTCAAGAATTTCTATGGATCCGGACACTTTATTTCTCTTTTAAAGTTTGTAGTCTTGACGATTGTGTATGGGGTAGTACTCCTTATCAGCGTGCTAACGATGGTGATTATCTTCACTTTGAACGCGAATGCATAACTAATCTCTAGACCAGTTGAGCAGATAAACGGCATCTATGAGACTAGGTTGCTAAGCGTTTTTTAGGTGTGTTTTGCCGGGCGAGTACCACGCGATATGCGTTCGGATCAGGAATTGACAGCATGACGCGAACTTGCTCAATGTTCAAGGGTAGCATTTCTTCATACGGTTGCGCTAGCAACCAACTTGCACGCTTTCCGTCTCCATAGGCGCGCCATAGGGCTGCAAAAGTACCGTGTCCATATTCGCGATAGAGGCGAAAGCTACCTAGCAACAATATCAGGCGGATTCCAGGATTTTTCGTTTGTGCGTAAGTGAATGCAAGTAGACACGTTTCGCCTAACGTGTCTCGGCCATATTGAGTAAGAGTGTGCCAAAGGTCATGACTGTCTCGATTTCTTCTCATAAAAAGCAACAATTCTGGATCTTGCACATTTTGATAGTAATCTTCGCTGGCATAGACTAACCCACCAGATTCAAGCTTTGCTTCCTCTAAGAAACTTAGATACACTTGCCCAAAAGAGTCGGGATCCATACTCATGAGATTGGTGTGATCGTTAAGGGCATCCAATAGTTCGATCCGTTGCCGCAAGATGTTCTCACCTGTTTTAGAAACCTTAAACTTTTTGAAGATTCGAACTAGGGACTTACCTCGCATCGTAGCCATGACCTCAAACACTTTTTTAGTGTCGTCGGGATCGGCTATGAGCGCGCGAACTGCTCTATTGGAATGTTTGAGCTTGCCGAACCAACCGGTGACGGAGTCGATAAGATTTTTGACATTCGTTCGCACTCGATCCAGGGTGCTTCGTTCGTCAGCACTATCGTCTTTTCGGCTCATCAGTGACCTGAGATCTCCCTTTCTCATGATTACTTTTTCTTTTTGCTAGTGTGATAATTGTAATTTTGTTCGCGTGGGTCATGAGCTATTCAGTATGAGAATGTGTAGCTTGAGAAACAGCAACAGTCAGTTCAACCCCATGACACTGTTACAGATATGACCACCACCCATACTCCAAAGTTTCTCTGAATGTCGAAAACCGGTCAAATTCATTCTTGAGATTGTGTTGTCCTAAATCTATGATGCAACTTTGGAACCTATATGGTTCGCTACAATTTTGTGGAACCGCGAAAACACCATTTCTGAGGTAAGCATGAACGAACAGATACAAAACGCGTATGAAATTCTCACACAAAAAATTGGACAGAGTGAGTCCCCGTCGGATTGGTTTGAGATCACCCAAGAACGAATAAATATCTTCGCCGAAGCAACATTGGATGATCAGTGGATTCATGTTAATCCAGAGCAAGCGAGAGCTGGTCCCTTCGGTACGACTATTGCGCATGGAGACTTAACACTGTCGATCATGAATCAACTTCCTCGCGAACAACAGTTATCTATTTACCGTGTTGAAGGCATGAAACACATGTTGAATTATGGATTTGATCGAGTTCGATTTCCAGCTCCAGTCTTGGTTGGAACTCGAATCAGAGCACACTCAACACTCAAACGTGTTGAGTTCAAAAAAGGCATGCTTGAGATCATGGTTGAAGTATCGGTGGAAGCAGAGGGTATGCCCAAACCTTGTTGTGTAGCTGAAAATCTCTTTTTGCTTGTCTTTTAGTTGGCCTTTTCCTTAATATGACATTTGTAGTTAATTTGCGGGGTTAGAAGCGATGACACAAATCAAAGAACTCGGTACCGCGGACGCTATGTACTGCCTTTTGATTCATCTTGCAGTTCTCTTTATTGTGATATTTCCGATTGGAGTCTTGGTACTTTTCGTTACCAAACTTCTCATCCAAGCTCTTTTTTCTGTCTTTGGATACGACGCTACATGGTTTTTTGGCCAATGGTTACAAGATCCCTTGGAGTCGAGAGTGGAAGCTTGTACCCTCTTGAACTGTACTGCAGGTTTCGTAGCGTTAGTAGTCTTTATGGTTCGAGCATTACTCAAGATGGGTGAATTACCAAGTTCGACTGACGGAATATTCGCTCTGCATGTGCGATTAGGTTTTAGGATGATAGCGCTTCCGTTACTAACAGCATTGATTTGTACGGTTACCTCGCTCGCGGTATTCTTTGTTTTTTCAGGAGTGGACAACTTCGTTAACACGTACTACTGGATATCATGGATCGTGTTACTCCCAACGGCTATTGGAACGTGGATTTGGGTTTGGCGCGGTGTTTGGATCACCTCAATTCAACCATCATCTTAAATATCACGAGATGCTACACGATATGGGAATGTGCGAGTCAATGGAAGGACGGGTTTCTTTTGAGGCTCACTCGTCATAGTGATTCGGTAGATAGACTATCAATACCGAATAAGCACATCTTCAGCCTATGATCCGTCAAGAATATCAAAGTGATCAGATACTTAGAAATGGAAAATTTGTAGAGTGGGTTGTGGCGGTGAGAGCGAACGAATTATTAGAGATTTCGACTTGTTTCAGGAATTGATTGGGGACTTTGATTAAAGCATTTAGTACAGCAAGTACAGCTCGAAATCTCTTTGTTCATGTAGGAGTGCTGTTCTTTGTCATTTTCCCATTGGGGGTCTTTGTACTGATCATCGTCAAGTCGTTTGTTTCCTTTCTTTTCTCCGGATTTGAGGCAATTGACGACATCGATAGTTTTCTATGGATATTTGCGTTTTTCAAGGAAGATCTGTTGCTATGGCAAACGGAAATTTGCACCTTAATGAACTGTACTGCAGCATTTGTTGCATTGGTGGTGTACGTAATTCGAGTGTTACTTAAACCTGGGGAATTACCATGTTCTCCCGATGGAACTACTACCTTATATGTTCGTTTAGGGTTTCGAATTGTAGCACTACCGTTACTCACAGTATTAGTTTGCACACTTACTTCGTTCGCAATCTTTTTCGTATTTTCCGGGAGTAATCTAATTGATTCATACGGCACGCTATCCTTGATTATGCTTCTTCCTACCGCCATTGGGACTTGGATTTGGGTATGGCGAGGTGAATGGATCACATCGATAACACCAGCTGAGTCTCCGCTTCCTAAACCAGAGGACACAGACTCTGAGACATCTTCGGTAGAGAACGAATAACTCCATCAATACCGAGTATTCATTTCCCTGAGTTTCACTTCATCTCACACGAAGGACACATCACCATCGATCTCTCGTGAGGGCGCGAAACTTAACTTGAAGTACGTTTAGTATCGCTTAGTATTGAATAGAGTGAACGTGATCAGGCACGTCACTGAACTTGAGACCGAGCTTCTTCCTCTCGTGCTCTACCGAGCGCTTCTGATTGGAAGACATGAACATCCATATTCAACCTGAAATCTGCTACACCGCGCATTTCCTCAGGGTTGATAGTTCCGTCTCCATCGGAATCAAATTCTTCAATATTGTCTAAATGGGCGGAAAATTCATTTAGTTGGATTCGACCGTTCTTATCCGTGTCGAAAGCATCTAGATTGAGCTGTAAGATGTGTGTGCGCACTGTGGATGAGATAAGATCAAACTCAGTTTCGCTCAGTGTCCCGTTGTGGTTTGTATCCGCGACTTCGAAGTTATCGATTGCTTCTTCAACGTTTAGGAACGTGTAAGAAATAACCTCGGCACGACGCCGTAGTTCGGCAAGTTGCTCTGGCGGTAGTTTTTCCTCTCCTTCAATCAACTCTTTGGTGATGTCAATCTCGTCGAGTGTAATAGAACCGTTATTATTAGCGTCCAACAAATCGAAGGTGTTCTTTGATGCCTCTCGCAAATCATCGATATTTGCGGCGGCACCACTAGCAAATATGGGTGGAAGATGGCGACTCGGAGTCTGATCTTGTCCAGCAGCGGCAGCGGCACGACGTTCGCGGAGCGAGAGATTGTATTCGAGCTCCGCAGCTGAGCGTAGACCGAAGAGAGGGCGATGCAATTCAATCTGTAGTTTGTGGAATTCTGGAATCTCTGCCATTTCCTTACGATCAAGTGCCCCATCACCGTCAGAGTCCCATTCGTCAAAATCTCCAAGATGTGCCGCAAACTCTTCTGCTTCCACGTTTCCGTTCTTGTTCGTGTCCAGTTCTTGCAATCCAAGTTTCAGTCTATGAGTACGGATGTTGGTGCGAAGATTGTCGAATTCCTCTCGGGTCATCGACCTGTCCCCATTAGTGTCGCCTACCTCAAACCTGTTAATTTCTTCGTTCGTCCGAAAGTAGTGATTAATCAGACCTGATCTGCGAATGAGCATAGCTAGCTCGTCACGGCTGAGAGCTTCTTCCGAGTAGTCTCTTAAGATATCAATTTCATCTAGAGTGATTGATCCGTTTTCGTCAACGTCAAGCATTTCGAATACATCATTGATCGCAGTTTCAAGTTGATTCAATGTGAATTTGGGCGAGGTTTCATCAGATTCCTGCTGAGCGTGTAGCGTGTTTATCGATAGGAATACGAGGGTGCTTAAAGCAAAAACTGAAACAAATTTCATTCTCTGAATCTCACTTAAAGACAAATAAGGGGATTAATTCTGTTTTCATTGTACCTGCTCACGGTCTATCCGATATAAATGTGTAGGTGATCCTTCGATGAGGCGTGGATTTGAAGAGCTGTTGAATCGAACTCGTTATCGGCTATCTTTCTTCTTACTCTCGGCGGACTCTTCCTGTTGCGCCCGACGCTCTGCATACGCGCGACGTTCCGCACGCACCTGACGTTGCCAAGAACTTACGCGAATGTCCTGCAATAGTCTCTGGTTCTCAATACCTCTCAGTTCGGCACGGCTAAGGCTACCGTCGCCATCGGTGTCAAGATCTTCAACATCGTCTAAATGGGCTGTGAATTCGCTCTCCTCAATGCCGCCATTTTTGTCTTTGTCGAATGAATCAAGATTCAGTTGTAGGATATGAGTACGAATTGTTGCTTCCTGGAGGTCGAACTCGGATTCACTCAGCGTTCCATCGTGATCTGTGTCAGCAATTTCGAAATGGTCGATCTCTTCGTCAAGATGCATAAAAGTGCGAGAAACGATATTCAAGCGTTGGCGAAGTTCGGCGAGTTCTTCTGCAGGAAGACTCTCCTCTCCGTCAATGAGTTCTTCGAGAATGTCAATCTCATCTAAAGTGATCGAACCATTGTTGTTCGAATCAAGTAACTTAAAAGTCTCCTGCACAGCTTCTCGTACTTCGTCGATATCGGCGAGTGCCCATGTAGAAAAACCGTCAGCAGAAAGAGAGCGCGCTGCTGCTGCGGGTCGTTCGCGTTCCTGAGCCACTAGTGTTATAGAAGCTAGTAAGAGTGTAGCAAGTGAGAAGATTAATAAAAATGGTTTCAGTCTCATTTAGGTTGTCCCAATAATAATTGCCCTGTGTAACTGTTACGAATAGACACGCCGAATCCTGTAAGAATCGACGAGTCAGTACGACGTAACTTAAAAATTTGTAGTAATCGAATGATCACAAGTTTTTTGAGAATTTTTTTCGAATCAGATCAGTGGGTTAACCACTAGTCGTATGTGTCTATTTAGTCCTTTTTGCGGTCTGAAGCAGCGGGTAGTTGACGTTCAGTCGCGCGCAATTCGCGTTCCAAGACTATACGACGGCGCTCTTCTCCGCCGCGATTGTCACCTACGGTCCATCGGCTGCGGATATCTGTGTGAAACCTGCGATCAGAAACTTCCCGCATTTCTGCACGATCAAGCGTGCCATTACCATCGTTGTCCCACTCATCGAAATTTTCTAAATGCGCGCTAAATTCGTTTGCTTCGACACTGCCGTTCTTATCTGTGTCGAGAGACTCAATTCCAAGTTCGAGAATGTGAGTCCGCACACTAGCTTCAAGATTGTTGTACTCTTCTCGGTTTAATGAACCATCGCCGTTAGTATCAGCTACTTCGAACGTGTTAATTTCCTCTTCGGTCCAAAAGTAGCTACTGATCAAGTTCATTCGCCTTCGTTGCAGTACTAATTCTTCCTCGCTCATTTCCTCATCAGATTCTTCATTCAAGAGATCAATTTCGTCTAATGTGATCGAACCATTTTTGTCCGAGTCGAGTAGTTCAAACACACTACTCGAAAATGTTTCGAGTTGGTTTAAACTATAACCTGTCCAACTGCTGGAAGAAGCGCGTTGAGCTTGTAACGAAAAGGACGTAAGAAGTAGGACCGATATTACAAAAATGAGTGCTTTTTTCATGTGAGTAATCCTCATTGCACAAGTGGTACACGATTTTAACTCTTTATACGAAATCGACGTTGTTATCCTGCATATTCGGTGATACGGCCGAGCTAACTATCGTTTTACTAGAGAGGAATGTAATAGAATCTTGACACTCAATAACGCTAACTTAAAATTACGATCTTTCTTCAGGGGTGTTTAGCTCAGTTCGGGAGAGCGATGGCCTTACAAGCCATAGGTCGTAGGTTCGATCCCTACAACACCCACCAGAGATTCCTCGGAGCGGTAGTTCAGTTGGTTTAGAATACTAGCCTGTCACGCTAGGGGTCGCGGGTTCGAGCCCCGTCCGCTCCGCCATTTTGCTTTGTACTTAGGCCTGTAGAAGCAATGACAAGTATTAGTTACTGTCAATTCTTGAATTTTTGCTTAATTTGTGCAAGTAGCTCTGTCTTTAGTTCTCTCCGACGTTCAATGTTGTGCCATAACGCGGTGTCAATTCGTGCGGGATCAAACGATAGTGCCGTGGGTTACGGAGCAAAAGAGCACGTGCGAACGAGTACTCAGTGCTCGTGTTCAGGAAGTGAACGATGAACCTTCAGATTAGACTAATTCGATCGTTTTTTAATTACTCAGTCTCTTCCGTGTTTTGACTAGAAGGTGTTTTGGAATCAATATTTTGCGAATCCGCTGGGTCCAAGATCGCTTGAGTAAGTTCGTCCTTGTTCTGTTCAGAGTTAGTAGATTGAACAATTACTTCATCCGATTCACTATCGGACAATTCGACCGTTTCTACCGAAGCTGATTCATCAGTCGACTCGTCTGAAGTCAAAGTCACGCTATCGACCAAATTCAAAACTTGATCCACCTTCGGATCGCCAGAGGTTTCGTCTTCGTCGGCAATTTCCTTGTTTGAGGTAACGTTTATAGTTTCCATCACGAGGATCTTTTCGCTCACTTCCATGCTGTGAGTAGCAGATTCTTCGGCATAAATCGAAGCGCAGAGAAAGGGTACCACGGCACCACACAGTGTGTAGGAAATTCGAGTCCTGTTATTCATAATGAGTCTCTCCGAGTTGTGAAGAGCAAAAAAAATATCTTTATATCGTAACAATTCTACGACACTTTCTTAGTTTAAGCAGATTTAGGCAAAGTTCTGCACATCTACGCGATTCCTGACCAGGGGTCGGCACAGACAACCCCGTCCCGATCGAATAACCGCCGCGTGATAATTGAACCTGATTGTTTTTCACTAAGTCTTGAATCCCTCGGGCAAGCTTGTTGGTCTTTCGTATAGAAGGTAACTCAATAACTCCAACGGGTGCTCCGGTATTGAGTGCTTCGTAAAGCATCGTTACGGAATCGCAAGTTACCCAAGTTTCGGAACTCGAATTAAGCAATTCAGTGATAAATGATTCACTAGTAGTTCGCCACTGCCGAAAGGTTGCGTTCGGCAGAGCGTCAAGCTGGTTCAACATATTGTCAGGACTTCTCGGTGAATCGCAGATCGTCCAATGTTTGTGAGGAGAAGCATTAACGATGTTTGTAACAGTGTCGAGGACTGATTCTGTATGCCAATGGAAGTGTCGACTCTGTCCACCTAACAATATCACACCTTGCGTGGAATTCGGACATACATCGGGAATAGGGCAGAGTACCCCTCTCGTTGTGTGTACGTTGCCGAAGTTGGAACAAACATCATGATGCGGTACGAACACGAGATCAAAGAAAATTGTGGGAAGAGAGGGTTTCATCAGTACGATGCAAGGTACGTTAAAGAGTACCTTCGTCATCAACATGGGTAAGTGCGTTGCATTGCCTGCTCCAAAAACGAGAGAGGGTTTTGGCAATTCCGACAACTTCTTTACCGAGGTACCAACTGCAATTCGTTGAACGGTGACACTTGTCTTTGTCGAACTCTTTATTGCTTGCGTGAGTCCGACGGTTTGTTTTTCGTGCCCCTTTCTCCCGTCGGAAAACACCCAGAACACTAAGTCTTTCATACCGATCGCGACGTGTTCATAGAAAAATTCCGACAACGAAGAAATTCAACTATAGGATTAATATTTTCTATAGATCTGAGTTTGCAAACCTCAGATTTAATTTGGACAAAAGAGTAGATCCAAGACACACGCAATTCATTCGCCTGTCCGTAATGACCATCATTGAAAATGGCAGAAACTAAAACCTGCTACCCAAAGAACGTTGGTTACCCACCAAAGCCTACACCCGCGAAGAACGCTAGTACCGTCCACACTATTGCTGCCAGTATAGCTGCGAAGGTAGCTTGAGGAATTTGTGTACGAACATGATCCATGAGATCGCATCCTGTACACATCGAACTGAGAACCGTGGTATCCGATATCGGAGAGCACTGATCACCATAGACACTTCCGTCCATAACTGAGGCAAAACACAGTGTCATGAAGAACCATGGATGTGCCAAATCCTGCCCAGTCGCGATCGCCCATGCTAACGGCATTGCTAATGGAAATGCCACAGCGTAGGTTCCCCAACTTGTCCCTGTTGAAAATGCAATCGTCATCGTCATGAGTTGTAATAGGACTGGTAACAAAAACCAGGGTAACGCATCACCGAGAAGGGCTACTAGGTAGGTTCCACCTCCGGCCTTTGCGCTCACTGCACCGATGGTGATCGCGAGCATCAAAATCAATGAACCGATCAAGAGGCTTTTCATCCCGGTACCGACTCCATCGATTAGTTCTTTAATCGTCATACCCCGGGCCAAAGATGTACCTGCGGCAACCAACAGAGCAATGCCAAATGCCCACTGAACATTCGGGGATCCGAAATACACAAAAGTACCGATAGCGATGGCAATAAGTAATACCAAGGGGACGATGAACTCTAGCAAATGAGGAGAGTATCCCTTGGGGACTACGGTGTCTTGTAGTTCAGGTGCTGCGAGAGGAACTGCGTCATCACTGTCTAGTTTTCCTGTACTCCTAGAACGATTCATGGCAAGCTTCATGCGTTTTCCTAAATACAGAGGCTTTTCTATACTCAGAAGGAATGTCCCGAGAACCGCAAAGATTGCATAAAAGCAAAAGGGTACGCTTGCAAAGAAAAACGCGACTCGGTCTTGTTCAGTCGCGAGAAACGCAACTCCGGGCACGAAGATAAACACTTGTACATACCCAGGCCAGGCATTGAACGCTAGTTGAGACGCGATCGGTGAAGCAGTTGAATCTACGATGTAGGCAAGTTCTTCGTGGCTAATCCGTTCCTTGTCTGCGATCGGTTTCACCGTAGTGCCAACCAACACCGTACTGACGGTACCGCCCTGAAAGAAAACGACACCCAAAAACCATGCCACCAACTTCGCTGTCCTAGGTCCTCTTACAACATGAAGAGTCATCCATTCTGCGAATGCAAGCGCAGCACCTGATTTTGACCAAATTCCCAGGAGTCCGCCGAGAAACCAAAGATACAAAATTAAGATTCCGGCGGTCTGCGCGGTGCCGAGTGTGGGGATCAGTACCTCGCCCGTTAGATCATAGAGTTGGAGTAAGAGGGCACCCGACACTATGCCACCTAGTAACGCCGTGATCGGTTCTCGAGTGAGCCAACACAAAAAGACTGCACAAAAGGCCGGTAACAATGACCAAAATCCCCAGTGTTTTTGTGCGCGTAGCTGTCGATACTCAAAGATACCCTGGTCAACTTCCATAGCGACGATTTCTTCTAGTTCATCTAACTCGCCGGAGAAGTCTAAAGACAGCGTTAACAAAACCGATTGGTCCGCTGGTATCGGTTGAAAGAATTCCTTCTCTTTCTTGAACATGTAATAGAGTTCGCCTGCTTCGTCTTCTTGAACATCGAGAACCGTGGTCGAAATTAGCCATTTAGGAGATAAGTTCAAACCAGCGAATAACGATAAAATCATTAACGACCCAAAAACTACGAATGTAGTCAATGCGCGGCGAGAGTAGCGATCAGTGATGGAATTCACGGTTTTGCCTTATACTAAATGGTTGATTTTGATTTGAGCTTGAAAGGAGCGATTCACAATCAATGTGTCACATCCGACGATGGTATTGTGAAGAAAGCTCGTGTTCATTGTAGATTTTAGGAGACTTTTGTGATTACACTTGAAAGTGACGTTAAAGAAGCGATTGAAACTTTCGGCGTCGACCAGAAATATTCGGAGTACAGTCTGCAAGACCACGAGACATGGAGATTGGCGACAGAAGCCCTTGAAGAAGTATTGGTTGGACACACCGCGGTAAATTACAAAGAATCCTTTGTAAGTACTGGAATGACGAAATCTGCAATTCCATCGTTAGAAATGGTTCAAGAAGCACTCGGACGATGGGGGTGGAGCGCAATCGTTGTGGACGGTTTTATACCTCCAGACATCTTTATGCTGTTGCAAGCAAATTCCATTCTTCCAATCTCGAAACCTATTCGCTCCCGAAGTCAATTAGGCTATACGCCGATTCCTGATATTATTCACGAAGCTGCAGGTCATCTTCCTATGCTTCACAGTGCAGAGTACCGAGATTTTCTCCAAAGATTAGGCGAGCTTGGTGCAAACACACAGCTGAATGAGATAGATATGCAGCTCTACCATGCTCAAAAACATATTGCCGAGTTGTTGGCCGAAGAGGTTGCTGATCGACAAGTATTAGAAGAAGCAGAACGAGCAGTGGAAAAAGCGAAGAATATAGCTGAAAATAGTCCTCCTTCGCCGGCGCGACGCGTCGCTCGTTTTCATTGGTGGACGGTGGAATATGGTTTGATCGGACCTGATCACAAAATCTATGGAGCCGGTCTATTGTCGTCGGTATCGGAAGCGGCTAAGTACCAAGAAGCCAAACATGAAAGACTTTCTGTCGCCTGTAGTGACCGAGGATTTGAAATCGATCACATTCAACCCATATACTACGTCGCCGATTCATGGGAACATCTCATGCACGAATTGGAGAATTTAGAACATTACATCGGGTATGCTTAGCATGAGTTTATTCGACGTTCTCATTCGGTAAGACTACTCGGGTCGCGGTTTGTGCAAAAACATGTTTCGCGATCACGTTATACACATGACCACACTGGTCGCAGTAAATCACAAAAAACCACGGTTCTCGATAGCGACTTCGCGAGGTACTTTCTTTACTAACAAAATGTTCAATTCCAGCGACGCCACAACTAGGACACTTTGGACTTGTGGGCTCCTTGTCCATCGGGTTTTACTCCTTAGTCGGTTGCGATTTTCTGTAATTCCGGCAGTGGCGTAACCGGAGTCGATACATCAGTTTGTAGCACAGCTAACTTACTACTGTAGGATTAAAAAATTATATACAAAAAAGCATATAAAGCTTGTAAACTTGGTTATGCTACCCAGATCGCAACATTGGGCAACCAGTTTTCCCAATAATGTTCGCTGATTTTCAACGAGTGGGGATTATTGGACGGTTAGACAAACCTGCGATCACTGATTCCCTAGATCAAGTTGTTGACGTTTTACAAAAGAGCGAACGTGCCATATTCATTGAGGAACAAACTGCTTCGTTAATCGCTGGGGACAACGGCAAGGTAGTCAGTCGGACCGAACTCCATGATTGTGATTTAGTGATTGTTGTTGGTGGCGATGGAAGTATCCTAGGAATTGCAAAAGAACTAGTAGACACCGATGTACCAGTATTGGGGATAAATCGAGGTCGATTGGGATTTCTTGCAGATATTTATCCAGACCACATTGAGGCTGGTTTATTAGCCGTTCTTCAAGGTAGCTATCGACTTGAAGTTCACTTTTTACTTGAACATTCTATCGTGCGGGACGACGAACTGATTCGTCGCGGAATCGCCCTTAACGATGTGGTAGTAAACTCCGGGTCGATCACCAGGATGATGGACTTCGCGCTTTATGTCAATGAGGAGTTCGTTTATTCCCAACGTTCAGATGGATTGATAATTTCTACACCCACTGGATCCACGGCATATGCTCTGTCGGCTGGCGGTCCGATAATGCACCCGACGTTAGATGCGATTGTGATCGTACCAATGTTTCCACATACTCTAACTTCTCGTCCTTTGGTTGTGAAGGGGGACTCCGAGATTGTTGTGTTTGTGAATTCTGAAGACGACTTTCCACTCGTAACCGCAGACTCACAAGAACCCTTCATCCTTCAACCATATGATCGTGTCTACATTCGTAAGAATCCCAAGGGACTTAACATTGTGTACCCCACGACTCACAACTTCTATGAGAGTTGTCGAAGCAAATTAGATTGGGGATCGCGACTTGGTGGAATTAATAGATAGTAGTTCTACGGAGCTAGATTAGCTGACTCCTTTAGTTGTTCCGGGGTGTCAATATCAATTAGGATTCCTCGATCGTCCACCTCGAGTGCGTCTATTTCAAACTTGCCGGTACTAAAGAGCGTACGAGCTCCTTCGTCACCAGTCAACTCACATAAATCAGAATAACACTCTTGTTTAAATCCGACCGGATTTCCGTATTGCTTATTAAAACGAGGTCGAATTATCGATGCCTTGGTGCTATCCATTCGCACAGCTAGACTTTTGAGAGTCTGCTTTGTTACGTAAGGCATATCCATTAAACCAATGACGATCCAAGGCTCGCTAAGAGCTTGCTTTACTCCAGCCCGCAAGCTTTGTGAAAGGCCAAAACGTGCTTCGTTGGCGATAACCATTTCAACGTTTTCGGGCAGCGAACTCAAGTTAACGTCTGCTTGTTCCCTTAACACTAGGAGGACTTTGTAAAAGACCGATGAATACAGACCCACAGTGTGTTGCAAGAGCGTAGTGTTGGCAAACGGAATGTTCCTCTTATCGGAACCAAAACGGACAGAAGCGCCAGCAGCCAAGAGTATCGATGTTCCACGAAGAGAATCTGTACTTGGATTTACCAACATTGATGATGCTGTCTGGTAGACGGGTACCGAACATCTGATTTTTGACCCTTTCGGAGGCAAATTTTCGCTTGTAGGGTAGTGCTCAGTGATATAGAGAACAGTTCGATTATCAAAGACATGAACTAGTGTCTGGAACCTTCCTGTGAATTTGGCTGGTTACTCAGAACAGTTTTGAGTGTATCAATTGATATGTCTTTTGCGATGATGGTTCCATCTTGACGTACTAAGTAGTTCAAAGGGAGCCCAACGAGCCCGTACGCTTCACCTACTTCTCCGCGATACTCCCCTAGTTCCGCTAAGTTTATCCATGGTAGATCATATTTCTTTGTTGCTTTGGTCCAATCAAGGGCGGTCGCCTCACGAGCAATAGAAATGACTTCCAACAATCCATTGTTGTACTGAGTATAGACGGTCTTGAGGTCAGGAATCTTGGCTACGCATGGACCACACCAAGATGCCCAAAATTCTATGAGAACATACTCCGTTCGAGCAACTATTTCACTTAGGACGACTTCGTCTCCGTCCAAATCGGTAAGTTGAAAGTCTGGTGCTCGCGTACCAATTCGAAGCGACTGATCAGAATTAACGAACGCACAACTCTTAACGGAAAAGACGATTAAGCTCGCAGCACAAACAATCGATACACACAACCAAACTTTCGCAGTTCGAGAAGCTGTCAACTGTCGCGTTTGTTTTGTCATCAATCTCGAGAGAATCACCGAGCCGGTTTAGGCCTACGATGTCTACCTTTCACAGTGGCAAATAGAGCTTAATTCAAAGGAGAGGTCGCGCAGCTAGCGTTGCTGGTTTACTCGCGATCGCCAGCGGTAGCCAGAAATCGTTCGAGCTGAGATGTGCTAACATCTTTCTGCACTATGCATCCATTGCTATCGAGTAAATAATTCTTTGGGACGTACCTAACTCCATAGATAGACGACACTCCGGTGTCAGAAAGGTTCGTTTCACCTAGGTTGATCCAAGGAAGTTCATGTTTTTCTGATGCTGCTTCCCACAAAGTGCGATTTCTGTCGATGGAAACAGAGACTATTTCAAACTGTTCACTATCACGATTAGAGTACATCTCTATGAGATCAGGGAGTGCTTTAATACAAGGACCGCACCAAGAGGCCCAAAATTCGAGTAGTACGTATTGATGCTCTTTGACTACGTCGTAGAGTTTGATCTCTGGTCCTTCAAGACTCGTTAATGAGAATTCCGGTGCTTTTGTCCCAACAAAAAGAGAAAATATTTTTTCTTGTTGACTCAGGTATCGGGCATGGTCATTACGGTCGTGTATGACTCGACGTTTGACGATCTCCGAATCCAGAGCCTGCTCAAGTCGGTCGTAGACCGTCTGCCGTTCAGGTTCTCCCCAGAAGGCTCCCAGATCTAATGCAAGCAATGCATCAATTGGACGATCTGCTTGTTGCGCTATGTCTTCGAGAGGGTCGAGTCTAAGTCTGTTTAGCTGTCGGAGTATTTTGACATGTTCTGGAACTTCGGTTGGGGTCGCTGCTTGACGTCGTACATTTCTTCTTTGAAGCGCAAACTTTGAACACTCGTCGCTCTCATCGTCGGCAACTTCTGGTTCAACCGACGACTGGTCATCCGATGAAGACACCTCTTCACTTGGTTGCGGACTCGACCGAACGTTTTCGGTTCTTTGTTCAAGCAACTCTTTCTGATAACTATTGAGCGCGGCTATATAAGTTCGTTTGGTTGACCAATATTCGTCAGCTTGTTGCCAACTGTCAATTAACGTAGCGTGCATTCCAGCACCTGACGGAGAAGTGGCGATTATGTCTTTGAAAGAACCGCTGGGTGTAGTGAGTTCAATTTCTGCTCCAGGTTCGATGACAGCTTGCGTTTGAGTGTAGTTGGCACCTTTATATATAAAGACATTTACAACTCGAGGTTCCGTGATTTCGCCAACAATTTCAAACCGATCATTCTTCAACAAAACGTGCCAGTTTGTGATAGAAACTTCCCCTAGCGTGTCTCTTTTTAGGACTCGCGCCAACACGGTCGCATGCTGTAAGTCGAAATTTACAGAGCTCAGGTTTCCGTAGATTTTGAACTGTTGCGACGTGTCTTTGGTTGAATTTACAGCACCAAGGAAAGCCAATACGGTAGGCCATTCCAATAACGCAAATGTCACTTCCCTATCAGGTGCTACCACTGCATCGAGCTCTAGTGGAGTTTCTAGACCGACATCTACCGATATGGTCACTTGTGTTGCTGTATCGATTTCTCCGATTAGTGAAATTTCGCCGTCTTGCATGTTGCCTGATACGAGCACGTTTGAGGAAGGTGGTGTGGTATCTCGAAGAATTACGTTGACCTTCGCTTCCTCAAGAGGCGATGGTGTTGTGGATTCGGTATTTATCGACGATTCAGGGTCGTCCGAGATGAGAGTTCCTCGGACAGTAAACGTTCCGGCAAAAGCTATTGAGTTACTCACACTTGCTACGACAACGGCAAGCATTCCAGCGCACCTTACCAATTGAGTCTGTTTCATGTACTTCTCCAGGAACTCAGAGTTAGTTTTTATTGTATTGTGTTTGCGTGATTTCAGCCATTATTGAAATGGCAATTTCAGGTGGGGTTTTGCTTCCAATATCGAACCCAATAGGTGCGTGTAATCTGGTCAGCGCGTGTTCAGTAACTCCTAGTTCTCGCAATCGATCGCGCCGAGAGGCAGACGTCTTCTGGGAGCCCATCGCACCGATATAGAACGCAGGTGTTTCGAATGCACCGATTAATGCCATATCATCTAAGCGAGGATCGTGAGACAACGCTACAATCGCGGAATTTTGGTCGTTGGCATGCCTGAGGACTACTTCATCGGGTAAATCGCATACTCTCTCGACCCCAGAGACTGGAAACGAATCAATGTTAGTTTGATCTGTATCGATAACCGTGACGCGGAAGTCTAATTTCTGAGCGAATTCGGCCACATATTGTGCCACCATGTTCGTACCAATTATGAAGAGCTGACGTCGTGGTCCATAGGTCTGCTCGAGAAGATTACTGTCCACTTCGTAAACCAAAGGAGCATATGTGTTCGTTTCGAATATTTTTGTGTCTCCTGTGTCGAGTCTCACAGAACGTCGTACAGAACGTCGTTGCTCGATTACCGAGTTGATTTGACTGTATATCAAGTAGGTTTCGTTCAGTGCTTTCAGTGGTTCAACTACGATGTCTAATTGACCACCGCACGGAAGGCCAAATTTTGTCGCTTCCTCTTCGGTTTTACCATAACGCATAAAGTAGGGCGTGTCGCTAGCTAGTTCGCCCTTAACTAATTTTTCGACAAGATCTTCTTCCACACATCCACCTGAAAGAGAACCAACAACCAGTGCTTCGGTATTACAGGTAAATAACGAACCAATGGGACGTGGCGATGATCCATAAGTTGCGACGACGGTCGCGAGCCAGCAAGACTGTCCTGTTCTTAACCAGTGACAGATCTGATTCAGAACTTCTTGGTCTACTGCTTGCACTGTTAGATCTCTGAAAAAATTTGTAAATTCGCCATACTTAACCCCATTGTACCGTACATCTAAGAGTCGAATTTCTTGGACGAATCGTAAGGAAAGGATGATCTACACTCATAAAATCAACTTTGTTCGATTCAAACTCTGAGTTGGTACCAACCAGAAAATTGCTTGCAGCGCATCGACGATTTACGAGTTAATCGCATCGTCAAATCGTACCCACATCGAATTGAGGTCCAATATTTTGCCTCGAAGCCTAGCGTCATCAATTTTGATCGCCGTTAATCCAGCCTCCAGTGCATCCAACACTGATACGGGAAGAGGGGTTCCGTGTTCTAAATGGTTAGCGACATCGAGTGCCATTTGTTCCTCTGCGCCATAGTGCATGGACTGATCATCGTGCGTGTAAGTCGAATCAAAGGTGCATTCCTGCGGCACAGCACTATATGCTTTGAGGTAGCCTCGCACAAAGTCTCCTTCCACCATGCCATTTGATCCTATTACGCAAAAACGTCGAAAAGAGTCTGGTGTGTGTGTGTTCGTGTGAAAACAAAGTCGAACGTCGTTGTTGTACTCTACCAAAGCGACTTGGTGGTCGACTATATCGGCGTCGCCAGAAAACGAGCTCCCTGTACTTTGCCATTGTGCAGGCCACCGCTGGTACGTTAGCTCCTCGGCAAGATGTTGATGACGCTGTGTAAAGAAGGAATTTCCCCCAAAACTCGCAACTCGGCGCGGACGCGAGTTAACTAATCCAGCGTATAGATCGAGATCGTGGCAACACTTCTCCAACAAAAAGCCGCCACTAAATTTCGTCTTACGTCGCCAATCTCGAAAGAAAAATGCACCATGAACAGGTGGGATGTGCTCTGCAGCTTCGATGCTGATGATGTCGCCAAAGATTCCCTTTCGAGTGAGTTTTTCAAGATCTTGATATAAAGGTGCATAGCGTAAGACGAGTCCAACCATGATTTGATCGGTACCTACTTTTCTGAGTTCGCGTAATAGTCTAAATGTCTCGTCTTCCGATACGACGACCGGTTTTTCACAGAAGATCTTTACTCTGGCCTCTAGCGCCTGACACAACTGGGCACAATGAAACACATTTGGTGAGCCAATCATTATCAAGTCGAGACGTTCCTTCTCGAGCATCGTTTCGAGATCCTTAAATCCTCGTAACCGACGGACACGTTGTTCGTCCATGCGTCGAAAACCTGTCGGATCGGGATCGGCATAGCAGACGATGTCAAAATTTGGAATCGTATCTGCAAAAACCTTTGCTAGGTAACCCAATCTGTCGCCTAGTCCACAAATTCCTACTTTCATGAGCGCATATTACAAACAGATTGAAATTCCAACACAAAGTTTTAAGTGAATCGATGTAAAAGGGGTGTAAAAAATTCTGCTAACAGAACATTAGGTTGGATTAGTTGTTGCTCGAAAACGTTGGCGATCGAGTGATAGACCTATTATTTTGAGAGGCACACCTTATATCGAACCGGCGGCTATCTTAACTGTTTCTGTTCCTGCGCGACTGAACTACATTCACTGACAGATTCTTAAAATCCAAGGCGAGTGTGCACAAAACAATAACAGTCGGTAAGCACACTCTTTTTTATTGCACAAAAGACATGGAGACACTTAATTGAGAACAGACCAAAAAGTAATTAGATTATCGGAATATCAGCCTTACGGTTGGCGAATGAATGAGACTAAACTTAAGTTTCGTTTATTTGACGATGGTTCGTTCGTTGATTCAGACTTGAAGTTTGAAATAGATGGTGCAACTTCCAACTCGATTCGCCTTGATGGAGAGCATCTTGAGTTAGAACGTATAGCAGTCGATGGTCAGGAACTGTCAAGCAATGAATATTCGGTCGATGCAGAAGGACTAACTATTTTTGATGTACCGGAGTCGTTTAACCTCTCTATTACGACAAAGATTCATCCGGAAACGAACACCTCGTTAGAGGGACTATACAAGTCATCGAACCTATTCTGCACTCAGTGTGAAGCAGAGAGTTTTCGGCGCATGACTTACTATCCCGATCGGCCGGATGTGTCAAGTATTTTTACAACCACCATCGAAGCCGATAAATCAAAATTTCCGAACCTTCTGTCGAACGGAAATTTGATCCACGAGGATGATCTACCGGAGGATCGACACACAGCAACTTGGCATGATCCCTTTCGCAAGCCCAGCTATTTATTTGCACTCGTCGCAGGAAATCTAGCTGCGTTGGAGGACGAATTTGTAACGTGTTCCGGAAGAAAGGTTCGGTTAACCATCTATACGGAGCACAAATACAAGGATCGATGCAATTGGGCCATGGATTGCCTAAAACGTTCGATGAAGTGGGACGAAGAGGCTTATGGTCGCGAGTACGACTTAGATCGCTTCATGATTGTTGCTGTAGATGATTTCAACTTTGGGGCGATGGAGAACAAAGGTCTGAACATATTCAATGCAAGTGCGTTGTTAGCAGATCCTGATACGACGACTGATGGTGCATATGAACGGATTGAAGGCATCATTGCACACGAATATTTCCACAATTGGAGCGGGAACCGCGTGACTTGTCGAGATTGGTTTCAACTCAGTCTGAAGGAAGGGTTTACCGTATTTCGCGATACGCAGTTTAGCGAATCAACGGTGGGTGCAACGACAGTACGAATTCAAACAGTCGCAGGTTTGCAAGCTGCGCAGTTCCCAGAAGACGCTAGTGCGTTAGCACACCCAGTGCGACCTGATCACTATACCGCGATCACGAATTTTTACACAGCGACGATTTATCAGAAGGGTGCCGAAGTACTGCGGATGATGCATACGATGATGGGAAAAGATAGGTGGCGACGGTCGACTGACCTGTATTTTGATCGGCACGACGGTCAAGCCGTAACCATCGAAGACTTCGCGCGAGCAGTCAGCGATGCTTCGGGACTGGACCTGTCACAGTTTTTCCGTTGGTACGTTCAAGCGGGCACTCCTAGATTAATGGTTTCTGAAACTCAAGAGGAAAAATCTATGAAGTTGGAAATCGCTCAGCGATGTGAACCAACTCCGAATCAACCTCAAAAAGAACCATTTCACATCCCTCTTGCCATTGGAATGATTGACTCGAAGGGAAAAGAAGTTCTTGGACAGACTGGAAAACGGAATGGGTACGACATCAACTGTCGATCAGATATGCATGTAGAGAATCCAAACGAAGATGGCACTTTGATAGTACATTTGAAGAATGCCAAAGATTCGATTGAGTTTCACGGCGTACCAGAAGGTGCAACAGTGAGCTTTTTGAGAGGTTTTTCTGCCCCTGTATATGTTGACTACCCACAAACTGTCGATCAACTTGAGATGCTTGCGGCGCACGATAGCGATGGCTTCACCAAGTGGAATGCGATGCGATCGATTTATGGTCGCTTTATCTTGAATCGAAGCGTTGAACTTGAACGAGTTGCTGAGCTAACAACATGTTTAATCGAGCAAATACAGGAATGTGAGAACGGTAGTGAACGTAAGTCGTTGTTAAATGCTATGCTACAGCCGCCTTCCGTGTTCAACGTATTGGATGCGAATCCCGGTGCGGATTTTGATGAGAGTGTTGCGAATCGAGACGAATTAGCTCAGTTTCTCGCAGATGAGTTGTTACAACTGTGGGAGGATCTTTACGTCCAACATCCTGCGGAATCGTCTTATGAAACTTCTCGTGAAGCTGTCAATCGTCGAGCCACGCGGCACGCCGCACTAGTGTATTTGCGACGAGGAATGGGTAAGAAGCATCCGCAGTCAATAGGAAACTTGCTCCAAGACAACTTCACGAGCGCTGACAATTTGACCGATCGTTTAGCAAACTTCGTTCAATTGCTTGAACTACCAGAGCAGGTGCAAGGTACCAAACAAGAAGTGATCGACGAGTTTTACTCGCGTTTTGAACACGAAGCCTTCGTCGTGAATAATTGGTTCTCGTGCCAAATCATGTGTACGCTTCCAGGCGCGATTGACAGGGTGAAATTTTTAGAGAAACATCAAGCATTCAACAAGACTAATCCGAATAGAGTGCGTAGCGTATACGGAGCCTTCACTTCGAATTACAAGAATTTCCACGATTTGAGCGGGGAAGGATATCAATATCTCGCTGAAAAGATCATTGAGTTGGAAACGACGAATCCGCAACTTGCGGCAAGACTTGCTACGGTTCTGACTCGATGGAACCGGTTTGGACCCAAACGACGGGCGTTAATGCAAGGAGCACTCCGTACGATTGCAGGAACGATGCAATCGAAAGATCTAAGTGATGTTGTGAATCGAGGATTAAAGGTAGAGTTGTAGTACTAACTTGACTACTGGTTCACAAGGTGAAGAAACTCCGATCGCGTGTCCGGAGCGTCCCTAAACGAGCCCAATAAGACTGACGTCTTCATCGAGGAGTGTTGCTTTTGAACACCACGCATTGCCATGCATAGATGTTGAGCCTCAACAATTACTCCAACTCCACTTGCGGAGGTGACTTCGTAAACTGCGTTAGCAATCTGTTGCGTTAATCGTTCTTGGATTTGTAAGCGACGGGCAAACATGTCGACGATCCGTGCAATCTTAGATATTCCAAGTACCTTGCCTTGAGGTAAATAGCCGACATGACACTTGCCTATGAAAGGCATGATGTGGTGTTCGCACAATGAGTAGAGCTCAATGTCCTTCACTAGGATGATCTCTTCAAGATCCGACTCAAATAGAGCGTTACTTACAACGTCATCGACACTCACTTTGTAGCCCTGAGTCATAAAACGAAGCGCGTCTGCTGCTCGCCGAGGGGTGTCGGTCAATCCTTCTCGTGTGGAGTCTTCCTCCAGCTGTTGAAGTATTTGTTCAATGTTTGCTGCTATAGAATCCATATAGAAGTGCTTGTCGTGCCTTTAACCTGAGATTGAAACCGATTCCGTAAAACGCAGTTGAACAGTTTTACGGATATCGCTTGGGAATATGATTCTGCGACTCAAACGGGGGTCGTTTGTACTCTGGGTTCTGTGGTCGCAACGACAGTTCAACGGTTCGCTGATCTACCCATTCGTACGGAATGATACTGAGTAAGTGGTGAATACAGTTCAATCGCGCATGTCTCTTCACGTCACCATCGACGACGAACCAAGGCGACTGTGTTGTATGGGTACGAGCTAACATGTCATCTTTTGCTCTTGAATACTCAACCCATAGCATTCGCGACGCTAAGTCCATTGGGCTTAATTTCCAGCGGCGCTTCGGTTGTTCCATTCTTCGTTTGAATCTTTCTTCCTGTACATCGTCAGAAACTGAAAACCAATATTTGATGACGCGGATACCAGACCGAATAAGCATGTGTTCAAACTCTGGGCACGAGACCATAAACTCTTCGTATTCCTTATCGGTGCAGTATCCCATAACGCGTTCCACCAACGCGCGGTTGTACCAACTTCGATCAAATAACACCAATTCACCACTAGCCGGTAAGTGACCGACATATCGCTGAAAATACCACTGTGTTTTTTCTCGTTCCGTGGGTACCGGAAGCGCAGCGATACGAGCATTTCTCGGATTGAGATATTGCGAAATCCTTTTGATTACGCCTCCCTTGCCAGCCGCATCGCGGCCTTCAAAAATGACAACGTATTTTTGATTGGTATTGATAATCCACTCTAACATGATCGACAGCTCATCTTGCAAGTGTCGTAGCTCTTTCTCGTAAACAGCCTTTTTGATTACGTTCTGTTTGTTCGTCATGAGTGAGTTAACCGGTCAGTGAAACGAATAAGAACTGAAGCTAAGGAAAAACGCGGAGGCGATGCACAACGCTTACGTTGGCTGATAGAACTGCCAAAACGTCGTAGTGTGCGTACGTTGTTCCTGAACTTCCTGTTCGATCTCTCTTAGTGCGCGTTTGATTGCACTACGATCAAGTTTTACTGCTTCGCTAGATTTACCGTACTGTTGGTCATTAACGGTACGCAGCACAGTTGCAGTTTCTGGATGCTTTTGAAGCAAAAGAATGGCTTTCACGCGAGAAACGTCTAGTTTCGCGGTCAACCACCGCAACATCCCTTCCTTGACGTCTCGACTGGAATTACTTTTCAATAATGTCTCTAGGCGGACGTCTTCGTCGGTATTTGTGAGTGCGTGTTTGTGTCGACGCCGCCGTATCAATGCCCACACGCCTATAAGTCCGATACTGATAACCCACAGTACGACCGCGGTAATTGCGAGAACGATCACCCAAACTGGGGATCTTAGGAAGCTTACCTCGGTACCCTCAACGCTGGACACGCCCTGTACCTGAGGACTCGTAGCACCTGCAACGTTGTTGTGAACAGCGTTTGCTACAGGATCTGTGCCAACAGCGAACGTGCGACCAGGAATGACAGAGCGTTCCACCTGTTTAGTATCGGTATTCCACCAAACCAATTCTGCGTCCGGTATTCGAAACTCCCCAGTTCGAGTAACGACAAATGCTTGTTCATCGGTTCTTGAACCAATAATTTTGTTCCCCAAAATTTCGTTGCGATAGTCCGGAGTTGTCGGGTAAGAACGCATTCCTTCAGGAAGGCTGACCTCAATCCCGGGGATGCCGGTGCTGTAACTGTCTAAGGCTTCAATCGTTATTCGGCGAGAAAAGCTGTCTCCAACGACTAAGTCTGATAGATTCAACTCCCCAAGGTCATCGGTAATTACTACGTTGGTAGCAGGAAGCCAAGGAACGCCGGACGGATATTCTTCGGGTCGTGGTAGTATTGTCAATTCGTGCGGTTCGGTACGCACGTCTACAGAGAAACTGGAACCGTCGATGTTAATGTTCGCAGTTACAGAATTTTGCGGTAATGACAGAGTACCGCTCTTTTCAGCAAAAATAACAAACTCGTGCGTGAATACCCGGTAAGTTCGACCGTTTCGCGGCGCGTAATCATTGTTTTGATTACCAAGATTCACGATGTGTGCATCGTCAACGTCCGCAGGTGCGGGTAGTTCGCCGCGTCGTCCAATGCGATTCAAGGTCACCTTATTTGAGTAATAAAGTTTCCGTTCGACGTGGATTCCACCGTGGACGTATTGTTCATGACGGTTGACTTTGGTGATCCAGAATACTTCTTCGTCCAATTTTTCTTCGAGTTCTTCAGTCATACTTGTGACTGTTAAAGTGAGTTCCTCTGTGGTAAAGTTGCCAATCTTAAACGAGGGGATCTTGAGCTCTGCGACTCGCTTCGGTTTTAAAACTAGTGTCCAAGTTTTGGAAGAGCTGTATTGGTTGTTTACCAGTCTCTGATCCCTGACACTACTGATGTGGACTTCAAAGTCATCTTCCAACGCAGAAAAGTCAGGTTCGTCCCGGGGTGGTATGCCATCCAATCGAATCGTCAGAGTAACCCTTTGAATCACCGAAATTTCATTCTGACTGAGATTGACGGTTAGCTCCGCAACAATTGGGATTGTGGCAACCAGTATCGCGGTAGTAAAGAGTTTTTTTACCATCTTTGTTGCTGTCGTATTCGGTTGATATCGAGTTCCCCCGAATCAAATCTTCTACGTGTTTCTGACAGAAATTTATTTCGTAACAGACTGCCTGGTTCGTCAGGAACACGACGTAGCGTTCGTTCCAATGTGTCGTTCGCTTCTAGTTCTTCGTTGGACAAAGCATTATCGGGCATCGCTTGTAGTTCTTCTAAATCGGATTCTTCCCCTTCACCGGGTAGTGGTTGGTCACTCTCTTCTGGTAGGCCTTCAGGGTTCGTCGAAGGATCGTCTTGAGGCATACCTTCGTTACCCTCTCCGGGTTGTGGTTGAGATTCATTTGGATCCCCTTCACCCGCTTGTTGCATCATTTGTTGCATCAATTGGTCGAGTAGATCTCGATTGTAGCGCGCGTCTTCATGGTCTGGATCTTGTTCCAACACTTGGTCGTAAGTCTCTATCGCTTCGGCTATCTGTCCTGACAATGCAAGGGAATTTCCTAGGTTATATCGCGAGCGAATGTCTTCGTCAGTGACAAACATCTCGGCCGCACCATCGTAGTTCCCGCTTCGGTACTTGGACACTGCCTGCCACTCTGGGTCTTTGAATAGCGTTTCCGCGGCTTCTGGATTGTCCTCTTGCAACTCATCGTACGCCCGCTGATCATCATTTTTCCACAAGTCTTCAAACCAGTTTGCATGCGTGTCGGTAGCAACGACAAGTAATAGTGCCACGAGTACGCCACGACGAATTGAGAAAAAAGCCAGCACCACCAAAGGAATCACGAACAGATAGCCTGCGTCGTGCCACGTGTCGTAAGATCGGTCTTCAAGACGTTCTAGTTTATTTCCACTCGACCATGCACCACTGTAAAAGCGCTGGATGTCTGAATTATCGATATTTAATGAATGGTATTTGCCATCAACCGGTCGAATCCTAGCACGCACCAAATCCTCATGTAGCTTTGGCACGATCAGACGCTCATTACTATCCTGCATAAAACGTTGCACACCCTCGAGGTCAGGTTCAGGTATCGGTGCTCCGGTTTCTGTTCCAACACCTAGAAAGTGCACTTCAACTCCGCTCTGTGTTGGTCTATCAAACTCGAGCTCCTCGTCGACACTGTCCGTAATTACTAAGATTCGTCCATGTCCATTAGCACCTTGTTCGAGCAATTCCCACGAAAGTTCTAAAGCATGATCTGGGTTACTCCCAGGGATCGGCATTATTCGAGGTTCAACTGACGCGAGCAAGTGTTGGACTGTCTCAACATCGTGCGTGAGAGGAGTGACTATATGGGCGTCTCCTGCGTAGACTACTAACGCTGTTCGTCCTTCGTTCCGGTTTCGCAATATGTCGGTAATTTTCTGTTTCGCATGAAGTAGCCTCGATGGTGCGATGTCTTCTGCATACATGCTAGTCGAACAATCCAGGATCAATACCAAGTCATCGCGTTGCTGTTCGACAGGTAGTGGGATTTGTTTCCAAGTTGGACCAGCCATTGCGAAACAAGCGATCAGTAGTGCACTTGCAACAAGCACGTCAAACCACCGACGAAGTTGTTGTTGCGCTCGCTCGGGGATTAATACATTTAAAAGTTCAGGCGCGACTACGGTATCCCACCCGCTTTTACTCCTCTTAGCATGTCTACGTAGCAAGTAGATGACTGGTATAAATAAACACCCAAGCAACCACCATGGACGGATGAAATGGAAATTGCCGATAAGCTCTCGTACGAAGTTCATCGTCGACTCCACCACAGATAGCTGAAGAGAATAGATGCCAACAACAGAGGCCAATGTACGAGCGACTTGACTGGACGTAATGTTTCCGGATCCTGTACCACGGGTTCTAGTAACATAATTTGCTCGTAGACACGTTCTAGAGAATTGGTGTCAGTAGCACGGAAGAATTGACCACCAGTTTTGCTCGCGATGTTCTCTAAGTTCTCGGTGTCCATGAAAGATTGTCGGCGATAATAGCGATTAAAACCAGAGTAGTTACGGTTTCCGCGTTCCGAGCCTAGTCCAATAGTGTGAACTCGAACATTTGCTTCTATCGCTAGATCAATAGCTTCCTCAGGCGTCAAAACTCCCGAATTGTGCGAACCGTCGGTCATCAAAATCAAAATTCGATGGTCAATAGGTCGATCAAGCAATCTCTTGACCGCTAAGCCTAGAGTATCTCCGATTGCAGTTTGACCACCCGCGATCCCAACCGGTGTTTCTTGCAATAGTCGGTTCACAGTTTTTATATCTGCAGTCAGCGGTACGTAAACATATGCGCCAGTACCGAAGACGATAAGACCCAACCGGTCTCCCTCACGTTCTTCAATAAACGGTTCAACGACATGCTTCAACGCCGTTAATCTAGTTGCTTCTCTGCCGTTCAATCGCATGTCCGTCTGTTGCATACTCTGAGAGATGTCAATCGCGAGGAACATATCTCTTCCTTCGGTTGGAAGTGGCACAGGTTCGCCGCTCCATTGAGGACGCGCTAGGGCAGTCACAATGGCGGTGATCGCAAGCAGCACCAATAACAAACGCCACCATCGACGTCCGGAAACCAACATGCTTCGTAATTGGTCTTTGAAACGAAAGTCATCGACGTTTGGTACCGTCAGGGCAGTTTGCGGATTGCTTTTTCGCGGGAGAGTGAGACGTAGAACGGGGAGTGCTATGAGAAGCAGAAATGCCCACGGCCATAGAAACTCAAGCATTGACGAGTTCCTTCGACGGTTTAACACGTAATAGTGTGTTGTGAACTAATTTAGGCAGCCCATCGTCCGAAAAAGAACTACCGACGAAACGGGCGTTTCCAAGGCACGCACCTGGGCCGGAAATAAAAGCCTGTTCGTTGAATCTATCAGCTAACAAATCTTGCCAAGTGGTACCAAAGGCAGTAGTTGACTCAGTTCGACTCTCGATGTCCACCAACAGTTCCTTGAAGATTAAATTGATGCCCGACGCATAGCTGAGCGCATCAATTACACCTGCTTCACGTTGTTGTGTTAGGTCCCGAGCCATATTCCTAATACGCTTATACGGCGCGAGACGATGGTTACGCCAAACTATCCAAACTACAGAGCAAATCAGAAGCACAAAAACGACGCTAAAAAGAACCCACCAGGAGATTGATAATGGCCAAAAACCTGGTGCGGCAGGCTCGTGTATGTCGCGCAATTGTTGAATTAAATCGGTGGGCATATTACCGTTCTAATGAGAGATAGTCTAGGTTCTCTGTAGTTGATAACGACTCAAACGCCACAAGATTCTGAACGCAAAAAGTTTTCAAACGATCCATGCGTACTTCGAACCGTCGTGCGTACTCCCGTTTTGTGGTGTTTCCGGTGCTGTCAAATTCAATTGTATTCGATGTAGAAGTTACTGTATATTGATTAGCCGGAGGCAGATTAACTTCGAGTTCATCATAGACATGAAAGACTTGCAACTCGTTATGGCGGCCTCGATGCATCAGCTCCTGTATAGCATTTTGACTAATGTTTTTGAAATCGCTAATAACGATGATTCGGTGATGATGAGGTGCGGCACATTGCAGATGCGTGATCATGCTTTCCCAGAGTCGTTCTTTTGTCTGTTGGAGGTTGTTCACTTTTAGGGCCTGGTTTGCAGTAGCAACATCGCGCAGAAGTTTGACAACGGATCGACTATTGCGCAACGGTTTAGTCGTCATAGTACCGTCTTCGCCAAACACGACTCCGCCCACACGATCGTGTTGTGCCAATGTAACCCAGGCTAGTCTGGCAGCGATCTCGGCAGCTACGACACTTTTGAGTCGAAGTTTTGAACCAAAGAACATCGTGGCCGTTTGATCTACAACCACAAGTGTAGGTTTTTCGCGCTCTTCGGTAAAAACTTTCGTGTGGGGTTCGTTCTTGCGGGCAGTGACATTCCAGTCGATATTACGAACATCGTCGCCAGGTTGGTACAGGCGGACTTCTTCAAAATCGACTCCGCGTCCTCGTTGGCGCGAGAATCTGTCCCCAGTTAGCTTTCGCGCTTTTCGTTTTCGCTTTCGTACTTTACCGTGTGCTGCGGTCAAGCTGACTAAATCGTTGATCGTAACATACGCGCCTGTCAGCTGAGCCATAGTGCCTAAGGTACCGGTACGGCGTTCAGTGTTTCGTCGATTGCTGCATCTGGTGTACGCCCTTGAGCTTCCGATTCGTATGAGAGGATGATTCGATGTCGTAGTACGTCATGTAGGACACTTTGAACATCCTCTGGAGACACGTAGTCGCGACCATCCAACCAAGCACTAGCGCGGGCACCTTGATCCAAAGAGATTGTGGCTCGGGGGCTGCCGCCATACTCAACGCCTGACAATTCAGTTCGTGTGTGAACGACGAGCGCGACAATATACTTTTCCATAGCGCTTGCCATGTGTAGTTCCGATATCTGACGGCGAGCTTCAAAGATCTCATCCTGATGTAGTACAACTGGTGGAGGTGTGTCTTTTTGCAACACTTCGTCGCGTGCGATTTGCAAAATTTCTAACTCTTGTAATGGGGGCGGGTAGCCGATGCGAACGTGCATCAAAAATCGATCTAGTTGTGCTTCAGGCAATGGATAGGTACCTTCTTGTTCGATTGGATTTTGTGTAGCCATCACTAAAAACAAGTCAGGAAGTCGATACGTCTCGCGACCTTGTGTTACTTGGTGTTCTGCCATTCCTTCAAGTAATGCGGACTGAACTTTTGCAGGTGCTCGGTTTACTTCATCCGCAAGTAAGACGTTATGAAATATCGGACCCTGTTTGAATTCGAAAGTTCCTGCTTCGGGCCGATAGACTTCTGTTCCAGTTACATCACTTGGGAGCAGATCTGGCGTGAACTGAATACGATGAAATTCAGCTTGAACTCCTCGTGCAAGTTCTTTGACCGCCCTAGTCTTCGCTAGGCCCGGTGCACCTTCCACCAAGAGATGCCCTCCAAGTAGAAGTGCCATAATCAAACGGCGCGTCAGTAGTTCTTGGCCGACAATGCGCGTATTTAGCCAATCATTGACGCTGATAGTTCGTTTTAGTAGTGATTCCAAAGTCAAAAACCTTACAAATTAGGAGAAAATAAAAATACGATTCTAGCGAGAACGGACAACCCCCAAGTGCTGTACGGTAATCGTAGTGTTCTTGTGTCTCTTTAGAATTGTTCATCGCATTGTGAATATATACGAACTTCTCCGTCCAATCCTGTTTTCGCTACCGCCAGAATGGGCACATCAATTGACTCTAAACGCTCTACGATGGTACGGTTACTTACCTGCGAAAAGGAACACAGTCAGTAGCACCATTGACGTCGGTGGGTTGCACGTCGTCAATCGCGTTGGTTTAGCTGCGGGCTTTGATAAAGACGGTGTCGCTATTCGTGGGCTGTCGAAATTCAATTTTGGATTTTTGGAATTGGGGGCGGTAACCCCGCGTGGGCAGCAAGGTAATTCACGACCTCGGGTCTTTCGTTTGAAGAATGAGTTTGCATTGATAAATCGCTTAGGCTTCAATAACCAAGGAATAGATGCCCTCATTCGAAAAATCGTTAATGAAAAACCTCGTGTGTGCGTGCCTATCGGTATTAACATTGGCAAAAACTTCGACACACCGTTGGAGCAAGCGATCGATGACTACGAATATTGCTTCGTACGAGCTAATTCATTGGTCGATTTCGTGACGATCAACATTTCGTCGCCCAATACTCCAGGAGTACGCGAACTACAAGGAATGCAATACGTACAGAACTTACTCGCGCGATTAGTTCGTTTAAGAGATTCTTCAACTACGAATAACCAAAAGCGTACGTTGCTGCTTGCAAAAATCTCGCCAGATCTATCTGAACAGGAACTCGAGGGTGTCTGTACCACAGTTCGATCCGAAGGTATCGACGGCATTATCGCGACAAATACTACGACGACCAGACCAAATGAGAATGGTGAGCAATATAAGGGTGGCCTCAGCGGTCGTCCGCTGTTCCCTTTGGCGTTGAACTGTGTCCGTCAAGCGAGGAGTTTTTTGGGAGAAGGATTTCTATTAGTTGGATGTGGTGGAATCTGGGATGTAGCCTCGGCCACGAAGATGCGCGAAGCAGGTGCAGACTTGATTCAACTATATACTGGATTAGTCTATCACGGACCAAGATGCCTCCGAGAAATCACTCTGGTCGAGTAATCGATCAGAATACTACTAGGAGAGACTCGATGAAAACCGTGCTCACTGCTCTTTTGCTGGTTTGGCTCAGCTTGCTGTTAACACCTACGACAATGGCAGCAGATAGAAAATTTGGGGACTTATATACGAAACTGCACACCAATTATAATAGGACTATGTCGTATAGAGGCATAACATATCGTTTAATAC
>WTGV01000025.1 GCA_011525295.1 Pseudomonadales bacterium | reverse complement strand
ACCGAATTGCGTTTCCTCGTCTGTCGACAAGTTAACGCGAAATGGTACAGGGACTCGGGCGATTGGACAAGGAGGGCGTTCTGGTTACAGACCCGATGAACTGTCAAGAAATCTTCGTGGCTAGCTTGTCAAGTTATCTACGGAAGTCCCTTAAATAGTGAAGGAATTTCCACAACCACACGTGTTCGTTGCGTTCGGGTTAGTCACGACAAACTGCGACCCCTGAAGATCTTCTTTATAGTCGATTTGCGATCCGACTAGATAGGGATAGCTCATTGAATCAACAATCATTTTGATTCCGTCTTGAACCACCACCGAGTCGTCTACCTCGACACTTTCATCGAAAGTAAAGCCATAAGAAAAACCGCTACATCCACCTCCAGTGACAAAGACACGAAGATGTAATTCTGGAATTCCTTCCTCTTGGATCAATTCGGCTACCTTAGCGGCGGCGCGAGAGGAGAATTGAATGTCAGTAGTTGTCATTGAAAAAATTATATTTGACTGTACTTGCGCGAATGTTGTAGCATTCAACTTGTGGAGTGATGCCTGACGATAGAGGTTTCTATGTCATATGCGCCCCGAATGTTCTGGACTCAATAGGTGTTCAATGGCACCCTTTCACCACTTGTGCAACTAGAAATCCTACATCCAATCTGTATGTGCAACAGTTGCGAACCTCGTTGGTTCTTAATATGTACGCGTCAAATGATTATCAAGTGGTTCGACATTGGGTAACTTGTACCTTTGGTTAAAAGTGCTCCATCTCACTTTTGTAGTAACGTGGTTTGCAGCTTTGTTTTACCTTCCTCGATTGTTCGTGTACCACGCCGAAAGTACCGACGCTACGAGCTTGACTCGATTCGAAGTGATGGAACGCCGTTTGTATTTTGGAATTCTGTTGCCCTCTTCGATACTCACGCTTGTGTTGGGGGTTCTGCTGTCGTCCCTAGCTTGGGAGGCGTATGTAACCGAGATTTGGTATTGGGTGAAAGTAACCTTGGTAGTAGTGCTGTTTGGGTATCAAGGCTTATGTTCGCGCTTTCGCAAACAGTTTGCCAGTAATCAAAATTCACGTCCCCATACCTTCTATCGCTGGTTCAATGAAGTCCCTACTGTAGTTCTAGTGTTGATCCTAATCTTGGCCGTTATTAAGCCAATTTGACCAATAGTCCTCTGATATTCTTGAAGGAAAGACCCAATGCACAAACGAAGTGCTGACGCGTATCAACGCGCCTTGCAACTGATCCCAGGCGGTGTAAATTCGCCAGTAAGGGCGTTTAAAGGTGTTGGAGGTACCCCAGTGTTCTTTGAGTCAGGACAAGGTCCATTTCTTTTTGATCTCGACGGGAACAAGTACGTCGATTACGTTGCGTCGTGGGGACCTATGCTCCAGGGTTATAGCTTTGCTCCGGTAGTACAAGCTGTGGCAGCACAAGCTCAAAAAGCTACCAGCTTTGGTGCCCCGTGCTTGCTTGAGTTAGAGTTGGCAAACCTGTTGGTTTCTAGCGTTCCGTCGATAGAGAAAGTCAGGATGGTAAACTCGGGCACTGAAGCAACAATGTCAGTAATTCGATTAGCACGAGGAATCACCAATCGCGATCGCATATTGAAGTTTACTGGTTGCTTTCATGGGCATGCAGATTCCTTACTCGTCCAAGCAGGTTCCGGTGTCTTAACTTTAGGACTTCCCGATTCCCCGGGAGTACCCTCAGCACTCGCACAACAAACGCTGTCTCTCCCCTACAACGATGTTGAGGCAGTTCGTGAAGCATTTACGCAATTTGGAACTGAGATTGCAGCAGTGATCGTGGAACCGATAGCTGGAAACATGGGATGCATCCCGCCCGTCACGGGTTTTCTGGAAGAACTGAGAACACAAACGACGCAACACGGAAGTTTGCTAATTTTCGATGAAGTCATGACTGGTTTCCGAGTCGCTCGTGGTGGCGCGCAAAAAGTGTACGAAGTCACGCCAGACCTGACGACGTTGGGTAAAGTCGTTGGTGGTGGGTTACCCGTTGGTGCTTTTGGTGGTTCCGCAGAACTCATGGATCAACTCGCGCCAATAGGACCTGTCTATCAGTCCGGAACACTATCGGGTAATCCACTTGCGATGGCCGGAGGACTCGCTCTACTCGATTCGCTCGAAACCGATTTCCACGAAAAGCTCGAAGCACAGACGAGTTACTTCACGGATGGGATTCGAGACTTAGCTAACAAACACAGCATCGATCTTTGTATCAATTCAGTATGCGGGATGTTCAGTTTTTACTTTACAAAGCAATCAAGTGTGTCAAACTACCAAGACGTCGAAAATTGTGATTCGAAGAGATATGCACAGTTTTTTCACGAAATGCTCAGTCGAGGCATTTACTTTGCACCGTCAGCGTATGAGTGCGCATTCGTCAGCGGGAGTCATACAACAAGGGAAATAGATCAAACTTTGGCCGCTTTCGATGAAGTGTTTGGTCAGTTGTGACTAGAGACTACCATCTCTTTGGCATCGGTAACGCCTTACTTGACACTGAATATCAAGTTCCAGAAGAGTTTCTCGCTCACAACAAAGTTCTAAAGGGTCGCATGACTCTGATCGATTCTGCGCGAAGAGGCGAATTGATCAATTCCGTGAGTGGTACACCGGATGATGTGAGTGCTGGAGGTTCCGTCGCAAATGCGATCTACGCGGCTCAAGGATTTGGTTGTCGCAACTTTTTCGCAGGAGTTGTAGCGAACGACGATGTTGGGATGGCGTTCATTCAAGAATTGAACCATGTAGGTATTGACACATTACCTCCCCGACCGACTGCACACGGAGACTCTGGACAGTGTTTGATTTTTGTTACACCCGATGGCGAACGCAGTATGAATACCAGCATCGGTATCGCCGACTCGTTTGAATTGAGCGAACTCCCCTCTCCAAAGATCCAAAGCGCTGAGCTCGTTTATGTGGAGGGATATCTTGCGAGTTCGCGAACCGGCAGAGACGCAGCAAGAACCGTCATTAGCAGAGCTCGCGACGCCGGAGTTCGTACTTGCTTGACGCTCGCGGATGTGTCGATAGTACAAAATTTCAAAAGTGCCCTTGAGTATATCGTCGCGCCAGAGCTTGATCTGGTGTTCTGCAATGTTGAAGAAGCTCTTGCGTGGTGTAATGTCGATACTGTTGAAGCGACCTACGAACCTCTGCTGTCCATTGCGCGACTCTGCGTTATCACTCTTTCAGAAGCAGGATGTATCGTTCTAGAACGAGGTCAGTCTCCCCTGCGAGTCATGGGGTTCCCACAGTCTCCTCTGGATTCAAATGGTGCCGGGGACATGTTCGCTGGAGCGTATCTGACCGGAGTAGTCAACGGTTGGAAAAACGATCGCTGCGCCCGGTTCGCAAATTTGGCTGCATCAAAAATAGTGACTCAAATCGGTGCTCGACTAAGTTCCATCACCGCGTATCGTGAATTGTGGCGCGCCTTTCACGACGATTCAACGTAAAACGGAATTTCTCGATCTAACGTCATCTCAACGGGGGATAACTTCCAACGGTACGCGAAAACTTTAACGTTTTCATTCAGCGCTTGCCTCATGGCGTTCGCGTAGTCGACGTCAACCTCTGAAGCAACGGTTACCGTTTTAATTCCAGTGTGCAACACAGCAAAGATGAGAATCGCGTTATAGCCCTGCTTTGATAATGATCGGAGTGCTTGTACGTGTCGCGTGGCTCGCGAACTCGGGGCATCGGGAAATCGACCGATACCTCCGCTGCCCCAAGTCACACTCTTCACTTCGATCACCGTGGTCTCATTTCCAAAATCAAAACGACCCTTTTCTTCTGGAATGGTGACCTCGCGTCGAAATTGTTCACTCTCTGACACCTGGTGAACGAGTTTATGATCCAAGATTTCTGACACTAATTGATTAGCCCGGGCCGTGTTTACGCACACTAGGTGTCTTTCGTCTGTCTCGACAAGTTCGATTGAATGCTTCAATTTTCGCTTTGGATTCGGGATGGTTGAGTACCAAATTCGATTGCCTGGCGTACTACAACCAGTCATCGAGCCAGTATTCGCGCAGTGTACTGTCAGTTCCAATCCCTCTGGTGTAGCAATGTCAACGAAGAATCTCTTGTATCGCCGTAAAAAGATTCCTTCTTGAAGTGTGCAGCCAAATTTCACGGTAAATAAATTTGTAAAATTCCGTGCCTTATTTTTTGGTCAACCATCTAAACTACGCTCAGTTCTCAAGTCCAAACATGACAGATCGCAAATCTTCTAAAAAGGATGAACAAATTTTGGGTTCTCTAGATGTGTCGGGTGTCTCGAGAGACAAACAACAGCTGAAAAGTACCCTACCGAAAAATAGAAGTCCTAGACGCAGAACTCGAGTTGTACATCGGCGCACGCCAAACGTAGATGCTGCTACCGAAGTTGTTGCGCAGTCCGTAGTAGCCCGTATTGGCGAACGAGAAAATTCGAAACCTCAAGCCAAAGTTGCCGACTCCAAAATTTTAGCTGGTAGAGTGAAAAAGGAAGCGCGTTCTCGAACGACTCCGCAACGCAAAAAAGAGACTACTGACACTAAAAATTTGCAAACACGTGGCGTTACGAAGAAGTCTAGCAAAAAACGTAGCACCAAAAGCATTCAAAGCTCGGCTCGTCAAGCTGAAGCACAGCCAACTAAGAAATCTACTGTTCGCAAGAACCAAAGACAATCACGAACATCTAAGGTAATTTCTGATCCTACACTCGCAAAGCCTGAAAGTACCCAAGCAGACACCACACCCAAGAAAAGCACAAGCAAGACAAGAAAGCGAACACCTCAGAAGAAGAGTGAGACCAAGCCGAAAGATCGTGTAGAGAAGGCAACTGCACAGACGAAAACCTCACCTCGGGTGAAGAGAAAACCACGTAAGACGCGAGCGAAAACCGTAGCACCATCAGTCGTTCGTCATCCTGTGGATATGACTACAGATGATTATGTCATTGGTTTTCAAGGAATCTACTACAAGCCTTATCAATTAACTAATAGCGACTTGTTCATGTCCGGTGCACAACAAGACCACTTTATGGACATACTTACGCGGGCGAAAGAAAAGTTGCTATCAGAAGAAGCCGATAGAGCTAGTCAATTACAGGAGAATGACGCAAGCAATCTTCCAGATCCCTTAGATCAGGGAACCAACGAAGGGGTTTTTCACAATCAACTTCGGACTAGGGATCGGGAGAGCCAACTAGTTAGAAAAATCAATCGCGCCATCGACTGTCTGAAAACTGGGTCCTACGGATACTGCGAAGCATGCGGTTGCGAGATTCCAATTCGTCGATTGGAGGCAAGACCAATAGTCACGAAGTGTATCGACTGTAAAGAACGCGATGAATTACGCGAACGTCAGCTAGGTCAATAGCACTGCACAAACGATTGACAGACTGAGCTTCAATCTTTACTAGTTTTTGGTTGAACACCGAGAAATTTCTAGTTTGTCGCATGTTCTCTACTGACCAACTGTAGTTCACCACACGCAATTAAAAAAGCTTTTTAGTTGTGATGGTGCTATGAAGCACGATCGCAAATTCAACAATTGCGTATTGACTGCGGTAGATAGGTTATTGAGCTCCAGAAACGAGTTCAAGACTTTAACGCAATCAATAAAATAACTTTCCCTGTTGGAGGTTGGAACGGGACTGGCAAGTCTTTCCATAAAAGATCGAAATGCTCGATTCGTCCTATCTCCATCCTCGCCTGAACAAGCGAGCTACCCAGATCACTAATTCTTAAGAGGAAATTGATCCATGAACAATTTTTTGAAAGTTCTCGGTCTATCATGCATTTTCGCATTCGTGGCCGTATGTAGCCATGCAAGCACATCTATGCCTTACAAAATTACCGGAGAACTTATTACGATAGAACCGGAAGCTAAAGAAGGAGAAACCGCTCAGTCTGAAGACGACGCCGAGGCTGAAATTGAAGTTACTCCTACAGAGGATCCAGCACTCGAACCGGTTGACCTGTCGGAAGCAACTCTGACCGTTTCATATGAAACAACCAACGCTGAGGGCGAATCGGAAACAGTCATGCTGTACGACGGTCCTTACCAAGAAAACTTTGCGAATGTGGTTCAAGTGTCAGAACCTACCGATGTCAAAATTTCACTGCATCTCACCGAAGATAGCGAACCTATGACAATAAACGCCGTGATCGGAACAGATTCTGACGTTCGCTTTGCGTATATAGACCGACCAGGTCCGCGGGACCAGTTTGTACTGGTAGGCGCTACAAATCAAGTGATGAATCCGGAGAATCAGTTTACCTTGTCGGGAGACTTGAGTTTTCTCGGACCCGATATTTCGAGCGTGGCAACCGTGTTTGTGGACGTTATGTACTTCGATGACGAAGGCCAACGCCAATTTAAATCTTGGGGACCAGTGCTATTAAAGAACGACTCGTTCATGATTCAAGGAGATGTTGACGGTCCTATGATGGCACGAATGTGGATAAACGACAGTGCCAATTATTACGCTAATGCTTCAATTATTCTCGAACCGCAAACAAATCTTGTCGTATCACAGTTAGGAAACCAAATTCAAGAGCTCAGTGTAACCAGTGGAAGCGGATACCACCGCAAGCTTGTTGAGAGTTGGCAACAAGACAGCAAATACATCTCTATGATCGAAGCTTATGCAACCGAATACGACCAATTCGTTGAACGCTGGGAGGCTGGGGAACCGGAACCCGAAGTAGCAGACGAAGAAGACTCCGATGTAGCAGAGAGCGATACTGACTCCGAAGACTCTTCCGAGTCGGAAGATGTTGTCGAGACTCTCACACCCGCAGAGGGTTGTGAAGATGCAGTAGCGCAAGATAGTGATATCCCTGATTCGTCCTACACACCTCCACAGTACTACCAATTACAACAAAAAGCGGTCGCATTCAAAAACGACAAGTTAAAAGAAGTTGCTGAAGGCGATGACGATCCGATGGCGCGCTATTTAGCTCTCGAATTTAGCCCGTATGGTTATTACGATCCCAAGTCGGAACTCGATGCCCTGCAATCGCTTGTTGATGAATTCGACGAGCAATTCGTTGAGTCCAATCTAAATCCGAAAATTGAACGACTCAACCAATATGTCACGGTCCTGAATAACGATGCAGTATTGATACCTGGTCAAAAAGTACCAGAGTTTACATTGGCAGATTACGACGGTGAAGACCGATCGCTCTACAGTCTGTTAGCTGATAACGACATCGTCTTAATCGATTTTTGGGCATCTTGGTGCGGACCCTGCATCGCTGACTTCCCCGAACTCAAGAAACTCCACGCTGCTTACACAGACGAAGACTTCGAAATCGTTGGCGTGTCTATCGACAGCACTGACGAAGATTGGCTAGGTGGTGTTGACGAACATGAACTACCTTGGATCAACCTCGGCGAAGTGAAGGGCTGGGAAGGTCCAGTGTCTACGATGTATGGCGTGAACGCTATTCCCAAGGGGTTTCTTGTCGATTCGCAGGGTTGTATTTACAAAAAGAACATCCGACCTGCAGCTCTGAAAGAATTCCTCGTCGACCGTTATGGCATGGATGAGTCGTTAGAAGAGCCGGAAGTAGAGACCGACGATACACAAGAGGTATCCAGCTAATATATTGAATGTACCGCTCTGCGGTACGTTTTTATTGATTTAAGTGAGTGCGTAGCGCGCGTGGGTGGTTGAACACTCGCGCGCTACGCACTCTTTTTGCTTCCTCAAACATCTACTAGCGACTTGCTGCTACTGGTACAAGGGGAAAGACGTTTGCGATTTTTTCGTCCGCGGCATAGCTGACATGTGTAGAGGTCTCCACCTTGGTGCCGATCGCGATGCAACAGTTCGTCGAGTCAGGAGCAACTTAAGCTTGCTTGAACATCAATTTGAGTCTTAGGCTCATGATAGGGTTTGGGAGATAGTTTGCGCAGACGTTGTCGGAGCATCTGAACGAATTCCTACCAGACCCGCACGGTCTGACGACTCGGTCGGCGTTGGCCATCGAACGTCGGTTTTGCGCGTGGCCAAGGGTTATTCCTACTCTTCAGATGAATAGAGAGTACCCAAATCAACACTACCTACGACTCAGACGATAGCCTTGATTGAATGTTGACCCTCCGGAGCAGTGCTACCTTAAACAGTATTAACTACCTAGAGTGCTATAGGTACCTTGAGGGCACTTCATATTAGAATCTACAGATAACGTAATCAATTAAAATGGTGTTACGCTACGGAGGTAGACAGCGTACACCACAGTCACTCGAAACAGGTGACATGCTATAGCGACTCTTCCTTCGTCCGAGCTCTTGAACCGTTGAGCTACCCAGATCACTAAACATTTTCGCGAGGAAATTGATCCATGAATAATTTTCAAAAAATCCTTAGCCTGTTTTGTGCCTTCGCACTAGTTGCCGTGAGCAATGCAGGTCACCCGGATGCTTTTAGCATTGTTTCGAGCGAATTCATTTCAATTGAACCAGAAAGCAAGACCGAAGCTGCTGCTGCAGAAGCACCGTCAATTGAACCTGTAGATTTTTCCAAAGCAGTGTTAACTATTTCTTACGAAACAACCAACTCAGATGGAGAGGCTGAAACCCAAACGCTCTATGAGGGATCGTACGAAGAACACTTCATACATCTCCTTCAAATCGGCGATCAACCCTTCCTTTTCTCCGAACCTACCGAAGTTTCGATTTCGCTCAAGATTACCGAAGAAAGCGATCCTATGACGATAAACACGGTTATGGACTCCGGTTCGGACGTTCGCCTCGTATATGTCGACCATCCTGGCCCAAGAGATGAATTTCTTGTTTTTGGATCGAGTAATCAAGTTCTTAATTCAGAGAACAAGTTTGCGGTAACTGGAGATCTCAGTTTTATAGAAAACGATTCCCTGCATACTACATCAGCATTCGTGTGGGCAACGTTTGTCAACTCTGAAGGCCAACGACAAGGAAAACAATGGGGACCTGTTTTGGTCGAGGATGGTTCGTTCGTGATTGAAGGCGACATCGACCGACCTTTAACAGCTACTCTGTATCTACGTAATCAAAGTAGTTTTCTAAACACTACCGCTCGAATCATTTTGGAACCCCAGGGCGAACTCACAGTTGCAAAGTTAGGAAACCAGACACAAGAAGTATCAGTTGTGAGTGGTAAGGGATACCATGCTCAATTAATCGAAAGCTGGCAACAGAGCGACGAGTACATTGCAATGGTAGAAGCGTGGACTTCTGAGCAGGAGCGAGCCCGCAACGCGCCAGACGAACCAGCAGATAGTTCTGACGAGGCGGAGGATGAAACCACATCTGATACCGAGGAAGAAGTGGCTAGCGAAGAAGACGACAGCGATGCAGACGCGGAAGTTGACAGTGTTGAACTTGTCGACGCTATCGAACCGGTGGAAGGCTGCGAGGATGCGGTTGCACAGGAAGAAGAAACTGAACCAGTAGCTCAAACGCCATCATATGAATATCCGCAGTGGTATACGTTGAGAATGGAAGCAGCAGCTTTCCAGACTGAGAAGTTACAGGACATCGCTAAGAATCACAAAGATCCAAACGCACAGTTACTCGCTATGCAAATGGGTATATTCAGTCCTTACGAAGACGCGGAAGAAGCGTTGGCAGTGTGGGGAGCTCTTGCCGAGAAGTTTGATGCAGACTTTGTGGCTGCTTACATCTCACCAGAGTTGGAGAGAATTGAACTCGTACATACTCGCACCTTAAACAACGAAGCACTGGTGCCGGGTCAAAAAGTTCCCGCATTTACACTAGCAAGTCTTGACGGTGACGATGTCTCGCTTTACGACCTGGCCAAAACGAAGGACATGGTTCTGATTGACTTCTGGGCTTCTTGGTGCGGTCCTTGTATCGCGACTTTCCCCGAGTTGAAGAAACTTCATGCAGCGTATACTGACGAAAACTTCGAAATCGTCGGTGTGTCTGTCGACAACAATTTCGAGGATTGGTCCGGTGGTGTTGAAGATCATCAACTACCTTGGGTACAGCTCGGTGAACTCAAGGATGCCAATAACGGTAGCCCTGTTTCAAAGAGCTATGGCATCAACTTCATCCCTTCGACTTTCTTGATTGACTCCCAAGGGTGTATCTATCGAAAGAATATTCACACTAGCGAGTTGAAAGACTTTCTGGTTGATCGTTATGGCTTGGATGAGTCTTTAGTGGAACCGGAAGAAGAACCCGAAGAAACACCAGAAATCTCAAGTTAAGCAACTTTTTTATAAATTATGACCCGCATACCGATGACTGATTGAGAATTCTGGCTGTCATCGGTATGCCATAACGCAGTTGCTTCATCGCGACTCGCGACCAAACGATTGAATGATTCGCGCGAGACGATAGCTCGCGCGAGTTTCATTCTTACTCATACAGCACAATCCTCTCTCACTTTACTCCTTGGCTTATACTTGAGGAAATGCGAGGCTGAATTCATCTAGTGAGCCAACTACTTCGTTAGAACCACATGCTCGTAGCGTGTTTGTGTTCTAGGTATTGAAAGAAGTAAATCTCTGACTGAAACACACCGGTTAGGGTTTAAACTAATACCATAGAACAGCCTGATTACAATTATTTGTCTCAAAATGTCCGTAAACGCGAGGATGTACAGGGCGACACGTCTAAGCTGCAAGACCAAATTTCAGGTTGGAATCATTAAAACACCTGCTAAATCCCCTTCATTGAAGCATAGTTTCGTGACAGAAACATCTCAACTCTAAGAACACAGGAGATTAACAAATGAAAACAGCACTCAAAACTTTCGGTTTGCTGTGCATAGTGACTCTATTTGTTGCTTGCGATCAGAGCGACGAATCAACATCTAACAAGATTACCGGTGAAATCGTTTCCATGATTCCCGATGTGTCTGAAGTAACAGGCACTGTCGAAGATGGTTCAAGCGAAGAAGCTGCTGAACCCGTAGACTTGTCCGACTCAATACTGACCATTTCCTACGAAACAGTCGACGCCGACGGAAAGTCAGAAACCGTTACTTTGTACGAAGAAACTTTTACGGGTAGCTTCGAATACGAACCCGAAATTCTGGAACCCACCGAAGTAAAGATCTCTTTGCAGGTTTCTGAGGATACCGATCCAATGGAGATCACTACCTTGATCGGAACGGGACACGATGTCAGTGTTGCTTTGATTGACTATCCAAGTCCCCGTCCTGATCAATTCGTGCTTGCTGGTACGTCAAGTCAAGTTATGGACTCAGAGAATAAATTCGTATTTTCGGGAGATCTAGGTTTCTTCGAAGAGAATCTTGCAGACGACACGATCGTATTGATGTATACACAAATCTTTGACGATAGTGGTAACAGTCAATGGCAAGACTGGGGGCCGGTGTTGGTACAAAACAACTCGTTTCTTATAGAAGGCGTCGTCGAAGAACCATCTGTAGCTACTGTTACCATTAGGGGCGATAGTTACTATAGGAGCTTGAGTTTGGTTCTTGAACCCGAAGGAACGTTTGAGATTTCCAAATTGGGAAGTCAAACTGAAGAATTAGCAGCTACTAGTGGTTCAGGGTATCACGCCATGCTGATCGAGAGCTGGCAACAAAGTGAAGAGTACGTCGAACTAGTTGATGCCTGGGCTTCTGAGTTAGCACTATCAAGAAATCCTCCCGAACCCCCGAACTTGGCAGAAGGTGATACGACGAAGCAGAGTGAACAGGAAGAAAGTGAAACCACCAATGAAGAAGCGGCCGATGTAGAAGACGATGCTGAAGATACTACAGAATCTGATATTGACGCAACTCAACTTGTCGATTCAGTAGAGCCCGCAGAAGGTTGCGAAGACGCAATCGCAGATGATCCACAACAACCAGTACCAATTTCACCAATTCAACGCGATACACCTAAGTACCTCGCCTTGCAACAACAAGCTAGAGAAATTCGCACTAAGACATTGAGAACGATTGTGGAAGAGAGCGATGACTCACTAGCTCAATACCTCGCCATGTCACTAGGACCTTATGCTGACGACGCAGAAAGACTCGCAGGATGGCAATCACTTGTAGAGAAATTCGACAAGGAATTCGTCGCCAATAGAATCACACCGCAGATAGACTTTATAAATTGGGCGGCCATTGCCAGAGCTAACGGTGCAGCTCTTATTCCAGGTCAACGTGTACCTGAATTTACACTAGCGAACGCGACGGATGAGGACTTAACACTCTATGACCTACTCGGCGAAAAGGATTTGGTGCTGATTGATTTTTGGGCTTCTTGGTGTGGACCCTGTATCGCTGATTTTCCTGAACTCAAAAAACTCTATGCAGCTTATGAGGATGAAGACTTTGAAATCGTGGGAGTCTCCATCGATAGCAAGAAGGAAGACTGGATTGAAGGTCTTGAAGACCACAAATTACCGTGGACTAATCTCGGCGAACTTAAAGACTGGGAAGGTCCGGTCGCAACTAGTTATGGTGTGATGGGGATCCCGATGGGTTATCTTGTCGATTCGGAAGGGTGTATCTATAAGAAGCACGTTCGCCCGGCCGCGTTAAAGGAGTTTCTTGTTAATCGTTATGGTATGGATGAATCCCTCGTAGAGCCAGAACCAGAAATCGAAGACACACAGGGAGTCTCTGGCTAACCTCACATCTTAGTAAATGAATAGCGTGTACCGATGAGGTCCTATGGCATCCCAAGGAGTCTTGTCGGTGCATCCTACTCTGTTGGAAGTCCAAGAGTTCGCGACAGAAGTCAATTCTGCTCGGACTCTTGATTTCCCAGCTCTCACATTAATCTGAAGATTACACCTTTCCACTTCTGGGAAGGTTTCCTCCTTGGCAAAACTTAAACGACACAAGAACCTTATCGATACGGCCCAAATACCGAAATCGGTCAGACGCATTGTGCAAAAGCTGCGCGACAATGGATACGACGCAAAACTTGTAGGCGGGTGTGTTCGCGACCTCCTCCTTCACATTAAACCCAAAGACTTTGACGTTGTAACGAGTGCCACGCCGTTCCAAGTTAGACGAATATTTAAGCAAGCTCAAATCATCGGTCGAAGGTTTCGCATTGTGCATGTTAAGAGTGAAATTGGCGTCGTTGAAATATCCACATATCGCAAGTGGAATAAAGATCACATAGATCCTGCCGTTCCCACCCGTTCAGTAGTACGTAGCCCGAAACAAGTTGGAACGATGAAACAAGATCACCGACTACGCGATTTCACGGTCAATGCACTGTACTTAGATGTCGAAAAGAATGTAATCTTTGATTTCGTCGGTGGTCTCCGAGACTTGAAATATGGACAGCTAAGGTGCATCGGTGATCCTGAGACAAGATTCTCGGAGGATTGTCACCGCATACTTAGGGCCGTACGATTTGTGTCGAAGCTCGATTTGAAACTCACGGAAGACCTTGCACAATCGCTACACTCGCAAAGAGATTTGCTTGAACATTTAGAGCCGCACCGCTTGAGCTATGATCTAGAAAAAATGCTTCTGCATGGGTATGCTCGTGCGCTCTGTAACAACTTCATAAAGTACAACTTTTTGTCATACATCTTTCCGGAAATTGACACCCGAGAGGCGTTAAGCCAAGCTGCTTTAAAAAACACGGATCACCGAGTAAAGCAATGCAAACCGGTACGCTTCGCATTTCTGCTCGCCGCTTTCTATTGGCACGACTATCGTGATCTAAACATTCGCAACGACCGTGAAGCCGAAATTTTGGCGGCAAAGCGAGTTTTAGAGGTTCCATCCCAAAGAATCGCGCTACGTGCTGATGTAAGAGACTTTGTGATAGAGACTTGGCGTTTGCAAGCGAAACTGGAGCAGCGCCCTCTACGAAACGGCAAACAAGTCCTTTCTCGTAAGCGCTTTCGAGCGGGTTTTGACTTACTTTGTATGCGCGCCGGCCTTGGCGAAGCTAGTCCAGAAATCGCGAGTTGGTGGACTAAAATTCAAGAAGTATCAGAGGCAGAACAAGAGCAGATGCTCAAAGAAGTAGCCCCTGTGCGAAAACGTCGATCAAAACGGCGTCGAAGACCGCGTGAGGTCAGTAAACAAATCGTAGCCGTCACACAGTAAACAAGCCACACAACACCCGGAATTTTTGCAATGAGTAACAAATCTGCCCACACTCCCGTGTCCATCACAACACTCGCTAAACGCAAAGAAAAAGGCCAAAAATTTGCTTGTTTAACCGCTTACGACGCGCTGTTTGCTGAACTGATTAGTTCCAGCGGAATTGAAGTCCTGCTTGTGGGTGATTCTCTGGGAATGGTCCTCCAGGGACACGATAGTACGCTACCGGTGACTATAGAAGAGATGGTTTATCACATGCAGTGTGTACGACGTGGTAACCGAGGGAGTCTTATCATGGCAGACCTGCCGTTCATGAGTTACGCTTCAGCCAATCAGAGCTTAGAGAGTGCCGCAGCATTAATGCGAGCAGGAGCACACATCGTCAAACTGGAAGGTGGTGCATGGCTCGCCGAAAGTACTCGTTTGCTCGCTGAACGTGGCATACCCGTTTGTACGCACATGGGTCTCACCCCCCAATCGATCAACAGACTCGGTGGGTTTCGAGTACAGGGTAGAAACCCCGATCAAGCCTCGACCATGCTCAAAGAAGCGCAACTCCTAGAAGATTCCGGTGCGTCTGTGTTACTATTGGAATGCGTCCCAGTTGCATTAGCAAAAGCTATCACGGAGAAACTGCAAATTCCGGTTATTGGCATCGGAGCTGGTCCCGATACAGATGGTCAAATAATGGTTATGCATGATATGTTAGGAATTACTCCTACGACCATTCGCACGCCAAAGTTTGTAAAAAACTTTCTCCCTGAAAGTACCGATGGAATTCGTGGAGCGTTTAAGGCTTATGCCGCAGCTGTACGTTCTGGCTCGTTTCCCAGTGCCGAGCATAGTTTTAGTTGAGACTAAGTGAAAGTCGTTGAGTCTCCCCACGAACTTCGGGAGACACTAAAGAGATATGGACCAAACGCTAAGATCGGTATGGTTCCAACCATGGGTAATCTTCACGAAGGTCACTTAGAACTAGTTCGCCGCGCTAAGAATGATTGTGATGTAGTGGTTACCACCATCTTTGTTAATCCACTGCAGTTTGGTACGAACGAAGATCTCGACAGCTACCCGCAAACGTTTGATGCTGATCGAAACGTCCTTGAGACACTTGAAGTAGAGATTCTGTTCTGTCCCACCACAGAAATTATGTACCCACAGGGTCAAGCTTTTCAGACTAAAACGATTGTTCCCAAACTCGGAAATACCCTATGTGGTGAAAGTCGTCCCGGCCACTTCAATGGAGTGACTACGGTCGTAACAAAACTGTTCAATTTAGTACAACCCAATGTAGCTTATTTCGGCGAAAAAGATTGGCAACAATTAGCAATCATTCGAAAGCTAGTTCTCGACCTCAATTTCCCCATCGTTACGATCGGAGTACCAACAATTCGCGCACATGACAAACTCGCGTTGTCCAGTCGTAATCAGTACCTCAGCGAGAACGAACGGCGGTTAGCGCCACAACTCTATCAACAGCTATGTTCCGTCCGCGACAGTGTTCAAACTGGGAACACAGATTATTCCTCCGAGGAAGCGAAGGCGATGAACACACTGAGTACTCGTGGTTTTCGACCTGATTACGTTGCAGTAAGAGATGCTAACACGCTCGATCATCCCAGCAACAACAGCAACAATCTTCGAGTCTTCGGTGCTGCTTACCTTGGTCGCGCAAGACTGATAGACAACATACCCATTGGATGCGCGTGACCAATCCGAGCGAAAACAATCATATCTGGCAAGATCTCGAAACGCACGCACGTCGATTTTCAGATTTAGATCTGAATCGATTACTCGCCGATACGAAGCGGTTTACCAATTCCCATCTAAAGGTTGAACACTTACTCATCGACTGGTCTCGCCAACTCGTTGATCAACCCATTCAGAATTCACTCGATCAATTAGCAGTAAACAGTAGGGTTCATCAATTTCTGCTAAGCATGAGCCGTGGTGATTTAGTTAACAAGACTGAATCGAGAGCAGCGAATCATGTCGAGCAACGATCGTTGCACGCATCTGACCAGCCATTTCAATCAATGTTCAAGATTGCAGAAAAGATTCGCAATGGTACCTTGCGAGGGCATTCAGGAAAGTCGTTCACTGACGTTGTCAATGTCGGTATCGGTGGATCACACCTCGGACCAGAGTTGGTTTACCGCGCACTGGTACACAGACAAGGACCACGTCTTCACTTCTTAACGAATACACATCCTGCAGCTCGTAGTGAAATTCTTGATGGGCTCGATCCCGATTCCACGCTGTTCATCATCGCATCCAAGTCATACGGAACGTTTGAGACTCTCGATAACGCTCGCTTTATTCGGCAATGGATGAACGAACGTGTTTCACCGGACGCAGACTTTAGGAATCACTTCATCCACGTGACCAGCAATCCAGAGCATATAACAAATAGCGAAACTGTTTTACGAGTTCCTAGTTCAATCGGTGGTCGTTTTTCACTATGGTCAGCTATGGGGCTCGCAATCGCTATCGCATTTGGCAAAGACGTGTACCAAGACTTGCTTGCTGGCGCGCGTGCGATGGATAACCACGTACTGGAAACGGCAGATGTCGCACACAATCTTGCCATCAAATTGGCTTTACTCGCTGTTTGGAACACAAATGTACTTGAAACCGAATCGCACTTGATTCTACCATACGATCCACGCCTTCAACTTTTACCTGCATACCTACAACAACTCGAAATGGAGAGTAATGGTAAAAGCACTTCCAGAGATGGTGAACCAATAAACCAACATACTAGTCCGATCGTCTGGGGTGGCGTAGGGACTGATGGACAACATGCATACCATCAACTGCTTCATCAGGGGACTCGGAAGTATAGTGCCGATATCATTGTCACTCACTCTGTGAGCTCTCAGAACGACAGCTCGAGCACCGAGGACTGGATTCTAGCAAACGCCGTAGCACAAAGTACAGTGATGTTTGCCGGTAATCATGTGTCGAGCGACCAAAGATTCAAGAATATTGAAGGTAGGCACGGCTCAACAATTTTCGTTTTAAATGAGCTCAATGCTTTTAATCTCGGTGCTCTGATCTCGCTCTATGAACACAAAGTCGCTTGTCTAGGTCATCTTTGGAATGTAAATTCATTTGACCAATGGGGTGTCGAAGCAGGAAAACGATTAGCGGACGATGTCTATGGTTTTTTACACCACGGCGAGGCACAAAATGTACCCGCGACGACAGCTGACTTGCTTAGTAAAATAAAAAAAGTCTAGACCCGTCGAAATATAACGTTTTTGGAGAGCTCATAAGTGTCAGAAACATACCCGGTTCCAGAGGATTTGGTCGAATCCGTCCATATCAATAAAGATAAATACGATTCCCTCTATCGTCGTTCGATCGAACAGCCTGAGGAATTTTGGGCAGAACAAGCAGAAGCAAACATCGATTGGTTCCAGAGCTTCAACCAAGTCTGCGAAGCATCTTTCACCGAAGGACGATTTCACTGGTTTCGAGACGGCATCCTCAATGTTTCTTACAACTGTATTGACCGACATCTCGACACGCGCGCCGACCAGGTCGCGATTATTTGGGAAGGCGACGATAGTCAACACAGCAAACACATAACTTATCGAGAGCTGTATCACAAAGTCTGTCGACTTTCCAACGCCCTTCGAGAACGCGGTGTATCAAAAGGTGATAGAATCTGTATTTATCTACCAATGATTCCGGAGGCGGCATATGCAATGTTAGCCTGTGCGCGAATTGGTGCGCTCCATAGCGTTGTATTCGGCGGGTTTTCATCAAATTCTCTCCGCGACCGAATTTTGGACTCTGACTGTCAGACTTTGATTACTGCTGACGAGGGCATACGAGGTGGAAAAACCATCCCGTTGAAAGCTAACGCTGACGCTGCTTTACAAGACTGTCCCAATGTCCACACCGTAATAACCGTACAGCGTACTGGTGGAAATGTCGAATGGAATGCACCTCGCGACGTATGGTATCACGAACTAGTTGACCGCCAAGACGCAGACTGCGAACCCGAACGAGTCGAATCGGAAGATCCTCTGTTCATCTTGTATACATCGGGTAGTACGGGAAAACCCAAAGGTGTTCAACACGGTTCCGCGGGTTATCTATTACATGCAACGTTGACCTTTAGATACATTTTCGACTATCACGAGCAAGACATTTACTGGTGCACCGCTGATGTCGGTTGGATTACCGGCCACTCCTACATCGTATATGGTCCTCTTGCTAACGGAGCTACGACCCTGATGTTCGAAGGGGTACCTACCTTTCCGGACGCATCGCGATTCTGGCAAGTTGTGGATAAGTACAGAGTCAACATCTTTTACACTGCCCCAACAGCAATCCGACAACTCATGGCACTAGGGGATGAATATGTAACCAAAACTTCACGCAAGTCGTTACGTCTATTGGGGACAGTTGGCGAACCCATAAATCCTGAAGCATGGGAGTGGTATCATCGAATAGTAGGAGATCGGAGATGTCCTATTGCTGACACATGGTGGCAGACAGAAACAGGTGGCATCATGATTTCTCCGCTCCCTGGGGCTACAGCACTCAAACCTGGTTCCGTTACCCGGCCATTCTTCGGTGTCAGACCCGCGCTCGTAGACGACGCCGGAAACATTCTTGAGGAAAACGAAGCCTACGGCAATCTTGTAATGCTGCAGCCTTGGCCTGGCCAGATTCGAACCGTCTACGGTGATCATCAACGTGTAGTCGACACCTATTACAGTCGATTTCCTGGTAAGTACTTTACGGGTGATGGAGCTCGTCGTGATCGCGATGGATATTACTGGATTACAGGACGGGTTGATGATGTAATCAATGTGTCCGGCCATCGACTCGGTACGGCAGAGATTGAAAGTGCTTTGGTATTGCACGATCAGATCGCGGAAGCTGCCGTCGTTGGTGCGCCACATTCGATCAAAGGCGAGTCGATCTACGCTTTCGTCACGCCGATGGCTGGCGTGAAACCAGCACCTGCTCTGAAAGAAGAACTGAGCCAATTGGTGCGATCCGAAATTGGATCGATTGCCCGGCCGGATGCGATTCAGTGGGCTCCAGGTCTTCCTAAAACAAGATCCGGAAAAATCATGCGGCGAATTCTTCGAAAAATTGCCGCAAATGACACAGAAGACTTAGGTGATACGACCACCCTAGCCGACCCTAGCGTGGTTGACAACCTCGTTCGAGATCGACTAGTCTCTTAAAACCCTAAACGTTCGGTGGTTTGTCCCGATAACGTTCGACATCAACCATCGACAACTGCACTCGTCCGCGGTCATCAATCTCGGTGATCACCACCTCAACGATTTGTCCGACCGAAAGTTCGTCGTTCACCTTCTCGACACGACCGCGCTTAATACGAGAAATGTGTAGTAAACCGTCCTGTTTCGGGAGTATGGTTATGAACGCACCAAACTTCATAATCGAAGCAACTTCTCCCGAATAGATCTTGCCCACTACCGGGGTTTCGGTTAGATCGAGAATTCGCTGTCGGATCGCCGCTTCTTTCGTGCGATTCTCAGAGTATATCCTGATTTCACCGTCGTCTTCGACATCGAACTCAGCGTTAAATTCGTCTCGTAGACCTCGAATAGTTGCTCCGCCTTTACCAATTACCACGCGAATCATTTCAGGATCAATGCGTATCGAGAACACAGCCGGCGCATACTCCGAAAGTGCTTCTCTTGGTTTGTCGATCACTGCATCCATCTGAGTCAGAATGTGTTTTCTTGCTTCGTGCGCTTGGGCTAAAGCTTGACTCAGTATTTCCTCAGTGATCCCCTCGATTTTGATATCCATTTGCAATGCTGTTACCCCTTTCGAGGTACCGGCAACCTTAAAGTCCATGTCGCCTAAGTGATCCTCGTCGCCAAGTATGTCGGTTAACACAACAAACTTATCGTCTTCCTTGATCAAACCCATTGCAATACCTGCCACAGAAGATGGAATCTGCACCCCGGCATCCATTAAAGCGAGGGACGCACCACAAACGGATGCCATCGAACTTGATCCGTTACTCTCCGTGATCTCAGATACAACTCTAATCGTGTACGGAAACTTGTCGTTGTCTGGTATAAGATACTCCAGCGATCGACGTGCTAAGCGACCATGACCGACTTCTCTACGACGAGGTCCCATCAGTCTGCCAACTTCTCCTACGCAATAAGGGGGAAAGTTGTAATGCAACATGAACTGGTCAGTTGACTCTCCGCTAAGAGATTCGATCAATGCAGCATCTCGAGTTGTACCCAGAGTAACCGTCACAATCGCTTGAGTCTCACCTCTCTGGAACAATGCCGAGCCATGAGTTCTCTTCAATAATCCAACATCTATGTTAAGATCTCGAACTTCATCGTGTCGCCGACCGTCAATCCTCGGTTGCCCGTCAAGAACACGTTGCCGAACCAGTTTCTTTCCCATTGACTGAATGATCGAACTCACTTCAGAAGGATCAATGGTCTCGTCTTCTTCAGTTAAAGTTTCCACCGCACTTTGCTCTAAAGACTTTAGTTGATCTCGTCGTTCCGCCTTCGTCGTGATTTGATAAGCTTCGTGCAACCCGTTCCCGATTTGCTTGGTGACTGCATCTACGACTTCTTTATTTTCCACTGGGGGAGCGTAGACCCACTTATCGTTTCCTACTGCATCGACCAATTGATTAATTGCTTGAATCTGTATCTGCATCTCTTGGTGAGCAAACAACACAGCTCCCAGCATCTGATCCTCGGTGAGTTCATGTGCTTCGCTCTCGACCATGAGTACCGCATTCTCTGTCCCCGCGACAATCATGTTCAGTTTTGATTCTGCTTGCGCTGATATTCGTTGATTCAACACGTAGAGATTGTCAATAAATCCCACGCGATTTGCGCCGATCGGACCGCTAAAAGGCACGCCGGATAGCGTCAGTGCAGCGGACGTACCGATCATCGCAACTACATCAGGGTCGACATCTCGGTCTACCGACATCACCGTAGCAATCACATGTACTTCGTTTTGGAAGCCATCATGAAATAGCGGTCGTATCGGTCTATCAATGAGTCTACTAGTGAGAGTTTCTTTTTCTGTTGGACGACCTTCACGCCGAAAAAATCCTCCTGGAATTTTCCCTGCTGCGTACGTGCGTTCTTGGTAATCTACCGTTAGTGGAAAAAAACTTACTCCTTCACGTGGTTCTGGTGCAGCCACCACAGTGCAGAGCACCGAATTGTCGTCCATGTGTGCCATAACAGCAGCGGTCGCTTGACGCGCAATCCGACCAGTCTCAAGAGTAACGTTGTGATCGCCGAGTTCAAACTCGACTTTTGAAGTTTTCAAATTGTGTTCCTTGTAGTGTGATTAACGGCGAATGCCAAGCTTAGCAATGAGTTTTGCGTATCTGTCGAGATCTTTTGATCGCAGATAATCCAGCAGTTTACGCCGCTGTGCTACCATGTTTTGCAGACCCCGTCTGGAATGGTTGTCGCCTTTATGAATTTCCAGGTGTTCCTGCACGCTCTGTATGTTCTTAGTCAAGAGCGCTACTTGAACCTCCGGCGAGCCCGTATCGTTTTCGCCGCGGGCGAATTCCTGCAGTGTTTCTTGTTTAGTCTCGGTTGTTAACGCCATATTTTCTCCTAAATCAATGTTGTCGTTTTCTTCCAAAAAGTGGCTAGTTCATTATCCGTCGAGGTGCGACGCGACCGTCTTCTAATATCTCCCCGACTCCTAAAAATTTGTTGGGGGCGTTGTCAACAATCTCGCACACTTTGACCCACCCTTCCGTAGGTGCGTTGCTCACGCGTACCGCCTGGCCATGTCTTACGTTGTAAGCCATGCCTCCACGGACAAAAATCGTTGGCCAACCCTCCACCGTACTGGCAGTGGGTAAGAGCAATTCGTCGATACGTTGCTCCTCGCGAGCTTCGCGTAGTTGTTCCATCGTTATTGCGCCACTATCGTCGTATGGTCCGGCTTGTGTTCGGCGCAACGCGACAACGTGCGCACCGCTACCTAACTGTTCACCAATATCCGCAACCAATGTGCGAATGTATGTACCTTTGCTACAGTGAATGTTTAATCTGAATCGATCCCCTTCAAAACTCTCTAATGTGTTCTCATAAATAGTCACCGGACGAGGTTCTCGAGGTACCTCCTTTCCTTGGTGGGCGAGCTTGTACAGAGGCTGCCCATTTTGTTTCACCGCTGAAAACATGGATGGAATCTGTTGAATGTTCCCTTGGTAGTCTGCGAGGACGGTTTCGATTTTCTCAGCAGTCACGTGAGAATATGAGCTTTCGCCAATAACGGTTCCGTCGGCATCTCCACTATCTGTAGCGATCCCCAGCACCGCATCGACTACATAGCGCTTGTCGGCCTGAAACAAAAACTGAGAAAATTTCGTCGCGGCTCCGAAGCACAACGGCAAAACACCGGTCGCGAGAGGGTCCAAACTGCCTGTATGACCAACCTTTTTAGCACCAAAGAGCTTCTTAGCTTGCTGCGTCGCTCGACTCGAAGTCAAACCCGGTGGTTTGTCGAGTACTAGTACGCCGTCGACATCTCGACCGCGGAAACGTCGTTTACTCACAGTGCGTTTCTACGCTCGACGTCTCACGCGCCATTGCTTGATCGATCAAAGCGTCGATGTGTGATCCCTCATCCTCGACGTCGTCATAATGAAACGTTAGTGCAGGAGTCGTTCGCATCGAGTGGCGCTTAGCCAACTCAGAACGCAAAAATCCTGCGGCTCGCTGCAATACTTGAACCAACTCTTCCCTATCAATGGACTTGTCTAAGTCAAGTGCTCGAATATAGACATTAGCAGTAGAAAGATCACCAGTAACCCGCACATCACTCACGATGACGTTTTGCACTTCGATGCGAGGATCTCGCATTTTTAGCCGAATCAGGGTTGTAAGTTCCTTGCGGATCAGTTCTGCAACCCGCTCTTCTCTACCGAAAGAACGGTCTCGATTGACAATTCGAACTCGTCGCATCACAACGCCCTTGCTACTTCTCGGGAATCAAACACTTCGATGCGATCGCCTTCTCGTACATCGTTATAGTTTCGGACGCCAATACCGCATTCAAGTCCGTTTCTTACTTCGCTCACGTCGTCTTTGAACCGTCGAAGAGACTCCAATTCTCCTTCATATATCACCGTACTGTCGCGTAAAACTCGAATTTTCTTGTGTCGGAAAACGGTGCCTTCAACGACCCGACAACCCGCAATTTGCCCGAATCGGGGAGAATGAAATACATCTCGAACTTCTGCGGTTCCGACGATTTCCTCGCGCACTTCAGGGATCATCATGTCTTCTAAGATCTTCTTGATGTCGTCAAGTAGCTCGTATATAACGCTGTAGTAGCGTACTTCAAGTGAATTCTGCTCGGCGACGACTTTGGCTGACTTATCTAAGCGGACATTGAAACCAAAGACCATCGCGTCGTAGGTGAGAGCCATATTGACGTCCGATTCGGTGATGCCACCAACACCGGAACCTAAAACTTGTACCCCGACTTCCTCATTACCGATGTTCAAGCAAGACTCGGAAATAGCTTCAAGAGAACCCCGTACATCCGTCTTCAAGATTAACTTCAAAATGCGTTTTTCGCCTTTGCCTAAGTTTGCAAACATGTTCTCCAGACGAGACGATTGGCGCATCGACGTGATCTTGTTCTGATATTTAGCAGCGCGTGCACTTGCCAACTGTCTTGCCTGTCGTTCATCCACAGTGACGTTGAACAAATCGCCGGCGACCGGCGCACCGTTGAGCCCCAACACTTCAACTGGAATAGAAGGTCCAGCCTCTGCGACGGTCGAACCTTGATCGGAGAATAATGAGCGCACGCGCCCGAAATACTCCCCAGCTAAAACAATGTCCCCCTGTGCCAACGTACCTTGTTGAACGAGTACAGTCGCGACCGGACCTCGGCCTCGGTCCAACTTACTCTCGATGACTACACCCTGCGCGGTCCCTTGTCGCACTGATGCAAACTCTTCAACTTCAGCAAGCAAAGCAACTGCAGACAGCAGGTCGTCAATGCCTTCTCCCGTCGTTGCCGATACGTTTACAAACTGGGTGTCTCCTCCCCAGTCTTCTGGAGTGACTCCTAAGCTGTTGAGTTCAGTTCGTACGCGATCGGGATCAGCGCCGTCTAAGTCAATCTTGTTGACCGCCACGATCATTGGGACTTTAGCGGCATGAGCATGTTGAACAGCCTCTTGGGTTTGCGGCATCACGCCATCGTCTGCTGCACACACAAGAATGACGATATCGGTCGCGTTTGCACCCCGCGCTCGCATTGCGGAAAAAGCCGCGTGTCCGGGAGTATCTAAGAAAGTGATCGCACCATGTTTCGTCTCTACGTGATACGCGCCTATGTGTTGTGTAATGCCACCTTGTTCTTCACTAACTACGTGTGCGTTCCGAATATAGTCTAAAAGGGAGGTCTTGCCATGATCGACATGCCCCATAACAGTGACCACAGGTGGCCTCGGCTCGGGATCACCCTCTGCTTTTTGGGACAGCACTAGTTCTTCTTCCATGCGATCGCTCGCAACAAGCTTCACCTTGTGTCCCATCTCTTCAATTACTAGTACTGCTGTATCCTGATCGATGGTTTGGTTGATCGTCACCATTTCGCCCATGCTCATCAGAGCTTTGATCACCTCACCGGCTTTCACAGACATCCGGCGAGCAAGCTCACCGACTGTAATAGCATCGGACACTTCTACTTCGCGTACGATTTTTTGTACTGGACGTGAAAATTCACCGCCTTGCTTTTCTACTTCAAGAGCTGCTTTTCTGCGTCTCCGTAATCCCAATGAACCCTGGCTCTTCTCTTGGGAACGTCGTCGACCAAGCGCTTTCCCCTCAAGAGTGCGACCACGTTGCTTAGCTCCTTTCTCATCTCTAGATCGCTTAGCTCCGCTTTTCTCCGTTGCAATTGCCTCGGCTTCAGCTCGAGCTCGGACTTCTTCGGCTTCGCGTTTAATTCGTTCTTGTTCATCCTGCTCAACTTTGCGAGCAGCTTCCTCCGCGAGACGAGCTTGTTTCTGTTTTTCTTCGCGTTGTCTCTCTTCTTCTTTCTTGAGGCGAGTTTCTTCTTTTCGCTGTGCCTTTTTCCGCCGAATTTCACCCTCTGCTTTGCGTCGAGTTTCTTCCTCGGCTCGGATCTTTTCTTTTTCAAGAGTTAGTTGTGACGGTACAGCTTCTTCCGTAGTACGACCATCTGTTGCAGATTCTGTCTTTTGATCCGATACCTTTGCTTTCGCCGCTTTTCGCCGCTTTTCGGGTTCGACAGCTGCACTCGGTTGCTTCGTCTCCTCTTCGGTCTTCTTAGCTGCTGTAACGTCTGAAACTTCTTGGTCCTGAGGATGCTTGACCGCTGAGGGTTTAACAATCCTGCGTCGTTTTACGGTAGCAACTTTCACCTCTGGCGCAGACTTTCGCTGTACGCTGAGGGTACCTGTTCTACGAGTGAGAGGTGCTCCTAATCCAGCGGCTGGAGACGCCGAACTAGAACTCTCTGAGCTTCGATCCCCAATTGCCGTCCGACCAAGGTTTCGAGATATTACATTATCGGACGTTTTCGAATCGGCTTCCTTGAGACCTTTCAAATACACCTGAAGTATTTGCATATCCGCATTGGAAAATTCTTCGGACTCAAGAGTTTGTGGAAGACCTGCGGCGTGAATATTCTGTAGTAGCAGTGCTACATCGATGTTCAATCGTCCTGCGACGTCAGCGACCGTATTCATGCTCTGCGTTTCCATTAGATTTGCTTTCGTTCGTCTCGATTATTTACTCTTTGAGTCAGCAAACATAGGTTCTCGAGCAGTCATAATCAGTTGTCCTGCCAGTTCCTCGTCGATTCCGAGTTCCAAGTCCAATACATCCGGGATCGCTAAATCAGCTAGATCCTCAATCGTATGAATACCTTCCGCCGCGAGTCGCCAAGCCAATGTGTCGGTCATCCCTTCCATATTTAGAAGTTCAGGGCTGGGAGCATTCGTCGGTGAGCCGTCAGACACACCTGCTTCTTTGTCCTCTTCCAGCGCGACTTCGGCTCGAGAACGCAATATTGATACGATGTCTTCAGAAAAGCCTTCGATCGCAAGCATTTCGTTAATGTCGCAATATGCTATTTCTTCGAGCGAATTGAAGTTCTCCTCGATTAATACCGAAGCTAAATCCTCGTCTACAAGCAATCGTTCCATGTACAACTCGACTAATTGTTGTTCCCGTGCTTCTTGTTCTTGGATGACTTCGTCATAACTGCGAATGTTCAATTTCCAACCACTCAGTTCAGTAGCCAAACGAACGTTCTCGCCATTCGTGCCAATCGCCGCAGCGTGATGTTCCGGTTGTACGAGAATATCCATGGAATGAAGGTCTTCATCTTTAATAATTTGTTCGATCGTCGCGGGACTTAATGCACTGATAACGAGTTGAACTGGATCGTTATGCCACAGTAGCACATCCACGCGTTCATGACCTAGTTCTGTTGATACCGCCTGCACTCGTGAACCGCGCATACCGACGCAAGCCCCAACAGCGTCAATGCGACCATCGTTTGTGGTGACAGCTATCTTTGCTCTTTGTCCAGGAATTCTGGCCGCTGCTCTGATTTCAATCACGTCCTCGGCGATCTCGGGTACTTCTAGTTTGAAAAGTTCAATTAACATTTCCGTGCACGTTCGAGACAAAATTAACTGTGGTCCTTTATTTTCGGGATCAATCTTCATCAGATATGCCCGAATGCGATCATCGACACGGTAGTGTTGACGCGGGATCATGTGTTCTTTAAAGAGGATGGCTTCAACGTTCCCAGCGAGTTCCACAATGAGGAAGTCCCGACCCATCCGTTTAACCGTACCGTGAACGAGTTTGCCTACCTGCGCGTAAAACTCATCCGCAACTCGATTCCGTTCTGCCTCGCGAACTTTTTGAAAGATCACTTGACGCACGATTTGCGCCATGATGCGACCGTGATCGACGGTTTGCCACGGCTCTTCCCACTTATCGCCTAGTCCTAACTTCGGATCTTTTTCTTGTGCTTGAGCTATAGTGATATGTGCATCGGGATTGAACATCTGCGTAGTCCAATCGTCAGCATCGTGCTGCTCCCAGCGGCCGGGACGATCCACACTCTCATCGCACATTTGTTCCGGATCGACGACCGTCCAAACACGAAATGTGTCGCAAGTAGACTCCTTCCAATCAATGGAAACGCGAAAATCCGCATCTTCACGTGTACGGCGCTTGGTCGCAGTAGCGAGAGCAGACTCGATTGCGGCAAAAACGATTTCTTTCGCGATTCCCTTTTCGTTTGACACGGACTCAACCGCGTTGCTGATTTCTTTGAAGTTCATTTTGACTGATTCACTAGCTAAATTCTGGTACCACCCGCGCTCGGCGCACTTGATCAAATCGAATCTCGAACTCTTGCTCGTCCATTGTTACGAGAAACGATCGCGCGTTGCAACTGTTTAAGCGACCACGCACGTGAACTCGGCCTTCGACCGGCCAAGACAAACGTACGTCAATGAGGGCACCTACTCGGCTTTCAAAGTGTCGAGGTTTGAACAATATTCGATCTAATCCTGGCGAAGACACCTGAAGTGTCATGTTTTGTGGAAATTGCGACTCAACGTCCAACACGCCCTCAATTTGATGACTCACTTCAGCACAATCATCAACCGTGATACCGTTTTTCGAATCTATATACACACACAGGTTCGCACGGCTTTTGTATATGGTGTAATCCACACCCCAAATCTCGTAGCCCATTGCTTCTACGGTAGCAGATAACATCTGTTCAATGTTGGTATTTCTAGTACTCATGGAGTGTAAACGTCTTTTACAACAATACTCTACTCGGCCTCAAACCGTGCGACACCATAAGGTGCCGCAAAAAACACATTAAAGGGTAGAACAGGCGACTGTAAGTTAATTTACTTACAAGGTTTGAACGTTTTTGAAGTGCGCGCTCTTCCCATCGTCCGATGCGAGTCGCAAACGCTAGATGATCTAGTAGTTAAATTGAATCTCCACTACCGATATTTCTGTTGACCACCGTGGTAGCGGGGGAAGGATTCGAACCTCCGACCTATGGGTTATGAGCCCATCGAGCTACCAACTGCTCCACCCCGCATCAGAAACCTGCTTATTATAAGAATGAGTGCTGTACTGGACAGAACGCGATAAGTACTGGTATTAAACCATGTCTCTGACCGTTTTCAAACACCACAAGGTCTAGGTATGGTGCCGAAGAGAGGACTCGAACCTCCACGAGCATGCGCTCACCACCCCCTCAAGGTGGCGTGTCTACCAATTTCACCACTTCGGCAGGGGACTGTTACATAAAAGCGAGTACTTTCAAACTAGCCTAAATTTGGTGTTGATATATTTCGACTCAACGACTTTATAGGTCTGGTAGCCTATCGCCTTCTTCGGCGTCATCTTCAGACGGCGTGGGCGTGTCATTATCAGAGTCTTCTTCGAGTAGCTGTTCAAGGATATCGCCTGAATTATCCGAGTCGTCGTCGGTGGGCAATAGGTCTCCTTCAGGTGAGGAAGGCGTGTCAGATTCGTCGGTAGGAAGTAAATCTTCGTCGGATGGAATTAATAAATCATCCAAAGACTCTTCATTGGCTTGCGGAACGTCTCCAAATGAGTAAGTATCCTCTGACTTTTTCTTCGCGGTATAGGCTAAAGAAAAGGTTACTGCAAAGAATCCTATTGCTAGCATCGCGGTAAACTTCACCAAAAATGGAGTTGCTCCACCAGAACCGAAGACGGTGTTTGCCGCCCCGCTACCGAATGCGGCACCGATGTCAGAACCACGTCCCTGCTGTATCAAAACCAAAGCGCCGAGTGCAAGACACACGACCACCAATAGTATTAACAGTACGATTTCAATTATCTCCATATTTAATCTCCACCCACTAGCTGACAAATTTCGTTGAATGCACTCACATCGAGCGCGGCACCACCAACTAAAAAACCGTCAATGTTTGTTTGTTTAATTAGTTTTTCAGCATTGTTCGGACTTACACTTCCTCCATACAAGATACGTAGTTTAGCACCCTCATCGCCTAAGTAAGAACGAATTTTACCGTGCATTTCATCGGCATCGCCTGGACTGGCCGAAATTCCGGTTCCAATAGCCCAAATAGGCTCGTAAGCGACGACTAACCTTTCCGCCGGTAGGGTCTCAAGTAGACCTTTTAGGGACCTAAGTTGACGTTGCACTACAGCCTCCGCACTACCGTTCTGCCGTTCTTCGATCGACTCTCCTACACAAAACAATGGAATTAAATTCGCATCCACGCAGGATTTCAATTTCCGGTCAACAATTGTATCATTTTCTAAATAAATGTTACGTCGTTCCGAATGGCCGATTATTGCAAATTTTGCTCCCATTTCCGCGACCATAGCCGCAGATACCTCTCCAGTGAAAGCACCTTGGACTTCCTCGTGAACGTTTTGTACTCCTATCTGAGTGAATCCTTGGAGTCGTTCCGCTTCAGTTAACGCAGGTACGTATATAAACGGAGGCGCGACCCAAATGTCAATATCTGGCACGTCTCTAAGTTGCTCGGAAAAGGTCTCGCACAAATTCTGCGAACCGTTCATTTTCCAATTGGCGACGACTAAGGGAGTGCGCAAGATAACAGTCGCGAGTTCCTAGGGGGCCAAAAAATTATAGGCAACGCTAAGTGAGTCGTATGTAGCACTTGAGGTACGGTGGCACTCATTGTTTTGAAGACTATCAGATGAATATCGCACCGCGAAAAGTTCGGGTTTATCAATGCGATCCCGGCAGTTTTCGCTTGTCGCTGAACTCACTACTGAGTGTGAGTCGTTCACAACTAGACTGTTCATACACTTTGAATAAACGATGCTAAAGCCTCGGCCTCGCGTGCGACCAGATTGGCATCCGGTCCTTCCACCATAATTCGCACTACCGGTTCTGTTCCCGATGGTCGCACCAACACACGATAGCATTCATCGTGAGCTCGATCAACTTCTTTGACGCGCTTCGCAACTTTAGGATTCGCTACGATTATTTCCGGATTATTAGCCGGGACATTCAAAAGTACTTGCGGGAACTGTTCCATCTCCAAAACTAGTTCAGAAAACGGTTGCTGACATTCCCAAGCGGCTTGGACCACCTGCAACGCGGAAACAATACCATCCCCTGTGGTCGTACTTCGATGACACAGTATGTGCCCGGAAGTCTCGCCGCCTAGATTCCAACCATGTTCGGTGAGTTTCATGCTAACATGGCGGTCGCCCACAGCTGCCCGAGAAAACGGGATTCCAAGAGCGTGCAATGATCTTTCGAGTCCTAAATTGGACATATCCGTACCGACCACACCTCCTCGCAAAGTACCATTCTGCTGTTGAACTCTTGCTAGTCCAAACAGTATGTGATCACCATCAAGTACTTTTCCATCGGGAGCTATTGCAATGACTCTATCGCCATCGCCGTCGAAAGCGAATCCAATATCAGCCTTGCGTTTTAGTACCTCTGCCTGTATTGCTTTTAATGCAGTAGAACCACACTGATCGTTGATGTTAAAACCATTCGGGCGAGTGCCAATTGAATAAACTTCAGCTCCAAATTCTCGAAAAATTGTTGGCGCGAGACTATAACAAGCTCCGTTAGCACAGTCCAATACGATCTTGATATTCGTTAAATCCAAGTCAGAACTCACGGTTGATTTGCAAAAATCTATGTATTGTTCCCGTGTGTTCGCTGGTCTCTTAGCTCGACCAAGTTCTTCCGCGGCTACTGTAGTGATAGGGAGATTCATCGATTCTGCAATCTGCATCTCATGAGAATTTGAGAGTTTACGACCATTCTGATCAAAGAACTTGAAGCCATTGTCTTCGTAGGAATTGTGAGAAGCACTGATCACAACTCCAAGATCCGCGTTTGAGTTCCGCGTAAGAATCGCTACTGCTGGTGTTGGAAAGGGTCCGAGTAATCCTACATCCACTCCAGCCGCAATGAGACCGGCTTCAAATAGTGACTCAAGAAGATACCCTGAAATCCTCGTGTCTTTCCCCACCAAGACGTACTGACCGTTCCGCCGTTTAACCTCGCGACCAATTACCCATCCCAACTTTAAACATAAGTCAGGCGTAATAGGGGGCTCTCCGACACGGCCGCGAATTCCGTCGGTACCAAATAGTTGGAAGTCTACAGGAAGGTCGCCCATCAGGGTCGCTGACCTACAAAAAATTAGGTATCTTCAGCTGGTTTGGTAAATGGAGGAGGTTTGGACTTGGAGCTACCGTCTTCAGTGGTGTCCTGAAGCTCTTTTGGCGGAGGTGGCGTATCCGATGGCTCTACTGGCGCGCGGGGTTTACCTCCGGCCATGATGTCACCTACTTGTTCCGGACTGAGCGTTTCGTACTCCATTAGAGCTTCTGCCATAACGTGGAGCTTATCCATATTTGCTTCAAGAATTTCCTTCGCGTGCTGGTACAAGCGAGTTACTATCGATTGCACCTCGGCGTCGATTTTTTCTGCTGTCGCTTCCGATACGGACAAAGGTTTATTTCCAGCCGACATCCCGAGAAATACCTCGCCGTCATTTTCATCATAGGTTAGGACACCTAAGGATTCCGAGAACCCCCATTTGGTGACCATGTTCCGAGCGAGCTGCGTGATGCGCTCAATGTCATTAGAAGCACCCGTCGTTACCTTTTCCGAACCGTTTATCAGCTCTTCAGCAATGCGACCACCGTACAGTGAACAGATTTGAGACTCGACAGCTGTCTTGCTCATACTGTATTTGTCTTCTTCCGGTAAAAACATCGTTACCCCAAGTGCTCGACCTCGAGGTACCACGGTTACCTTGTAGACTAAATCGTGTTCGGGAACTAAATATCCAACAATCGCGTGTCCAGCTTCGTGATAGGCAGTGACTAGTTTTTCTTTATCGGACATAACCATGGACTTACGCTCAGAGCCCATCATGATCTTATCCTTCGCTTTTTCGAATTCTTCCATGCCGACCAGTCGTCGAGACGCGCGAGCGCCGAATAAAGCTGCTTCGTTTACGACGTTTTCTAGATCCGCACCCGAAAAACCAGGAGTCCCACGAGCGATTGTGAGTGGATTTACGTCATCCGCTAGTGGAACTCGACGCATGTGCACTTTCAAAATCTGCTCGCGACCACGAATGTCTGGAAGCGGGACGACGACCTGTCGGTCAAAACGCCCTGGTCGTGTTAATGCTGGGTCTAATACGTCGGGTCTGTTCGTCGCCGCGATCACAAGGACGCCGTCATTTGCTTCAAACCCGTCCATCTCTACCAAGAGTTGATTCAGAGTTTGTTCGCGCTCATCGTGACCATTTCCTAAGCCTGCTCCGCGGTGTCGCCCGACCGCATCGATTTCATCAATGAACACGATGCAAGGTGCTTGCTTTTTCGCCTGCTCAAACATATCGCGTACTCGAGACGCGCCGACTCCAACAAACATCTCCACGAAGTCAGATCCTGATATGGAAAAGAATGGAACTTTAGCTTCACCCGCTATGGCTTTAGCGAGAAGTGTCTTCCCGGTTCCTGGTGCTCCGACCATAAGCGTCCCACGTGGGATACGTCCGCCAAGCACTTGAAAACGAGAAGGATCTTTCAAAAACTCGACTAGCTCTTGAACATCTTCTTTTGCTTCATCAACGCCTGCGACATCGTCAAATGTTGTTTTGATTTTTTCATCAGAAAGTAGCTTCGCTTTGCTCTTACCGAAGGCTAACGGTCCGCTTCGTCCTCCAACTCCCTGTAGTTGTCGCATCATGAGCATAAACAGACCGACTATGAGCAAGATCGGGAGAATGGTGAGAAACACCTGCATCCAAAAACCGTTGCGGTTGTCTTTCAAAGTCGTGACTTCAACCCCTTGACTTACTAGCTCATCGTACATCTCACCGTGGTCAGCCCCTGGGGGTAAGTTCACCAAAAAGGTCGAACCGTCTTTTCTTTCTCCGAGCACCGCTATCGAACTGCCAGAAGACGCTTGGAGTTTCGCCTTCGCAATCTTTTCCTCTTGAAGGAGTGTCTTAAACACTGTGTAATTGACTTCATCGGGTCCAGGGCGCTTCACGAAGCTGTTGAATAGTACTAGAAGTACCAACACTACGATGACCCAAAGAATGATGTTTTTTGCGGTGGAACTCAAAAAAATCCGGCCTCTTGCCTTAAATATTGTCGTTATAAGTAGGTCTTATGACCCTTTTAAATTGCTTTAGTAACCTAGGTTATACCCCATATATTGTATAGGTAGTACCAATTTGCACAGTTTCAAGCGAGCATTGCGGTACGTTGCCTCAGTATTAGATTCTTTATTGCTTGAATCCGTTACGTACTGAACGCACTAATCAATTGTACTGTGCTTTCGTACCAATCTAAGCTACTGTAGCTATCGTTATCAGCGTCCTTTCACCGCGACACATTATTTGTGTTCGACAGCTTGAATCAACCATTCTTTCTCGCGCACCCCCTCCCCAACGAAGAAAGATTGTTGTATTTTCTTACCCATCATAGCACGCGCTAGGGGGGAGATATTGGATATAAGACCGGCACGCACATCAGATTCGTCTTCACCAACTATGCGATACTGAACCTGACTACCCGTTTCAAGATCCTCAAGTGTAACCGTCGCGCCAAAGATCACGGTTCCAGTGTTTTTGATCTTCGAAACATCAATTACTTGTGCGGCCGCGAGTTTCGCTTCGATGAAACGGATCCGCGCCTCCATTAAACCCTGTTTCTCCTTGGCAGCATGATAATCTGCATTTTCGCTCAAATCACCCAACTTTCGAGCTTCGCCAATCGCCCGAGACATCGTTCCGCGCTCATTTTTTAACGCCGTGAGCTCCGCGCGTAACTTTTCAGCACCTGCCACTGTCAGTGGGGCTGGCATAACTGTTCTCCGTCATATAGTTCTTGTAATCGTCGTACATGATGCGGTCTTCCAAACGCGATCGATTTGCAAATGGCTGCTCCGCCTGCTAAAGTCGTGGTATACGGAACACTTTTCTGCAACGCGAGCCGCCGAATCACAGCCGAATCCGCGATGGATTGTTTCCCTTCCGTCGAGTTCACGATCAATGCGACATCGCGTTCGTTCAACAAATTGGTAACGTCTGGCGGTCCTTCTGTGACTTTGTTTACGACTTCTGCTTCGATCCCGTTTTCTCTAAGAACTCGCGCAGTCCCGCGGGTAGCGATCAGTGAAAATCCTAATTCGCACAAGTTTTTTGCCACCGCAGCGACGTAGGGTCTATCCGATGTCTTGACACTGACTAGAGCTAGTCCATTGGTCGGTGGTACTGCGCCCGCGGCGAGAGAAGCTTTCGTAAACGCTTCTGCAAACGAATCACCGATGCCCATCACTTCACCTGTAGATTTCATCTCCGGACCAAGAATCGGATCAACACCGGGAAATTTAATGAATGGAAACACTGGCTCTTTTACAAAAGTGTGGACCGGTACAACCTCTTCGGTGTATCCCTGCTTCGCCAGACTCTTACCGACCATACACCGTGCAGCAACCTTCGCTAGTGAATATCCAATACACTTAGACACAAAGGGTACCGTTCTTGATGCTCTTGGGTTCACTTCCAATACGAATACATTCTCGTTTTGTACGGCTAATTGAACATTCATCAGTCCAACAACGTTCAACTCGTACGCAAGGTCCTTTACTTGTTGACGGATTGCTCTTTGAATTGTGGGACTCAGATCATGCGGTGGAAGGGAACAAGAAGAATCACCTGAATGCACTCCCGCTTGCTCAATGTGTTGCATGATCGCCCCGATCAGCACAACCCTGCCGTCGGATACAACGTCCACATCGACTTCGACCGCTTGATCCAAAAAGCGATCAAGTAGGACCGGCGCGGCATTGGACACCGGAATAGCACTAGCCAAGTACACTTCTAATTCTTCTTCGTTGAACACCACTTCCATTGCCCGACCACCCAAAACGTAGGAAGGTCGCACAATAATCGGATAGCCTATTTCTCGGGCTGCGCGAATACCGTTGTCGACGGTCGTTGCAGTTCGATTGGATGGTTGTCGCAAACCAGTTTGTTCGATAACCTCTTGAAATCGCTTTCTGTCTTCTGCTCGGTCAATAGCATCCGAACTCGTCCCAATAGTGGGTACGCCCATATCAGTCAATCGATCCACCAATTTCAATGGAGTTTGACCACCAAATTGGACTATAACACCATCCGGTTGTTCAACGTCAACGATCGCTAGCACGTCCTCTAGTGTTATCGGTTCAAAATACAGTCGATCCGAAGTGTCATAGTCAGTCGATACGGTCTCGGGATTGCAGTTTACCATGATGGTTTCGTACCCGTCTTCGCGCATCGCCAGAGCCGCATGGACACAACAATAATCAAACTCTATACCTTGGCCAATGCGATTAGGTCCACCTCCGAGGACCACAATCTTCTTTCGATCAGTGGGAAACGCTTCGCATTCCTCTTCGTATGTTGAGTACAGATAAGCGGTGGTTGCTGGAAATTCCGCGGCACAAGTGTCCACACGCTTGAATACCGGTCTAATTCCGTGTTCTATCCGCCACTCTCGTACTTTACGCTGGGTGCTTTCTAATAGGTCTGCGATACGTAAGTCTGAAAAGCCATCTCGCTTCCAGGAGTACACTTCTTCAGCACTCAATTCGTCTAAGGAAGACTCTGAAATTGTCCGTTCTACTTCGACCAACTCAGCGATTTGTGCAAGAAACCAAGGATCAATATTGGTCGCGTTGTGTACTTGGTCTAAGGAAAAGTTTTGGCGAAACGCATCGGCTACGTACAGGATGCGATTGGCACTCGGCTGTTGTAATTCTTCAAATAGTCTACGATAGTCCTGCGGAAAGACATACTCAATCCCTATAGGTTCCATGCCAGCGATGCCGATTTCGAGACTACGTAGTGCTTTTTGGAAAGATTCTTTGAAAGTTCGCCCGATGGACATAACCTCTCCAACCGACTTCATTTGGGTCGTCAGGCGATTCTTGGCTTGATCAAATTTCTCAAATGTAAAGCGCGGAATCTTGGTTACGACGTAGTCAATTGACGGTTCAAACGATGCCGGAGTAACCCCGGTAATGTCGTTTTGCAGTTCGTCCAAGGTATAGCCAATCGCAAGTTTTGCGGCAACTTTGGCAATAGGAAAACCGGTAGCTTTGGAGGCCAGCGCTGAAGATCTCGACACTCGAGGATTCATTTCAATCACGATCATTCGTTCGGAATGTGGATCCAACGCAAACTGCACGTTCGAGCCCCCTGTCTCAACACCGATTTCCCTCAGTACAGAGATCGCCGCGTTCCGCATCCGTTGATACTCTTTGTCGGTGAGGGTTTGGGCGGGAGCCACGGTAATAGAGTCGCCCGTGTGGATACCCATGGGATCGACGTTTTCTATGGAACAGACAATGATGCAGTTGTCTTTGCAGTCTCGCACAACTTCCATTTCGTACTCTTTCCAACCAAGCAACGATTCGTCGATCAGAAGTTCATGTGTCGGCGAGAGCTCTAAGCCATGAGTGCAAATATCAACAAATTGGGCCATGTCGTAGGCAATGCCGCCGCCAGATCCACCTAAGGTGAAAGAAGGCCGAATGATGCATGGGAAACCAAGTTGTTCCTGCACTTTACGAGCGTCGTCTAGGTTGTGTGCAATCCCTGAACGGGCAGTCTCCAGTCCGATGTTTTTCATGCACCGGTCGAATAATTCTCGATCCTCAGCTTTGTCGATAGATTCCCGGCTAGCACCGATGAGTTCGACGTTGAATTGCTCCAATATCCCTTCCCGCGCCAAATCAAGTGCGCAGTTCAATGCGGTTTGTCCCCCCATTGTGGGGAGAAGTGCATGTGGTTTCTCTTTTTCGATGATCTGCCCAACGGTTCGCCATTCCACAGGTTCTACGTATGTCGCAGCAGCCGTTGCTGGATCCGTCATGATGGTCGCAGGATTGGAGTTCACCAGAACGACGCGCAGCCCCTCAGACATTAAAGCTTTACAAGCCTGTGTACCAGAGTAATCGAATTCACAAGCTTGACCGATCACAATGGGACCGGCACCTAATACGAGTACAGAATTGAGATCGCTTCGTTTAGGCACTTTTCTGTTGATACCGATGCATCGAATCCACAAACTGATCGAAGAGATACTGACAGTCTTGAGGACCAGGACTTGCTTCTGGATGTCCTTGAAAACCAAATGCTGGAACTTCTGTATGGCGAAGTCCCTGTAGCGAGTTGTCGAACAACGAAAGGTGCGTGATTTGTAAGTTGTTCGGTAAGTCCTCCAAATCAACGCAAAAACCATGATTTTGACTGGTAATAACTACTCTATCCAAGTGGATGTCCTGAACCGGGTGGTTCGCGCCATGGTGTCCGTGATTCATCTTGACGGTTTTTGCACCTGCAGCTAGAGCAAGTAGCTGTAATCCCAAACAGATTCCAAATACAGGAATGCCTAGTTTAAAAAATCCTTGAATTGCTTCGATCGCATAGGAGCATGGCTCGGGATCACCGGGTCCGTTCGACAAAAAGATTCCATCTGGTTCGTAGCGCAATGCTTCTTTTACTGTGGTATCTGCGGGAACGACGATTACATCAATGTGCCGATCCACCATTAAACGCAAAATGTTGCGCTTGACGCCAAAGTCGTAGGCAACGACACGATACTGCACATGGTTTCCGCGTTCATAGCCCAGCACTGGATCCCAGGAACGTTCACGCCAGGTATAGGGGGCACTGCACGTTACTTCTTTTGCTAGATCCATTGCTTTCAATCCAGGGAACGAACGTGCATGGTCAAGGGCTTTCGCCGCATCACATTGATCTCCCGCAATGACGCATCCAGCAAGCGCTCCTTTGGTACGGAGTATGCGCGTTAATTTACGAGTATCAATCGAAGTAATCGCAACAACATTTTCTTTCAGCAAAAACTCGCGAAGCGAATACTCTGAGCGCCGGTTACTCAACAAATTTGGTACATCTCGAACAATAAGACCTTCAGACCACACAGAGCCGGACTCCATATCGTCATCATTAGCACCGGTGTTACCAATGTGTGGGTAGGTGAGAGTTACTATCTGCTTCGCGTAGGATGGGTCGGTGAGAATTTCCTGATATCCGGTCATCGCCGTATTGAAGACGACCTCTCCTATTGCTACTCCCGCCACACCAGCGGAGTATCCGCGAAAAATCGTGCCATCCTCTAACACTAAGATTGCGGGAACTTGATTAGGCACTCGACTTACCGGACACTACGAATTATTCAACCTATGGCAGACCGTCAAGCTACGAGAGACCCAAGACTTCGCTCATGCTATACATTCCGACCACACCTTGATCGAGTTTTTGCGCAACAAACAATGCAGCCTGTAAAGCACCAGCTGCAAAGTTGGTTCGACTTGCTGCGCGATGCGTTATCTCTAGCCTTTCTCCCTTCCCAAAGAACGTAACGGTATGTTCGCCAACAACATCTCCACCGCGCGCCGAGTGAATTTCAATCGGTTTCTCCTCGGTAGCAGTTTCTGTTTGTTCTGATGTTACTTCGTCCGAAAAATTTTGTGCGCGCACCGAAGCAATGATCTCACCCATACGTTTCGCAGTCCCTGAAGGCGCATCGAGTTTATTTCGATGATGGGACTCATAAACCTCGATGTCGATACCTGAACCTAGCATTGTAGTAGCTTGTTCAATCAGCCGGAAAGTCACATTCACTCCGATGCTCATATTCGGAGCGATCAGTATCGGAGTAGCGTTCGCAGCGTGCTTGATCTTGTTCAGTTGCTGCTCGTTAAACCCTGTAGTTCCAGATACGAGGCCAAGATTTTTTGCAACGCAATAGTCCAACAACGCCTCAGTTCCACTCGGTACACTAAAGTCAATGATGACGTTTGCATCTTGGAGTGCATTGGTCGACAATGCAGTCACTGGAACACCTAGCTTCGATGAACCAGATAACAAGCCAATATCCTGACCAAGATACTTAGACTGCTGGTGCGTAAGTGCGCACTTCAACTGAAATCGAGGATCTTCGATAAGCAGTAACGCTGTCGTTCGCCCCATTCGGCCGGTTGCGCCATTGATCGCAATGGCCGTCATGAATTCGAGAACACTAACTCGGGGTGATTCGGTCGATAAATTCTTTAACCGACTTAAAGAAAGAACTCCCTCTTGGGGTATGTCGTTTTGAACTTTTTACGGTCGTTTCCAATTCTTCTAGAAGTTCGCGTTGGCGTGAAGATAACTTAACCGGAGTCTCCACCACCACTCGACAGAGCAAATCTCCTCTTCCCCCACCACGAAGCGATGGGACACCGCGACCACGCAAACGGAACAACTTACCGGTTTGAGTTTCTGGTGGTATCCGTAATTTTACGTGTCCTTGTAAGGTGGGAATCTCGACTTCGGAACCCAATGCAGCCTGCGTAAAGGTGATTGGTACTTCACACAGGAGATTGTTGTTTTGGCGTTCAAAAACTTTATGAGGCTTTACACTAAATTCAACATACAAGTCACCGGGCGGACCACCACGGAGGCCGCTCTGGCCTTCTCCCGACAGACGTAATCGCGTTCCTTGGTCGACACCTGGAGGGATAGTAATCGAAAGTTCTCGTTCTGTGTGTACACGACCTTGCCCACGGCACTTTTCGCAAGGGTTCTCCAACACTTCGCCAGCCCCTCGACAACGACCGCAAGTACGTTGTACAAAAAAGAAATCTTGTCTCGATTGAAGCATCCCCGTACCGTTGCAATCGGAACAAGTGGTTCTCGAACTGCCGCGTGCCGCGCCAGAGCCATGACAATCACCACAGGTACGGTAGGTTGGGATCTTAACTTGGATCTTATCACCCTTAACGGCCTGCTCTAGTGTAATTGAGAGTGAGTATTGAAGATCCGATCCTCGTTCTTCCAAACCGCGACGGCGGGAGTGCCGTACGTCTTGGAACATATCTCCAAATACGCTATCAAGGTTGTTCAGAATGTCATGTAGTCCAGTTCCGTTTGCAAAAGGATTGAATCCGGAAGCCATGCCTTCCACCCCTTGATGCCCAAACTGGTCGTATCTATGCCGTTTGTCATCGTTTGACAGCACATCGAACGCTTCTGACGCTTCCTTAAATTTCTCTTCGGCGTTTGGGTCATCGGGGTTGCGGTCTGGATGGTATTCCATAGCAAGACGCCGGTAAGCGCGTTTAACTTCGCTTATGTCGGCATTTCTTTCAATGCCCAATACCTCATAGTAATCCCGCTTCGCCACTGTACTCACTACTCTGTTCCCTGCACGCGAAAAATCCGATAGGTTTCTGCAGCTAGAGAGAACCGTATCGGACTTTTATGTGCGTGGTCGTTACTTGTCGTTCTTAACCTCTTCAAATTCTGCATCGACGACATCATCGTCCCCTGCAGAGGGATTTTCAGTTTCCGGAGGTGGCTCGTCGCTCGGTGCGTCAGTTGGCTCCGGATTTGGTTGCGCTTGCGCTTCTTGATACATTCGCTGTACGACGGGTTCTGTGGCAGCGTTCAGCTCCTGCAATTTTGCTTCAATTTCCTCTTTGTTGTCCGTTTGCACGGCTTGTTCCAGAGCTTCAATAGCGGTCGTTATCGCAGTTTTTTCAGATTCGCTGACCTTGTCGCCGCTATCTTCAAGCATTTTACGTGCGGAATGAATTATGGAATCTGCTTGATTCCGGAGGGTCACCAGCTCAGCGAATTTTGCATCCTCCGCGGAGTGCGACTCCGCGTCGCGGATCATCTGTTTGACCTCATCGTCGGACAAGCCGCTCGAGGCTTTAATCACAATTGATTGCTCTTTGTTGGTCGCTTTATCGACTGCTTTGACGTTTAATATACCGTTCGCGTCGATATCAAAACTAACTTCAATCTGTGGGACACCGCGCGGTGCTGGAGGAATTCCAGTAAGATCAAATTGTCCCAATGACTTATTCTGCGCAGCTTGCTTACGCTCACCTTGAAGAACGTGAATCGTTACTGCTGGTTGATTGTTTTCTGCAGTTGAAAACGTTTGATTCTTCCTTGTTGGAATAGTGGTGTTCTTCTCGATCAACGGAGTCATTACGCCACCGAGTGTTTCAATCCCTAGGGACAGTGGAGTAACGTCAAGAAGCAGTACGTCTTTAATATCGCTCGAAAGTACGCCGCCCTGAATACTAGCTCCAATTGCCACGGCTTCGTCTGGATTGACGTCTTTACGTGGTTCGCGATCAAAAAATTGCTTCACGCGCTCTTGGACTAAAGGCATTCGGGTTTGCCCACCTACGAGAATCACTTCATCAATTTCACTGACTCGTACGCCGGCGTCATCAATGGCCGTTTTACACGGACCTATGGTACGTTCCACCAATTCTTCGACAAGAGATTCAAGCTTGGCTCGAGTGACCTTCACGACCAAGTGCTTGGGTCCAGTTTGGTCCGCTGTAATAAAGGGTAGATTGACGTCAGTTTCTTGACTCGAAGAGAGCTCGATCTTAGCCTTTTCCGCTGCTTCTTTCAGTCGTTGTAAAGCCAAAGGATCGTTGCGAAGATCAATACCGTGGTCGTCTTTGAATTCTGTTGCTAAATATTCAATGACTCGAAGATCAAAGTCCTCACCACCGAGAAACGTATCGCCGTTGGTAGAAAGAACTTCAAATTGCTGTGAGCCGTCGACATCGGCGATTTCAATGATGGATATGTCAAACGTACCGCCACCGAGATCATAAACTGCGATCTTGGAATCTCCGCGCTTTTTGTCCATGCCATAGGCTAACGCGGCCGCTGTCGGTTCGTTAATAATCCGCTTGACATCTAAGCCAGCAATCTTGCCAGAGTCTTTGGTTGCCTGCCGTTGCGAATCATTGAAGTAAGCGGGAACGGTTATTACTGCCCCGTCGACACTCTCACCGAGATAATCTTCGGCTGTCTTTTTCATTTTCTTTAAGACTTCAGCCGACACTTGTGGCGGAGCTTTGGTCTCGCCGCGTACTTCAACCCACGCATCACCGTTGGAGGCGGCGACGATTTTGTAGGGTACCATCTCTTCGTCCTTTTGAACGACTTCGTCGTCATAGCGACGGCCGATCAGTCGTTTCACCGCAAAAACGGTGTTCTCTGGGTTGGTTACTGCTTGTCGCTTCGCGCTTTGCCCAACCAAAACTTCGCCCTTATCGGTGTACGCAACTACTGACGGGGTGGTACGATCACCTTCAGAATTTTCGATCACGCGTGGCTCTGTACCTTCCAACACCGCAACGCACGAGTTAGTAGTTCCTAAGTCTATACCTATTGTTTTTGCCATTATTTATTTCCTTTTTGAATCTTGATCACCGATAGAGAAGTGAGTCTATTGTGCGATGATCTGTAGTTGAATAGTTAGGGACGAATTTACGAAATTTCAAGATACGCAAGTAAAGATCTAATTTGAGATCTACGTGTCTTCTTCGGTGGGTGGATCTGGCTCTTTCGCGACTACGACTTCTGCTCCTCGGATAAGCCGATCATGCAGTAGATAACCTTTACGAAACACATCAATGACACTCCCCGGTTCTGCATCTGGATGTGGAACATACGTCATTGCTTTGTGTTTTTCAGGGTCGAACACCTCACCCTGAGGGTCGAAACTGACGATCCCAAATTTTTCTAAAGCATCTGCCAAGGACTTCACCGAGAGTTCAAACCCTTGTATTACTTGGTCAGACACACCTGAGTCTCTGGCGGATTGCAATGCAATATCAAACGTGTCCAGTGGCGATAACAACGCTTGTGCGAAATCACTCAACGCGTATTTATGCGCTTTTTCCAGCTCTCGGTCCATGCGGCGACGCACATTTTCGGTCTCAGCATGAGCTCTTAACGCATATGCTCGTGCTTCTTCCAGCGCTGGTTCTAGTTCGTCAATGCGTGCTTGAAGCTGTTCAAAGTTTTCTTGTTCCTGTTCCTCGTCGTTCTCGACAACAATCTCGACCTTTACTTCTTCCTCAGACTCTTCTTCAGTTGTGTCTTCAGGCAGTGGTTCTTCTTTGTTTTCCGGGACGTCCGCGTCAGGTGGTGTCTTGGTTTTTCGTGCCACGAATGTTCAATCCTTGCAATGAGTGCCCTCAGTTCATCCATATATGGGCGAGAGTTAGTTTTTCAAGAATGTGATTGGTCCAGCGCGTTTCCGAGTAACCGAGCTGCGGTATCGACCAACGGAATGACCTTCTGATAGGGCATTCGAGTTGGTCCAATCACACCCATGGCTCCCGCGATTGATCCTTCAACTTCGTACTTCGCACTGATGAGACTGTACCCACCCAACGGTTCATAACCCGATTCCGAACCGATGAAGAGTCGCACACCTTCAGAAGCCATACAACGGTCTAGCAGGTCGACCATGGAACTCTTACTTCTGAACGCATCCAACAACACCTGCACTTCTTCCGAAGAAGACAGCAGTCCGAGTAAATTTCTTTCTCCGTGAAATACATAGTCGTGATCGCGTTCGCTTTCCTGTGCAAACGACTTCGCAGCAACATCAAGTGCAATCTGCATCAGACGATTCATTTCCTGTTGATCTTTTCTCATGCTATCCAATAGTTGCTGACGGATCGCAAGTAAAGAATGTCCAGAAAACTCTTGATTCAAGTAGTTGGCTACCTCGTTCAGTTCGATAGTTGTATAGTTTCGTTCCGTTTCAATGACGCGATTCTGGACTTCGCGTTCGTTCACGACAATAATGGCTAGTACTTTGTGCTGAGTCAATGGTAGGAACTGAATCTGCCTTAGTTCGATCTGTTCCGGTCTCGGAGTGGTCACTAAGCCGACGAAACACGTCAAATCTGCGAGTATTTTGGATGCTTTTTCCACTAGTTCCTTAGGTGATAGATCCTCACGTAGAGATTCACTCAAATTAGCAACTATCTGCCGGTCTAGCGGTTCTACCGAAATCAAACTGTCAACAAAGAACCTCAATCCTTGTTCGGTGGGTACTTTCCCAGCCGAAGGATGCGGGGACGCTACCAATCCCTTGTCCTCAAGACTCGCCATAATGTTGCGCACGGTGGCTGAACTGATCCGGAAGTAAGATCGATCAGCAATGTGTTTGGATCCGATGGGAGTACCGTGCGTTAGGTAGTCTTCGACCAAAATCTTGAACAAGCTCTGGGTGCGAGAGTCAATTGGTGGGCTAGTTTTGTCTCGCTTTGTATCTTTTCTTGAAGGGGTACTCATAATGTTTGGGTTATCCACCCACTGTGTATATTGTGACCCTTAAACGTCCGTAGTTCCGAATATTCCTACATGCTAGCCACACTGACGGTCCGAAACTTTACGCTAGTGCGGTCTTTAGATATTGATTTTAGCCCAGGTCTCACTGTAATCACGGGAGAATCTGGTGCCGGAAAATCTATCTTACTTGATGCGCTTGCTCTTGTGCTCGGAGCGAGAGTGCGCCAAGACCAAATCGCTGCCGGATCGAGAGATTGTGAGGTAATCGCGGAGTTTGATCTGACACAATCGCCAGCTACTCGCAAGAAACTAGAACAACAAGGACTTACCGATTCACTCGAACCCAGTCTTTGCATAATAAGACGTACGGCCACGCCGGGCGGCCGGTCTCGAGCGTGGCTGAACAACACACCGACGACTCTAGATTCCATTCGGGACTTATGCGCGTCTTTAATTGGCGTGCACGGTCAATTTGAACAACATGAACTATTAAATCGCGAAGCTCAACTTGAGTGGTTCGACGACTTTGCGATTAAGCAGAAACAATTGTCTGAGGTACAGCGACTGTACCAAGCATGGCAAGACAGCAAAACGGCACTGAGAACTAGTTCAGAAGAGCTAGGTCTTGATCTAAGCCAAAAGGAATTGCTCGAGTACCAGTACGCGGAGTTAGAGCGTCTCGATTTGGAAGAGAATGAGTTTCCCAAACTCATGCGAGAATTTAAAAGACATTCCCAAGCTCGTCAGATTCTTGCAGTGCTAGCGGAAGCCGAACAAACTTTGAACGAATCCGTACATCCTTTAGTTACAAGAATTTCGCGTGAGATACAAGGAGTTGATGACCAAGAAAAAAGCCTCAATGAAGCACGAGAGCTCATTTCAAGTACTGAAATTCAACTTGAAGAAATTAGTAACTCATTGAGTCGATATCGAGATTCGGTCGACGTTGACGAGAGTCAGATGGAAGCTCTTGATCAACGAATCAACCTAATCCACGATGTCGCGCGCAAGCACAAAGTTAGCCCATCGGCCTTGTTTGAACATGTAACAACCGTTAAAGCTCGATTAGAGCGTTTAAAACAATCTGAATCAGAATTAACTCGTCTCCAGCAAGAACTCGAAGAACGGGAGAAAAAATTCTTCAAATATTCGGAAGAGCTCTCGCAATCGCGGCAAAAGCAAGCTGAAGCATTCTGTGCAGAAGTACTCAAGACGCTAGGGGCGATTGCCTTACCCGAAGTGTCGTTCGACGTCAGTTTCGCGCGGGCTCAGAACAGTCGAGGTGTTGATGCATTGGAATACCTCGTCTCAACCAATAAAGGGTACGATGTTATGCCTTTGAGTCGAGTTGCCTCTGGCGGTGAACTGTCGCGAATTGCACTCGCGATCCTGCTCGTGGTCGCACGCAAATCAAAGTTACCGACATTGATACTGGACGAAGCAGACATCGGCGTTGGCGGCACAACAGCAGATGTGATTGGTAGAATGCTACGCTCACTTGCACAAAATAACCAAGTGATCTGCGTGACTCACGCACCTCAGGTTGCAGCATTAGGAGACGCTCATCTCTTTGTAACCAAATGCAATACCCAAGGTATCAATGTAGAATCACTCACAGGAGAACAACGCGTAGCAGAAATCGCCCGCATGGTAGGAGGACGCACAGTCGATGATCGTAGTCGTACTTATGCCCGCGCGCTTTTACAAGACGCGTTGTCATAGTAAGAAGTAACATACCGAAAAACTCAATTGATCAATTTGTCAAATCACAAGCCCAATAAAAATTCTGTGAAGCTGTTTTGGATCGCCGCGGCTTCAGTGTTCGCGATATTCTGGTTGCACGGATGTAAAGTACCTGGAATGCATCAACCAGAAATCGAACAGGGCAACATCATCACGCAGAAAATGGTTGATCAACTACGACCACAAATGACGAAAGCACAAGTCGAATTTGTACTAGGCAGACCTGTGTATCAGAATTCTTTCAATGTGAATCGGTGGGACTATGTTTTCACGAAAGAATCGCGAAGGGGAGAGCGCGAACGTAAAGTGCTAACGCTCAGGTTTGAGGAAGACGAACTAGTTGGAATTAGTGGAGACTATCGCCCTCAAGGCGATGCTGCTGAAGAATTAGAGTCCTTATTAGAGCCATCTGAGAACGCCGATGAAGCCGAAGAAGAAATCGACGCAGACCAGATTGAGTCAACTGACTCCAACGAAGAAACTGAAGACGAAGTCGAAACCTCAAACTAAAACGAACGGTTTGGGAACAATAACCTAAATTAGTCGGTCGTCGCTGCGATTAAACGGCCAATATCGATCTTCTTCATTTGCATCATCGCCGCGTGAGCCCGCTCACGTTTATCTGGATCTGCAGATCTGAGCAACGAGAGTAAAACGTTTGGTATGATCTGCCAGGTGAGACCATATTGATCGGTGAGCCAACCACACGGCATCTCCTGACCGCTGTTCTGAGAAAGCACCGTCCATAAACGATCTGTTTCTTCTTGGCTTTCGGTAATTACTGAGATCGAGGTAGCTGGGGATAGTTGGAAGTGGGGATCTCCCTCAAAAATTTGATAAGGTACGCCCCTCAAGGTGAAGTTCACTATCAACACCTTGCCCGCTGGATCAGGATGATAAACTCGCTCGATAAAACTGTTCGGTAACAGCGTCACGTAAAAATTTGCTGCTTCTTCGCCGTGCTTGTCGAACCAGAGACAAGTTCGTACAGGTTGAGTGTCTAGTGTTCCTTGACTAGAGTTCGTTCCTGCTGATTTTTGTTCAGCGAATACTCTCTGAGCCAGATCGTCAAGTTGGTCGACAGCGGTGTTCCAACCTACTTCAAATCCCATTTCAAGATGTCGTCTGACGTCTTCATTCGATCGGTGTCGCGCGCCCCATGTCAGCTTCGTTTTTGCGGTGCTTTCGTCCGTTAACTCGACACACCAGGTCAAGAATGGTTCGGGTATTGGTACGAAACCTTCAGTAAACGCATCAGTGAACACTAACCGGGAGTGAGGAATCACTTCTAGCCAGACTCCCTTCGAGTCAACTCTTGCGTTATTGGGACCTTCCATTACTGTGTTCATTCGACCTCCAGGGCAAAGCTCAAATTCAGCTTTTGTAACCTCCAAAGGTTTTGGACAGAACCATTGCTTGAACAATGCAAGATCTGTCCAGCACTGCCATACTATCGAACGCGGTGCATTTATTACCCGTTCAACTTTTAGAGTAAGCTCATTGGACATGTCCATTAAGATCCTGAAGTCTTATTCTTACGTGTTCAATTTGGCGTACATCCTGCGCCGTTCCATAGGACTGACGACAAGATCTCGCAAGATCTCTACTCGATCCCCGTCCTGAAGTACATGATCTCGACGTACTTCCTGATTCCAAACTGCATACGTCTCGTCGCCGCTTAGATCAACGCCCACAAATTCCTCGTGTGCTACGGCTAGCTCAACAGCTTCTCTCACCTGCGTACCTGTCGGGCAATCTAGATCAACTTCCCACGCTTGACCAACGATCGCGTGAACGACATTTACTCGCATTCGACGAGCTGAGATTGCGCTCTTCTCACGAACGAATGGAGAATTTTCTCAACCGATTTCTCGATGAAACGAGATGCTAAGGAAATCAGGACGTGTTTATGTACGTCAAAAGAAAGGTCTAATGTTGCCTTACTTCCGATTCCTAAGTCCAAGAACCTCCATTCCCCTGTGAACTGTGCGAAAGGTCCTTGTAACAGGTTCATCTCGATCTTCTCGTAAGGCTCCAAAATATTTTTAGTAACGATTCGCTCGGTCAAACCTGCGTATTGGACCTGTAGCGTTCCGACCACGTATTCGTCAGTACTCTCAATGACCTCAGACTTTTGACACCATGGCACGAACTCTTGATATGAATCAACATCAGACACCAACTCGAACATGTCAGAGACCGCATAAGGCAACAATACACTACGTTCGATGTGATGAATCTTCATGGAATCGAAATACTAGCCACCCAGAAACGGAGCAATGAACTTTTCATAAAACGAGAAAAGAAAGAAAACCAATATTGCAAAGGGCGCAACAAACCGTATCGCAACAATCCAAATATTCCACGCCAACTCGGATTGAATTTCTAATCCTTTTCGCACACGGTCCCAAGGTAAAAACCACCCAACAAATACAGCGATGATTAGACCGACTACAGGTAGTAGAAAGTACGTCGTCGTTTTGTCAAAAATCTCGAAAAAGTTCCAATTTGCATTGTTGAATGGGAATTCTTTCAGTATATTAAATGAGAGTACAGACAACAATCCAAGCGTCCATGTGATTACACCGATCACTATAGCAATTTTTACTCGACTTGTTTTGAACTTTTCGACAAAGTACGCGATTGCTGGCTCTGTCAGAGAAATAGCAGATGTAAACGCCGCGAAGCCAACGAACAAGAAGAAGAGACCACCGAAAATCGCGCCAAGAGGCAGATTCCCGAAAGCTGCTGGCGCAGTAATGAACAATAAGCCTACAGTCTCATTCGTGTTCAAGTCCATCGCAAACACAATAGAGAAAATCGCGAGTCCCGCAACGATGGCTACGAGAGTATCGATGACGATGATGATTCCCACTGCCGACTTTACGGATCCTTCGCGCGGCATATAAGCACCATAGGCCATGATAGCTCCCATTCCAATCGACAGGGTGAAGAAAGCATGACCCATTGCAGCGACTGGAGTTTCCCATGTCATTTTCGAGAAATCAAAGTCGAACATGTACCGCACAGAATCCATAAATCCACCTTGAGCGACACCGTAACAGAGCATCACAATGAGGAGTACAAATAAAAGTGGCATACATATCCTAATGGCTAATTCAAGACCCTTGTTGACTCCACGCGCGACAAAAAAGACGACTATTGCGATGAAAACTGAAAACCAAATCAAAATTTTCCATGGACTCTCTAAAAAGGAACCAAGTTTTTCACCCGATACAGCTGCTTCGATTCCACTAAACTCTCCGCTAAACATCCGCCAGACGTAGAACATAATCCAACCTGCAATGACCGCATAAAAGGATAGAATCACCACGCCACCAACGACGCCAGCCCACCCCATAACTGCCCAATTCTTCGATCTGTTGTGTTCCCGCGCGAGCCTGAGGATCGAGTTGACTGGACTCATTCGACCCTCGCGCCCTACCATGATTTCCGCAGCCATGACTGGAAAACCAATCAATGCTATACAGATTAGGTAGAGAAGGAAGAAAGCACCCCCACCTTGCTCAGCCATCATGTATGGGAACTTCCAGATGTTTCCAAGACCCACTGCCGAGCCAACCGCAGCAAGCACGAAGAGCATCTTGCTCGACCACATCCCATGCTGAGATCGATCATTTACGTTTGTAGTTACGTTATTCTCGCTCAATTTCTACTCTCCACGGGCAAAATATCGCCCTAATCACTTTGTGTACAAGCTCATAAGAATAATCAAAACAATCTATCTTTGCTTTAACGCAAGAATTGACACATCTGTTTCATTCGAACTCGAACCTTCTTAATTGTGCAAACCTGTCAAAGAAGATGCCACCAAACTCTAGCGAATTACTTAATCGATTTGAATCGAGATTGCCACTTGAGGTGATTGCGAAACTTGAGAAGAGTACTTTCTTTAAAAATTTCCGACGACAACAATTTTGGAATATGCTGCTGGCACAACTGAAACAACCGTATGCTTACTTCCGGGCACTTTGTCTTTAAAAAGCCTGAATGTGCTAGGGAGAAGCGGGCTATGAACGACTCTTAAGTTTGATGCGCCATAGGTGTGACTTTCGACAAATTCCTCCTCTCAGTCGATTGGACGAAGAGGGTAAAATTCAAGCTTTGTTTGTGAGTATCCTTATCTGATTTGAACTAAACTCAGGAATTCGACGAGCGTGTCAATATCTGTCTCGGAGGTCCTAGCGTTCGTTACACATGCACGCAGGACCGATCGGCCTTCAAAAGTTACTTCAGATACCCAGAAGCGACCATCTTCTAGAACGGCCTGCACGAAATTTTGAACTGCTTCACATCCTTGAGGGGGTATCAGGCAAGCTACGGCCATCGGCGAACTATTCACGAGCGACCATCCTCGACTCTGTAATTGTCGCGCAAGCCGATTTGTCAAACGAATGGAGTGTGCGACATGTCTTGCATAGCCATCCCATCCTGCCGCGCCGAGGGCAAGAAACAACCGTAAGCCTACGAACCTGCGAGACCACTGGTTGGAATTGGCATAAAAGTCTTTACCTTTCTCCACTGAAGGCATATAGCTCGCGTTTACTCTGAAGGCTTGAGAAGGAATTTCGGGTTTAGTCGTGAGGAACATTCCCGCTCCCATCGTGGTAGCGAACCATTTGTGCGCGTCAATAGTGATCGAATCCGCCTGCTCAATGCCGTTAAGGCAGTCTCGGTGACTATCGTTAGCAATCAGTGCGCCACCCCAAGCAGCATCAACGTGGAACCATGTGCCGTATTGTCTAGCTATCTCGCTGCACTGTTTCAACGGGTCAATCATACCCGCGTTTGTAGTACCAGCAGTTGCAGCGATCAGGATTGGCACAAAATTCTGCTGGACATCGGCTGCAATGGCTTCCTGCAAACTGTTCGAATTCATTCGTCCATGACCGTCGGTATTGATCAGACGAACAGCACTCCGTCCTATCCCGGTCGCATGAGCGATTTTCAACCATGCCATGTGGCTTTCCTTTGACACGTAGACTACTGGCGGTCCAGTAAACGCAGCTAAGCCGTGCTCACCGTAGCTTGGGCATTTCTCCTGCAGCGCGCATAACACCGCTGTGAAGTTAGCTTCAGCTCCACCGCTCGTGAAGTGTCCGCTTGACCCATTTGGTAACCCTGCACGGCGCGCGACTTCTCGAATGACGTGTAGTTCGATCTCGACAGCCGCAGGAGCATGTGAATATACGCAAATCTGTGGATTGAAAACCGCCACGATACGATCTGCACATTCGGCCGCGAAAGTCGGGGCGGGATTAAACAGACCAAGATGACCAGGATGAGTCATATGCACGATTCCACTCTCAAGACCGTCGATCACCCAATTCATCAAATCTGCTAGCTCTCTTGGCCGGTCGAAGTGTATGTCTTTCAACTCTTGAGTCCAAGCAACACACGATCCAGTAGCGATTGCCTTCCGCGAAGCCGACGCGTTGCGCACGGCATACAGCCTATCAGTGAGAGCGATTTCGGCTGCCCTGAGGGCAGCAAAATTGGGAAACAGGGGGTCCAATTCTTTCATTTACCGATTCGATTAAACCAAACCGCTGCGCGAACCAAAATCAGGAAGAGTCTCTCTGGAGAGCAAAGCTTTCTTGCGTTCCACTCCCCAACGATAACCGCCGAGTGAACCGTTGTTCCTAATCACACGATGGCAAGGAATAGCGACCGCTAGCGGGTTGGAAGCGCACGCAAGTGCGACCGCGCGCGCGGCCTTTGGCGAACCTACACGTTCGGCGATCATGCTGTAGCTGGAGGTCGTACCTACTGGAATCTCTTGAAGAACTTCCCAGATGCGCCGCTGAAACGTCGTCCCACGGATATCGAGTGGTAAATCGATACCTTGTACAGGGTCTTCGATGAGACCGACAACCACTGCAACGAGAGACTCAAACTCCTTGTCCCCCCCAACGAGTTCCGCCCTCGAAAACTGGTCGTCCAATTCCCGCACCAAGGCGGCAGGTTCGTCACCTAGCTGGATTGTGCAGACTCCATTGACGGTCGCGGCCACGAGAATTGACCCAAGTGAACACTCACCAACAGCAAATCGAATCGTTTCACCGACACCGCCGTTTCGGAAAGTCACAGGAGCCATCCCCAGTATCTCTGAAGACTGTGTGTAGAAAGACCCTGTTGAATTAAAGCCAGAGTCGTAGATAGCATCGGTGACCGAGCGCGACGACCGTAATTCCTCTCTAATTCGATTCGCACGGTGAGCAGCAGAGTAAGTACGCGGTGTAAAGCCGGTGACTGCTTTAAAAACTCGGTGGAAGTAATACTTGCTCATACCCGCTGCCTGCGCGAGAGTGTCGAGGTCCAGTAGTTTCTCCGATGTCTCGATAAGACGGCATGCAATAACCACTGACCGAACGTGGCGTGCGGCTAGTGGAGCGTGCTTCGGACGGCAGCGCTTACATGGCCGGAATCCAGCATTCTCTGCATCCTCGCACGAAGTGTAAAAGCGCACATTCTCGCGTCGAGGTCGTCGAGCCGCGCACCCGGGCTGACAATAAACACCGGTCGTCGTCACACAATAGACAAACTCGCCGACTGCGGAGTGATCTCGATCCACAATCGCTGCCCAGCGTTCGTCATCGCTATGAAATTTCCTCGTCTTCGACAAACTCACACTTAGTGAATTGGTCATTGGTCATTTCCTCCTGATGCTCCAACAGAATTTGCATCTATGAAGTGTAAATTGAAATTAACAATGATAGTGCGATCACTGTAGCCGCGCACTCCGGATATTGCTCTTAAATTCATTCTTTCAGTCGTTGTTGATTTCAGTTTAGATCTAGATTTACGTCTTGACGGACTAGTCATCCACTGATGGTAGGGATCGCTAATTTAGGACATATACGTGTAGCAGGAAATACTAACATGACCAAGCAGTTAGAACAACACTCTTGCAGCACAGAGGAATCTCGCGGGTGATGTTTGTTTTCCCCGTAGGCGTTTAGAAATTGAAAACCGATTAAGTACTTAGGTAAGGACATGTTTACATCAAAGACACTCGACGCGAACAGGCTCAAGAAACCTTACTACCAGTAAGAAGTTTTCGCACTAGACTACGAAGCACAGAGCTTACTTCAAAAAAATCTCTTCACACCGCCTCATTGTTATTTTTACTCTTTCGTCTATCATGTATTGTTACACAGTACCACGATTTCTAAGTACAAATGTGATCATGTCCTATTCATTGTTGGCCTAAGCAATACCATTGTCTTCTTGTATGCCCAAACCAAACAAACAACGGATCATCGCGCGCAACCGAAAAGCGCGATTCGACTACGCGTTTGACCGTTTCTTTGAGGCGGGGATCGCGCTGGAAGGTTGGGAAGTGAAGAGTCTCAGAGCGGGTAAAGCTAATCTCACCGATTCCTACGTCATCATGGAAAATGGCGAAGCATTTCTAAAGGGGCTAAGAATCGACCCACTTGCCAGTGCATCAACCCATGTCGAACCAGACGCTGAACGCGCTCGAAAGTTGCTCTTACACAATCACGAACTAGGGCAAATCTATTCCGCTACTCAAACTAAAGGACGCACATGTATTGCACTTTCGATTTACTGGCGCGCACACCTCGTAAAGTGTGAGATTGGTCTTGCAGTCGGTCGCAAGAAAGTTGATAAACGCAATCTACTTCGCGAACGGGAGACCAAACGGGAACAAGAGCGTACGTTACGCTCCCGATAGTTGAGGTTACCCTCTTCCCATGAACGGCATCTCGGACGCAAGAATGGTTAAGAATTGAACATTCGCGTCGAGCGGCAGACTGTCCATGTAGACGATTGCCTCGGCAACGTGTTCTACGTCGAAAGTGGGTTCCGGTTTTCGCGTGCCGTCTGGTTGCAAAACACCTTCTTCCATCAGGGAAGTCATCTCGGTTGCAGCATTGCCGATGTCGATTTGACAACACACAACGTTGTGGTTTCGACCATCAAGCGCGGTTGACTTCGTCAATCCCGTTAAGGCGTGTTTCGTTGCAGTGTAAGGTGCAGACAAAGGTCGGGGAGAATGCTGTGCGGCGATGGATCCGTTGTTGATAATCCGGCCACCTGGTGGCGTCTGGAACTTCATGATTTTCATAGCCGCACGGGTACACAAAAAGGCTCCTGTAAGATTTGTTTGAACCACTCGGTCCCATTGCGAGAGAGTCAATTCTTCGATCGGTACAGCCGGAGCACCGACGCCAGCGTTGTTAAACAGAAGATCCAAGCGACCGAAACGGGAGACAGTGACATCAAACAGGCGTATCACTTCACTCTCTTTACCTATATCCGTCGGGACAGTAAACAACCGGTCGTCAGCCCCGGCAATTTCTTCTAACTCGTCGAGCTTACTCTTTCTTCTACCAACGGCTACAACATAATACTCTCTTTTTAACAGTGCCAGGGTCGTGTGTTTACCCACACCCGTGCCTGCACCCGTGATGATTGCTACTTTACTCATCGATACACTCCTTAACCCACGACCGTTTTGATCGGACTGTTCTTACCTTTTTCTGCCTATTTGAAACATTGATGCTAATTGATCGTAAGCGCGTTATGATAAAAACATTCTTAAATTTTTCTTCCATCAACCAATCCAGCAGAATATGACTCTGACTTCAAATACCATTCGCGCTGTATTCTTTGACCTTGGGGAAACTTTATTCCAACCTTTAGACAACTGGGTTACTTCAGGAAATATCGCCAAGTTCGCAGGATCGGTACAAGTCCCAATGGGCAGTGAAGAGCTAATCACACAATACCGACAGCTAAGGGAAGAAGTCACACTAGATTTTGCAAAGCGTTCATTCTATTTGCACAAAGACTTTGTCAACGAAGCAATGCGTCGATTGCTGGCACACTTTGGACTCAAAGATGTAGATGAAGCAATTAAAAATTTTTCCTACTCGCAACGAGATGCAGTAATCGAATATTTAAAACCGCAGACAGATTGTTTTGAAGTTCTGGAAGTACTTCGAGAGCGAGAGTTGACGCTTGCGATTGTGTCGAATATTGATGACGACTGGCTAGACCCCTTAATCGAAACATGGAAACTCGATAGTTACGTCGACTTTATCCTCAGTTCAGAAACCGCACGATCGTGCAAACCCGACACTTCGATATTCATGCAGGCTAGCCATGCTGTCGGTATTCCACCGCATCAAATCGTGTTTGTCGGTGACTCTTTTGTGAACGATGTAGAAGGAGCGAATAATGTTGGAATGCACCCAGTGTGGCTTAACCAGCACGATGCACTGCCGACTACCGAACTTGCAGTACAGCAGATCAAGACTCTGAGTGCTTTGCTAGAGTTGCTCTGAAACCTGCTGAATCTCATGTAGGGTTTGACGGAGTTTTTTAACACCCCCTCCTCGCCAACCGAGTTTTGTGAGTCCAGCTGTCCCCATGTTGTTGATTGGGGGTTGTAGTTGGTCAATGCTTGACTTGTCGGATGTACTGTTCAATAGACGAAGACATCGTTGTACTAGATACCGTTCACTGACCAAGATGTCCGAACAATTAAAGCTTCTTCGGTGGACATCGTTGTGTCGCTGTTGTAGCAGTAAGAGAGCTGCCGCAGCGACGTCTGCACCGTGTACCTCAGTGTAGACTTTACTGGATAAAGATGACAGATCTCTGTCCGGTAGTAGAGGATCTGTTACTAAGTTCCACCATTTCGTGCGATCTCGTGGCCATGAAAGACCGTAGATTCCCGTGGGGCGGAGGGAGCAGAAAGTCATTTCGTCGTAGAGATTCGCAAGTAATTCACTAGACCACTTGAGTAGACCGTAGTGGTTGGCCGGGACGGGTTCATCGGTGTCATCGACCGGCCTATCGCTAATTCGACAACCATCGAAAACGGCTCGCGACGAGAGAAAAATGAATTTGGCTATATTTGCAGCTTGACATGCACGCAGTAGTCGTAACGTACCACCAAAATTCTGATCCCAAAACCATGCTGGGTCATCTCCTTCGCCGCCGCGATAACTACCAGTCGCTGACATGAACGCCATATGAACTACGGCATCGCATCGATGGACTAGATTTTCAAGCGAGGCAACATCCTCCATGTTGCCATTGATGAGTTCTAGCTTTCCATCGTACTTTGTTAAAGGATCTGACGTGTTTAGCGTCCGTCGTACCTGTGCAACTACGGTGTATCCAGCATCCAGAAGGATCTCGACTACGAAACGACCAAGGTAACCCGTAGTCCCGGTAATCGCAATTCTCACAGTGGTGGCGTATAGCGTGGTACGTCTTCCAGTATCTTTCGATCCTCCAAGACCGAGTACCACAAATCAATGAGTGGCTTGAGTTGCTCGCTTCGCTCGTGATCGAGCTCCCAAGGCTTTTCGTATTGATAGTGCACTACTCTGATGGATGCCCATTCCCACAACTGAGGTAAATTGAAGTAGATGTACTGTAGGACGTTGTAGACATACGGTAAACCGTGCCAGTCTGGAAAGTATGATTCCAAAAACGTTTGGTCGGTCCGTTTCCAAAAAGTTTTAGGTACAACTAACTTCTCGAGCATGTGGTCATAAGTCGCCTTCGACGGCTCTGCGACGAATACTCCCGAATTTAATCGATGCATATCGTGAAGTGTTTCATAAAGGTTCGGTGCGGCAGAGAACTCCGGATAGCCGAATAGTCTGTCAATGTTTCTGACCACAATAGTGTCCGCGTCCAGAAATACCACGCGCTGATATTCTTCAAACTCCCACACGCGCAACTTGCAGAAATTGTCCAATGGATCATGAAATTTCGGCTTTGTTCCTTTGGTAAAAGGCGCGACAGAGTGTTGTCTTTCTCTCGAATGTCTTGAAACGAAGTCGTCGGAAAACTCAGGACGTGGAACGATTCGAATATCACATCCTTCACGTTCAAGTTGATCTAATGGTAGCTCAGATCGCGTTGCCATGACAACGATGTGTCGGTCTGGATTGGACAACTTCAACGAACGCACTAATGCAAGCGCACCGAGTGCATAGTCATCGTTTGTGACCAGAGTCACAAACGCAGTATTTGCCAAACTACCGCTTTCTTTTCGCCGTCGCGAAGTCTACGACGGACGAAATTTTTGATTGAATCTCGTGAGTCCATGCTGACTGCGCCGGGATCTTCGATTGATCGATACGGTGTGCATATTTCTCTGCAACGTGAACCAATTCCTCAAGCATTCCGACACGTAGAGTCACCGGTTCGAGTCCAAGGTCCAACAATTGTTTGTTACTCACTTTGAGATCGTTTTCATCTGCTTCTTTTCGCGGATTTGGTAGATAGACAATCTCCACACCACTCATATCGGAAACTAACTTTGCAAGATCACGTATTCTGAATGTCTCCGTCATCTGATTAAATATTTTCGGACGATCACCGCTTGCGGGTGGGTTATTCACAGCAAGTTCAATGCATCGAACCGAATCCTGGATGTGAATGAACGCTCTGGTCTGACCGCCCGTGCCATGCACGGTCAACGGGTGTTTCACAGCAGCTTGAATCAGGAATCGATTAAGCACGGTGCCGTAGTCGCCGTCGTAATCAAACCGGTTTACGAGTTGTTCGTGTCGTCTCGTCTGATCGGTATGCGTTCCCCATACTACTCCTTGATGTAGGTCCGTGATGCGTACCAAATCATTGCTCGCATAGAACGCAAACATCAATTGGTCCAGACACTTAGTTAAGTGATAGACGCTGTTTGGATTGGTGGGGTAGAGAATTTGTCGTTGAAAGTCCGTCCCATCGTCAGCGGGAATTTTGACTTCAAGATATCCTTCTGGAATGGTTGCGCCGACATCGCTATAACCATAAACACCCATTGTTCCTAAATGGACGAAGTGCGTATCAAGCTCTAGTTCAACCAATGCACTCAGCAGGTTGTGCGTGGCAGCCACATTGTTATTCACCGTATAGGTCTTCGACCTATCGTTCTTCATGGAATACGGAGCGGCTCGTTGTTGTGCTAAATGAATGAGAGCATCCGGTCGATATTGATCGAGCCAGAGTTTGACACGGGTGTACTCTTCCGCGATGTCGAGTAATTCAAAGCGCATGGTTCGCCCAGAAACGTTTTTCCAGATTCGCAAACGTTCTTGGATAGAGTCCATTGGCGTCAATGATTGGACTCCCAACTCGGTATCTATCCGGCGGCGACTAAGATTGTCGACAATCGTTATTTCATGACCGGCATTCGAAAGATGTAAGCATGTCGGCCATCCTACGAAACCATCGCCACCAAAAACTGCAATTCGCATGAATTAATTTTCTCCTATCGTAGATGTCTCTTTCAACGCTTCACTATGATTTCATGCCATTTGAAATTCTGAGACTAACTAAAATTTTAGACCTAATTCCTCAAACCCCTACTATCGTTTTCTATACACTCACAAATCTCTTCTGTGGTATCACTGTCACAACCAGGCAACAAAAGATCACATACGCGTAGACAACTTGACCAATATTGGGGAAATTTTGTCTGACGGTTTGTTGAAATTACGAGACGGTCTAAATTCGCACTACCGTAGTGGCCACCATGAGTTGGCCAAGGACTTTTTCGAACCTTGTCTGATGGAAGCGGTTTTGTATCGAAGATCCGCTGGGTATTTTTCAAGTTCTGCATTGACTACTTGGGCTGTAGCGTTGCCGAGGTTCGTGAAATCTGGCGAAATTGCCATCAATCTAGTTACCTCCCCTAAATTGTTTAAAAAGGACATTTCCGTACTTAGGCGACTTTCGACAGAAGAAGAACGAGACCAATATCGTCAGCAGTGCGCGGATAGAGTCTTAGCAGAGATATTAGAGTTTGTACAAACTCCAGGCACCGGAAGACAACACAGATGCCCCTTTGATTGACAGTGAAACGACAAGTGATGTAGGCTCACCTAATCAGTTTCTTTCGTTGGTCGGGAAGCTACAAAATCATGTAGTAGTCGCGTTTGTAACAAGCTGTTGTCAAGTCTACGGAATCGTTGCTTACTTCATGTATCTAATTAGGCTCGTTGGATGATTTGATACTCATGCGATGTGCGCATCTTGATCACAAGTTTAAACGCGCCGAAAATTTATCGCTCACTTTAAGTTCAACGAAGTTTAGCCTACTCGTACAGACAAAAAAACACGGTGCATAATTGCTGTGTCACACCGCCCCGGTGGCACAGTTGGATAGCGCGGCCGCCTCCTAAGCGGCAGGTCGAAGGTTCGAGTCCTTCTCGGGGCGCCAATTCCAATTCAGATATTTAGACCCGGAATACGTTATCTGATGGTACTTCCTGCTTCCAACGGTGGTAATCCGCACTAGTATCAACGTCCCAGAGCGTGGGAAGAAGGAACACTTGCAAACTAAGATCGGCGGCTCGTGTCAGGGTTTGTTCCAATACACGATCGCTTCCCCAAGCAATGTTCTCAAACAAGTACTCGCGCGGTTCGTTCATTCCGATCAAACAATAGCCACCATCTTCAGTCGGACCCACTACTACATCCTGCTGTGTAGTTAAGTGGTTAAAAGCCTTGTATATGTAGTCCATGCTCATGAGAGGAACATCTGCACCAATCACCAATTTTGCCCCTTCAACCAATGCAGTGAACATCTTATGTCCTAGGTCACCTAGCGGCTGCTCTTTCAATCGGTGATCTGGTGCTATCTCATCCCAAACATCGGTACTTCCCTCGTACCAAATGGTCGTAGCAAACGGACGTGTAACTTTCAATGCGTTCAGCAGTAGCATGCGATAACAATCGAGTGCTTTCGAAGCCCCTATATCTGTTGCTAAACGTTGTTTTACGTGGCCACGTACAGGCGAGCGAGCAAGTAAGGCAACTTGTACTGTTTTGGGGTGTTTCACCTATGTTGATAGTACTCTGAATAAAGAGCATCGGGCGAAGCGCCGAAGTAGTATCGGATCCGAAATCTCCACATACGGAACACCGTTCGAAATACACCATCAGCCTCCCACTTTCGCGTCGACGAACCCAAGCGACTCGTACTACAAAAAGGCTTGGCGAGCTTACGCAGACGCTTACTCACCTCAACATCCTCCATCAGTGGTTGGTCTGGAAAACCTCCAATCTCCTTAAGAATGTCTCGTTGGAAAAACATTCCTTGATCACCGGTGCAAATACTTGTAAGCCGAGAGCGCATATTCATGAGGGTTTCGATCATGCGAAATTCCCATCGCGAACCATCTAAACTCACGTCGAAACGACCCCAGCGTACGCGACTGATAGCAGTTCCTATACTCTCAACATTTTCCTCACGGACAAGACTGTCCGCGTGGAGCACCCAAATCCACTCGCGCGTCGAGTGTTGGATGCCCAAATCCACTTGCATTCCTCGGCTGGATGTAGTCGCTTGAATGAAAGTGGCACTATTTGATATTTCTTGTGGATTGTCTTTGCTCCCACCATCGACAACAACTAGCTCTAATTCTGGGAATTGCACTAGTGTTGTCAGTAACCGACTGAGGTGATCGCGATCGTTGAGAACGGGAATAACGACAGCAATCTTGCTCAAACCAGCTTGCGCTCGTTCAGATAGCAATGTAGTTCTTACTCGTCGTTTTTAATTTGTGGTTCAGGTTCTAATATTCGATCTCGGGGGTCAGGGTCGATAAAAAAGTGATCAGGCAAAGAAAAGTCAACGTCTGGCGCTATGTTCGCGCTCTCCATCAACCAACCATGCGTTCGCGTACCAACCAATTCGACACTGCCTTTCGCAGTATTGATGTGTGCGTAGGTGTTCGTATCGCCTAAAGTCAAAACAAATGTGTATTCTTGCGATCCGTCTTCCAAGGTGCCTTCCAAAATGCGAGTATGCGCGATGTTTGCATCTACTTTCGTGAGCTTACCGAGTAAAACTACTTCCTGCTGAGGGATCGAAAACTGCACGCTGTCACCTACAACTTTGGACCAAAGTGACGAACTGAGTTCCACTAATACCCGCCCTTCCACGTCTGCGGAATGACTCGGAAGTTGATCTTCGGGAACAGAACTTTCGTCTACGGGTTTCCACGAAGCTAAGTTCACATCGACTATCTCTGAGCTACCAGGGCGAGGTTGTATTCCATCGGGTACTGAAGAGTCTTCTGGAAGTGCAGTGTCTGTTGTTGCTGATTGGGATTGCTCCGTGCTTGGGTCATAGAAATCACCGTCTTTTGGTGCCGTAGACAGAATCGCGTCCCGCGGTTCTCCCCAAGGTTGGACGAATAGTATGAACAATACTAATACTACAAGCGAAACAGGAACTCCAATGAGCCATTGCACCCAAGGTTGGTTTGCTCTGGAAGACTTCTTTTCCAATTTCACCCCAATTAGTACGCTACTTGTTAAATCGGTAATTCACAACTAAGCTTGCACAACCGTACTCACTAACCCATTCGGTTTCGATTTGACAAGATTTTGATGGTCATTTTGTTAGTGTAAACGATATCTTCATGTAGTTCACAGAGAACATCACCCGATCTATTCGGTTTCCGAAATCTACACTTTTTATTTTAGTTTAATCTATAATGCTAAAAAATTCGGTCGAAGGAGCTAACAAGCCATGACGTTTGACATCCTCGCGCTTAATTGGTGGGCAATTCTTGTCGCAACTTTGTCTTCTTTTGTACTTGGTGGATTGTGGTACGGACCCTTGTTTGGTAAGAAGTGGTTGCGTGCACTCGGCAAGTCCGAGTACGACTTAACTCCTTCTGCCATCCCGTTTGTCATTGCGCTCGTCACTTCTTTTATCACGTGCTTCGCAATAGCTTGGTTAGTTGCTGTTCTTGGGCTTAGTACATGGGAGCAAGGAGCTCTGTTGGGGCTCATTGTCGGTGTCGCGTTTATTGCGTGCTCAAGTATTTCAGATGGTGCGTTTTGCCGCTTCTCTTGGGCGCTTCTATCGATACAGGCGGTATACCGTGTCCTTCACTGTGTACTCGCTGGAGTAATTTTGGCGGTTTGGTAGTCTATCCATCTACACTAGCGTAGTTCTTCAGCTTCAATACTACCAACTGAACTGAATAAATAGCCCCATGGGCGGAAGTCGCTAATTAGTGGCTTCCTGCCACATTCACTCTATTTTCGCTCTGTTTTCAACAATAAAATATACATCAATAATGCTAGAAACTATATGCCAGACAGAATAGCTCCTACCCCCGAAGAACTCATTCGGAACGAGTACACCGCAGGGTTTGTAACTGATATTGAGACCGAAACGCTACCTCCTGGACTGTCCGAAGAGGTAGTGCGCGAAATCTCACGTAAGAAAGCCGAACCAGAATGGCTCACCGAATGGCGTTTAGATGCTCTTCGCAGATGGGAGAAGACGGAAGAGCCTACTTGGGCGCATGTGAAATTCCCGCCCATAGACTACCAAGCGATTTCTTACTTTGCGGCACCGAAAGGCGACAAACCAAAAAGCCTTGACGAAGTTGATCCTGAACTTCTACGCACTTACGAGAAACTAGGCATACCACTCCATGAACAAAAGATACTAGCTGGTGTGGAGGAAGAACCCTCGCAACCACGTGTCGCCGTCGATGCAGTTTTCGACAGTGTGTCGATCACGACGACGTTTAAGGAAACGCTAAAAGAGCACGGCGTGGTTTTTTGTTCTTTTTCCGAAGCTGTGCAGTCGCATCCTGATCTGGTTAAGAAGTATCTGGGTTCAGTAGTACCCAAAACAGACAATTTTTATGCTGCGCTGAACTCTGCGGTATTTAGCGACGGGTCGTTCGTATACGTCCCCAAAGGGGTTCGATGCCCAATGGAATTGTCTACTTACTTCCGCATCAATGCTGAAAACACGGGACAATTCGAGCGAACTTTGATCATCGCCGACGAAGGTTCGTATGTAAGTTACCTCGAAGGCTGCACCGCACCAATGCGCGACGAAAATCAACTTCACGCCGCGGTAGTTGAGCTCATTGCCCTCGATGACGCTCAGATCAAGTATTCCACAGTTCAGAATTGGTACCCGGGCGACGAGAACGGAGTTGGTGGAATATACAACTTTGTGACCAAACGCGGCTCGTGTCGAGGGGCGCGTTCTCACATTAGCTGGACACAAGTAGAGACAGGCTCAGCTATTACCTGGAAGTATCCGAGCGTCATTCTGCGCGGCGATGACTCCATTGGTGAGTTTTACTCTGTCGCACTCACTAACAATCGACAACAAGCCGATACCGGTACAAAGATGACACACATCGGCCGAAACACAAAGAGTACGATTATTTCGAAGGGCATTAGTGCCGGACACAGTTCTAACGCGTATCGAGGACTCGTTCGTATGAATCCGGGTGCAAGAAACGCGCGCAATTACACTCAATGCGATTCACTACTGATTGGATCTGAATGTGCTGCGCATACGTTTCCTTATATTGAATCGCGACGTCAGGACGCTATTGTTGAGCATGAAGCTACCACTACTCGAGTGAGCGACGATCAATTATTTATGTGTAGACAACGTGGTATCGAACCGGAAAAGGCAGTTTCTATGATTGTCAATGGATTCTGTCGAGACGTCTTTCGCGAACTACCTATGGAATTCGCCGTCGAAGCATCGAAACTCCTAGAAGTGAGTTTAGAGGGTGCAGTGGGTTGAGCCTACTCGAAGTCTCGGATTTACATGTAAAAGTAGCCGACCGTGAAATTCTCAACGGAGTAAATCTAGAGGTAAATCCCGGCGAAATCCACGCGATTATGGGTCCAAACGGCTCGGGTAAGAGCACGTTAACCAACACCATCGCTGGCCAGGAAGGATATATCGTCGAAACCGGAGATTTGCGACTTAACGGTACAAGTCTGCTTGAGTTAGAACCGGAGGAACGATCGTACGCTGGTCTGTTCTTAGCGTTTCAATATCCAGTTGAAATCCCTGGCGTAACCAACATGGAATTTCTGAAAACTGCGGTCGATAGCCATCGTAAACAACGAGGTGAAACAGCCCTCTCTTCGGTCGAATTTATCAAAGACATGCGCGCACTGGTCAGCAAACTGGATTTCAATCCCGAATTTCTGAAGCGAGGCGTCAATGAGTCATTCTCGGGTGGTGAAAAGAAACGCAACGAAATCTTACAAATGCTCTGTTTAGAACCCACGGTCGCATTACTCGATGAAACAGACTCCGGTCTCGACATAGATGCTCTACAAGTCGTCGCAAAAGGGATCAACGAATTTCGCAATTCCAACAATGCAGTAGTACTGGTTACACACTACCAACGATTGCTGAATCACGTAGTTCCCGATTATGTCCACGTATTGTTGAATGGCACCATAGTGAAGTCCGGCGATGCCACATTAGCTCTCGACCTCGAACGTATGGGGTACGCTTGGTTGGAGCAGGACTCCGGCCCTTAAGCCGAAGCTGTTTTTCACATGACTTCTCAACCGGTCAAAATCGCACCGTGGCTCGACGCGAAACAAATCGAGCAAACCATCGAAAATACACGGTTGCCGCAACCACGAAAGGATCCTTGGAAGTACACGAGTGTGAAACAGGTACTTGAACGTCTGGACAATCCTTTCGATGAGACAAACGAATTGCCTGCTCAGAGTGGTAGTGGCGTAATAATTGGCGACTTTGGGACCCCGAAGATTTCATCCTTGGCCCGTAAATATGTCAACCAAATCGCGAACAATTCAAACAATGTGTTGGCTAGTCTTAATCTGCTTCGCGCTCAACAAGGATATGCGATTGTTTCAAGTGAATGTAGTGATTCTGTTACTCCGGTGGCTAGGATCCGCGCATCAGATTCTTGCGAGCGCATTCTGATTGTCGTTCAGGAACAGGCGAATCTTGAAATCTTAGAGCACACGTCTGGTGGTAACCGAGTCATTGAGTGTTTGATCCTTCCTGGTGGTCAACTCGTTCATCGGCGTATACAACTAGCTACCACTCAAATCGAATACAACTCACTCAATGTTAATTTGATGGACAGTTCAAGTTATAAGATGATGCAATACTCTGTAGGTGCCAAGTTGCGTCGCAACGATATCGTCATCAACATCGAAGGAGAAGGTGCTAAAGTTGACGTTTCTGGTGGATGGAAGCTCGCCGACGCTTCCCATTTGGATACTCAACTAGCAGTGAATCATCGAGCTAAGGGTGCAACGAGTCAACAAAAATTTCACGGTGTAGTCGGCGACTCCGCGCGAGCGGTCTTCAACGGGCGTATTTACATCGCTCGAAATGCACCAAAAACAGACGCACATCTGCAGAACAAAAACATTGCGACTAGTGACAATGCGGCAATCTTCACAAAACCAGAATTGGAAATTTATGCCGATGATGTGGCCTGTTCGCACGGTGCAACCTCCGGCCAATTAGACGAGCAACAAATCTTTTATTTGAGAACCCGCGGCATTCCTGACGATCGATCACGTGAACTGATCTTGGATGGATTTTTGGCGGAGATTGTTGAACACGATGAGGGTGCGAGCGTTTTGGGAATACAACCCCGAAAGGTAGATGGACCATGACAACATTCGTACCGCCTAAGCACGACTTTCCATTGCTCGTGAATCGAGAACCGATCGTATATCTTGACAACGCGGCAACTACGCAAAAACCCGATGTTGTGATCAACGCACTGGTGGATTACTACTCGCACAGCAATGCCAATGTGCATCGGGGAGTGCACCAGATTAGCGATGAAGCGACCGGAATGTTCGAGGATGCGCGCAAGACCGTAGCGAAATTCTTAAACGCACCAGCCCCCGAACAGATTCTGTTCACGCGCGGTACGACGGAAAGCTTAAATTTAGTCGCTTACACCTATGCTCCAATGGTTCTGAACGATCAGACTACCGTTTTGATCACGGAAATGGAACACCATTCCAATTTTGTCCCTTGGCAACTCATTTGTGAGTGTATGGGAGCCAAGATACTTGCCGTCAAAGTAAATTCGAATGGTACTTTGAACCTTGACCACTTCCGAGAACTATTAACGGCGAACCAGGTGGCGATAGTTGCCATAACTCACGTATCTAATGTGTTAGGTACGATCAATCCGATTCGCGAAATCACCAAGCTCGCCCACGAACACGACGCTAAAGTCGTCATTGACGGAGCGCAAGCTGCGGCACACGTTGATTTAGATGTTCAAGAATTAGATTGCGACTTTTACGCGTTTTCGAGCCACAAGATGTATGGACCTACGGGGTTCGGTATTCTCTATGGTCGAGCCGAATTTTTGCGAGAGATGGGACCATGGCAAGGTGGCGGAGAAATGATCAAACATGTGAGTCTAGAGAAGACTACGTTTCAAGAACCACCGCACAAATTTGAAGCCGGCACACCTGATATTTCCGGTGCGATTGGCTTAGCCGCCGCGATCGAATACTTAGCTCAACAACAATCGCGCGGATTAAGTCAATTTGAAGGGCAACTACTTAGCTACGCGACAGATACACTCTTAGAACTCGATGGACTTCGCGTCATTGGTACGGCCCCAGACAAGTGCGGAGCATTGTCATTTTTAGTCGATGGAACACACCCACACGACCTAGGAACCCTCCTAAACGAACAACAAGTAGCGGTACGAACTGGACATCATTGTGCGATTCCATTGATGGAAGCATTAGGCATTCCAGGAACAGTACGAGCGTCATTTGGTCTATACAATTCAAAGAAAGACGTTGATCGGCTCTATGAAGCCTTGAAAACCTCCTTAAGAATACTTAGAAAGTAATTAACAATGCAAGTTGAATCTTTTGACCCAACACAGTTAAACGTTACTGACCGTGCGTTAGAACACATTCAACGTCAGTTGGAAAAGGAAAACGCTCGTGCGGTAGTCCTTGATGTCGTCGAAACCGGCTGTAATGGTTTCATGTACGAGCTGAATTACGCAACAGAGTTGGCAGAAAAACAAGATACAAAAGTCTTTAAATTCAGCAACGATGTAATGGTTATCGTCGCTACCGAGCATTGGCCTATCTTACAAGGGACCGAGATAGACTTTGTTACCGAGGGGCTCAACTCTGCATTACAGTTCAAAAATCCCAACGCAGACACCCTGTGTGGCTGCGGGGAGAGCTTTTCAATCCGTGGAACGTAGATTATTACCGATTCAACGTGAAGTTGAAGCCCGAATAGTCCCGACCGGGGACAAAGTCATCGTCCCAGCTGGAGTATTTGTTACATTGACCCAAGCCTTGGGTGGCACGTACACGATCGTCTACAAAGGAAACATGGCTCGCATTGAAAGCGAAAATGCAGATGCCCTAGGCTTTGAGCCGGAAATCTTACACTACGAACCTCCTACAGACGGCAAAGTATCGGAAGAACAGGTTTGGGATACTCTGCGCACCGTACATGATCCGGAAATTCCTGTCAGCATTGTCGATCTTGGTTTGATCTACGATGTGCGAATCGAGAGTACGACGGTGAATGTTACGATGACGTTGACCGCACCTGGATGCGGGATGGGACCGGTGCTAGTACAAGATGTTGGAGATCGCTTGAAACGAGTTCCGTTTGTCGACAAAGTATCTGTGAGCTTAGTTTTCGATCCCCCTTGGAGCCGCGACCTCATGAGCGAAGAAGCACAACTGGAATTAGGATTGTTTTGAGATGCTCCACGACCTCGAAGAAATCCAAGAATCGATTCAATTCCTTTCTGATTGGGAGGACAAATACAGCTACATTCTCGAACTCGGCGATTCACTACCCGGCGTACCGGAGGCTGAACGACGTTCAGAATACCTGGTTGAAGGGTGTCAAAGTAGCGTCTGGCTACTTACGGAATATGATTCAGTGGAGGACATTCTGTCGCTACGAATGGACAGTGACGCTCATATTGTTCGTGGTCTAATTGCAATCCTACTCTCTGTTTACTCGGACCAGTCTCCAAGAGACATCTTGTCTTTCGGTATTACAGATTTTTTTGACGAACTTGATCTCCTAAAGCACTTATCGCCGATTCGAGGGAACGGCTTACGTGCACTCATTCAGAAAATACGATCCGTAGCAAGTCAATATCACTCATGAGCTGACGGCGGTATATTCCGTTCAGATTTATGCCCCGCGCGTTTAGAGTTTGTGTTCGCACACTAGCGTATCCGCTAGTGATGTGCATTGCATTTCTCTTGTTCGCGTGGCTACAAGGTTTCATGCCCGGCACAGTAGCTGCCTACGTCGCAATCATCTGGGGATTACTTTGTATAACGGCGCATGAATGGTTAATGCCATACCGGCAATATTGGCATCCCACTCGCTTCGATCTTGTCAACGATGTCGCGTATATGGTTTTAGGACAGGTTCTGCTTGAACAACTGCTCCTATTCATCGCATTCTTTCTCGTTACAACACTAGCATCAACCATTAAGTGGCAAATATCAGGCATTTGGCCGCATCACTGGCCTATCTGGTTGCAGGCTATTCTGCTACTCGTCGTCGGTGACTTCTTTCGATATTGGTTACACCGTTTGTTTCATCAAGTGCCGTGGATGTGGGCTTTCCATCAAGTACATCACTCCCCGAAACGACTATATTGGGTCAATGTTGGGAGATTTCACCCCATTGAACAAGCCCTACAATTTGTCTTCGATGCATTACCGTTTGTGTTAATCGGT
>WTGV01000022.1 GCA_011525295.1 Pseudomonadales bacterium | reverse complement strand
ATTAAAACCTTCGTAGTCTACAGTGACTACAGAATGAGATAACTCACAAAAACTAGCTTACTTTTTTGCATAAAATTATTGCTTTAAGCTAATCTTACACTGCGCGACCATGAAATCTGGAATACATCCAAAATACGAAGAAATTACTGCAACCTGCGGTTGTGGGAACACTTTTAAAACACGATCTACACTTTGTCGTGATATTCAACTTGATGTATGTTCGCGGTGCCATCCGTTTTACACCGGAAAACAAAAGATTGTGGATTCTGCGGGTCGTGTAGAACGATTCAAGAGTCGTTTCGGACGCCGTACCACGGGAACACAGAGCTCGTAAATTTGATAGTCTAGTGCTTTTCTGCTGATGTCCACTGAAGCTCAGAGTTTAAATTCACTTTGAGGAACGCGTCCTACATTTTTTACTAGTACCTTATTCACAAGCGAATCAAGAGGGAGTTATGAAGTTTTTGAAGATTTGTGTAGTGTTACTCGCTCTGACGATATCAGGTTCCCTGCTAGCGGGACACGGAGCGGAACTATACAACGAGTTTAAGGATACTGGCGAATTCTACGACGACGAGAGATGGCAAGAGTACGTTGATGCAATAGGTCAGCGATTATTAAAACACTCGAAAGACAAAGATCGAGACTACCATTTCTTCGTTCTGGACATACCTTCCATCAATGCTTTTGCTACCGGGGATGGCTATATATATATCCACCGTGGCTTGATTACATACCTGTCTTCAGAAGACCAATTAGCTGCTGTTATTGGGCACGAAATTGGACACATTGCTTTACGCCACCACGCAAAACGACGATTCGCGTCGCTACTGAGCGGTGGCGCTGGTCTCGCTGCGTACGTCCTGACTGGCCGTGGAGAACTCTGGGAAGCTACCGACGCTTTGACCCAGATTTGGATTTCGGGATATGGTAGAGAAGATGAGTTGGAAGCAGATCGTTTCGGAGCAGAACTCTTAGCTCGAGCCGGTTATAACCCCATGGCGGTCATCGAAACGATTTCAGTATTGAAAGACCAAGAGTTGTTCGCGCGGGAAGTCCGCCTTCAACAACCAAGTTATCACGGTTTGTTTGCTACCCATCCAAAAAACGACAAACGACTTCACGAAGTCGTGAGCTATGCACAGGAAAAGTTACCTGAAGAGTCGGTTGCACCGGTCGGAGACTTTTGGGAAATGATCGATAACTTACACTTCGGCATGCCGACAACGTTCGGCACCCGGCAGAATATGTACTACGACAAGAGTTTTCGACTTGTAATCGAGTTTCCTGATGATTGGCGAGTTCAGAGAAACCAATATCAAGTCGTAGGATTTGCCCCGAATGGAGCTTCAGAGGCTAAGATCGAAATATCTCGACACACGCAACAAGAGAAGATGGTTCCCTCTGAATTCGTACGAGACTCTATGGGAGTCCATCCGGCGGACATTGCCTCTGAGGGCCTCGTTTCAATCGAATGTTGCGAGTACTATCTCGTGGAACTCAAAGCTCCCAAACCCGACAATACTGGTAGATTCAGGGTAATATATACTCGAGGAAATGAACATTTCATAATGTCGGCTTCCTACGGAGTCAACGGCTCAGCGGATGACCTGAAAGCTAGTATTGCTGAGGTTGTATCTGGAATCCGAAGTCTAACATCTGAAGATCTCACCTATGAAGAGATTCTGAAGATTCACGTTCAAGAAGCTGTTCCTGGGGATACCTACGCGAACTTGGTGGACCCAAGTTCTCTACACGCCGTCGATTACCCAGAGGAGACTCTACGCCTAATAAACGGTCACCACCCACATGGGGAACCGAGAGCCGGCGATAAGGTCAAGATCATCAAGATCAAATAGTGGCGTCTTCGGACGTTGCCACTATGTTTCAATTTCGAAGCTACCAACAAGGAACGTAAATGGCGCATGTCATTGATTGTGAAATTAAAGGATCTGGGGGTAATCAGTACGTGGTTGTGGATCTCGACCCACAGGAAACCGTCATCGCAGAAGCTGGCGCGATGTTCTACATTGATCCAGAAATCACCTTTGAAGCCAAGATGGGGGACGGAACGACATCTGGTCTGGCTTCTTTGTTTGGTGCTGTACAACGAAAACTTGCAAATGAATCGTTGTTTTTAACGCATTTCACCAACCAAGGTCACAGAAAACAATCTGTCGCGTTTGCGGGACCCCATCTAGGCGAGATCCTTACAGTTGATTTAGCTCAGTATGGGAACACTCTGCTGTGCCAGAAAAGTGCATTTCTCGCGGCTGCTCTCGGCACCAAAATCAGTATTGCGTTTACGAGCCGTATGGGTGCCGGATTCTTGGGTGGAGAAGGCTTCGTACTGACCAAGCTAGACGGTGATGGCATGGTTATGCTTCACGCCGGTGGTTCACTTCTGAAACGAGAATTGAGGGGAGAAACACTTCGAGTCGACACCGGTTGCGTCGTAGCGATGGATTCTGGAATCGACTACAACGTTCAAGCGGCTGGAAATTTGAAGTCGATGATGTTCGGTGGCGAAGGACTATTTCTTGCGACTCTCTCTGGTCGCGGTACTGTATGGTTGCAAACAATGCCGTTCGCACGACTCGCCGCAACAATTCAATCGGAATTACCTAGCCGGACTTAGTACCCGCTTTCGAATCCATCTCAAAAGATATCCTCTGGTTCAACGATCTCGGTTTCTTCGCCTTTTTCTTGTAAAGGATTCAACTTTGGTGCCGTTTCCGCGAGAAAGTACTCTAGGATTGCATCAGACTGATCCTGCGTGGCTACTTCACCAGAGTCTGCATCAATGTACACGCTTACGACTCCATCGGGGGGTGTCGGGACGTACTCTGGTACGATGTCTAACGCAGTCTTCATAAAATCGATCCATATCGATAACGGACGAGTCGAACCATACTCTGACTCGCCGAGTGAACGACGGTCGGTGTAGCCCACCCACGAAGTCGCAACTAAGTTTTGCTGATACCCGTTGAACCAGGTGTCAACAGCTTCGTTGGTCGTACCAGTTTTGCCTGCCAGATCCGAACGTTGTACCTCCGCAGCTCTTCGACCAGTCCCAAGGCGTACTACATCGCGTAATAACGAGTCCATTATGAACGCAAGTCGTTCGTCTAACACTCGCTCTGCTTCTGGCGGAATTTCGGCCACAATCGCATGAGTCTCAACGACAAACTCTGATGATTCTCGCCAGACGCGTGCATTCCAATCTGAGTTTGCGTACCCACAATCCGAGCAAACGACTGGATGGATGGGGGCATAGACTATCTCATCTTGCAAATTGACTACCTTATCGACCAAGTGTGGTTCAACCCGATAGCCACCGTTAGCGATGACCGCGTATGCCGTTGCCATATCAAGCGAAGACATCGTCATGCTTCCTCCACCTATCGCTAACTGCGTACTCTGTGGTAGGTCTGATTCCGCAAACCCAAATCGTGTAAGAAAATCTCTCGTTTTTGCAGCACCGGTGTGTTCTAACACCCTGATAGATACCAAATTAATTGACCGGTACAAAGCTTCTCGTACTCTGGTCGGACCGTTATAGTCACGAGAGAAATTTCTCGGGCGATACGCTTCTTCTAAGCCCTCGTCGTCATAAACGAGAGGACCGTCTAAGAAAATTGAAGCTGGGGTTACCCCGTGCGCAAGTGCTGCCGCATACACGAAAGGTTTAAAACCAGAACCGGGTTGACGTTGTGCTTGTGTGGCGTGGTTGTATTCGGAAATATCAAAGTCATATCCGCCTACCATCGCAGTGATTCGGCCAGTACGCGGGTCAATTGCAACGATCGCCCCTTGAACTTCCGGTAGTTGTACTAAACTCCAAGCACCTTTCTCGTGTCGGACTCTAATGACATCGCCAATACTGACAATCTCTGCTGCTTTAGTAGGTTTCGGACCTACTCCCCCACCTGCTTTCGGACGCGCCCACGACAGCCCATCCCATTCAACTGAACCCGTACTAGCGTCTTTTAGTATGAACTCAATCGATTGTTCCTGGACCGAGGTTACTACCGCAGGTAGCATGGTGCCAACCGGGCGCTCTTTAGCGACTTCCGCGAGATACACTGAGTTGACGTCCTCGCTATCCGCAGGTACGCGCACCTTACGAATCGGTCCGCGATAACCGTACTGGATATCAAATTGCTCAAGTTCGTCTTCGACCGCTGTTTGAGCGGCTGTTTGATGATCGACATCTATGGTGGTATAAGCAGAGTAACCAGAATAAATTTGATCTCCAAATTCGCGATACAGCTCTTGTCTTACGAGCTCCGCGGGATAAGGAGCATGAACATCGAGTTGACGGCGATGAACGGTTGCTGTTATTGGTTGTGCCTGTGCGATCTCAAATTCTTCCTGCGTTATAAATTCCTCTGCAAGCATGCGTCGTAACACAAGATTGCGTCGTTGTAGCGCCCACTCGGGACCATTAATTGGATTTCCCGCTTCTGGCCGTTTTGGAATACCCGCCAGCATAGCAAGCTGCGCTAACGAAAGTTCATGAACCGGTTTGCCGTAATACGTGTAGGCCGCCGCTTGTACGCCGTAGGCATGTTTCCCGAAGGGCACTACGTTTATATAGAGCTCTAGAATTTCATCCTTGGACAGTTCGCGTTCAATCTTGAGCGCGAGAAGCATTTCGCGAATCTTTCGAACAATAGTTTGTTCCCGCGACAAGTCCGCGACGTTTCGAGGGATCTGCATCGTAATCGTCGATGCACCACGTCGCGCAGTATCTGAAAAGAAGAAATCAAGAGCGTCATTGGTAAAAGAAATCCAGTCCACGCCATGGTGGGAGTAAAAACGTTTATCTTCGGTTGATACTACTGCGTCCAAATAGTGTTGAGGGACCTCGTCGATTGCGACGGGAATCAACCGACGTTCGCCATACTCTGCAAGCAACGCCCCTTCGGACGAGAAAACACGTAATGGTCGCTCGTACTGAAAGTTTCTATAACTCTCGGTGTCAGGGTTTTTCGGGTCGAAGTAAAGAAAAGTACTGGCGATAACCCACGCAAGTGAAAATGTTCCTGCAGCTAGACACCAAGTCGCAACTTTTAGAGTTAGGACGAGAACCTTCTTGATCAAGGACCAAGTGTCGGAGTCGAAAAAAGACGTTAGGTTCATATTGTGGTCGCCAGTTCTTCCACGGATATAGACACGTGCGGTAGGAAAATAATAGACTCAGGGCTTAAATTGCGCGGTATTTTCTCACACGAAATACTGTGTGTTCACATTATCTTCGGATTTCGATCAAATTTAGACTTCAGCGTAAAGCATTTTGATTGAGTGTTCGGGTTGCCGTCTTTGACCATCGCACGACGAGGAATGTTATCGTTTTAACGGGCTGCCCAGGCGACTCACTATGCAGAATTTACTTGAACTACAATAGACAGAAACTGTGGTAGGCTGAACGTCCTCTCCGCACATTCATTTGATATTCTTGATGTTCGAGAGTTTCTTGTACTGCACGTTACTTGTAATTCGACACAATGTACCTACCTTAATGGTAGTCAGTCAAGACCATCAACATGGCAAAACAAAAAGATAAGCAAAAACAAAGTACAAGTTGGGCACCGCCATTTTTGAGTGGAATTGTTCTTGGCGCCATCTTGGTTTCCTGCGTGTACTTCTTTGGAGTGAGAAACTTTGATCCGAACACAGAGTTTCTAAAGACTTTTCCCGATGTCGACAAGACCTTTCCGAATACGACGTTTGAATTTCCACAAACATTAGAAGAGACTGACCCAAACCGAGTTGGAACATATTCGGAACCAGATGAACCGCAAACAGAGACTGTAGCACCACAAGAAGAGGATAGTGCAACCACGTCGCTCGCTCAAGAAGGGAACGCCGATGAAGTATCGGAGACCGAAGTGACATCAGATAGTGCAGAAACAATTAAGGGATATGTTCTTCAAGCAGGAGCATTTACTGAAAAGAAACACGCGGATTCGTTTCGTGCGTCCCTTTTACTCGAAGGCTATAACGCATATACGACCGAGATTTCAGATGAGAATTTAGATGTGCAATATCGTGTCATCGTAGGTCCCTACGAAACGGTTCAAGAGAGCCAAGAAGACTCTCAACGCCTCAAAGAACGAAACATCTCGACTTTTGTCGTTCCGATGCGGGATGTGTCGGAGTAGCCCTAGTTAACACCCCAAATTTAAGCGAAGAACTCAATTGAAAGATTTCCACGGAACGACCGTAGTTTGTGTCCGCCGTAATGGCGTAGTAGCGATTGGAGGAGACGGTCAAGTCTCTTTGGGCAACACAGTGATGAAGAGTGGTGCGGTCAAAGTGCGAAGGTTGCATGACGACACTGTGATCGCAGGTTTCGCTGGTGGCACCGCCGATGCCTTCACGCTCTTTGAACGATTTGAGGGTATGTTGGAAAAATACCAGGGTAATCTGTCAAGATCAGCAGTAGAACTCGCAAAAGATTGGCGCGCGGACCGAGCTTTACGCCGTCTTGAAGCATTGTTAATTGTCGCAGACAAAGATAACTCCTTACTCATCAGCGGAACGGGCGACGTAATCGAACCAGACGATGATCTCATTGCGATCGGTTCCGGAGGTCCCTACGCACAAGCCGCGGCCAAGGCGATGCTTCAAAATACGGAACTAAATGCTAAGGAGATCGTTCAAAAAGCACTGAGTATCGCTGCAGAAATCTGCGTTTACACCAACAATAGTTTGACAATCGAACTGCTATAACTATGACCGTGATGACTCCTCGTGAAATAGTTCACGAATTGAACAAACACATCATCGGCCAAGATCAAGCGAAACGTGCTGTTGCAGTCGCGTTGCGTAATCGTTGGCGTCGCATGCAATTACCCGAAAAATTGCGTGAGGAGGTCACGCCGAAAAACATTTTGATGATTGGTCCGACGGGTGTAGGAAAAACTGAAATCGCTCGGCGTCTAGCTCGTTTAGCGAATGCACCATTTATAAAAGTCGAAGCGACCAAATTCACAGAAGTCGGATATGTCGGTCGGGATGTCGAATCTATCGTTCGTGATCTCATTGACGCTTCTTACAAAATGTTGCGCGAGCAAGCCTTGGACAATGTGCGCGAACCTGCTGCAATTGCGGCCGAAGAAAAGATTCTGACTGCACTGACGATGTCGCCGAGTAGCAATTACGGATACACCCAGACTGGCACGGGGAGCTTAGAAATATCCAATTGGAAGGAAGACATGCGAAAGAACCTTCGATCCGGGAGGCTGGATGACCAAGAGATCGAAGTCGAAACAATTGCATCCGACATGCCGCTTGGTATGGATTTCCTCGCTCCTCCCGGTATGGAAGACATGGCTGCCAATTTAAAGGATATGTTTCAACAAGTTTCCTCAGGACGAAAGAAGAAATCCAAGTTAAAGATCGTTCACGCCCGAAAGCGTTTGGAAAACGAGGAAGCAAGCAAACTACTGAATGAAGATGAACTAAAGTCGGAAGCTGTTACAAGCGTTGAACAAACTGGTATCGTCTTCCTCGACGAATTGGATAAGGTCGCGAAACGAACCGATCATGGTGTCGATGTTTCCCGCGAAGGAGTACAACGCGACCTGTTACCACTAATAGAAGGATGTACCGTTTCAACACGCTATGGTACGGTAAGGACGGATCATATCCTATTTATCGCATCTGGTGCGTTTCACTTGGCTAAACCCTCCGACCTGATCCCCGAACTACAGGGGAGACTGCCGATCCGAGTCGAATTGAGTGCACTGAGCGCGGAAGAGTTCCAGCGTATTCTTGTAGAACCGAAGGCTTCATTGACAGAACAGTACCGTGAATTACTCGCTGTTGATGGTGTCTCTCTCACGTTCTCTGACGATGCGATCGAAAGAATTGCAGAGATCGCCTGCGAAGTTAACGAGAATACCGAAAACATCGGCGCGCGACGATTGCACACGATTCTAGAACGTCTGATGGAAGAAATCTCATTCAGCGGCGGGGACACACAACAGTCGCTTCATGTCGATGCTACCTACGTAGACATGCAGCTCAGTGCCCTCGTGAAAAACCAAGACTTATCAAGGTACATTCTCTAACGTCGTGCCCTTTACGTTCCGTGAACCCAAAGTCCATTACCTATCATTCCGAGTCCCGAAAACTTGAGATTTGGTACGACGATACAGAGTCTATCGTGTTATCAGCGGAGTACCTACGGGTGTTCTCACCATCAGCCGAAGTGCGAGGACATTCTCCAGACCAACGTGTGCTTCAGACGGGTAAAAAAGACGTTGCGATTGAGTCAATTGAATCTATCGGAAACTATGCGATACGCATCGTGTTTTCCGATGGTCATGACAGCGGAATCTATTCGTGGTCGTATTTGCGCGAGCTGAGTGCAAATTATTCGACCAACTGGAATCAGTACCTGGCTGAGTTAGCAGCCTCTAATTCTTCACGACTCTCGACCATACCTCTAGGTTCATGGTCCCCACCGACATAAACCACGACTAGTCTGAATGGAAAAAAACGAGCTTGTCAAAGAAGTCTTTGATGCGGTTTCCCCGCGCTACGACTTGATGAATGACATCATGTCGCTTGGATCGCATCGCTTCCTCAAAGGAATCTTTCGAGAATCGACTGGTGTGCACATCGGAAGTCGGGTGTTAGACGTTGCTGGTGGGACGGCCGATATTTCACTATTACTCGCGCCAGTCGTCGGTCCCAGTGGTAGTATCACAATACTCGACATCAACGAGAACATGTTGCTGCGTGGTCGAGATCGACTCATCGACGCAGGCTTCGCGTCCGTACAGTACGTTCTAGCCGATGCCGAAGCAATGCCTATCTCGAATGAAACATACGACTGTGTCACGGTTGCTTTCGGTATCCGCAACATGAGCCGGATGGACGTTGCCCTAGCTGAGTGTTGGCGTGTTTTGAGAGCGGGCGGTCGTCTGTCAGTATTAGAATTTTCCCATCCGGAAGTAGATAGTCTTCGTGTCCTGTTTAACATATACCGCCAAATGTGGCCGGTCATTGGGCAAATAGTCGTCGGGGATTCCCATCCCTATCGATATTTAGTTGAATCGATCGACCGTCATCCAACAGCTCAAGCTATGGATATGTTTTTAGAATCCGCGGGCTTTCGAGCTTGTGTTCACCACAGTCTTTTAGGTGGAATTGTCACTATTCACAGAGGAATTAAATGACCATCATCGAATCTACTACTTCGAACGCATTAGAAGCATCGATAAAAGCACGACTCGCACTTGATCCACAGGCTCGTGCGGTTGCACAGGAACTAGACGGTACTTTAGTCAAAATTAATGTCGAAAATCGTCCTCTTTATGTGCTGTTTCAAGATGGGACAGCGAAGGTTGCGAGCTATACAGACGAAGTACCTCAACTGACCATCACAGGCACCGTTGTCGCCGTAGGAAAAACGTTGCTGACGGGTAGCGCTAGCGACGTGGAGCTGGAAGGCGACGAAACTAAGTTAGAATCGCTAACGCACATATTCCGTCCTAGTTTCAACGTAGACTCAATGGCTGACGCGCTGCGCGCCACTGCCGAATACGGAGTCTCTGCAACAAAGTCTGCGATCGAAGGATTAGCAAGTGAACTCACCACGAACCGTCGAGACCAAGCAAGAATTGAAGAACTTGAGTTGCAGTTGCAAGATCTACAAAAGGCTTTCAACAGTCTTGAAGACTATGTGAAGACACTTGGTAAGCCTTGATCCCCATCCGCCCAGTTTTTCGGGTACTTTATGCCGGATTACGATATCGTTTAGATACGATACTATCTGACTTCGTTGCGGACCACTGGTTGCGGTGGTTTCTTCCAGCGACCTATCTTCCAAAGCCTAAATCAAGCTCCGCTACTCGGCTCAAACAAGCGCTCATTCATCTCGGTCCGATTTATGTAAAGTTTGGGCAGACGCTTTCGACTAGAAGAGATCTTCTGCCCGCCGAGTTTGCCGACGAACTCGCAACATTACAGGCAAAAGTACCACCTTTTGACTCCAAAATTGCCGTGGAAAGGGTAGAGCAAGAGTTAGACGCACCACTTGCTGAACTCTTCACATCGTTTGAACAGGAAGCACTAGCATCTGCGTCTTTAGCACAGGTGCACGCAGCTACTTTACTGGATGGATCCGAAGTGGTCGTAAAAGTCATACGACCTGATGCTGAAGAGGCTATTCATCGCGACATGCGCATGATCAAAGGGGTCGCAAAATTCTTGGAACGAGTGTCCGGGATAGCGCGGCGACTCCATATGATCGAAGTAGTTACTGACTACGAAGCTGCTATCCTCGCTGAACTAGACTTAACTCAAGAAGGTAAAAACACCACGAGATTACGCACAAATTTCGCAAGTTCAGAATTACTGTACGCACCTCGAGTCTACACTCACATTACAACGAAAAACATCCTAGTGTTGGAACGAATTCGGGGAGTACCTGTTTCAGATTTGGAAACTTTAAACGCTTTGGGTGCGGACGTAAAGTTGCTTGCAAAACGAGGGGTTGAGACCTTTTTCACACAAGTCTTCGACCACAATTTTTTCCATGCAGACATGCATCCAGGAAATATTTTTGTTGATATTACCAATCCAAAAAAACCGTCGTATATAGCGGTTGACTGTGCTCTCTTCGGAACTCTATCCACCGAAGATCAAACGTTTATCGCGCGCAATATCATCGCGTTCTTCAATAGAGACTACGGGGAAATCGCACGCCTGCACGTTGAAAGCGGTTGGGTTCCCGATGAGTCAAAGATAGAAGAGTTCGAGGAACTAATTCAAGAACTGTTAGAGCCATTTTTTGAAAAGCCACTTTCAGAAATTTCATTTGGACAGTTTCTGTTGAATCTCTTTACCGCGGCACGTCAGTTTGAAATGGAAGTGCGACCGCAATTAGTGCTATTGCAAAAGACTCTCTTACAGGTTGAAGGCTTAGGTCGGCAATTAGATCCCAACTTGGACCTGTGGTCCACCGCGAAACCGTTCATGGATCGATGGATGAAAACAAAATACGGACCTTTGAAAACAATTCAAGCAACGCTCGACCATGCGCCAGAGATTATGCTTGAACTCCCGTTTCTACCAGAGTTACTCGCAACTGCTCGACGGACGATCACGAAACTAAACTACAAAGCCGCCTATCAACATCAACGAATCAATGAACTAAACACAAGCCTTCAACGCGCCAAACGAGCGAGCTTCGCGCGACGGTTTGTTGGAGTATTGTTATTGGGAGGCACGGTGATCGCTTGGAACATTACACGTGCGCCCCCAAATTCATTTTTTACTTCGACGCTACTGGCGGTGATTGGGATTTGTGGTCTTATTTTCTTACTCAGTAGATGAGGAGGCACGTTATCTACCCATGGTGACGCAGCAGAAGACCCCGCCGGCTTCGAATCGAAGACTCGAAGAATTACACCACCGTTTTGAAGACTCGACTAATATTTAAGATCTATTTCGCGCCTATGCGAGCTCCTATTAAAGAAGTTGGAAATTTGTATCATATAACGATTCACCTGTTTGGAGGAACGTATGGGTGTTAGCATCCAGCAAATCTTAGTCTTAGTTGGCATCATCTTGGTCGTCTTTCTGATTTTTGGATCCAAAAATATTAGAAATTTAGGTTCCGACCTTGGTGGCTTTATCAAAGGCTTTCGCAACGCCGTGAAAGACGACACCAAGGAAGCACAAGAAGAAACCGAACCGGCGACTGACCAAAAAGAAACAGACTCCAAATCCTAATCAATGCCCACTTTTGGAGGATGGGAGATTCTCGTCGTCATGCTCGCGGCTCTCATCATTCTCGGTCCCACTAAGTTACCCGAACTTGCTCGAACTCTTGGATTGTGGTTCGGCCGAATTCGCCGTACTTTTAACAACTTCAAACTGGAATTCGAGCGCGAGGTGGGTATGGACGAGATTCGTCAGCAGTTGCACAACGAAAAAATTATGGCGGAAATGAAATCTCTGGAGAATGAGGCACACTCTATTCTCAATGAAACAGATTCCGCGATTCAAGCAGCAAGTTCTGCGGGCTCAGATGAGACAGACGATGTGCTCAGAGCTACCAAATCTAATTCCGCTGGATGAAGTCCTCAGCTGACCGCAAGGCAGCACGTGAAAAAAAGCATGACGACCAAGTCGACCAAAACGAACAACCGCTTCTTACCCATCTAATCGCGTTTCGAGGATGTGTGCTGCGTTCAGTGCTCGTCGTTGGACTTCTTTGTATTCCATATCTGATTTTTAGTAATCAGATCTGGGAATTTGCTGCGGAACCCTTGGTAGAAGCACTTATGGGCAACGACGCTCAAGAAGACGAGGGTGATGCACAGAAAATGATCGCAGTGCAACCTGCATCTCCTTTTCTGGTACCGATAAAGTTCGCACTCTACCTTAGCCTATTTACAGGCATGCCTTACGTGTTACACCAGCTATGGAAATTTATTGCGCCTGGTTTATATTTGCGGGAGAAAAAGTTTGCGATACCTCTATTCGCGTCAAGTGTTCTCCTTTTCTACGCGGGGATTGTTGTAGCATATTTCTTGGTGCTTCCGTTGGTGTTTAGTTTTTTTGTGTACACCACGCCAGCAAATGTGGTGTACCAACCTGACATAAATTATTACTTGTCGTTCATGCTAAAAATATTTTTTGCTTTCGGCATCGTGTTTGAGATACCGATCGTCATATTTTTACTCGTTGTGACAGGGCTCGTTCAAGCAAAAACGTTATCCAAAGCGCGACCCTACATCATCGTAGGGTGCTTTGTGGTGGGTATGTTTCTAACTCCACCGGATGTCATCTCTCAAGTATTGTTAGCACTTCCTGCGTGGGTCTTGTTTGAGGTAGGTCTACTTATAGCGCGCATGGTCAGGAAGAAGAAATCAGAATAGTAACTGGACCGTCGTTAACCAAGGTCACTTGCATGTTTGCTCCAAACACTCCGGTCTCAACTGCGTTGTGCAGCCGCTTCAACTCGCGAACGAAGTGCTCGTATAACTCCTCAGCTCGAACAGGATGTTCCGCTTGAGAAAAGTCTGGGCGGTTCCCTTTCTTGGAAGTCGCAGCTAAAGTGAATTGTGAAATTACAAGCACCTCCCCACCAGCGTCTTGAATTGATTCATTCATTGAAGAATGCTCATCAGGAAAGATTCGATGGTTCATAACTTTATTGGCAAGCCAAGTTGCGTCAGTTTCAGCATCTCCTTTTAACACTCCTAAGAACACCAACATGCCCCTTCCGATAGAAACTTTCTGTTCCCCAGCTATGTGCACGCTGGCACTGGCTACTCGCTGAATCAGCGCTTTCATCAAATCGTAGAATTTGTAGACATGGAACAACCAACGACCACCCGCGCGGTAAAAGCGATTGCGTTGATTTCTGGTGGACTCGATTCTTTACTCGCAACCAAGGTTATACTGGACCAAGGTGTAGACGTCGAAGGAGTGAATTTTTTTACGGGATTTTGTGTTGAGGGCCACACGCACGCGATACGCAAGCACCAACGAGAGAAAATTAAGCGAAACAATTCACTATGGGTTGCAGAACAGTTAGGTATCAAACTGCACATCGTTGATGTCGTTCAAGAATATAAGGATATCGTACTCAATCCCAAATATGGATACGGTAAGAACTTAAACCCATGCCTTGATTGTAAGATTTTTATGGTAGAGCGCGCCTTGAACATGGTTGGTTTTGATGGCCGCACGTTTGATTTTGCCATTTCAGGGGAAGTAATTGGGCAACGACCCAAGTCACAACGCCGCGAAACCATGGCGATCATCAGTCGAGAGTCCGGTGCTAACGACAGACTCCTGCGTCCTTTGTGCGCCAAAAATCTTCCCTCAACTCTACCCGAAAGGGAGGGATGGGTGAATCGAGAGGCTCTACACGACTTTTCTGGTCGTTCACGAAAACCGCAAATGACATTAGCCGCTGAATACGGATTCACAGACTATGCCCAACCAGCTGGGGGTTGTTGTTTTTTGACAGACCAAAACTATTCTTCGAAACTAAGCGATCTCTGGAACACTCGAGGTCAGCGAGATTACGAACTGGACGACATAGTGCTGCTCAAAGTGGGACGACACTTACGACCCAATCACCGGTTCAAACTAATCTTAGCACGCGAAGAAGGTGAAAACAACTTTTTGAAGGGATACAGGCAACAGTACATTCAAATAGATATTGCTAGCCACACGGGCCCGTTAGCCTTAATTGACGGCGACCCCAATGAAGACGACCTTCGGATAGCAAGCCGAATCGTTGCGCGCTATAGTCAAGGACGCAACGAGTCCAACGTGTGTGCACGGGTACGCTTTCCAGATGGTGACGAGAAGAGTATGAGTATCCAGCCCTACTCCGCGCACGAGATACCAGAACATTGGCATATTGGAGTTTGAACTCAACGACAACTACTCTAGACACCACCGGTTTACTCTGTCCGTTACCGCTAATAAGAGCTCAAGACTTAGCAAAAGAATTAGTGCCAGGGTCTAGCTTTCTTCTTCTAGCGTCCGATCCTGGAGTTTATTACGACATACCAGCGTGGTGCCGTATGCATGGCCACGAAATCTTCCGCATAGAAGAATCATCGCAAGAAAACGTTATTCAAATGTGGATAAAGACAGCGGACACAACCAACCGTACTAACGAATAGTCTTTTTACTGATGTTTCGCATCGTTCTCTATCAACCAGAGATTCCGCCAAACACTGGAAACATCATGCGACTCGCGTCCAATACTGGTTCAACGCTCGCTCTCATTAGTCCACTTGGTTTTACGCTTGAAGACGCAAAACTAAAACGTGCGGGATTAGACTATCCCGAATGGGTAAACGTTAAGGTACACAACACGCTTGAGGAGAGTCTAGGCGATACCGCTGAAGATCGAGTTTTTGCCTTCTCGACAAAAGGGATACAGCGACTCGACGAAGTGAGGTTTCGACCGGGCGACGTACTACTTTTTGGTCCTGAGACTAGAGGATTACCAGCGCGTGTGCGTGATCGTTTCGCGAAGACTTGTGTTCGGATTCCAATGCAGCCGGAATCAAGAAGTCTCAATCTGTCGAATGCTGTGAGTGTCGCGGTCTTTGAGGCATGGCGGCAACAAGGATTTGCCGGCGCAGCATGAAGTCAGTTAACGACTTGTTTCGAATATGGTGGCGTGATGGGTTTATTTTGTTCCAACGCACTTTGTACAACTTCCCGAAAGTTCACTGGGGCAAGTGCGAATGGAGGTAACGACGCTTTCACCATGACACTATCTAAGGTCTCTCTAATGTATGGAAACAAGATGTTGGGACACTCCACTGCTAGAATCTGATTGATAGCAGGTGTCTCTTCAATCTTGAAAACTCCAGCTTGAACGACCTTAATATGCACGGCATCGTCTGCGGCGATGGACACATCCAAAGTTGCTTGCAGCCTCACTTCATAACAAGAATCTTCTAGTTCGTCATAGTTCGAAGCTAACGAAATGTTCACTTTGGGTCGCCACTTCAATTCCAGCAGCTGACGCATGTCTTTCGGTTTGAACTCTAATTCACTTAAGTAAATACGTTCAATCTGTACACGCGCTGTTACGCTTTCAACCATGAATTACTTGACCACAGGCATGTTTTGTGCACGCCACTCCGTGAGACCACCGCGGAGCTTTGCTACGTTTTGAAATCCAGCACGACGCAATATGCCCGTAGCCATGCCGGAATGCTGACCCATCTTACATGCTACCACTACTGGTTGTTCCTTGAATTTGTCGAGTTCTCGTACTCGAGATTGAAGTGCTGTGTAAGGAATGTTCTTCGCATGTGGAATGTGGCCTTCAGAATAGTCCCCGGGATCTCGGATATCGAGAACTAAGGCATCTTGGTTGTTCATCATACTGACTAACTGTTGGCTATCAATCGTCTTACCGCTTCGTTTTGTCTCGTTCCAGATGAATAACACTAGCAACGAAACAAACGCAATAACGGGAAATGGGTGTTGCGAAATGAAGTTAAAAATGTCAGACAATTCTGCGAGAATTCCGTAGGTTGGCAACCTCAAATTATAGGAATACCTCGTACCTCTTCGTCTAAAATTGCAAGTGGTACACTGTCTTGATGTAAAACAATTTGAACGCTGCAGTATTAATAGTTCTTGACGGTTGGGGCCACGGTGAACCGAGTCCTTACAACGCCATCCACATCGCAAACACTCCTACTTGGGACGAGTATTGGGCTAGGTGCCCAACAACTCTCCTGGAATGTTCAGGCGAACATGTTGGCTTACCCCCTGGACAAATGGGAAATTCGGAAGTCGGACACATGATCATGGGAGCAGGCCGGGTCGTTCACCAAGACTTCACGAGGATAAACAACGCGATCAACGATGGCTCGTTCGTGATGCTATCGGTGATTCGTGATCTACTTGAAAATCTTGGATCAAGACGTGTCCATGTATTGGGACTTTATTCTCCTGGCGGCGTACACAGCCACGAAGAACAGATAAATTTCCTTGTAAGTCATCTTTTCGACGCAACATCTAAGGTAAGCGTACATTGTTTTTTGGACGGACGAGACACTCCGCCACAAAGTGCCCGTGAAAGTTTAGTTGGCATAGAACGACTCTTACAGAGAAAATCAGGCGTGGGAGTGGCATCCATTTCTGGTCGATATTACGCTATGGACCGAGATCAACGATGGGAGCGAACAAAGCTAGCTTTCGACATGTTGACCACTCCAACTCAAGGTAGGAGCGAAAGCACTGCCGTCGACGTCCTAGAACGTTCGTATACGCGCAATGAAACGGACGAATTCGTCAAACCCACTCAAACCAAATACTTTGTCCCGATCAGGGACGACGACATCGTCATATTTATGAACTTTAGAGCAGACCGCGCCCGTCAGCTTAGTAGTGCCTTCGTACTAGATGAGTTCGCTCACTTCGATCGCATGAGCCGTCCTAAACTGTCTGAGTTCATCTCACTAACTCCCTATTCAAAGGAAATTAATGAATCAAAGCACGCAACGCCGGTCAATACACTCTTTCCAATGCCTTCAGTATCGAACTCAATAGGCGAGTATTTCGCAGATCTTGGCTTTCGACAATTACGAGTAGCCGAATCTGAAAAGTACGCACATGTGACCTATTTCTTTTCTGGCGGTCGTGAACTCCCCTTCCAAAACGAAAGTCGCAAAATCGTACCTTCTCCCAATGTCAAGACGTATGACCTTAAACCAGAGATGAGCGCAGAGGCCGTAACCAACACTGTTGTTTCAGCGATAGAGTCTGGCGAATATGACCTGATCGTTTGCAACTTTGCGAACGGTGACATGGTCGGACACACTGGTATATTGAGTGCTGCAGTAAAAGCTGTCGAATGTCTCGATCATTGCTTGGAGCGTATATTTCGAGAGAGTCAGTCGAATTCGGCACACGTCTTTATCACAGCAGACCATGGAAACGTCGAACATCTCTTCGATACTCCGGCCGAACAGCCTAACACCGCCCACACCAATAACCCAGTACCATTTCTTTATGTAGGACCCCTCCTCCTGAAATTTCGCCCGAATGGTGCACTAGCGGACATTGCCCCCACGATTTTGGATGTACTCAAACTACCAATCCCATCCCAAATGACGGGTAAATCGTTGTTGGTCTGATAGAGTCAAGAGTGTGATTACATGCGCAATCGACACTTCGTAGCAGTAGGTTGTGTTCTGGTTTATGGACTGATCGTAAATGCCTCGATCCCTCCGATATCAGAATACAAGAAGCAACTCGGTCGAGTTATCAATGAACTCAACCAAGAGGAAGAATGGATTGAAACTGCAAACGAAGAAATTCTTTCAATCGAGGCGAGCATCAAAGAGTCCGATACTGAAATTGCAACTGTCACTCAGGAAATCACAGATCTCGAATCCAACATCGAACGACTCGAGGGACGAATAGATGTGTTGGAGATTGATCAAGCGACCTATCAGGCAAAAATAGACAATTTAACCGACTCTGTGAGCTGGCATTTGCACGCCGAATACCGGCTTCAAAAGAATCACTGGCTCAAAAATTTACTCAATTATGACGAACCAAAGAAGCGAGCGAGGTTCATCCGTTATCACCAGTATATAGTGCATTCCAAATCCGATTCACTGAATGAATTCAATCTCGCAATGACCGACCTCAATCAAACAAGTCGAGAATTGCACCAAGAACGTTCCCTACTCAATCACGAACGAGATATTGCAAACCGGTCGAAACAACGTTTAGACGAACAAATTGCACAACGCGAAGTACAGATCGCAAACCTCGAAACAGAAATTCACAACGCGGAAGTCAGAGTAGAAAAACTCACGCTGGACCAGCAACGAATACGGACGCTCATCTTAGAAATCGACGCGCTTGGCTTAGATGTGCCCAGTGAATTCACCGCAACGAATGAGTCTCTAAAAGCACCGGTCGAAGGCGAAGTTGTTAGGGAATTTGGAGAGAGTCGTGCTGACGGTCGCCTCACTTGGAACGGCGTCGTATTCGCAGCGAAAGACAACTCAGATGTCGTGGCGGTTGCAGCAGGTAGAGTTGTTATGGCCGATTGGCTCCAAGGGTATGGGTTGATCGTAATTATCGATCACGGTGATGATGTCAAGACCATCTATGCGAACTGTAATACTTTGCTTGTCGAATCCGGTGATTACGCGGAAGCAGGTGAAGTGATTGCTATAACAGGGCAAAGTGGAGGTTCGACGATTCCAGGTCTGTATTTTGAAGTACTCGAAAACGGTGAGCAAATTGACCCAATACCCTGGCTCGAATCACAAGACGATTGAGTTCGAGGAATGCTGACAAAAAATTACCGACGGGTCTCCAACAGCCCCGCCGGTAATCTACCGTAAAACGGTTAAAAGGACAGTTCGAAAGTTCTGAAGAACTTTCTGACTTATATTAGATTTGTTTCAAATTTTCTTCGATAAGAGAAATCATCTCGTCGGTTAGACCGT
>WTGV01000053.1 GCA_011525295.1 Pseudomonadales bacterium | reverse complement strand
CCTCCTCTTAAAAAAGAAAATTAAATTATGTCCACTAACTAGTGCACACTCCACTTCCGAAGCTTTAGCTAGATCTTCTAGTTTCTTAAACGACAGTTCTACGTTTTTGCTGCCTACATAAATGTTGTCTCCCGGAACATCACTTGACATATTTTCTCCTTCAAAAATCGTAAAAGTGCTTAAAAATCCGCCAAATAAACGGATGTCGTATTTTATTCGCTGGTTCAGGGTCTTGGAGATTTTCAAGTTTGTTGTAGAATGTTCTCATTCAATCACTTACAGGACGCCCGGAGTCGGGTTGCCTGTGAATACAACAGCCTGACAAAGAGTCAAGAGTAATTAACTTGACTGGGCGAATAGCAGGGAGCATTTCTCCGTAAGTGATTGATAAGCCCGGCATTTTGTCGGATCACTTGAAATCAATTTACGGAGAATTGAGTTATGAAAATCTCAGAAAAAATTAGCAGGTTCGTTCAAGGAACTGCGGTGACGATTGCTTTAGCAATGCTCACTGTCGGAACGTTTGCGTATGCAACACCACTCCCGTCTGAAGAGGCATCACCAAACTTGTATCATGACATGGTCGTATCGAACCCAGAATGCGCTGTTTATCTAGATTCATCTAAACATGCATCTGATGCTATGTATTTTTCTGTGATGAACGCAGACGATGCAGAAGACGCACCGCCAGGTTTTTGGAGTTGTGTATTGAATGACTCTGCCCCTTGCAATTGGTTCCAAAATGGAGTATGTGTCACAGCAGCCTTTCTTATCGTATTCGCAATATACGCCTTGACGGGTCTCGCAGTAATAAAAGCTCTTGCTCAAGAGACTGTAAGAAAAAAAGTAAAAGAGATATCGAAAAGAGTGATTAAGAAAATAAAAGACGTAATAGTAAAATGGAAAAAAACATCCATAACTGTGGCTGGAGTGACGATCAATATTCCGTGGGGAAATCTAGCTGATTACTTAGATGGAACATCAGTTGGAAAAGTGATCGATTTTATTCTTCTTAACGACGTCAGCAAAGCAACGAGAATTTGTAAGTGTCTAACTTGTTAGGAGGTAAAACGCTCTTTACCTTCCAGTCACGTAAAGAACTTTTTGCGTTTAGGTGGCAGTGGTCTTTGGTACTCGCATTGATCCTCGGAGCAGGTACGATTTCACAGATAGCCATACTGGAAACACTTTTATTTACTACGGCTTTGTTCGTAGGATTTTTTCTAGTTAGTTTTTTAGCATTGACGAAGAGGGTAGTCACAATTGAAGAAGAAACCTCGACGAAAGAGTCAGTTTGAAAAAAGATCTGACTCGTATAGGAATTGCTCTGATCGCGGTGGGTTTGTTGTTTGGCGGTCTTTTCTGGTGGTTAGGACCCTCTGGAAGTTCTGACGAAGATTGCATAGATCTTTCTGAACTCAACGAAGACGAATTGTGGCAAATACTAGAACACCGAATTGATCAAAGGATGGGTAATCCATAATGAAGATGTTGCTCCGCGTGATAGGGTTGCTAACGTTTAGTGCTTTATTCGGATGTTCCACAGCTGATGATATCACCTGCGTTAATGTAGCTGAGCTGAGTGATACAAAGCTAGGGGAATTAATCGGGAAGGAAATCAATAAAATTTTGTACGACCCAGATCATTTCCACAGACGAACTGGCGAACCTGAAGACTACGATATCGTTGACTTAAAAAACTTAGATAATGAGGAAGAAGGTATCGAAGACAATAAATCTGAGTATTGAAGAGTTAGCGACTTAAACCTACATTTATGCCCCGCTTGTCGGGGTATTTTTGTGCGTGTTGCACGTGGTTTTTAGACCAGTATAATATTGTAAATAAGTGGTAACTATGAAACGTAAAGAATTTAATCAATTAGAGCGTCGGGAAGTTTCAGAGAAGGACTTAACGGACGCAATGAAAGCGATGTTAGAATCTCCGCCAGTCGGAGTACCAACCCGGATGCCTACGCGTAAAGAGTTGAACGAGAAACATCGTTTAGACCGAATCAAAAAATAGTTCGGAAAATTTCCGAACGAATCGATCAAATTGCTCTGCGTATTATTCGCCAGAAGTCCCAAATTTTTAGTAATCTTTGACATAGAAACTTTTTTGCGGGTTGAGCGTGCTTTTTCCTGCCGTTCATTATCATAGGGACTCAGCACAACTTACATCGTGAGAAATTCCTTATGAACGTTTATCGAAAGTTCTTTCCAACCGCCATGATGGCAAGTGCAGTTCTGCTTTTTACTCAACTTCATCTTGACGCTGAAGAAGCTGAGACTGTCAAAGAAAGCACGACGCCGTATGTATCTAGCGAAACGTTTGAAGAAGAGGTACTTCAAGCTGAATTACCTGTACTTGTCGACTTCACCGCTACATGGTGTGTACCTTGTCGTGAGGTAGATCCCATTATCGACGAGCTCGCTGTAGAAATGGACGGTAAAGTCAAAGTATTCAAGCTAGACATCGACGATTCTCCTGACATCTACCAAGAGTATAAAGTCAACGGCATACCCCATATTCTGTTCTTTCGCAACGGTGTGGAAGAAGATCGGGTCGGAGGTGCTCAAGCAAAGTCAATTTATGTCGATTATCTAGACGGTATGATCGAAGGTAAATCAGCATTTGACATCACTATAGAAATGCTTGAGGGCGATGCGTTTCGAAGGTATTTCATACTAGGTCGAGACTTAGAGGTCGTGAAGTCCGCACTTGAAAGCGTCCCGAACCTGCTGACGCAGAAATTTGAAAACGGACAAACTCCCTTATCTCTGATTCTAAATCGGCCTAGTGTGCGACAAAACGACCTGATTACTCTGACTCTCACTTTCGACCCAGAAATCAGTACGCACGATCTGGTCGGTCTAGGTAGGTGCGACGAGTTTTTGATAGCGATTGAAGACGATCCTGATGCTGTGAACAGACTTGATCCAGATGGGAATTCTGTTCTAGTCACAGCTATGATGCGTTCCAACAGACTGGGAGAAGACGCCTGTACAGAGGCAGTGTTGTCAGCAGGAGTAGATCTGAGCAAACAAAATTCTTCGAACTTTTCCCTCGGTAGAGCGGTGGTGCTCCAACAGGACATTGGTATAGTAGCAAAATTCATTGAACTTGGTTGGGACGTGGATCTTCAAGACGAAGCAGGACACTCGACACTTCAGTGGGCTGCTTACTACGGGTATATGGATAACGTCTTGTATCTGTTGGAACATGGCGCTGACGCCACGCTTGAATATCCAGATGGAAGAACGATCGAAGACTTTGTCAACAGGTCGTACGCTCGTTCCAAGGAGTCATTAAACGCGATGGAAGCTAACGAAGAAACAGACTTTACAGAACAGATCAAGTCTGTGAAAGAGTCTATCAAAATGCATGAGCAAGTTCTTGCACTACTTAAAGCACAAGTAGATAGTGAAACAGTTGGTGTAGAGTCCGACACTGAGTCGTGATAGGATTCTTTGAGACAATTTCGGCAAAATTTCTACCCTATTTCGCACTCCTTGATAGCGGTAAACATCGTTATTTCAATAAAGTTCATATGGTGAATTGACTGCATGGTAAAAAACAGTGACTTGAAAATCACTCTTGGCGTCGAAGAAGAAGCGTTTCTAATCGACCCAAAGACTAGAGATCTGATATCTGACCCAAACCCGCAGATCTTTGACGAGTGTGAAAAAAAGTCTGTGCCGCACAAGGTTGTGCGCGAAATGCTTAGAACTCAGATTGAAACCAACTCAAGAGTATGCAATTCTGTTGCCGAAGTTCGGGAAGCTTTGCGTGAGACTCGTGGTTTAATATCCACAACCGCGAAAAAGTACGGCGCGGAAATCGTAGCGATGTCAACTCACCCATTCGCGGTTTGGCAAGATCAAATACCCTCACCGAAGGAGCGCTACGAATCGTTCGCCATGCTCTATCAAGAGATCATCCGTCGTTTTCTGATTGGGGGTATGCATATACACGCCGGTTTTGGGGATGCAGACATGAGAATTCGAGTAATGAACGTGGTGCGACATTACTTACCACTGTTTCTTGGGCTCTCAACTTCTTCACCCTTCCGAGAAGGAGTCGAGACTGGGTTTAAGAGTTCCCGCATGAACATATTGTGTGGCTTGCCTCGTACGGGAATACCCAAGGCGTTCGCGAGTTATGATGAGTTCAAGGCACTTGAACGGGAATATCAAAGATGGGGATTCATCACGAATTCTGGTGAGGTTTGGTGGGACATTCGACCTTCACACAGCTACCCAACCATCGAATTGCGCGTGTGCGATGTGTGTACTCGCATAGATGATGCCATGACCATCGTGGCACTTTATGCGTGTCTGATTAGAAAATACATGCGCACACAGTCCGCCGGCGCGCTCGTATCAGACGAAATAATGACTGAAATCATTTTTGAAAACCGTTTTCAAGCACAACGATACGGGACGTTTGCGTTCTTCGCTGATCCCAACGACGTTTCTCGTACGGATATTGACGATGTTTTAAGTCGATTATTGCAAGAACTGCACGAGGATGCGGAAGCACTCGACTGCGTGAGCGACATTGAGCACGCAAAAGACATCGTGAAAAATGGTACTGGAGCCGATCGTCAACTTGATCAATTCCGATTAGCTAAATTGAATGGCAAATCTTCCCACGAGGCTTTGTGTGAAGTTGTCGACACAGTCGTGGAAGAGACGCTCGAGGGGACGTAAACCTAGGATTGATACCTCTTACTCGATACATAAGAGTGTTCGAGTATCCTAAGCTAACAGTACGAAAGTACTGATACAATTAACTGAGCCGAAATTTTGGGGAATCTAAGATTCGTTTTTTGTTGAATTCTCTTGAATTGAACTCGACATCACAGGTTCGACATAAATTGATTCGTCCGAGGAGCGATCCATGAAGTCTACACGTAACAAGAAATTTACGAATATCCCTATATTGGTTAGTGCATTCATCTTAGGTGTTGTGTGCACGTTACTAATAGGAGCTGTTACTGCGATCCGACCATTGAGTTTCGATATGGATCGAGAGGATCAACCACTGAAAATTGCATTGGACGAAGCACTTGAGAGATTTCATAACGAAATAGGTACCGATGAAGTCACAATCTCCAAGAATGAATTGTGGGACTTCGTCGAACTTGGTTATTGGCTTGGAGTGTATTCACACACCGTGAACTCCGCACAAATCCTCTCGTACTATGATTTTCAGATGCTTGACCCCCACGAACGCGGGAGTACGTTGGTTGGACACATGAATGACTTCATCGAGGATCAATGCGAGCGACTAACAAATCGCTTTGCGATCGTAATGCGTCGGAAATTCGAGAATAACAATCCCGATTTCAAATCGATATTTGGCGAATTGCAGACTCTACTCGCACTACGCGCTGATGCGGAAAACTCAAGCGTAGTTTGTCCTTTCGAAGACGCGGGACAAGAACTCTACGAAGTAGAAGAAACCGAGGATGATACTCCTTAACAATCCACGCAACGTCTAGTCATCATCATATGACAAAACGACTTTCAGGGACAGTCGCCTAAGGACTCTTCGTAAAGAACTCCCTTGACGTAGCTTTCATCTCCTTACTCAAGAGCGTGATGCCGATTAAGTTAGGCAGGGCCATGAAGAACAGCGTGACTGCTGAAATTTTCCACACAAGAGTCGTGTCCAAAAGAGCGCCGATAAAGAACATCGCTGTATAAGAGATCCGGTAAGCCATAAGGTATTTCACGCCAAACAGGTAGACTATCGCACGATCACCGTAATACGACCATGCCACTGCCGTAGTGAAAGCAAAGAACACAAGTGTTAACGAAACAATATGTGGTCCGAAATCTCCGAAAACACTTGATCTAAAAGCTTCTGCAGTGAGCGGAACCGAGTGGATTAATGACTTCCCTTTCATCTCCGCGTTGTGCAGATTTGGTAGCCCTTCGACAACGTGAATCTCTCCTGACAGAGGTGTTCCGTCCTCATTTGAATAAATCATGACATCTTCTGCGATCGAACGATTGTGAATAACGGTCACATCGTTGTCTTGAATCACTCCATCGGAGATAGTCAATACTCCGTCGAAACGTTCAATTGAGCTTTTATTAGAGTTTAGATATTGAACGAGATTTGATTTGTCAGCTTCGTTTTCTAAGTCAAAGGAGCCTTGAACAATTTCCAACGAGGAAAGTTCAAAGTCGTTCTCGTATTTCTGAGTCCACACTCCCGAAGCAAGGATCACCAACGCAGTGATAGTACAAATGACAAGGGTGTCAATGAACGGCTCGAGTAATGAAACAAGCCCTTCTGAAACTGGGCTCTCTCCTTTCGCGCTCGCATGCGCAATTGGAGCAGAACCTTGTCCAGCTTCATTAGAGAACAGTCCCCTTCCCACTCCTTTCGTGAAAGCCAAAGCAAAGCTCGCCCCTAGGAAACCTCCGACAGCTGCAGTCCCAGAAAATACGTAGGAAAATATCGAGCCTAGGGATGGAAGAATTTGATCGTAGTGAGTAACGATTACAGTTATCGCACCAATCACATACACCGTTCCCATAAAAGGTACAACGGAGGACGCAAACGTCGCAATGCGTTTGATACCACCGATGATGATCAACCCCAAAATTACCGCTAGTACTAGACCAGTGGTCCAATAAGGAATTGAAAACGAAGTACCCAAACCTTTTGCGATACTGTTTATTTGCGGTAAGTTACCGCTCCCAAGCGTACAAAAAATTGTTGCCACTGCAAAGATAACAGCAAGCCACTTCAAATTTAAGCGTCTTTCCATGTAGAACATAGGACCGCCCGCCATCTCTCCCTTGTCGTCTTTGATTCGATATTTATGAGAGAGCGTTACTTCGACGAATTTGGTGGTCATACCAACGAACGCTGTTGCCCACATCCAAAATATCGCGGCAGGGCCACCCCAAAAAATTGCTAACGCGACACCGGCAATATTTCCAGTACCGACGGTACCGGATAGTGCGGTAGATAGTGCTTGAAAGTGTGTCGTGTCCCCAGGGGAGTCTGCGGGTGTCTCCTTCCCCGCCAGAATGCGCCAAGCTCGAGGAAAGTGCCTAAGTTGTGGTATTCCTAAATAAAGCGTAAACCATACTCCAACACCCAAGAGCGCGAATGCAAACCAATAATGACCACCCAAGAAACTGTCTAGTAGATCTAGAAAATCTCCGAATGCCGACAAAAAAGAATTCATAGATTGCCTCGTTACGAATGTGATTCTCGTTTCGTACCTAGTACAGATTTATAAGGATTAAGAAAAATATGCAAGTTCAATTGCTTTTTGGATCTCGCATGGTGACGAATTCTTCTGCTGTGGTGGGATGGATCGCAATAGTGCGATCGATGTCCGTTTTCGTTGCACCGGCAGTGATTGCGACGGCGAATCCTTGGATGATTTCACCTGCTTCAGGACCGACCATGTGTGCGCTAGTGAGCTTGTCTGTGCTTGAGTCTATGATCAGTTTCATGTAAGTCGTTTCGTTGCGACCTGTCATGGTGTGTTTCATGGGTTTAAAAGAAGATTCGAAGACTTCGACATGGGAATACAGGTTGCGCGCATCCTCTTCCGTAGGACCGACGGTACCGATATTGGGTTGGCAAAACACACATGTTGGAATAGCAGAATAATCCACATAACGAGATTGATGATTGAATTGTCGCTGTGCGAATGCCATACCTTCAGCAATAGCCACGGGTGTGAGTTGCACACGATCAATTACATCTCCAAGAGCAAAGACACTGGGAACGTTGGTTTGATAGGAGTCGTTTACTCTTACCGCACCTGTTGCGGTAGTCTGTATTTGTACGCGATCTAGACCAAGACTTTGATTGTGAGGTTTCCTACCCGTAGCGTAGAGTACAAGTTCAGTCTCTAAAGTGTCACTTCTATTCGAAAACAGGGACACCCCCTTGCGATGTTTCTCGATTTTGGTAATGGTGGTGTTAAACAGCAAACGAATTCCTTTCTCCTCCAGCTCGCGGGCAACGATGCGGCGAATATCTTGATCAAATCCTCTAAGAAATGTGCTCCCGCGATACACTAAAGTAGTCTCTACCCCGAGTCCATTCATGATACCAGCAAATTCGACTGCAATGTACCCTCCTCCCACCACTGTGATTCGCTCCGGTAACTAATCGAGGTAGAACATATCGTTGGAAGTAACCGCGTACTCGGAACCTGGTGTCAGAGGGACGAAAGGAGTAGATCCGGTGGCAATCAAAATCTTTTCTGCACTAACACGAGTACCGTTCATCGTGAGAGAGTGATGATCAAGGAATTCTGCGTGAGATGAGAATATTTCAACGTTAGAGTTTTGAAGTAACCGCTCGTAAATGCCGTTGAGCCTTGTAATTTCTTTGTTCTTGTTGTCCCGTAGCAACGTCCAATCAAAGCTGGTTTCTTCGACACTCCATCCATACGCGACCGCATCGGCGAATTCTTCGGCAAAGTGTGAACCGTAAACGAAGAGTTTTTTTGGGACACAACCAACGTTTACGCATGTACCACCGAGGTGTTTTTCCTCGGCGATCCCGACTCGCGCACCGAATTCTGCAGCCATTCGAGCTGCTCTGACGCCCCCAGACCCAGCACCGATTACAAAGAGATCGAAGTCGTAATTCTTAGTAATGTATATTTCCTTGTGTCTGTCGGCGCTTCTATGAAAGGGAAGAGATTGTGGAGATTTTTAGGTTGAAGCTAGGTGCCGACCGGGTAACGGAAAAAGATGGGGAAGACGAAACGCGTTACCCGTTTATAGGGCGGTGGAATCGACACCCGCCTCAGTGTTAAGAATACTCAAAATCCGCCTTGTATTCAAGTGCTGATATCATAGTTGGACAATCGATGAAACTGAACGGGAACTCGATATAGGTGTTGTTAAGAATGGTGGAATAGGCTCTTTATGTTGGAAGCCGATTTCTGTATTTCGTTCGCAACACAGTAAAAAGTTCTCTTAGATCAACGCCGGAATCAAAAGAGATCAAGTCATCTGTTAAAGCGATTTGAATTGGCACCTACTCTTAAAATAGTCCGACTCTGATGGGTAGATGTTTCCGTCCGCACCAGTTCGTCGATGGTATTGGATCAATCAAGGTTTGAGGAACGAATATCAGCCAACTACACGAAGCACTCGCACTACAACGTCAACAGTTAGTTGATATTGGTAAGCGAAATCCATTAACCAATACTCCCCTCGACTCTTCAAGAGCACGACACTTAGAGATCGTTGATGAACTTTCAAATCAAGTGTTCAATCGTTTGGTCGAAGAACGTAAGAAATTCACGTTTTTGCCGATATCTCTCGAAGCCACGATTACTGAGAATCCCGATCAACAAGTGTATATCCCTGACGAGGTAGAAGGTGCATTACTGGAAAAACACACTGATTCAAAACTTCAAACTAAACTCAGTCCCGAAGGGCTTCATAAGAAATTGCTGTCCCTCTACCGCGAAACTCGTCGTATAGAAGAAGAGCAAGGAATAAACGTCCTCTATCTTGCTCTGGGTTTTCTGAGATATTTTGATTCAGAGAAGTCTGAACGACCCTTTTACGGTCCGTTAATTCTTGTGCCTGTTGATTTAGTGCGTAGTAGTGTTCGATCTCAATTTAGCCTTGTAGGGCGGGATGACGATATCGAACCCAATCAATCACTCACTAGTCTGCTAATGAGTGACTTTGGACTCTTGCTCCCACAATTGGGTGAGGAAGGTAAGGAAACACCGATGTCCTATTGTCGTCGCGTAGAAGATACGATAGCGACGAAAGAGCGTTGGGAAGTTCAATTGAATCGGATGGTTTTGGGATTCTTTTCGTTCGGTAAATTCCGCATGTTACGAGATCTTGAACTAGAAGAGTCGGACTCAGATACTGGAAATCAATTATTAGAACGATTATTGCTAGGGAGCGGAGCGGATTCATCTACTGGATCTCAAGTATCCATTCATGCAAAAATGGAGAATCTTGATAAAAAATACAGTCAAGTCAAGGACTTAGGACACATTTTAGATGCTGATACTTCACAAACTCAAGTAATTACAGCGGTTAAGGACGGACGAAATTTAGTAGTTCAAGGGCCACCAGGAACGGGTAAGAGTCAGACTATTGCAAACATGATTGCGGTGATGACGAAAGCAGGTAAAAGGATACTGTTCATCGCAGAAAAACGTGCCGCGCTCGATGTCGTTTTCAAAAGACTTGAGAGAAGTGGTTTAGGACCGCTTTGTTTGGAACTACACTCCCAGAAGAGTAATCGCAACCAGTTCTATCAAGAATTGCGTAAGACCATGGAACTACATGAACCCGTTGAAGTAACACAAGACAAGTACGAGGAAATTCAGCGGATACGAGATGAATTGAATCAAACATCGGCGTTGTTACACAAAGTGGACGAACAAACTGGGAATACGCCCTACTTACTCATGGGCCGAATCTCAGAACTCTTAGGTCGAGGTACTCCCCCTCCAAACTTTTCCATTGATGGAATTGACACCTGGAGTAAAGGGACGTTTGAAGATCATCTCAAAGCAGTTGAAGCTTTCATAGCACAGGTTCAGTTAGTCGGACGGGAAAACACTCACCTATGGCGCGGTGTGCATCGTCGGATGAACACGGCAAACAGGATAAGACTGTCAGAAATGCTTGCATCTCTGTCCCAATTCGCAAAAGAACTCCACACAGTTGCTTCTACAACGATAGACAGTTGTTCGCTTTATGACTCGCCGAGTCTTATGGATTGCCAAGAGATCGTTAGTTTGCTGAACCATCTAGGACAACAACCTATAGATCTAACATCAGTAGTTCAATCCGAAATAGTAAAAGATCATTTTGAAACATTAGTGCAACTGTGTCAAGATATCAAAACAGCTCAAGAAGCTAAAACTTCCCTGGAGCTTCGAGTAGTTTCGGGTGCATTGACTCAATCTTGGGAAATTACGCTTAACGATCTGCAGAAACATAGTGGTTCAATATTCCGAATTTTTAACGGTGCATTCAAGCGCGCACGTCAGCAGGTATTGAGTGTATCTAAAGAAAATAACAAAAAGATTTCCTACCTTGTCCATATCGCCGAAAAACTCTTTAAATTCGAGCAACTTGTAGCAGAAATATCTAAACGAGCAAATATTGGCCAAGCATTCTTCAATTTGAACTGGCAGGCCGAATCCACGAACGTCCAAAGCACAGTAGAAGCGTTAGATTGGATTAGAAACGTCATTCATATTACAAAGCAATATGAAGTAATGCAAATGGTTGTAGAAGGTAATCCTTTTGACGGTGAATATCGTTCAAGAGCAGAAGCTCTCAAACCACAAATCGACGATCTGAAGCATAAATTAACCGAGTTGGAAGAATTCGCAGAGGTTGATTGGCTAAGCGTCTTTTTGGAGGTAGAAATTTCGCAGGTACCTATACAGACTTTCGTATCGAAGTTTGATCAATGGGCTCACAACATGGACAGTCTTGATGGCTACCACGTGCTCCGATCGCTTGGAAAAGAGTTAGACGAACGCGGTTTATCCACAATTCGCGACAGTCTTGCTAATGACGACTTGTCCGTGGACAAGATTGCTGACATGTTCCGATTGTTACGGGCAGAATCGGTGTTTTATCGACTTGCGGAAACAGAACCTAGGATTCGTGAACTGGATGGCGCGGAACGAACTAATAACGTAAAAACGTTTGTGGTGCTCGATTCAGAATTACAACATCTTGCTGCTCAAGAACTCGCACGTGACCATTACCTCAAGATTCCTCGAGGACAAACAGGACAACTAGCGTTAATTCGTGGGGAGATCAATAAGAAGTCGAGACATATGCCCATTCGAAAGTTACTTTCCGAAGCTGGTGACGCGATCGTGCAGATTAAACCAGTGTTTTTGATGAGTCCCCTTTCAGTGGCTCAATTTCTCGAACCGGGCCGGCTTGCTTTTGACCTCTTGTTGATCGACGAAGCCAGCCAAATAAAACCATCAGAAGCACTCGGTGCAGTTTTGCGATGCAAACAGATGGTAGTAGTTGGGGATCAAAAGCAGATGCCACCTACGTCGTTCTTCGATCGACAAGTGTCCGGAGACGAAATGGATGAAGACGAAGACGTTAGCTTGGGAAGCCAAGCAGTTCACATGGAGAGTATTCTTTCATTGTGTGATGCACGAGCGATGGAACGCGCAATGCTTCGTTGGCACTATCGATCAGAACATCCCTCGCTTATCGAAGTATCTAACCACGAGTTTTATGACGCAAAACTTACCTACCCTCCTACACCTTTCTCGGGTCATGTAGGACTGGGTCTGAGTCTCGTACGCACCAACGGAGTATATCAACGTGGTCGACAGAGAAACAATCCCATTGAGGCTGACGAGATATGTGAACACGTGCTAGCGCATGTTCGAAACTATCCTGCACAATCGCTCGGCGTGGTAGCACTATCGGTCGCGCAACGAGACACGATTGATAACAAAATGGAATTTTTACGGGCTGAGCATCCAGATGTCGATCGATTTTGTGCAGAGTCCAAGGAAGAAGCATTTTTCGTAAAGAATCTTGAAAACGTACAAGGGGATGAACGAGACGTCATTTTCATTTCAATCGGTTATGGCAAGGATAAAGACGGATACTTTGGACAAAACTTTGGTCCCGTATCTTCGCAGGGTGGAGAGCGGCGATTAAACGTTTTGTTCACTCGCGCTCGGAAACGCTGTACAGTGTTCGCTTCTATTTCCTATGAAGACATTCGCTCCGATGTTAGCGCTCATCAAGGACCAAGAGTATTAAAAGCATATCTCAAATATGCGGCTACTGGCGATATGGACATTCCTCAGTTAACAGGGGAAGAAATGGATAGTCCTTTTGAACGCGATGTAGCGAATGTACTACTCTCTCACGGGTATGACGTAGAAGCACAAGTTGGTTCGGCCGGGTTTAAGATAGATCTCGCAGTTCGTCATCCCGATAGATCCCAAGACTACGTATTAGCAATTGAGTGTGATGGTGCTCGTTATCACTCATCTGCTTGGGCACGAGAAAGAGATCGACTACGACAACAAGTACTCGAAGGCAAAGGTTGGAAATTTCATCGAATCTGGAGTACTGATTGGTTTTACAACCGAGACACAGAAGTTAAGAAATTGCTATCCGCGATCGAAGTAGCACAGCACACTGAAGTAGCTGGCGACAATCAATTAAGAGAACCCGAGACTGAGCTTGATGATCGATCTCCAATCAAGCGTGCACTTTCGACTGAGGACAACACTTCAAAGAATGCAAATGGTGTAATCGCGTACGTAGAACCGAAATTTTCGGACGAAACCGCGAGTTCTGCTGCGCGTTTTGACATTCATGAAGTTGCACAAGACGATCTTGCAAACCTCGTTACAAAAATTGTTGAAATTGAAGGGTCTGTACATCAAGATGTCATTGTGGCACGTGTGGTAAAGCTGTGGCACGTCGGTCGTACCGGTTCCCGCATCCGAGAAGCACTCTCGCGAGCGATCCAACACGCCTGTCGTAAGGGAACAATAAAAGAGTCCAAAGGTGATGGAGACCAGTTTTTTGTTACAGCTGACTTCATTCAGACGAATGAATTTCGTGACCGAACAGATGTAGGACTATCCCAAGTCAGAAAACACGATTACCTCCCACTAGGAGAATTAGGTGCCGGTGTCGTAGTTATCGTGCAAGAAGGGATCAGTGTTTCACGAGATGAATGCGTCAAGGTACTTGGTAATCGACTAGGCTTTGGTAGGGTAACTCCTGGACTTACAGATCGATTGAACCAAGCGATCGACGAGATGATCAGTCGAAGTGAAATTGAAGAACTAAATGGAAAGCTGAGGAACCGGTCCGAATAATTTCGAACTAGCCTTCCTCGGAGTTGTTCTCCAAAAGCTCTTCTAACTTGCGAATCGCTTGCTGGGTACGATACTCAATCCCTATATCGGCTTTTATACCATATCCCTCGGGTAATACAAGCGTCTCACCATCCGGTGGTAGCAGATCAGATTCTTGCGCCACTTTTCGGAGTAACGTAAGGTGAGGAATTGCACTTTCACCATGGGCGACAATGGAATCTATTAAGTGAGCAGCCAATACTCGATTTCCGGGATCTCTTTCCAATCGATCAACCAGCGCAGTAAGAGCATCAGTTGATTCGGTGATTCCTAACCCAACGGCAGCGTATATAGGAGCTAGACCGTCGACTGCATTCAATAGTTCGAGACGTAGTTTGGTCGCTTTGTCAGTAGTAAATTGTCCCCTATTGAGCCAATCCAGCATCGTTGTCGGATTCTCTGGATCGTAGCCGTCCCAAAGAATTTCGTGCACTTCCTGATCCTTGGGAAACAGTGAAGCTAGCGTAGAGGGTATAAACGACCAGGCAAATTCTAAAGTTGGAACCGGTACTAATTGCTCATTGCGAAATTCGACAGAATTTTCGAAATCTTCTTGGGTTAGCGGATAGGTGTCTTCGTTTTTGTTAGCCCGCCAAACATCTATGAGTGACTGTTTTAAACCAGATACCGATTGTAAACCTCGATCAAATCGAGGTTTACCCGATTCATCTCTTTGTGTCAGGGAGTGAACCGCATACCAAGACAATGATCCAATGGTAGCATTAACAATATCAGGATCGTCATCAGCAAGTCCCTCTGCCACCAATTTTTGCAACTCATCGTCCGTAAAGTCTTCAGTGTAGTATCCATCAGTGCCGAGCCAGTCGTAGAGTTCCACTCCTGATAACTGCGAGTGGTCTACGGGTGTTGCGTCTCCTTCGTCATGCCCGTGGTCGTGTTCGTGTTGCGTAGGGATAGACGCAGAAGCGAATGTAGAGATCACAATGACAAAACTGGTAAATGTTTGACGCCTCATATTCAAAATTCTATCGAGATGGCGTTTCCCAAGGGTCCAAAACGGTTTATTAGGCGACCGACTAGGGTATATGAATGTGTTGGTTTCTTTCAGGTTTGAAGAAATATGAACTGTCTAGGTTGAGTTATCTTCAGTGTCGGTCTCAACGGGAGAATCATTATCTGCATCTTCGCTAAATTGACTTAGAAGGACCTCTTCCAGTGATGTAGTTGGAAGGTCTTTCTGGAGGATGCATCCATTGCTGTCAACAAGATAGCTTTTGGGAACGAAGTGAACACCGTACTTAATTGCAACCTCTCCATGCCAGCTTTCGAGCTCGCCAAGGTTTAACCATGGAATTTCGTGCTCGGTTGAACTATCTTCCCAATCTTCCCTTTCTCTGTCAATCGAAACTGCAACGACTTCGAAACCTTCCGGCCCGTAGGTATCTCGAAGTTCTTTAAGTTTTGGGAAGCTTGCAATGCACGGTCCACACCAAGACGCCCAAAAATCGATCAATACGATGTCATGTTGAAGTAAAACATCCGATAACGACACCTCTTCTCCATCCAAATTCGTCAGTGAGAAATCCGACACTCTTTGACCAGGAACAAGTTGCTTGTCGTTTCGATATTGCTCATGTCGAGAAGATATTCGCGGAAGTTCGCTCCCGATGCCTGGTAAAACATTGTCTAGTGGAATGTGTTCACAGCCTATTTCGGGTTCGCTCGGCACGACAATGTTTGGTGCACAGGAATTGAGACACACTGTGAGGATCGAAAACACAAACAGATTTAACAACTTTTTCAAAGTATCTTCTTTCCGTTATTCTTCATCAGCATCAGCAGGAGTTCCTAAACCAACTGATTCTTCAAAACTGCTTACTACCACTTTCTCCAGCAGGTCAATTGGCAAATCTTTTTGAAGAATACAACCTTCACTATCAATGAGATAGCTCTTTGGGATAAAGTGCACGCCGTACATAGTGGCAACGTCACCGTCCCAGCTTTCCAACTCGCCGAGGTTGATCCAGGGTATTTCATACTTTTCTGACCCTTCAGCCCACTCTTCGTGGGTACGGTCGATCGAAATTGCAACGACTTCAAATCCGTCTTCTCCGTAATTAGTGCGTAATTCTTTTAATGTAGGGAAGCTCGCGACACACGGTCCACACCAAGACGCCCAAAAATCGATCAGTACAGTTTTTTTCTCTTGCAATACATCAAACAATGAGACCTCTTCTCCCTCTAAATCTACCAGAGAAAAATCTGACACTTTTTGACCAGGAACCAGCTTCTTGTCATTTCGCTGCTGTTCGCGCCGATAAGATTTTTCTTTTGTGGTAATTCCAGGTAAGACGTCGTCCAAAGAAACGTGCTCGCAACCTAGTGCTGGCTGAAGTGGAGTGTTTTGTTGCGCACAGGAAATCAGAAACACCACACAAGCTAATAGTCCAAAAGTGGTAACAATCGCCGTTAATCTATGTCTAGCTACGAAGATCAAGTCCTGATTGAGACGCTCTGTATACGGTGTGAGAGTTGTCCGATTGACCGTTACTAAGCGAACTTGGTTCTTAGAACCTTTTGGTTAGAAATCCGCATCAATTTCGCTCCTTAAACGCAAATTGTAACACGTTCAAAGCAAATTTTGTTCCAGTTCAGGTACGTCGACGCTTCATGCAGCGAAGTAGTAGCCAACAGACTATCTGCAGTACTCATCGACTCTTCGATCGAGCTCGGTGAGCAGTGAAAACTTGTTTGTGGGGCATCAGTTCGCTAAATATCTGTTGGAATCTTTGCCGGAAATCTAATAATGATTCTGACCTGTTAACTACCAGTAGAAAACACGCTCAATCCAAGGATTCAAAATCGAATTCAACCGAATACTGATCTACTCGGTCGAGGGAGTGTGCAGAGTTTGTCAGAGTGTAACTTCGACCTTGAAAGAGTACTGTGAACACAGACTAAAATATACTGTCTAGTATGAACGCAACTGTTCGCACTTCCCGTTTATTTCAAGGAGAACCCTAGCATGTTGAGAAGATGTTTGTTGATTGGTAGTATTATATTCTGCCTTACAACGTTTACCCAAGTTACTGCAGAGGTGTTAGACGGACCGAGAGGTCCGGTTGAATTCATTGGATTAGAAGAGTGGACGCCTTCCGAGTTGTATAAGGCAATTCAAGAGACTGAACCTGATAAACCATTTCATGCATGCGCGGCGGTGATGATACGCGAGCTCAAGTTTCCTGCTGCAGCTGCTTTTGGTTTCATCAAGCAGGGCGAAGACGGGGCTATGGAAATGCACACTGTAGTAATTGGAGTGGAGAAAAGTGAATCCGTTCGTTACCGTACAGTAGGAAGTGAAAACCTTGAGCTACCCGATACCTGGCTGGAGTTGCAGACAGCCGTGGAGGACAATGCGCAGACAGTTTCAGTCGCTGCATACGTACGTTATCTACTTGCAGAACCAGCGACGGCTACTCAGCTCACCGATCTCTCAGATGAAGAAGTGTTGGAGACTTCACACCAATTTGCTGAAATGTTCGGGTCAAACACAGAGTCGTTTGACTTAGTGTCTAAATTTATTGACGAACTCGACTACAACGCAGATCACGAGTTAGCACTACAGGTGCACGCGAAATCAGAGTCCTGGTCCGCTAGGTTCGTAGCGACGGTCGTCCTTGCTCATTTTCACGAGAAAGAAGTATCGTGGTACGCATTAGCTGAATCTTTGATAGATCCAGCTAGACAAGTACGAGATGTAGCTGGCAAACTACTTGAAGGGTTGGTTCGAGCCGAAAAAACTGTCCCAGTCCAATGGTCGAAAGTTCGAGAGACTCTGTTGGCAATATTGGGAGGAACAAATCCATGGGAGTTCAACCGCACCTTGGACGCATTAGTAGCAACCGAGATCGATTCAAAATTCGCGCGGGAAATTGTGCGAGAAAGACCGAAACTGCTACTAGATTCTGTTGGAGTAAATCATGACGGCTTTAGGGAATCGGCTCATCAGTTCCTAACAACCATTAGCAATGAAGATTTTGAGCGTGATGTTGAAGCCTGGTCTAAATGGATTTTTGACTCAGAGACGGAATCTATCCCTTAACTCTGTCAATTTCAGATTTAGTTTGTTGACAGAATCAGTCTTCATCTGTATGGAACGGATGGGTGTTCGAGTATTCGAAATTTTGTTCCAACCATTGACGAACAGACAGAAGATTGTTCCATAAGATCGCGTTGTGACTTACTTGGTCGACGATGATGTCCGCATGGGCGATTCGTTTGAGTACCTGCTTCGTCTCCTTAGCTGGTATAGCCCAATCCTTAGTAGAGTAGAGAACTAGCACTTTTTTGGGAACGCTAACGAGATTTGCGCGAGTGTCAAACTTGTGTCGCATAAGAACGCGCACTGGTACTATTCGCAGTATGCTACGATTAGCGACATGCGCTAACGATCGAAACGGACTGATCAAAATCAAACCCGCGATGTTCGAATCAGAGGTTCTGATCGCAACTGCACTTCCCAAACTATGACCCATTAATATTATGGAGCGATCTGGAAATCGCTCGCGCACCATTTGTAATGTGATCTTTGCATCGGCAAGCAGTGTTTTCTCTGACGGTTTACCATCGCTCTTGCCGTAGCCACGGTAATTTGACAACACCGATGGAACATCCAGTTCGCTAAATAAATATGCATAGCCAAGTGCATCACCGGCATTTCCCGTAAAAAAAAGTATCACCGGACCAGGAAATTTCGGATTTAAGACATAGCCTCGAGATTTGATTCCTTCTGACTCATCAACAACGATCTCATACTCTTCTATCGTATGATGAGGTTTCCAGTCAACGGTGACGGGGTGGAAGATGAAATGGCCTTGGATTCCCCATAACACCGTACAGATCACTAAATAGGTCACACCTAAGATCTTCCCTATCCTTTTTAGAAATCTTATTACAACTTCCCTATTGGCAATCCGATCGCGAATGCGACGAAAAGCACTCCTTCCTTGTTTTACAGCTTCGTTAGGAATGGTCGGTCACCACGAGTTCGGTGAATTTGTACAAAAAACTCTTTAGCTTCCCCGACGACCAGATTTCTGGATACGAAGTTCTACACTTCGAATACACCGAAAGGCTACTAGCTAGGACTTGTGCAAGATGAAACTATTAACCCGATAAGTCAGGGTTTAGCGGCTTAGTCAGAATCAAGCGTAGTATTGGTTTTGTCTTCTCTCTTCAATTTACCTGCTAATTTGACTTCGGTGCCGTACATGGACTCAGTTATCGTTCCTGACAATGTACCTCTTTCGACTCGACCAGCGTATGTGATATCCATATTACCCATGTTTGTCGAAATCGTAAAAGTGGCACTAAATTCGTTATTTTCCCCTTCAACATCGTCCGTTTCATTGACTTTGCCGGCGACTGGAGTGTGCACTAGTTAGTGGACATAATTTAATTTTCTTTTTTAAGAGGAGG
>WTGV01000040.1 GCA_011525295.1 Pseudomonadales bacterium | reverse complement strand
TTCCGGTTCCACATGCCATGATGATCTGACCGCGATCAGCCGAGTCAAATCCCTCACGGACTTTTTCGACCGCTTCAAGTTGATGTGGTCTTGGTTCCTTCGGCTTGCGCCGACGTTTCTCTCCACGGTCGATAAAAGAGTCCCAATCCACCGTGCTCTCAACAAGATCCATTACTCGAATGTGAGTGATTTGTTTTCTATCGACAATCTCTTGGAAGTGAGGGCTTGGCTCAACTTCGGTAGTATCAATGAAGATTAGCGTCTTAAATCCTTGACTATCTGCAGTGGTGTAAAACGAATCAATGTCTTTTTTCTGCAACTTGTAGCTCTTCTGTCTACATTTAGCTTGAATGGCTGCAAAGCCGTTTCCTTGACTGTCTCTCACCCTGGCCACTAAGTCGATACCAACGTCCTTTATCGACTCTTCTTCTCTGTGCTTTCTGACCCAGTCTTTCCATGCCATTGCTTGTGAGTACATCTGCTGTATTTGTGAGTCGTGATTGAAATACACTTGTGCGATCTCTTCAAAGCGGTCTCCCACATCTTTTTCAGAACGCTTTGCTTCACGAATTTCCTTTAGTAGTGCATCAAAATTTTTGGTCATCGAGAGTCCTAAGCTACGAGTTTGGTTTACAGTTCAGGAACGTACCATTCCAAACCAGGGAGGGATGGTAGTTGATCGAAAATTATAGGTCGTACTTGTCTTAGAGAGAATTCGTTAAAACGTGCCCAGGCGAGTTGCAAATATCTAAGGATATGCTTAGAAGACTCTGCTTGATCCGTTACTATAATTGGGAATCCAGGATCAAATTGCGGTGTTCGGTCGTTTAGTATGCTTGTACCCCGTTTGATCATTGGGCTGTTCAAAACAGAGGAAGTAGCTACTTTGTAAGGAGGATTGGTCATCCACAACAAGACATATGGAGAGATTTTGGATGTGGTCTGACATTGGTTGCTGACGATTTACTACCTACGGACATTCCTAAAGAGAGATTGCTTCGGAATGAGGTAAAGCAGCATCTCTTGAACCTTGGGTTTTCCGAGAACTGCGATGCTTACGTTATAGACGAAGAGTTGACGAAACAGAAGATTCGCAACCTCCATGCACTTCAAAGACAAGAAATCCTAGCGCGAAACAAGCCATTTATTGAGACTTTCGGTTCGACGCTGACTAGTGAGTTTGCTTCGGGGAAAGATATAGATCCTAGTGCCATTGAACCAGAACTTGTCGAGATTAAACCTGGATCAAGAGAGTCCCGTTTATTTAGGTTCGCTTGTCTTCTTTGGTCAATCCCTGTTTCCCTAGGTTTTGGTCGTCGGCTTCGTTTTCTTGTCAGGGATCGACAGAACGGGTGCTTAATAGGCATATTTGCTCTCGGGGATCCAGTGTTTAACTTGTCTGCTCGCGACAATTGGATCGGTTGGAGTCATGAACTCCGAAAAGCACAACTCGTACATGTAATGGATGCTTATGTGGTTGGAGCTGTACCTCCTTACTCCAAATTAATAGGGGGTAAGCTTGTTGCTGCTTTAATCGCAAGTTCGGAGGTCATGCAAGCATACCAGACCAAGTACATCGGTCGAACGTCGGTGATCACGAAAAGAGAAAATAACGCCCATTTAGTTCTTCTAACAACCACCTCAGCGCTTGGACGATCTTCAATTTACAACCGACTATCGGTGCTCGAGTGTCCCCAGTTTATTAGAATCGGCACAACAAGAGGATTTGGGCACTTTCATTTGTCCGGTCCTGTGTTCGAATCGCTTCGAACACACTTGCAATCGATTGGACATCCTTACGCATCTGGTTATCGATTCGGCATGGGATCAAATTGGAAAATACGCGTTATCCGTGCGGCATTAACAGACATAGGTATAGATGCAGACGCAATTCTTAAACACGGAATTGAGAGAGAAGTTTACGCGATTCCATTGGCCAAGAACTGGAAAACAGTCTTACTAGGGCTAGAGAAGAGTGTTCGCTCCTGCGTGACCTCCACCGAAGAAATATCGGATTTCTGTTTAAATCGTTGGATAGTACCACGAGCCGTTCGAGATGATAGCTTTAAAAAATTTCAAAGGCATACGATCATGGAGTGTTTGCTAAACGGTGATCTAAAAATTTCGTAGCCGTGGAGACTGAACTCAACAACTACGAAACGCGACTCAAACACCATTTCTCAACGTTGCACAACCACCGAAGTTCAGTTGGTGTAGAGCGACCGATATTCGCTTTGGAACACGGGTTGAACGAGCTCGAGACTTCGGTGCTGGAATCCGCATTGCGGACTCACATTAAGAGTCAACGTCCGTCAAAAGATCACTCGTTATCTTGGATTGTTTACTCATCGGAAATAGGATACCGATATTCAGGTGACGAATACTGGCAGACGTTTGAGCGTGAAACTCCAGGTTGGAATGAGAATGAAAATCGACATTGGCTGCGTCGACAGTTTCAAAACTTTCAAAAGGAATTCGGTGGTGCAGTACCGACCGGAGTGTGGGCTGAACACTTCTCAATCATATGTTGGCCGATAACACATGCTATCCTACCTAAGGACTTACAAAGACAGCTTGCACGCATCCTTTACGAACTCCGAAATTCGCTCTCCGGTGAAATTCTTGAGTCGCCGAAGTTGCTAGGAGAACTTATAGCCTCACGAAGTTGGAATGCGACGTCCCGATTCCAAAACCTTACTCAGGAAACTCTGCTTCTCGGTCAGATCGCGACGGCTCTGCTCTTACAAGGCGAGCCCGACAAAAAAAATCTTATATTCGCCACTACACTGGCGCGAATTCGGGAGGACTTAGAGCAAGTGCAAACAGCTCGTGAGTGGTTAAGAAGTGCCCGACAAACAGCTCGAGAGCGTACCCGAGTAAAGGGTCTTGTATCTCTGAATCAGAGTCTCAAACCTGTCAATTTTAAAGACTTGGAAGTTGCACGCAGCGAAGTTTTTAAACTCGGAATCGAACCAAGACTTGTGCTTCGATCAATCGATACATCCGGTGATTCGTGGGACGTCTTATTGGAATTACCCAATTTCTCCCACTTACCTTTGCGATTTTCTCTCATCGGATCAATACTAACCGGTTCTCGATGTTCAGTAGCTGGTAATTCAGACCGACCTCTCGCACGAGGAAGACTATTGTACGGTACCACGCGCGTCCCACTCAAACAGTGGCCAAAAGCACAGGAAGTTCTGTTGCAATTCGAACCTTCAGATCCTCAGATAGACTACCTTCTTCGGACAGAATGCCTGTTACGCCCAAATGTTAAATGGCTCTTCAGAATTGCTTCTGATGGACTTGCTTACGAATGTAGAAATTTAAGGGTCAGACCGGGACAGCAATACATTCTTATCAGTCAAAGTAAATCCGAACGTGTTGGGATCAACGAGCGTCCGATAGTGCTCTCCTGTGAAGGAATTCATGGCACTTTCATAGAACTTCCTTCGGCACTCGATACGAAGTGGGAGGAAACCCTACGATCTCTCGGTCTGCAGCAATCGAAAACCGTTCAGGTTTGGCCAGCTGGACTAGCAGCGGCATCGTGGGATGGAGACGGAAATGCAGAATGGCTTGCGAGCGAGAGACCATGTGTATCGATCCTAACCGATCATCCAGTGGCATCCCTACATATTAAGATGGATGACGATGTAATTCCCGCTCTTGAACTTAAAACAATCGTTCCTGGGCAACCAGTTTACTTAATGTTGCCCCAATTTCCGGTGGGTCATCATCGCATGTTTGTGTCTGCAAAAAGCTTGGATGGAGATATTACTACACTGGGTACTCTTGAAATGGTGATTCGAGTTCGAGAACGTCGGCCATGGTCTCCCGGAAGTTTGAGTACGCAGGGACCTCTATTGTTCGAATCCGACCCTCCGGTTCCAAGCCTGGAAGATCTATGGGAAGGAAAAGTAGATTTCACACTCAGGGGGCCACACGATCGTAAGGTTAAGTGTCTAGTTTCATTGTTCGAGCGAGAGGCAGAAAAAGCGATCATTTCAACAGTGCTTCCGGGGATAGAATTACCCTTAACGCCCAAAATTTGGCACACGCACTTCCAAAAACACTTTCAAAATGTTAAAAAGTTTCGTGAAGTGTATGACATTTCTCACTATTGCAGTCTTAAGTTTGATGTCGAGGAATTAGGATCCGTTAGCGTCAATTGCGAACGCGATTTCACGCCTTTACGCTGGTCACTCCGACGAAAACAAAACAGATTCGTACTCAGACTACTCGATGATAGCGGCGCGATTACTTCACCTGAAGTATTCCGAATAGCCTTCGAAACTCCCTGCTTGGAAGAGTCGCTCCCGTACTCGTCACAGTATCAAGTCCCTGCGTCCGGCGGTATGTACGTGTCGAGAACCGGGCAGTTTAGTTCTGCGCTCATTGTTCCTCCTGTAGTTCATGGTTTCGGTGATCTTCGCTACGTGCCATGTATAAAAAAACGTTGTCGCAATCTTCCAAACACCACACACATAATTAAGATTGCTGACCTCTGGAGCAGGGCGAAATTAACTGGAAACATCTTGGCACGAACTCGCCAAAGGCTTGTTGTTGAGGCACTTATTTGTGAGGTTTTTCGGCTTATTTGTGGAGATAATTGGGAAAAGGCTGAGACAAAGACAAAAGAAAATTCCAGTAATG
>WTGV01000043.1 GCA_011525295.1 Pseudomonadales bacterium | reverse complement strand
AGAGATACTGCGAAGCGGCTGGGGGATCTTAGAGAATTTTCTGGGATACAAAGCATATACAATCACGAGAGTGCCAGCAGCTCATACCTCGCAGAAATGTAGTCAATGCGGACACATCGCAAAAGAGAATCGCAAGACGCAATCTAAGTTTGAGTGCGTCAGTTGCGGACACAGTGGCAACGCGGACGTCAATGCTGCGTTGAATATCTTGACCTCGGGGACTGGGGTGTCTGGACGTGGTAAAACGAATGACCTTTTAGTGATTTCGTGGAGCGTCAACACGTAGCACAACTACGATTTGTGTAGTGATGTATATAAGTCCCAGAATTTGACTGGTACGTCTTAGGCAGCGCGTCGAAGGTTCTTTCTCTAAAGATTATTCCATTAACGGAGCGATAGGAGTTGGAGCGGGTGTGCAGATCAATGAACGGTTCGGTATTGAACTGTGTTGGGATGTTTCTGGAATTGAACCTCGCGATTTAATTCAAAAAGCCAATCTGCCACAAACAATCGCTCCATTGCAAATCGACGTTCAGTCACATGACTACCAATATCTGTCTGCGTTAGCTGTTCGGACGTTTCCGCTTCAAGAACCGTTTTCTATAGTGGGTAAGGCTGGACTGCACGACATTGGCAGTCGATAGAGTTTAATGTAGGGACTTCAGGATCTGTCTTCATGGACGGATTTGAGGTTGATGAGAGTGAGAAAATTACTGTGGCTGCTCTGGGTCTTGAACTCTCCTCAAACCGTTTCAAAATGTTTTCGTTTGAGTTTTTACTAACTAACTTTTTCAGTAAACGCAGCAATACTGCCTTATTTACCACGGCAGTGAAGATTGAGTTTTAGTGCGTTATATGGGCGTTTCCTCTGGTTCTTTGAATTGATGCATTTATAGCGTCCAATTGCCTTTAATTGTCAGATCAGTTTAACGAATTTACTTCAGGTCGTCTAAATCTGGGCCGCGGCGCGAAGCGCTGCTCACAAGCCTCTCGGCGAGTACTTGGAACGAGATTCCATGTACTTGTGCGGCGTCCGGATAGAGACTCGTTGGGGTCATACCTGGGATATTGTTTACTTCCAATACCCAGAACGTTCCACTAGGTTCGAGAATGAAATCCACTCTGGATAGATCTCGACAACCGACCGATTGGTGAGCTCGAATTGCAGCTGTCTGAAGTGCTTTTGTTGTTGGTTTGTCTAGGTCCGCAGGAATTACGTGCTCACTTCGTCCGGGCGTGTACCGGTTGGTGTAGTCGTACCACTCATTCTTTGCCACTAGGATTTCGGTTACCGGCAAAGCTTCGATTTGTTCATTGTGTAAATCTAACACTCCGACTGTAATTTCTCGCCCTTCGACGAATGGTTCCACCAAGATGGTTCTATCGATTTCGAGAGAAGTGGTAAGCGCTTGTCGTAAGTCGCCGCCCAAGGGTAGCGGTACGACGCCAAGCGCGGACCCACCGTGTATAGGTTTGCATACAACTCGATCGCCGAAGGATTCAACTATACGGTCTATATCCGCTTCAAGCGATCCTTGTGTGACGATAACTTGAGGAAGCACCGGGAGTCCGGCGGCATCGAAATAGTACTTTGAGAGTGCTTTGTTCATTGAGACAACGCTCGAGTTAGTATCACTCCCAACAAACGGATAACCGAGAACTGAAAGTAATCCTTGGACCGTACCATCTTCACCTGGAAACCCATGTAAAACGGGAAACACCACATCAGGCGCGAAGTCTGCTAGTGCTATTGCTAGACTGTTAGAAAGTTCAAAGTACTCAACGGTGAAGTTTTGTTCTAATGCTGTTTTGATTTGCGATGCCGAAGATCGCGAAACTTCGGCTTCAGCCGAACATCCTCCGCCGATAACAGCAACCTTCATTACCACGAAGCGTTCACTAAACGCGACGAATTGAAGTAGCTCAGGTCGACATCTTCTCGTTCAATTCCGAAAACCTTTGAAAAGAAGATCAACTCAGTTTCGAGGACGGTGCGCACATGCTCTGCGGCACGGAAACCATGTCCTTCCCCTTCAAATAAGAACATCGCAGTTGTGATACCTTTTTGCGACAATGCTTCATACATGGACTCTGTCTGATTTGGCGGCACGACGCGATCTTCCATTCCTTGGTAAAAAATCACCGGTACAGAAAATTTGTCGATATGATTGATTGGAGATCGCGCGTCCATTTCATCTACTGGAATTAGTGAATCCAAATATCTCGATTCAAACTTATGCGTGTCTTGAGCGAGTGCGCGTACGTCTGCGACGCCGTACAGACTAGATCCTGCTTTGAATATCGAACTAGTGGTAAGCGCACGCAACGTCGTATATCCACCCGCGCTACCTCCGCGAATCGCAACGCGATTGAGATCGATATGTCCCAACCTCGCCAAGTGTCGGACACCGGCCTCACAGTCTTCGACGTCGACGATTCCCCAGTTATTTAACAATCGGTTACGGTACTCTCGACCGAAACCGGTTGACCCGCCGTAATTGACGTCTAGCACAGCCCATCCGCGCGAAGTGAAATATTGAACATGAAATCTGAAACTAGCGTTCGAGTGTGACGTGGGGCCACCATGCGATAGTACTAAAAGCGGTGGTCGTTCACCTTCGGGAGCGGTGTACTCAGCATTGGTTGGGGCATAAAAATTGGCATACACAATTTGGTCGTGTCGGTTAAGATACGAGATTTGCTCGGCCTCGGAAATACTTCCCAATGCCAACGGTCGCTTTCCCGGTTCTACCAATTGTTCCGCGTCTCTATTACTGAAACTCAACCGAACAATAGAAGTAAGACGGCTAGTACTACCACCGATAAACACTACACCATCTCGATACTTCGTGAGAGATGAGTAGCCACAGTAATCCATATTAATCGGATTGACTGTACCGGATGTGCAATCAACAAAGACTAATGAAATGTCTTCAATTGACTTCCTCACTGCAACGACTTGGTTATTACCCCAAGTTATATAGCTACGCATGTCAAGAACCCAGAGTGGGAAACCGTATTCCGCATGGTCTTCTACAATCACGGAAGTCTTGTTTCCATCGAATTGGTATAGATTCCAAAATCCGTGCCGATCGGATACAAAAATTAGTCGGTTGGAGTCCATCCATTCTGGCTGAAACACAGATTCGACTGGACCACCGGCTACGAGAGAAATCTCACTGATGTCCCCGTTATCGCCAAAATTCCCGACGTAGAGTAGCGTGCTATCCCAGGGCATGTTAGGCAGATCCCATGCTAAGAACGTGATTCGTTTACCGCAGGGACTTAGTTTAGGTTGTCCATAGAAGTCGTGGCCTTGGTGTATTACTCCGCACGTCCCGTTTGCCAAATTTATTTGAACTAAGTCGTTTATCACTTGATCATCTGTATGTGATTCTCGAACGCAAATCAGACGATCGCGAAGATGGTCGTGAATCAGATTTGCAAACCGCTCGGTATTCCCCGAGTTTGTGATCTGTTGCGGTAGATCGTTCGACCTGTTGGCAATGCAATATATGTCTTGATCTTCTGCATTAACAAAGTACACTAAATCGTTTGCTACGGTGTAAGAACTACCTCCATACTCGTGCACTTTTGTACGCACGTTGAATGGCGCCGGAGTGACTTCATAAATATTTCCTTCAGGAGTTCGAACATTGAGAGTTGTACGTCCTCCTTCGTGTGGTCGCAACTCAAGAAAATAGAGATCAGAACCCTCGACGAACAATTCGCTAAAACTCACGTACTCTGAGGTTGCAAGTTGTGCTGTAAGGGGAGATTTCCAGGTACCGAAAGATGCCAATTGAGTCACTACTTCTATACTCCTATCGTATCGCGATCATGCACTAGCGCCCATCGTTCGTGGTCGCGCCACTTACCATCGATGTACAAATACCCCTTCGCCAGACCCTCGTAGTGGAATCCGCAACGTTTTACGAGTCTCTTCGATGGAATATTTTTGGGTTGAATCGCTGCTTCGATGCGATGCAATCCCTGAGAAGTGAACGCTTCCGAAGTGAATAAGTTCAAACCCTCTGTCATTAAACCTCGTCCCTGATGTTCATGACTTACATAATACGACACGCGCGCACTACGAAATGCTCCGAGCACGATTTCATTGAGATTTAAAACTCCAACAATTTCATCGTTATGCTTGAAACAAACTACCATTCCTGTGGCGTTTCTTCCCTTGATTCGATCGAGATATTGATTAAACAAAGAACTTGATGTGGGTGTTTCTATCCAGGGATGGTGTAATGCTATACTAGAACGAGCTAACCGAACAATCTTTTGTCGGTCGTGCGGTTCGACGCTTCGGAGGTAGATGCGACCACCGTGGGTTTTAGCTTCGTCAATGATCGGTGCAAGATGAGGATTTAGGGCACCGAGATCGTCATGAAAGTTCAGAGCTGACTCCAAACTTTGATTCATGCGACAAACGATCTTGAATTCCGCTTGGTTTTGTAAGCATAGGAGCATTGTAATTTGTAGCGCTTATGGTGATCTGTTCGTACGCAACACATGCAAAACTTTACCTGCAATTCAATAGCGGAAAACCAAGAAGCTGGACCACTTGTATCATAAAGCACAATGAAACTCGTGGTGTATTTGACAGATGCGTGTTCACTCTGTGACCAAGCATTGGATATGATGTTTGGTATGCCCGAACTTAATGGGCACCTACTTGAAACGATAGACATTGCCCCGGATGATTCCTTGTTGGAGCAATTTGGTGAGTCTATACCAGTACTGGAGCTGGCCGACCGACGACTATTTTGGCCTTTCACAGAGGACGATATCAGAAAGCTAGTCCAAACAGTGTCTTCGCATTCTCTTGAGTGATATGTCGAATGTGCTCGGCGCTTTGACCTCGGGCTGCAGCGATCGTAAAGCAAACGTGTTCTAGAAAAGCTGGTTCGTTACGTCTGGAACGGGGTCTCGGTTTCATGGATCTTGGTATCAAATAAGGGGAGTCAGTCTCCATGAGTAGCCGATCATCTGGAATCAAGCTAATGCATTGATATAGTTCCTGGCCCCGCCTTTCGTCGCAAATCCAACCGGTAATTCCGATATATAGCCCCAAGTCGAGATAGTCTTGTAGAAGCGAAGCACTACCGGTGAAACAGTGGATCACAGCGGACAAATTGGAAAAATTCTTCAAAATAGTAAGCAGCTCTCCATTCGAGTCCCGGTCGTGTATGAACACAGGTAGTCTCAGTTCCACCGCCAGTTGTAGCTGTGTTTCGAACGCGGATATTTGATCCGAGCGCGGGGAAAAGTTTCGAAAGTAGTCGAGTCCGGTCTCACCGATCGCTACAACACACGTATTGCCTGCTATTTGCGTCAACTGTTGAATTGATTGTTTATGAACGCTGGATGCGTTGTGTGGATGGATTCCGGCGGTAGAAGACAAATAGTCGGAGTGTAGGTTGCACAGGTCTACCGCACGTTGCGAATGCTCAAGATCAGTGCCGGTAACGACTATGTGATTCACTCTTGCTCGTTTTGCGCGGACGAGCACATCTTCCAGGTCGTGTCGAAACGTCTTGTCGGTTAAATTGGCTCCTATATCAATCAAATGCAGCTCCAAGAGTAATTGTTGGAACAATCAACGTAGACATCTCTATTTAAGGAATTGTCTTTTCGTGCGCTGAAAGAATCGGTGTTGGAGCATCTAGCAAAACGGAGTAGACTTGCTGAAAGGCAAGAACGTTTTTCACGTAATTACGTGTTTCATAGAAAGGAATCGTCTCAATCCACGCAATCGTATCCATACCGCTTGCATCTTTGATCCATTGCTTGACTCTGTGAGAACCGGCGTTATAGGCGGCCAAGGCTAACACTTTATGTTCATCAAATTCATCGAGCAATTCTCTAAAGTGGTACGTTCCAATTTGTATATTGGTTGGCGTGTAAAGTAGTCCGACCAAGCTCGGCTGAGGCACTCTAATGTTACGCGCTGTTCGGCGAGCGGTAGCTGGCATGAGTTGCATCAAACCTCTAGCACCAACAGGAGAAATTGCTTTGGGGTTAAAGGCACTCTCTTGCCGCGCAAGTGCTAGCAACACGGTTACGTCGATATCAGTTCTTTCGGAATATTTCTTGAATTCGTCTACAAATAACACCGGGAACCTAGTTTCCACTAAATCAACTGCGTCTGCACGAAACGCTGCTAGAATGGCATGGTTCGGGTGTCCAATTTGACCGATCCGATAAGGAATCCAGTGTTTGGCTGCGTCGTCTTCAAGTCTAGGAAGCAACCAAGACCATTCCTCTTTCGCGTTGTCTTCTTCGCCTAGTTTGTAAAGTTCAAAAATGCGCGCGATTCGAATATCAGCGAGAAATTTGTCGCTTCGTTCTTCTAGTGCGGTCGGACTTCTTGCGTTCATTCGCAGCGGGACATCAATTTCATTGGCAGCGAGAAAGCCGTAGTAGGTTCGTTCGCTAGCTAACTCTTCAAGTACTTCTTGTGCTCCGTTCAACCCAGTCTGTTGCAAACTCTTTGCGAACCAGTACCGCCATTTGTAACGGTATCTTTCGGTATCTTCGACGCTGTCTAGCCACTCGTAAGCGATCTCCCATTCCCCCTTAGCAATTGCAGCGTCAGCAATTCGTTCAATCGTCTCGTAGGTATATTTGGGATTGACTTCTGTGAGTACCACACCGTCGCGTGCAGCCCAAAATGCTAGTTCGTTTTGGGTTCGATTCGCAAGTTGTTCGTCGAAATCGAACTCGTCTCTGTGCTTTTGCCATAGCACTAGTGCTTTACTAGCTTCGTCGCGAGCATAACGTAGAAGTCCGAAAGAAAACGCGTAGCGGCCACGCGCACTGTCAGGGAATCGATTGACATTTCTGACGATTGACGGTCGTCGATAAACATCGTATAGGAGTCGCGCGGTCGGTTGTTCGGCTCGTGGAAAAAATCGTAACAGATACCGTGCAAGAATAGTTGACCGTTCTTGTACCGCGAGTTTCAATCGAGTCCACGCGATATCGGAATTCAGGTTTCCTCTATTGATCCAGACGTCAAAGATTGGATCACACACTTTAGGTTGTGAAACACCAACAGTCCAGAGTTCGGGTACTCCAGCTAAGGCTTTGTCTTCATATCCCAGGCGAAACAACGCACGTAAATACGTACACTGTCGTTCAGCGTCGGTGGTAGGTTCAAAGTGATCGACGTAGATTTGCCAACGCTTTCTGCGAGCCTGTGTGTCTAACCATCGACGAAAAAATTCGTCCTCTAAGACTGAACCTGTTAGTTGTGCTCTTAATTTGATCGCGTCATCTGGACTCAAAGATGACATACGTTTCAGTGCTTCGTTATATAGAAGGTAGGGGTAGAGGGGATAGTCGGTTAACTTGTTCTTGAGTTGTTGGAATTCATTGTTTCGCCCCGCCTTTAATGCACTCTTAGCCTGTTGGTACTGTTCCCGCTGCGTGTCCAAGTCTGAAGCATAGACAGAGGAAAACTGGATCAGGCAAACATACGTGCCTGCAAAAACGAGTATTCGCAAACAGAAGAAGCTCAAAACCGGCCTCTCCTCGTTCGGCTAGGAACGGCGCGTTGTGAGCATTGGCCGCGACAATGTTTTACGTCCGTGTATAACAAATTCGATACTGTGGTAGGGGAGTTTTGTGTAAATGATACAGAGAGCTAAACTCGAATTGACATTGTCGAGTGCGTCAGGACGAAAGTGAGGAACGCTATGTTACTCGTACGGCTAACACATCGCAATGAGCAGCTTGAATCACATCATTTAAAGTAGAACCGAAAAGAATCGCTAAACCATGTCGGCCGTGACTACCTACAACGATCAGTTCCATTTTTTGCTCCTTCGCGATACGATGGATCTCGTGGTGAATAATGCCAAATTCAAGATGTTGGCGTTCTTCTGGAATGTCGAACTCCTTCGCAAACTCGCGTAGATAGGAAACAGCTTGATCATTGATGGCTTCGTGAAGTGAAGTGAGGTCTATCGGAACTTCATCCCCGTAAGCGAGGCTCTGCGGTTCAACAACGTGTACGATGTGTAGTTGCCCTTCACACTGTTTCGCCAAGAGGGAGGCTTGCTGAGCGACCCCTTTGCACGAATCAGTTAAGTCGACCGCAAGTAGGATGCGCGAATAGCAAATCATGTGATTAGTATATTTGATTCGCGAGACAATTTTTGGAAAAGTCTTGTAAGTGTTTTAATCCCGACCAGTGAATAAGCAGCTCATAGTATACATCCTAATTTCCATCGCGTTTCTGGTGGTGTTCGGTGGTATTGCAAGTGTCCTACCGTCGCGTCGAGCTCGGCAACTTGGACACTTACGAGTGACGGCTAGAAAGTGTGGGCTCACAACATCGTTGGTACACATAACTGACGTGAATGCTTCATTGACAGATCGAGTCACGGCCAGCGGTAAGAAACTGGATCCCAAAAAACGTTGTGTGGCCTGGTCGAAGACTTACCCGGACGAAGTCCCCGATGTGCCCGAATGGATAACGTATGCCTTAGATCAACTCGAGTCTTCTGAAACGAAATGGCAACTACACGAGACTACAGAGGAGTGTCGCAATCTAGGCGAAAAATATTGGTCCGAAGTAGATCGAATCAAAAATCTCTTTCCCGAACGATGCATCGCGATCGAGTGTATGCGAACGGAAGTTCGTTGGCTAGGATACGAAAATGTTTCTTCTACCATCGATGAATTTATTCAGTCTATGTTGCAAGGTCTTGACTCGCTGATACACTTGAATACCTCAATTTCTGAGGAGCGAAATACTCTTAAAAAGCAACTTGATACCGATTCCGAGTATGATTGAAAAAAGAAAGTATCTGCCGCAAGCGATCGTTTTTACATCTGACTTGATGTATTTAAAGTGACGACGTCAGTACAAAACTAGGTTACAAAATTTGACCACCAAGGAGGGAAATGGGCAAATCGTTAGTAATCGTCGAATCTCCCAATAAAGCTTCTACGATAAAGAAATATCTTGGCAAAGACTTTGTCGTCAAGTCGAGCAAAGGACACATTCGCGATCTAAAAAAAGGACAATTCATCTCGCTCAAACAACTACGCGAGATTGTTGCAGACGCCGGTAAGAACGATTCCGCGGGAAAGCTCGTAGAAGTTATCGGTGTCGATCCTTACCGCGATTGGAACGCAAATTATGAAATCGTCGATGGAAAACGTCAAGTCGTGAACGACTTACAAAAGGCCGCGTCGGACTCTGATCTCGTCTATCTCGCGACTGATATGGATCGAGAAGGAGAAGCAATTGCTTGGCATCTCCAAGAGGTACTTGGCGGTGATCCCGAGCGCTTTCGGCGTGTCGTCTTCAATGAAATCACAAAGAATGCAATTACCTCTGCGTTTGCATCACCTGATCAAGTCAACATGGATCGCGTGAGAGCACAACAAGCCCGACGATTCTTGGATCGAGTTGTTGGTTTTGAACTGACTCCCTTGCTGATCGCTAAAGTAGCGAATCGATTATCTGGTGGACGAGTGCAGTCCGTCGCGGTACGACTTGTCGTGGATCGCGAACGTGAAATCAGGGTCTTCGATGTCAGAGAATACTGGGAAATATTCGCGTATTTAAGCCGCCCGGAGAAGCCAGAGCAAACAGTTTCGGATTTGGAACCCACAACGTACAAGTTTCAGGTAGTCAAGTACCAAGGAGAAGAGTGTTCGTTGGGAACGAAGGAAGAAGCAGAAGCACTAGTTTTGGAACTGAGTAAAGCTACCTTTATCGTGGACAGTTTCGAGAAAAAACCAACCAAAGCAAATCCAAGTCCACCGTTCACGACATCAACACTTCAACAAGCCGCGTCGACGCGACTAGGCTTCAACGTGCGAAAAACGATGAGATTAGCACAGAATCTCTATGAGGCTGGATTTATTTCCTATATGCGAACCGATTCGACGAATTTGTCAGAAGAAGCCGTGAGCTACGCGCGCTCATACTTGCAATCTAATTTTGGAGAAAAGTACACCCCTTCCTCACCAAACAAATATCAAACCAAAGCACGCGCTGCGCAAGAAGCACATGAAGCGATACGACCCACTGATGTACGACTCACACCGAAAGAACTTCAAGTCAAGGACAATGACCAACGACGGTTATACGAACTGATATGGCAACGGTTCGTCGCGTGTCAAATGAAACCTGCAGAGTACTTGAGCGTCACCGCTCGCGTGCAAGCAGGTGACTTTGAGTTAGTTATCCGCGGTAGAGTTGTAGTGTTCGATGGGTTTACCCGAGTCTACCCATCGACGTCTAAGAGCGAAGAAACCCAAGAGTTGCCTGAGTTTCAGGTGGGCGAAGAATTGACACGACACTCGTTAGAGAAAAAACAAAGATTTACGAAACCACCAGCCCGATATAGTGAAGCTAGTCTCGTAAGAGAATTAGAAAAAAGAGGTATTGGTCGACCGAGTACTTATGTCCCGATTATTACGACCATTCAAGAACGCGGGTACGTGTCATTACACAATAAGAGGTTTTACGCAGAACGAATTGGTGAGATAGTCACCGATCGGCTAATGGAAAACTTTCAAAATTTGATGGAGTACGAGTTCACTGCAGACATGGAGAAGGAACTTGACCGAATATCGTTGGGAGAAGAGCAGTGGAGAGATGTACTCAATGGTTACTACGACGATTTTGCCCAACGATTTGTACGTGCCGCTGACTTTGAAAATGGGATGCGGAAGAACATTCCGATCGAATCAGATATTCCGTGTCCAGAGTGTCAACGAGAATTGATGATTCGTACTGCTAGTTCTGGAGTGTTTTTGGGTTGTAGTGGGTATTCATTGCCAAAAGCTCAACGGTGCGAGCAAACTTTGAGTTTAACTCCTATCGTACAGAAGCGAGTTCAAGACGATGAAGAAACAGAAGGAAGAGAACTAAAACAGAAAACTCGTTGCGAGTCTTGTGCAACACCGATGAACGAATATCTGATTGACGAGAGTCGAAAGTTGTCCGTGTGTGCGAATCCGGACTGTCAAGGGTTTAAAGTCGAAGTAGGGACTTACAAGGTTGCTGGATACGATGGACCGATTGTTGAATGCGACAAGTGTGCATCGAACATGCAGATCAAAGAAGGTCGTTTCGGCAAATACTTCGCTTGCACAAATCAAAAGTGCACTAATACTAGAAAATTAATGCGAGGTGGTAAAGTCGCACCACCTAAAGCTGATCCAATTGACATGCCAGAACTGCGATGCGAAGGGATTGATGATCACTTCGTGCTGCGCGAAGGGGCATCTGGACTATTTTTGGCTGCGAGTAAGTTTCCGAAACATCGGCAAACCCGCGCTCCGCTGGTACTGGAACTCTTACCTCATGCGAATGAATTAGATCCAAAGTTCAAATATCTTTTGGAAGCACCAACGGAAGACCCCGACGGTAATCATACTTTGGTACGATATTCTCGGAACTTAGAACAACAATACGTCCAGTCCGAAGACGGCGCAAAGAAGTGGAGCGCGTTCTACAGAGATGGTGTTTGGACGGCAGAGTCCTCTGCCAAGACGAAAGGACTCAGATCCAAACAAAATTGAAAATTTAGTGCTCGCGCACGAGACCAACGCTGATTCCTTCAATAGCAAAGCTAGCGTCGTTTTCTACTCTAATTGGTGCGTAGTTCTTATTTTCAGGTATCAGCGCGATGTCACCCTCAGATAGACGCTCGAATCGCTTCACGGTCACCTCGTTGTCTAAGCGAGCGACGACAATTTGCCCGTTTCGAACTTCAGTAGTCTTATGTACAGCGAGTAAATCTCCATCCAAGATTCCGGCATTTATCATGCTGTCGCCTTGAACTTTTAGAAAGTAGTCGGCTTTTGGGTGAAAGAGAGTTTCAGGTATTTTCACATGTCTTTCAATGTGTTCTTGCGCGAGAACAGGACTACCAGCTGCTACTCGTCCGACCACAGGAATATCCGCTGGGCCACCGGTTTCCCGATATTCTGGCGATAGCACGATACCCCTTGAAGTGTTTCGAAGTACCGTTATTACGCCTTTTCTTTCAAGAGCTTTTAGATGTTCTTCCGACGCATTAGGAGACTTAAAATCAAAGTGTTCCGCAATGTCTCGTCTGGTTGGAGGAAAACCAGCCTCTGTTGTCCAGTCACGAATCATCATCAGAACTTCACGCTGTCGTTTTGTCAATTTTGAACTTTTCGTTCTAGGCATATGGAAATCTCTTCTGTTATAGAAAAGTATAAATATATACAGAATGGTACATATTTGCAAGGTTTTATGTTCAGTTTTTTGACAAGACTGTACGAAATTCGGTAGTTGGTAGTGGTTTTCGACGGTTTAACATGCTTCGAGCGGTCAAATGTTCAGCTAACATCCTTCGATTGTTCTAAAATCCTCAATTCTGTTCGCGCCCGGTTTCTACTTTACGAGGCTATCTAATTGGACGAGTTCTTACAAGCACTCCAAAACTCTGGCTGGATGAGATGGGTCTGGCTTGGGTTCCACGTTTTTCTGATCGTTCTCGCAACAGCGATTACGCGTGAGGTCGCGAAACGAGTTCTAAATCGCTTCGCTCGCATAGTCGGCGACACTCAAACACTTTGGGACGATGCACTGTTTCGTGCCGCGAACAAACCTCTTGGGTGGGCTATTTGGGTTGTCGGATTAAGCTTCGCTGGTAACCGAATTTACAGCGACACGTTTACTCAAGAGACAGCAAATTCGATATTTGAGCATGTTGGTACAGTCCGTGCTGCGGCAATCGTCGCTTTTGTGGCATGGTTCGCTAGTCGATTTATCAAAGAATTTCAACAAATCGTGGTGGAACCACGTCGGGACGGATCTGAGTCTCGCTGGGATCCTGCTACCGCAAGTGCTGTAGGCAAAGTATTACGCGCTTCCGTAGCTATAACTGCAGCTCTGATGATTCTGCAAGCCTTCGGAATGCCAATTCAGGGAGTATTGGCTTTTGGGGGGATCGGCGGCATCGCAGTAGGATTTGCCGCAAAAGATCTGTTAGCAAATTTCTTCGGCGCGCTCATGCTGTTTATCGACAAACCCTTCGCCGTAGGGGATTGGATCCGTTCACCCGATCGAGAAATCGAGGGTACAGTAGAAGAAATTGGGTGGAGGATCACTCGCATACGAACTTTTGACCAACGACCTCTGTATATACCGAACGCCGTGTTCGCGAATCTGTCTGTCGAAAATCCTCAAAGAATGCGTAATCGGCGCATCTACGAGACATTCGGTATTCGTTATGAAGACATTTCGACGGCCAAAAAAGTAATTGATGATGTTCGTGAGATGCTAAAGAACCATCCGACAATCGACACGTCTCGGACACTCATGGTTAACTTGGTGTCGTATGGGGACTATTCTGTGAATTTTTTCGTGTACACATTCACGAAGACTACGGTGTGGACCGAATTTCATGAGATTAAGGAGGAGATACTTCTCTTGATAGCTGACATCGTTCATAAACATGGGGCTGACTTCGCGTTCCCCACGCAAACATTACACTTAGAGAACGAAATCAACCCAGAGAGTTAATGAGTGTCCCACCAAATGGTGCGGTACTGCTGTTCTCAGAATCGGCCATTGAACGAACGCTTGATCGGTTAGCGATCCAGATAGATCTCGACTTAGAAGGGACAGAAGTTGTAGGTCTTTGTGTTTTGCGCGGCGGTAGTCCATTTGCCTGGGATCTTGTTAGGAGGCTCCGAGTACCTCTGACCCTGGAATTTGTGCAAGTACAACGATATCGAGGCGTAGTTGGAGATGAACCGAGAGTGATTGGACCTCTACCGGAACACATTAAAGGTCGCTCCGTGCTGTTGATGGACGACGTTCTAGATTACGGCATTACATTGAAGTTCCTGAGAGATCAAATCAGCACGTTTGCCGAAAAGGTCTATACAGCAGTTCTAGTACAGAAAAAATTGTCCCAACCACCCAAGATTGATGCGGACTATGTCGGACTGTTTGCGCCCGACAAATTTCTGATAGGAAGAGGAATGGATCTAGATGGAAAATATCGCGACTTGCCTGCAATATATGCTATCCCAGAGGTGTAGGCGCGATTATCTGTGGTACAGTTTGGTTTGATCTGACTACCATTCATCGAATAGCCCTGAAACTACTAAAATTTTGTATTGAAACTTCAGTTTGAGGCATGTACTGTGCCTGGGGACTAGATTACGGAGGTTCATCTCGTGAACAGACAACAATTCTTGGGACAGACTTTTTTGAGAACGTTTGCGGCGGCTGGTTTATTGCTGATAACTTCTGTAGTGTTTGTCGCGTGTAGTGGTGGCGGCGACGATGGGGACGAGTCCCAATCCAAAATTTTGGAGTTGCAAGGAGATGTGTCTGCCGCATATGCGAGCGGTATTTTCGTTTTGTGGGTACCTGAGGTTGAATCACTCGGTGGTGCGATATCAATTGCGATGACAGATTCAAATTCCGATACGCAGAGTGTAGCTGCATCAAGTAGGAGCTCTAGTGTCTCCTCATCAACTCGAGGAAGTGGCAGTACCTTAGCGTCTCCAGCTATTGCGAGCAGCAATACTTCAACCAGTTCATCGTCTGCGATTTCCATGTCAGCACGTTCGATTTTGTTACAGGATACCATACCCAACGGTGCTATTGTTCTAGCAGAAACGACAATAGATCAAGGAAAGTTTTCACTTACGACGGAAGTAGACGAGATTAAACCAATAAATTTTTCTGTGACGAAAGCCGAGCGAGTTAACAGTCCCATCAGAATGCCGATGAGATCGCAGAGTTTTATTTTGGAACCAGGTAATCTCTCATTGACCATGGACAGACATGAACATTTTGTCGTTGACGGTGGTACTTACAACGATGTTGTAATCAACTCTTGGAAGCAGAGCGACGAATACATGAACGCGTTGGTTCTGTATCAAGAAGAGCTAGGCGATTCCAGTCCTAGCTCTGCACAAGCGCGTTTCGAAAAAATGGCAGCGACTCGAGCTCAATTCACTCAGCTAGTGGAGCTCGAATCTGAGGGACGAAAGGAAATAGCTTTGAACGATGCCGATCTATTAGTCCGGCGACTTACTCTCCAAACTACTACCGTGACTACAGGCACCTGGTATACCGAGGCGATGGCTTATCTCAAAGAAAACGCGCCCGACGACCCGTGGATTGCCAAAATCATCAAGAAAGATCAGGAACACCAGGCGCGAATCGACAAGCGAGATTTGATTGCCATTGGAACACCCATTTTGGATTTTGAAGCTGTTGATCTTGCCGGTGCATCAATGTCATTAAGCAACGCGCACAAAGATGCCGAAGTGGTATTATTGGATTTTTGGGCTTCTTGGTGTGGTCCTTGCCGGACTGAGCTTCCGTACCTCAAAGAAGCCTACGCTACCTTCAAGGACAAAGGATTCGAGATCGTCTCCTTCACATTGGACGACGCACACGAAGATTGGAAAGTAGCTTCAGAAGAGGAAGAGATTCCGTGGATCAATCTAGGTATGGGTTCGGAAGCAGACGCAGTTAGGACTTATTCTGTAATTGGAATACCCTATTCGTTGCTGTACGAAGTGGACACAGGAACCATCGTTGCTAAGAATCTTAGCGGCGGCGAACTAGAAGCAAAGTTAGGGGAATTGCTGCCCTAAAAGCTTACTATTACACTTGTATTTGAGTACACTCTTTTGACTTCGCAATGTCTTGTATGTCAATTTGCTGAGGTGTCCACGACTCCCTGTCTGCCCACCGATTAGAAGATTAAATCTCGACCACATGCTAACTATGCTTGTGATATAAGGGTTTGAGTGTGTCTAGAGCCATTTCTCGATTGAGGATTGGAGTTCAACGTTTGGTCAAGAATCGACGTCTCAAACGTAGCAAAGCGTTTAACTTCACAAAATCGATTAACGCAATGATAATATTTTTTTAAATAGTTCGTACGTTAAGATGGTTAAAGAGTATCAGTCCGTGAGCCACGAATCAAGAAATGGTTCTTTCTTCCTCGAGTTTTCGGACAGTTTTGGACATGAGAACGACTGCCTCCGTCAGTTAGTGGTTTACACTGGTAGAAGGTTGTAATGTCCCCAGTCACTTATCATTCGGGACAGTTTCCTCCAAACAACATCGATTGGAGTGAGCTTATTCCTCTCCTTGGTCCAACAGCCGCTGCCGTTGCTCGATACGACAGTATGCTTCGCGCAATCCCTAATTCGAACATTCTTATCACTCCACTAGCGACGCACGAAGCAGTTCTATCTTCTCGCATAGAGGGCACTATAGCCTCAATGGGCGAAGTCCTGGAATTTGACGCTGGGCAGGACACTCCTCCCTCAACACGTCAAGAGGATGTTCAAGAAATTCTCAATTATCGTCGAGCGTTATACGACGCAGAGCAGACCTTAGAAACCGTTCCTTTATCGCAACGAGTTATTTTAGAAGCCCATCGTACTCTACTACAAGGAACTCGAGGTCAAAATAAAGATCCCGGGTCATATCGACGGATTTCCAACTGGATCGGCCGACCTGGATGTAGCATTGAAGAAGCGAGATATATTCCACCTTCTGCAGTTTCAATTCCCAATGCAATGTCTGATTGGGAAAAGTACATGCACAGCGACGATGTTCCTGATCGGCTAGTTCAACTTGCGGTTTTACATGCGGAATTCGAAGCCATTCATCCATTTATAGACGGAAATGGGCGAATCGGTCGTATGATAATTCCGTTGCTTTTGTGGCGATGGGAAATAATTTTTCAACCGCGTTTTTACATCAGTTCTTTTCTTGAAGCAAACCGAGAACAATACTACGAGGGTTTATTGTCAGTATCGCGAGACGGCGACTGGATGCGATGGATCACATTTTTTCTAAATGCGGTTGCGAACCAAGCAGAGGCAAATTTCAAACAAGCGGAGAGCATACTCGAGCTTTACGACACCTTGAAACAACATCTTCCCGATCTAACGAGATCTTCCTACGCTATGCGTGCGCTTGATTGGATTTTTGAATATCCAATATTTCTCAGTTCGGACTTCTTGAACGGGTCGGGAGTATCTTCCGCGACGTCGCGAAGGCTGATTGGTGTTTTCCGTGAGCAGAAAATCATAAAACAGCTTCGAAGCGGTCGCGGTCGCCGAGCAGAAGTGTTTGTATTTCCAGATCTTCTTGACATCGTAGATGTTTGATCGTGAGATTGAAAGAGATGCGTTTTGTTGCTCACTTTTGGCGAAAAGTGAGCAACAAACTATTTTGTGCGTCATAAGTGAACCACAAAATCTAGTGGGATTCCTTACGACGCGCTCCTCAATTTACTAGCAATAGATGGAGAACAAGATCCCGAATTCTGCTGAAGTAGCCAAAATACAAGCACTTGTGCTCACGTGTTTCCTGTACGAATAAAACTCCATCAAATCAACCATATTCGACTGAATCACACTAGACATCTATGCAAGCGATTATTCTTGGTACCTCACTGCGTTCGATAATTGAAGACGGTCTATTCGTAGAACCTATTGAGACTCCGTTTGGCACTACTTCTTCAAATCTAGTGGAAACGGATATCTTTGGACCGAGAGTTCTTCTATTAGCGCGTCACGGCAAAGATGGTGGCACATACGCACACAAGGTGAACTATCGAGCGAATATGTGGGCGTTAAAAGACTGTGGAGTGAATCAGATCCTCGCGACGGCTACAGTAGGTGGAATTAGCTCACAACTGAATGTAGGGGACATAATGATCCCTGATCAAATCGTTGATTACACATTCGGACGCGATCACACTTTTTTCGGAGATTTGCCGGTTAAACACTACGACTTCACGTATCCATTCACCGATCGACTAAGACAGATTCTGATCCAATCGAGACAAGATCCAAAACCCAATGAGATACTCAATCGCGGCACTTATGGCTGTACTCAAGGGCCACGCCTAGAGACCGGCGCGGAGATTACTCGGTTGAAGCAGGATGGCTGTGATTTGGTAGGTATGACTCTCATGCCAGAAGCGTCGTTAGCGCGAGAACTCGAACTAGAGTACGCTGCAGTATGTCTAGTTGTGAACGTCGCTGCGGGATTGACTCCCAGCGAAATCGATTTGAAGCACGCCCATACTATCGCTACCTCTTCCATTGAGACGTTGCGAGGTCTAATAGGACGAACTATTCAATTGCTCAACTAACTCGGTAAGATCGACAGGTATTGGTAATCGCCTAATCTGAACTAGGACGCCAAATTTAGGATGGTCGAAATAGTGGACCTCACCCAACGCTAAGCGTCTACTCTCTTGAATTTCGTAAAAGAATATTGGTGATTCGAAATCTGTTTCGGTCGGATCGTAATTTTGTGGTACGGGAACAAATCTCCACAAATTCAATTTCAAGTGTAAGAATCTAGCAACGCTGAATGCAATAGTTCCTTCCACTTCGCGAAAACCCCTCTCAAAGTGTTGACCAAATTGAACTAAAACGTTAGCTTCGCTACCTCTCGCTCGACCATCCTGAATCCAAGAAAAATGGTCGATGATACGATAGCTGTTGTTTTTCAGACGAATTGCAGTTTGCTGAAGATTGAGGCTACTGGATTGAGGAGTCAGAGCAGTACGATTGAGTTCCTGTTCATACTCATCAAACGCATCCAGGACCACACTAGGTGTGAGTTTTTCGTCTTCTTCGTTCTGCAAATCTACATCTTCAGGTTTAACGAGCCTCATAAAGTCTAAATACTCCTCGTCAAATAAGGGAGCTACGTCTTCATCGCAGAGACCGAGAGCTTTCGCTGCATCGATAATGTTGCGGTCGAACGTCTGCCACACATCGGGCATCCAATCTGGTAGTCTGGGATCACGTGCTCGATTTTCTTGGAAGAGATTAGCAAGTCGTTCTGACCATTCGTCATGAGATTCGAAACCGGTCGACACGTCTTCCTCGAGATTCACAATGTGCATCCAACAACCGTCTGAATACTTGTCATCAGTTTCAATGTCGTGGTCTTGATCAGTCTGAGAAGGCTCCTTCTTTGTTGGTGAGACTTGCCAAGGATTGTCAAAAAACCAATCATCGACGACAGCGTCAAAATTCACAGCACTGGAATATTCGCGAATTCGAGCTAGTTCCTCATCGCTCAACTGCATTGCAATCGTGCCCGCGGGTAACACACGTTTTTCGACTACGTTTATCACTAATTCTGGAGTAGGGGGTGTAGGTACTTTTTCAAATACAACTATTTCAATCGAGTACCAACGGTGTTTCAAAAAACTGTCGGGAGTGTCAGCACTAGCTTGCCAGACCATACCGAGTAGTATTACAAAACCGATTAGAAGCTTTGCGTTCATATCTGTGAATTCAGAAGGCTTATCCGATTGAGGCAATGTTCGACGAAGTACCCTCGTTCAGTTACGTCCTCGGGCAACTCCGATAATGAAATCTTGTGCTCTTGTAAGACTCTCAAGCTTCGTGGATTTGCTAACACCAATGAAGTAATTGATTGTGGATTTAGGTCAGCATGTGGGAAGAACTCGATACTGCCTCCTCGTTCGCCAGCGATGACACGTTTCACACCTTTTTGTTGTGCTAACATCTTCAAGTGGGTAGTCAGAAATAGCACCTCTGCAGACTCGGGTAATGTTCCAAATCGGTCGATCATTTCGGCTTTGAATTCATCAAGTTCGAATTGAGTGGTTAGTGAAGCAAGCCGTTTGTATAACACCAAGCGGGTGTGTGTATTAGGTATGTAATCTTCTGGAAAGAGGGCGGTCGTCTCTAAGTTTACCTCATGTGTCATAGGTAGTGGATCTTCAAAATTGGGCATCCCACCGCTCTTGATCGTGTCGACCGTGTGATTAAGCATTTGCATGTACAACGTGAACCCAATGGATTCTAACTGGCCATGTTGTTGTTGTCCGAGGATTTCTCCAGCACCACGAATCTCTAGGTCGTGCATGGACAGGGAAAATCCACTTCCAAGATCGTCGGACTTAACGATTGCATCTAATCTTTGCTTCGCATCCACAGTGAAAATGACATCATCGTCTGGTGTTAAAAGGTATGCGTAAGCTTGGCGAGTGGAACGACCTACACGACCCCGCAACTGGTGCAATTGCGCTAATCCAAATTTGTCCGCACGATCAATGATGATCGTGTTTGCGTTTGGAATATCAATACCACTTTCGATGATGGTAGTACAAACCAATACATTGCTCTTGCGATGATAAAAGTCTGACATCACCCTCTCTAGGTCGCGTTTTTTCATCTGTCCGTGCCCGACGTCGACGCGAGCGTGAGGCACTAGATGTTTGATTCCCTCAAACGCATTGTGAATGGTTTGAACTTTGTTGTGTAGGTAAAAGACTTGACCCCCACGCGCTAGCTCCCGACTGATCGCATCGGAAACAACCACAGGGTTGTAGGGTACGACAAACGTCTTGACGGCGAGACGATTGGCAGGTGGAGTGGTAATGAGCGAGAGATCTCGCAATCCACCCATAGACAGGTTCAAAGTACGTGGAATTGGCGTAGCTGTTAGAGTAATGGTGTCGACTTCGGCTTTAAAGTTCTTGATTCGCTCTTTATCTCGGACTCCAAACCGATGTTCTTCGTCGATTACGAGTAAGCCCAACTGCTTGAAGTTGACCTTGGTGCGAAGAAGTTTGTGCGTGCCAATCACGATGTCCACGGATCCAGTTGCGATACGCTCACTAATCACTTTGATCTCGTGGTCCGTTCGAAATCTGGACATCAGTTCGATTACGTGCGGCCAATTCGCAAATCGATCTGTGAATGTCTCATAGTGTTGCTGTGCAAGTATGGTTGTCGGTACCAAAACGATGACTTGAAATCCAGCCTGTACGACGTGGAACGCAGCACGCATCGCTACTTCGGTCTTTCCGAATCCGACATCTCCACAAACCAATCGATCCGTAGCCTGTGAGCTCTGTAGGTCTTCAAGAATCTTGTCGGTTGTTTCTGCTTGGTCGACAGTGAGTTCAAACTCGCACTCGTCGCAAAAGTTTTCAAAATCAGTATCGGTGTCCGGAAACGAAACGGACCGAGTTGCTTTACGTCGTGCATAGATACTCAACAATTCGACGGCAACGTCATAGATCTTCTTGGCTGCACGATGCTTTAATTTGGCCCAAGCATCAGATCCTAGTTTGTGTAAGGGTGCGTGATCAGCCTCGACACCGGTATATCTTGAGATTAAATCAAGGGAGGAGATTGGCACATATAACTTGTCTTTGTCAGCGTATTCGATGGTCACAAAGTCGGTTACCTCAGCACGGAACGAGAGGGTTTCCATGCCTACGTACCGGCCGACCCCATGATCGATGTGCACTACTGGATCTCCGGGTTTCAGTTCCGTGAGATTGCGGATAATAGTGTCGGGATCGAACGCCTTTTGGCGAGAACGTTGTCTTGTAGTCTCGGCACGCTCGCCGAACAGTTGTGTCTCTGTAAGGATTACATGATCTTCGATCCATAGTCCCTCTTGAAACTGCCCAATGGTTACGAAAGTACCTTGGTGTTGTTCTAAGAATTCGGCGTAGGAATCAACAGAAGATGTTGGAATCTGCATGCGTCCGAGAACGTCTTGAACATGTTGTAGGCGTCCTTTGGTATCGGCAGTGACCAGAACAGGCACGGACAGGTTTGCGATGAAATCTCGTGCTTTCTTGGCCGGTTCGCTTCGTCGCGCATCGAGTGAGATATCCGGTAGTTCATTGCCTCCAACGGAAACAGAGTGTTTTCTTTTAGTCTCGTCTCTTTGTAAGTGTATTCGAGGATACTTGTTCCAAAAACTTCGAAGTTGTTCGGTAGTCAGAAACAATTCATTGGGTGGTAGCAAAGGCCGTAAGATTTCCATGCGGTGAGTTTCGTACCTTCGTTGTACGTCGCTCAGAAATTCTTCTGCTTCATCGATTACCCGATCTGCGACGACTACGACCGAGCTTCCCGGCAAATAATCGAATACGGTGTGCATGGTGTCAAAAAACAGTGGAAGGTAGCACTCAATGCCTTCAACTGCCTTTCCATCACTAATGTCTTGATATACGGGCGATTGACGTTCGACTGCTGGAAATGTGGCATTCCAGGATTGGCGAAAGCGTCCGATCGCAGTTTCATCGAGTGGGTACTCGTGTGCGGGCATGACTTGAACATCTTTTAGTTTGTCGACGCTCCTTTGAGTATCTGGATCAAAGGATCGAACACTTTCAACAACATCATCAAAAAAGTCAATTCGAATGGGATGGGACGTACCCATCGGAAAGAAGTCAAGAAGGGATCCTCGTACCGCAAATTCGCCATGTTCATAAACGGTCTCTACTTTCCGATATCCAGTTTGAACAAGTTGTTCTAGCAGTGATTCAAAGGCTAGTTCTTCGCCCTCTGATAAGAGAAACATGCGTGGAAGAATATAGTCGCGAGGTGGAATTCGTTGCAGCAATGTCTGAATCGGTACGACGATGACTCCGTTCGTGATCGAGGGTAGTTCGTATAGCGTCTTTAGTCTTTGTGAGATGATGTCACCGGACGGTGAAAAAATGTCGTAAGGTAGTGTTTCGTGTGCTGGAAACTGACGTACGGAAATACCAGAGATGAAAAACGAAAGTTGAGCTTGTAACTCGTAGGCTTGTTCGACACTGGACGAAATAACAAGATATAGACGAGGATGTGCCTCAATGACGGCCGCTAGTGCTTCGGCCCCAGCACTGCCGATGCAGTGAGTCCAGGTAACTGCTTGCTCCTTGGGTGGAATCGCTCGGGCAAGCTCGCTATCACTAGATGGACGGCTATTCAGTACGGTTGAAATGGAAGTAGACAGAGATATTGTTTATTTTGACATCACTTGTATCGGCGATGGGCGTCGAGAGCGACTGCGACTATAAATTTTATTAGATTGAATATAGGTCGAACACAAAAATGTTATCTTGGACGGGTTATGCATCAATGTTCACACACTACTAGCGAATATGCGACGACCGTAATCATTAGAACGTTGTGCAGTTGCTACGGATCGCAATCTTCAGCTGTGTGGATTGCTGGTAGATGTGAGTATCGACTATCGAGACACTAGAAATCACAAAAAAGATTGCTACAATGTGATTTTCGTTGCTGTTAGAGACCGAATCTCTCAACATAAAGAACGAAAGGAGAGTGAGGATACCCGCTATGAATACTCTGCATGAACCACGGTTGCACATAGCTGTGCATTACGCAATCGGAATCTTTGTCGGTCTGACGATTGCGGCCTTTCTTCATTTTGCCGTCTCGAATCGCACCTTGGTTCTAGTTGAATCTCACGAATACTTCACTTGGAAAGACCTATTAAACTACGATCATGTTCGTCTCGATTCGATCTTCGAGTTGACCAACTCGATTGAAACAAAGATTGAGAGCGATGGTTTAGGTGCGCTTAATGAGCTTAAAGAACTTCAAGTAGATCCAACATTACAAACGGTCGTACTCGCTAGCATCACCCACACAATGGCAGAGGAATTGGGTGGATTTCAGCAACTATTCAACGTGGCGTCGGAAGAGCTGGAGGACGATATTTTACAAGCGTTTCTATGGACAGTCTCAGGAGCGTGGGTGCAAACCGATCCCATTGGAGCATTCGCGGCGGTCACTCAGCTCAAGAACAAACTCGACCGTGAGGAACTTTGGAAATCAATCATTGTCGTGTGGGCTGAGTCGAGTCCCGAGTCTCTAAAAGCACTCATACACATTATGCCAGAGGGAGTCGAAAAACATGCCCAGCAGCAACTGAAATCGCGGGGGTAGGTCGATAAGTTGAGCTCAGTTTAACACTTCGAATTAGCCTAAGAAAAAGTTCGTAGACCGTTACTCCGTGCCTTTTTGAGTCATCGTCCTACAGAGATTCTTTTAAGCATTCGTCCGCAATCTGCTGTAGTAGATCTACGTGATCCAGCTACATCGGTTCAATCAAGATTTAACATCCTCCGACGCGTACCCTTTCCCAAACTGCGATTGATTGAAAACTCGACCAAACCGGTCTGTCTTCACCAGGTAGAAAACAGTTTTTCCACTTTGGGAACGAATAATAAGCTATTCGTACGCAGGACAAAAATTCTAGTAGGTACATGCTCTATAAATCGTAAACACGAGATGATCGAAATGACTCCCGTCCATAACAAGGTACACAGTCTTTTTTGACACACCTCAATCTCGAACAATGATTGGTGAAGTATTGGCTAAGAATTTGGACGCGAAATTTCGGCGTACTTTGATATAAGTTGTCTGTCGGGAAAACAGGATTATCGGATTGAATGTCGCGAACCAAGCACACGATTTTGGGGTCTAAAGTACTAGTGTCAAAGACTTAGAAATTGTTAAAATCTAGTCTACCACAAGAAATTTAGTCTAAAACATCACATCTTATTTGAAAGCTATTAGTTTTCTCACTGCCGACGGCACCTTGCGTTAAACATCCATACAAAACGCTGTTCTTACTTCAAACCGGTGACTGCGTACATGCAACCCACTGATATTCACAACCCAAACTACTTTCATAAAGTCGTTGACTGCCAATGGGCATGTCCAGCACATACGCCCGTACCGGAATACATTAGGCTCATCGCTCAGGAGAGATACACTGAAGCCTACATGATCAATTGGGAGTCCAACGTGTTTCCCGGTATATTGGGTAGAACTTGCGATCGACCGTGTGAACCAGCGTGTCGACGTGTTCGAACAGAGGAAAAACCTGTTGCCATCTGTCGATTGAAGCGTGTCGCAGCAGATCACAAGGGAGACATAACTCCTTATTTACCAAAGGTACCCAAAAAGAAAAATAGGAAGCGAATTGCGTTGCTTGGTGCAGGTCCTGCTTCTTTAGCGGTCGCACGCGATTTGTTACCTCTTGGGTACACGATTGATATGTTTGATCGAGATCCAGGTGGAGGAGGAATGATGCGTAGTCAAATTCCTGCTTTTCGGTTGCCGAAGGACGTCCTCGAAGAAGAGGTCGATCTTATAGTAAATATGGGTGTAAATGCCCGCTACAACTACGAAATCACGAGCATGAAAGAGATGCTTGATATGGATTACGATGCATATTTTGTGGGTACAGGTGCGCCGCGTGGCCGAGACTTAGATTTACCAGGTCGGAAGGAGGTAAGTAAGCACATTTCTATCGGCATAGATTGGCTTTCAAGTGTCGCGTTTGGACACACAACTTCAATCTCAGGTAAAGTCATCGTCATGGGCGGAGGAAACACCGCGATGGACTGTTGTCGAACTTCCAATCGACTTGGTGCGGAGTCTGTAACGGTCGTAGTTCGTTCCGCATTCGACGTAATGAAAGCCAGCGACTGGGAAAAAGAGGACGCAATGGCCGAGGGTATTCCCATCCTCAACAATCGACCACCCAAGGAATTTGTTCATGAGAATGGAAAATTGAAGGGGGTGGTATTCGGCCGTGTCAAACCTGTCGAAGTCGACGGCAGGCTCAAATATGTCCCAACGGGGGAACCCGACGTGTATATAGAAGCCAATCACATTTTGATGGCAATAGGACAAGAAAATCATTGCCCGTGGATCGAACGAGATCTTGGCATCGAGTTCGACAAGTGGGATTGTCCCGTTATCGACGAGGATTCACTCCAGTCTACTCACGAGAAGATATTTTTCGGTGGTGATTCGGCGTTCGGACCAGAAAACATTATTTGGGCTTCTGCGCACGCGCACAAGGCAGCGATCTCCATTCACCTTTTCTGTCAAGGCAAAGATCCAAAACACGATCGACCACCAGAAGCAGTAAACCTCATCAGTCAAAAGATGGGTCTTCATGAGTGGAGTTATGATGCTGAACACGATCCGTCGCAACGACATATCGTACCGCACGCCGATCTAAAACGCTCATTGGACAATATCAAAGTCGAAGTCGAATTGGGCTTTGATGAAGACCTAGGTTTCAAAGAAGCTCAGCGGTGCTTGAACTGCGATGTCCAGACCGTGTTTACAGAAAAACTCTGTATTGAATGCGACGCGTGTGTCGATATTTGTCCCATGGACTGCATTACATTTACGCCCAACGCACCTGAAGCAGAATTACGTACAGCTTTGACAGCACCGGCAGAGACCTTAGACCAGGATCTTTACGTATCGGAAACACTGCCGACTAACCGAGTCATGGTGAAAGACGAAGACCTATGCTTGCACTGCGGTCTTTGCGCGGAACGATGTCCAACGAACGCGTGGGACATGCAAAAGTCAATCATTCATATTCCACAACTCAGTAGCTACGCTGAATGAGTTCATTTAACGAGTTTGTCATTCGGTTCGCGAATGTCAATGGCTCTGGTTCAGCTAGTGCGAATGGAATGTTCGCGAAAGCATTGTTTCGGATGGGTATTCCGGTAACAACGAGGAACATCTTTCCGTCAAATATTCAAGGTCTTCCTACATGGTTTGAAGTACGAGCATCTGCACGTGAATACTTCGGTCGCCGAGATAAAGTAGACATCATGGTCGCGATGAATGCCGAGACTTACCAGGAGGACGTAAACCGGTTAGAAAGTGGCGGGTATCTGATTTATGACAGTACTCGTGGTCGGCCTCGTGAACTCTATCGAGACGACGTACATGCGATCGGGCTTCCAATTACGAAGTTAATCCTGTCAGAGTTTTCGGATCCGAAACAACGCCAATTGTTCAAGAATATCGTGTATGTTGGAGCACTATCGGCATTGCTCAATATGGAGTTTGATGTTCTTACAAGTATGGTTGCTTCCCAATATCGTGGCAAAGATAAACTCATTCAGCCCAATATTCGAGCGTTGGAACTAGGCCGAAACTATGCTTTGAAATATCTCCCATGCCCCATGGACGTACAGGTTAAGAGTGCTGATCTAATTGGTGATCGAATTCTCGTTGACGGAAATGAAGCCGCTGCTCTTGGCGCGATCTATGGTGGCGCGACATTGTGTGCGTGGTATCCGATTACACCTTCAACGTCCGTAGCTGATGCTTTCGATAAGCATGCTTCAAGACTACGTGTCGAGCCCGAAACAAAAAAGAAGAATTTTGCCATTATTCAAGCTGAGGACGAGCTGTCAGCGATAGGGATGGTCATAGGTGCTGGGTGGAATGGAGCTCGTGCTTTCACAGCTACGAGCGGTCCCGGAATTTCTTTGATGAACGAATTTCTGGGATTAGCTTATTTTGCCGAAGTACCCGCTGTTGTGTTTGACGTGCAGCGAGCAGGTCCTTCAACGGGCATGCCGACGCGAACACAACAATCAGACATCTTGAGCGTAGCATTTGCATCACACGGCGATACCAAGCATCCAATACTTCTTCCCGCGAATCCGAAAGAGTGTTTTGATTTCGCGGCCGATGCATTTGATTTAGCTGAACGCATTCAGTCTCCTGTGATAGTCATGACGGACCTTGAACTAGGTATGAATCAAACACTTTCCGAGCCGTTCCAGTGGGACGATGCGCGCCAATATGACCGTGGTAAAGTGCTCAATTTCGAAGATCTCGAGCAAATAGAACGCTATGGTCGATATGTGGATGTCGACGGCGACGGAATAGGGTACCGCACGTTGCCGGGAACACATCCTACCAAAGGATCTTTCTTTACGCGCGGGTCTTCGAGGAACGAGTGGGCGGTGTACACTGAAGATGCCCAGAGCTACATACACAACATGGATCGTCTCACCAAAAAGTGGGAAACCGTCCGTAGTCTCATGCCGCCGTCCGAAATCGAACAACGAAATGGTCGTGCGGGCATTATCTACTATGGTACGACCACCACACCAATGAAAGAGTCGTTAGGTTTGTTGGATGAAAACGGGATTACATTAAACTCGCTTCGTATTCGAAGTTATCCCTTCGGACCAGAAGTGGTTGAATTTATAGACTCCCATGAGAAAATCTTTTTGGTGGAACAGAATCGCGACGCCCAAATGAAATCACTCCTTTCGTTCGACTTAGGAGTTGATCCCAAGAAGTTTGTTTCGATCCTGTATTATGGGGGATTTTCGATTTCTGCGGACTACATTGTCGATGAAGTGACCGAGCACTATGTCGTTAACAAGTTACCTCGATTGAGAGAGGTGGAATCATGACGTTCGTACCTAAACCCAAGGCTCGACATCCGTTACTGAAGACGAATGAAATAGGGCTGACACGGCGGGATTATGAAGCAATCGTCTCAACGCTTTGTGCAGGGTGTGGCCATGATTCCGTGAGCGCGGCTGTGATTCAAGCGTGCCACGAATTGTCAATACCACCACATCAATTTGCCAAAGTGTCGGGTATTGGCTGTTCTTCAAAGACACCGAGCTATTTTCTAGGGAACGCACACGGTTTTAACTCCGTGCATGGGCGGATGCCATCAATAGCCACCGGCGCATATCTCGCCAACAAAGAGCTCAAATACATTGGTATCTCGGGCGATGGGGATAGTGCCTCGATCGGACTTGGTCAGTTCGCCCACATCATTCGTCGAAAAGTCGATATGTGCTATATCGTTGATAACAATGGGACCTACGGTCTTACCAAGGGCCAGTTCTCGGCAACAAATGACCGGGGTTCTACTAGCAAACGCGGAGTTCCAAATCTGTATGCACCAATCGATTTAGTGAGCTTAGCGATTCAACTGGGTGCAAGTTTCGTGGCACGTAGTTTCTCCGGAGACAAACAGCAATTGATCCCTCTGATTAAAGCCGCCGTACTACACAAGGGTTTTGCATTCATTGATGTAATCTCACCTTGCGTGATGTTCAACAATCACGAGGGTTCCACGAAGAGCTACTCCCACGTTCGTAATCACACCGAGCCAGTGGTCGATGCGAATCTGATAATGCCTCGAGACGAAATAGCCGTCGAATACGAGGAGGGCACTACCATTTCCGTGTCGATGCACGATGGATCCAAACTCCAGTTACGAAAGCTTTCCGACTCCTACGAACCCGATGACCGAGTTTCTGCGTTGACCTATGTTCAACAAGCTCAAGAGGAGGGTGAGATAGTAACTGGGCTTCTCTTTTTAGAGGAAGACGCGGTGGATTGCCACGACATCTTAGGAACTTCCGATACTCCCTTTAATGGTTTAGAACAGGAGAGTCTGTGTCCTAGAGCAGAGAAACTAGAGCAAATCAACGAAAGCCTTCGTTGAAATTTGCCGGAAAGACATCACTTTAGAGATTTACAGACAAATTGCAGCGCGACTCTTACCGTTGATCTTATTCCAAATGACAGGAGCTGGGGTTTAAGTCAGTGGGGCAAATTTCATTTTTTCCTGTTTGGATAGGACAGGTGACTAAATTAAGTAGGAAATTACATTGGCTTTAGACCATTTAGACGATTATTTCCCAGATTGGAAAGAACGCGAAACACTCGCGGAAGCAATGATTCCAATGATTGGACAACTGTATCGTAAAAACATCGTTACCTATCTATTTGGGCGTGCGCTATACAACAAGAGTGTTACCGATATCATGAGCACCCATCGGTTTGTTCGACAAACCGCGCAGAACGAACTGTCAGAATTTGAGACGTACCCGATGCTCAAGGCGGTTTCCGAGTTAGATTGCGGCCCGGCGCACTTTGATCTGGGGCAACTCACAGTCAAACATATGAATTTATGCGAGTACGGCGAAAACCCTCCAACAGTGGAGGAGTACGCACGTGAACAGTGTGCTCATGTAGCAGGAAGACACGTAAAACCACTAGCCAAACCTCAGGACGTCGTGCTCTATGGTTTTGGTCGAATTGGTCGTCTACTTGCTCGATTATTGATTGAAAAGACTGGTAGCGGCGATCAGTTGCGATTAAGGGCCGTGGTACTACGGCCTGCACCACAAAACGACCTCGAAAAACGCGCGCTACTGTTACGCCACGATTCCGTTCATGGCGACTTTTCTGGTACGATTCGTATCGATAGGGAAAACAATTGCCTCATCATTAATGGAAACGTTGTGCGTTTCATATATGCGACTAATCCCGCCGAGGTTGACTACGAGCAATACGGTATTGAAAACGCCATGGTAATTGACAATACCGGAGTCTGGCGGAACGAAGTTGGATTAGGACAGCATTTAGAAGCGAAGGGTGTTGATCGAGTCATTGTTACCGCTCCTTCTAAAGGTTCCGTACCAAATATAGTATCGGGCATAAATTCGCACATACTGTCCAGAGATCAAAAAATCATCTCTGCAGGGTCATGTACTACGAATGCGATTGTTCCCATTTTGAAAGTAATGGACAATAAGTACCGCATTGAATATGGGCACATGGAAACCGTACATGCCTATACACCGGACCAAAATTTAACAGATAACTATCACAAGAAGGATCGTCGTGGTCGAGGAGCACCGTTAAACCTAGTGATCACGGAAACCGGGGCATCGAAAGCAGTAGCGAGTTTTTTACCACATCTAAAAGGACGTCTTACCGGCAATGCCATTAGAGTACCTCTTCCAAACGTATCGTTGGCTATATTAAACTTGACGCTTGAGTCAGAGACGAACAAGGAAGAAGTAACGCGATACTTACGTGATGTTTCGTTGTTCTCGACCTTGCAAAGGCAGATCGACTATACCTTTGAATCTGAAGTAGTCTCGTCAGACTTTATCGGGAATAGACACGCCTGTATTGTCGACGGACAAGCGACAATCGTTGCGGATGACGGTAAGCACGTTCAAATCTATGCATGGTATGACAATGAATTTGGATATTGTTGTCAAGTGGTCCGTGTCGTACAAAAATGGGCTGGGATTCAGTATCCGTTAGTTCCCGTAGACATTGAGGAAATGGGGTTCGGTTAGTTGATCCTATCTTACAATCGGTCTTTATATGCTCTCATTTTAAATAGTATATCTATATAAAAGCAAGTATCTAATAACAGTGGAAATATATTACAATTTCGATCCCACGCGAAAGCTCTTCGTGAGCTTGGAATTTTTGCACGCATCTCAGGAATGAGACGGCAAATTGGTATGTTCCCCGTTCTCAATTACGTGTCATGAGTTAGCTTCGAATTATGGGACGGATCGGTCTACTTTTTGGATTGATAGCGATCGCGTTGATTCTGATGGCCTGGTATAGTAGAACAAATACCGCACGACAGAAATGGCTTGCGAGTTTAGAACTGCCTGGTTCGTGGGCACAGGATGCACCAACAGACGGGCAGGATCCTGTGTTCCTTTCGTTTAACGGGGAACATTCCAAAGGTACGTATGAATTCCGTCAACGGGACGAAGTCAAACAAGGAACGTGGCGAATCAGTCAGTCTTCGTTAATACTCTCTGAAGCAAGCGGTGACGAATTCACTTACGAAATACGATACTTCGATAAAGGTAAGATCGGGTTAGACGGTGAAAATCTTGATCATCAAACCTTTAGTAAACAAACAGATAATATCGTCCCGTTACGTCGAACTTGACCCTACTTGTTTTCTAAACTCATCGAAACGCTCCTGAGCTAGCTCATCAGGCCACAGTCGAGAGACGATCCAAATCACTATGCTGGACAGTAAGAATGCTGGGAGCAGGGCATAGACGTCAAAAACTCCGCCGGACAACCATTCTTTCCAAATTGGTACGACCACAATGGCTACAAAAATCCCAGCCACCAGTGCTGGACCAGTAGTTTTTCGGTAGTACAACGAAAATAGCACAGACGGACCAATGCTTGCTCCGATTCCAGCCCATGCCAAGCTTACCGTACCAAAGATCTTACTCTCGGGATCGAGAGCAAGTAGCAATGCAATCGTACCAATAACAATTACACCGATTCGATTCACGAACAACGCGGATCTATCGCTGAGCCACCGGGAATTGACGATGGATGTGGTAATTACCATTAACTGAGAGTCTACGGTACTCATAGCGGCTGCCATGATCGCAGCGATAACAACGCCCGCGATCCATGGATTTAACAAAATCTCGCTAAGTTTGATCAGAATTGTCTCTTCATCCTCGATTCTGGGCAAGAGATGCAGCCCTGCGTAGGCTACCGCGACTGCACCGAGACATGAGATGATCATCCATGACAGGCCAATAGTGCGGGCTGCTCGGGCATCGTCGGGGTTTTTCAACGCCATGAATCTCTTTAGTATGTGAGGTTGCCCGAAGTAACCTAGACCCCAAGCCAGGAGTCCGATTACACTGAGAATTCCATATGCGTTAGCGTCCCAAACCGGCGGAGCGGTAGTGTTCAAATTCTCGTTGGCACTACCTACGCTGAAGGCAAGAATTGGTACTAAAACCAATACCAACATCATCAATAGAGCTTGAAACGTATCCGTCCAGCTCACCGCGAGGAATCCTCCAAGTGCTGTGTAACACAGCACGATAAAGGCACCAAGAAGCAGTGCCCAAGTGTAATCTAAGTTAAACACACTCTCAAACAACTTTGCGCCAGCAATGAACCCAGCAGAAATATAGATCGTGAAAAATACGACTATTGCGACTGCCGCAACAATCTCCAACAATGGTCCCTTCGCGGCGACTCGGAGCCTCAATACATGTGGTATGGAGGTCGCATCTCCCCAAGCAACGCTCGCGATACGTAGCCGTTTTGCGACAAGAGTCCAATTTAGCAACGCGCCAACAACTAAACCAAAAACAATCCAAAGTTCTACTAAGCCACTTAGGTAGATAGCCCCCGGCAGTCCTAACAGTAACCAACCAGACATATCACTTGCTCCAGCGGACAGAGCAGCGACCGGACTTGAGATTGAACGACCTCCTATAGCGAAATCTGACATCGATTTCGTACGATAGTTGGCATAAACAGCAACTAGAAATAGAACGATCAAATAGGCAATGAACGCGGAGTACAAACCGGACATGAGATTACCTTCAACTAGGGTCAAAAAATTTTATTAAATATCCCACGGAAGGTATTACATGCTCCTAGTACCGTCACGAGTAAAAGGTAAAACTGCGTAAATTGAGTCCGATTGCGCTTCGTAAAATCCATCAGTTATGGATCAGGAACTTCGACAACTACTCAACAAACTAGAGAGTCTGGCGGATGATCTCAGAGTTTTCCTACCGAAAACTGTATCGATTGACTGGGAGCACACTCTTGCTGCCAAGTGGCGCTACTACGAAACCTACAGTACGTTCCACCCAATCAAAAATCTTGAAACATACGATCTCGACGATCTCTTGGAGATAGACCGTCATAAAACGAGCTTGATCAATAACACAGAACTGTTTTGTCGCGGCCTACCAGCAAACAATGCACTCCTCTGGGGAGCAAGAGGAACAGGAAAGTCTTCGCTCATTCACGCAATCTTGCAGAAATTCGGGGATCGTGGATTAAGGTTAGTAGAGGTAGAGAAAAACTATTTAACCGAGATTGGAGTGCTTGCTGAAATCTTGGGAACCCTTCCGTACAAATTTGTCATTTTCTGCGATGACTTGTCATTTGATACGTTTGATTTCAGCTACAAGGACCTAAAGAGTGCTTTAGAAGGCTCGTTCGTAACTGCAACGACGAACATCCTCTTGTATGTAACTTCGAATCGACGGCATCTCATTACAGAATTGCAAAGTGACAACGAAGGGGCAAATCAGCACGACCTACACGAAGCGGAAGCTATCGAAGAAAAAATTTCACTCTCCGATAGATTTGGTCTTTGGTTGGCATTTCATCCCTTTAACCAAGAGCAGTATCTACGAGTAGTGAACCACTGGATTCAAAAGTTAGCAAATCAATACAAGCTCAAGATAGACATAACCGAAGACACTAGAAAACAAGCTTTACAGTGGGCGTTAAATCGAGGTGTTCGAAGTGGTCGAACAGCAGCACACTTTGCACAGCATTGGATTGGTACCAAACTTTTGGAACACACGGAGTAAAACCTCGTGAATAAACTGAAGTTTATACTCATATTTATCACTAGTATTTTCATATATTTCACTGGAAATACTGTTATTGGAGATGCCCTGACGATAGACAATGGCGACGTTCTTTCAGGTGAACTCGTCGGGGTTTCAGGGAAAGTAGTCACCTTCAAGACAGACTATGCGGGGACGCTCTACATCAACCAAAAGAAGGTAGATAGTTTGGTCACAGAAGCCGACTTTACCATCATCTTTGTTGATGGATCTAAGGAAACTAGAGCGTTGTCCTCCAATCTCGACGTAGAACAGTTAGACATCGTCAGGAGAGGGACCACTTCCGTTTTAGTGATTAACACTGCTTGGAAGAGTCAACTCACTATCTCGCTCGCTGGAACATCTGGTAATAATGAGTCTCAGAACTTTTCTATGTTTAGTGAGTCTTCTTTATTGCGATCGAAAAGTGAACAGTTGTTGAACGTATCGCAGACTCGAGAATCTACTGACGCTCTCACAACGACCGATTTACTTGACGTAAAGTACAACTTTCGATGGCTCCGGTCGAGTAAGTGGTATACCAATGTGAGCGTCGATTATTCCTACGATCCCCTGAATGAAATAGCGTGGAGGTCTGTCATCGGGATCGGTGGTGGCAAGAAGTTCATAGAACATTCTCTTACAAATCTGTCGATGGACGTAGCAGTAAGCGCAGTGTATCAGTCTTTGGATGACTTTGAAGAAGTTTCACCAGCTTTACGCGTTGCTAGCATTTATGGAAAGAAGATGTTTGGAGGGCGTGTTGAACTGATACAGCAGAATCGTCTACTATGGATAACAGAGACGAACGGTGGTGTGATAGATGGATTATTCGGTCTGCGATTTTTACTCTCTAATGCTCTAAATTTAGATTTTCGAAACAATGTGAAGTTCGAAACAGATCCAGCAAAGCACTCAGAGAATACTAACATGACTTACAGTGTCGGTATAGGAGTGTCGTTTTAACTCCATACCACAGTAGAACGTCTTGACCGTTGCTTTACTAGTCGTAAAATTCCGATTTCTGCGTCCCCTTCGTCTAGTGGCCCAGGACACTGGGTTTTCATCCCAGCAACAGGGGTTCGACTCCCCTAGGGGACGCCATTTTCTAAGTTGTTGCTCGCGAGCTGGACTTTATGTGTTCTTTCATAGCCGTTAAAGCAACTCTGATCAATCTTCCGTGTCAGTTGAAGACTCTTCTTCGCTCTCAGACTCTTCGATAGCGGGTTCAGTGCTATTATTGTTGTTCGAATCTGATTCAAGTTCAATGATGTAAGAGTCCGCAAGAGTTTCGCGGTATTTTTCGACGGCTGCATTCATTTCACTGAGATGTAATACATCCTCAACGGTTCCAACAGAAAATACAATTTTTTCAGCATCAGCCAAGCCTTCGAGGAAAGTAGAGAACTCATCTTTGTCAAACTCTACAATGGCATGTCGGGGGTTAATGTGGGTGAGTTTAGTTTTAACAACTGTCGATTCTCCGTCGTCAAAACGATACTGCAGTCGAACTTCTTTTGAGTCTGTTTCTGGTTCTTCCGATAGCATGAAAGACACGCCGAACTGGGAGACTTCTACACACTTGACTAATACTCCCACTGGAGGGATTTCAGTCGAAGATCTGTCGAAGCAATGCAAGAGCCAGTGATATGTGTCATAAAAACGATCGAAAGAGACACTGACGACGGCATCTCCGATCCGTTGCGAGGACTTTGTTTCATAAAAAAATTGGTGGTGCCCGTAACTCGAAACTGATATGAAACAAATTAGCGGTAACAATCGTTTTATCAAACCTAGTCTCCAAGTATGCCGTAAATGCGTTTACTTAGTTTTTTGAATATCCCTCAAAAGACATTGTATGTCCTTGAACGAGGTCGCGGGCATTGCAATTTCCGTATAGCGCAGAAACTAACTCAGCAGTCGCGTCACTTGAATATCTTGTCGCGAAGAAAGACTACTGTAACAGCAATCATGCGGGTCGCGACAAACAATCCGATCGCCGCAACCACAATAGAAGGTCCCGATGGTGTGTCGTATATTAGCGACGAGTACAAGCCAGCAATAACAGAGGCAACGCCGATAACAGTAGCTCCGACAGCCATGATTTCCGGTGTGGTTGCAAAGCGTCTTGCGGTCGCCGCCGGAATCACTAACAACGCTACGATGAGGAGTACTCCTACAATTTTGATCGCCACTGCGATTATTGCTGCAACGAGGATACCAAAGAGGAACTTGGCTCTATTCGGACGTAGTGATTCCACAGTCGCTAAGTCTTCACTGACAGTGGACACCAACAATGGTCGCCACAACCACAGGAGGACAGCTAATGCCGCGACGCCTCCTACCCCAACCTGAAGTAGATCAAATTTGGTAACGGCGAGGATATCTCCAAATAAAATCGTTTGTAGGTTCAGCCGCATGCCTGGTATAAACGCTAGAACAACCAGTCCGAGCGCTAAGCCACCATGGGCAAGCAGGCCAAGAATGGTATCTGTTGGTAGTCCTCCACGGCGATCCAAGAAAAATAATATGGTTACCACTACAGACGCCGATGCGAAGATACCAATCACTAAATTGAAATCAAGTATGATCGCCATCGCTACCCCCAATAGAGAAGAGTGAGCGATGGTCTCCCCGAAATAAGCTAAGCGCCGCCATACGATGAAGCATCCGACCGGTCCAGCAAAACAGGCGATGCCAATACCGGCGATCATTGCACGTACAAAGAAGTCGTCCAGCATTTCAATCACAATTCTTAACAATCCATTTACACGAGACTAGTTTTGCGTTTCCAAACAGGATTGTCCGTTGTGATTTCGTCATGTTCGTGTGGGACTAACACCAACACGTCGTCGGCATCTTGAAAAACTCTTTCGATGTCGTGCGATACAACTAGGACACCACACTGAAGCTCATCTCGAATCGAAAGAATTAAGTCGTTGAGGATGTCCGTGTTAGCAACATCTACCCCTTGTAGAGGTTCATCTAAGACTAATAGATGTGGCTTACGCAAGATCGCTCGAGCGAGCATCAGTCTTTGGAATTCACCACCCGAGAGTGTCGTCACTAATGGATTTCCAAGCTTTTCTAAGCCAACGACGAACAACACATGTTCAATTTCTGCTCGGGCGCAACGGTGGTTGCCCAAAGTCAACAGACGGTACACGGTCATGGGTAATATCGGCGTTATCGCCAGTTTTTGTGGTACATAACCGATCGTCAGAGGTTTCTGCTTCTCGATCTTCCCTTCGGTTAGCGGGATCAAACCTAGCAGAGTTTTGACACAAGTCGATTTACCTGCACCGTTCCCGCCAATGATGCAAACCAGTTGTCCACTTGCAACACTGACATTGACATATCTGAAAATCCAACGTTCGGATAGTCGAACGCCGATGTTGTCAGCAGACAAGAGAAATTTAGAGCTATGGTCTGTCAATGGACGATGTTCACCAACAACCGTTGTTCTTTCGGTAAATGATGATCCAAAATTTGGTATAAATTCGTTCGGAACGCATAGGCTACGGTATGCACTAAAATTATAGAACACGGATTTTCTTACTTACAAACCCAAGGATTTGCAGATATGTCACGAATACGTGCGTTCAAAGAGTTATTGTTGCTGATAGTACTCGGTGGCATAGTAGGGTTCACCACAAACACCGTTGCACAAGAAGATTTGCAGGTGGTAACATCAATTAAGCCTCTGCACTCAATCGTCAGTGCGGTGATGGAAGGGGTGGGAGAACCTGAGTTGATCATTCCGGGATTTCAGTCTCCTCATACTCATGTGCTACGTCCGTCCCACATGCGCAAACTTCAGAATGCGAATGTAGTGTTCCTCATAGATGAGAGTTGTGAAGCCAGTATGGGTGCCGCAACGAAATCACTCGATGAAAACATCGAAGTGATCCAACTGATGAAGGCCGATGACATTGAATTGGTGCGATGGGCTGAAGACAGGCACCAAGAGAGCGATGACGACGATGAAGACGAGCCGGAAATCAAGTCGCATCGGGACCTGAGCATGTTTGACCATCATATTTGGCTTGATCCTTTGAATGCGATAGTAATGACTCGAGAAGTTGCTCGTGTCCTGTCTGAACAATTTGAGGAACATGCTGAGGTATTTTCCAACAACGCAGACAGTTTCATTTCCAAAGTGGAAGACTTAATAGAACGGCTAACCGAAAGGTACGACGCCGCAACAGTATCACTCAAACCGTTCATCGTATATCACGATGGTTATCAATCGTTTGAACATAGATTTGGCCTCGATGGTCTCACACGAGCATTTCTTAAGGGTGAATACACGCCAGGAGCGAAACACATCCAAAACCTTCAAAAACAAATAACCGATTTAAAGATTGAGTGTGTCTTCACTGAACCCCAATTTGATGATGATTTCGTCGATTCACTACAGGATCGAGCGAACTTGAAAGTTCGTGTTCTAGATCCTTTAGGCGCAACATTGGATGCCGGACCGGATCTGTACATCGAATTACTCGAAAACCTAAGTACATCAATCATAGACTGTCTGACGGGCGACGACGACTCTTAAGTCGTCGCACTAGCATTAGGTTTATTGGAAGCAATCAGCGGCGGAAGGGACCTCGCGTCATTTCTGCTTCAAAGGTGTCTGTTCGATCCTCATAGGTGTCCTCGCCGATCCAGTAGTACCGGGATCGCATACTTCGGTCTCGATTGTAGGGCGGCGTAAAAACATCTATCATGCGCGTAAATTCTTTTGCGTGCAGTTCATGAATGTTCCCTCGACTCACCGTGAGCGTAGCAGTCATACCTGGAGTCATCGAAAGCTCTCTTTCCTTTTTCAACAATGGTAGATCGTTCTCACTAGTCTCGGTGAGTTTGTCGTAGTGAGCTACATCGATCTCACCGTGCGTACAGATCACGACACCGGTCATATCAGGGTGATCGTGTAGTGGGATCTTTTCATCTGCTTCGAACTCTAGCAAAGAAACCTGAAACTCTGTTTTTCGATGTATGGTTCGAATTTCGGGAAAGCGAGTGTTGTAATTGTTGTAACTGTCAATAAATTCGACTATTTTGTCATCCTCAAGATTCAGCCGAACGAGGAGTTGTTCGATTTTCTTAGTGTAGTCGTCTTGGTTCGTTGTCCAGTCGTCCTCAAACTGAGCCTCAGACAGGCTCTCGCACGTTTTAAGAAACCCATCCCATCCTAAACTGTCTTTACTTTCAGCCAAAAGGGAGGTGTAGGGTAGGGTAGCTGCGACAGCGAACGTGCCTCCGGACAGTTGTATTACCTTACGACGAGTGATACGTGGCATGCGAAGTGATAGTTTTTGCTGAATCAAATTGTTTTGTTGTGGCTGAGAATTTTAATAGAGTACCTCAATATCACACTCTTATAATTGTGAAACACGACTCCAATCTCAGCACGGCTAGTAGTATAGGATCAAATTTATTTTCTGAACCTGACCGCTAGCGCGCCATTCATCAAGGCTCAGCCAACTCTATGAGGCACACGTACTCGGGTGGTATGCGGGCTCGCTATCAAAGTGGTCCGCGCCGAGAACGCTCTTCGTTCAAACATCTAGGCCATCTCCGAAACCTCATTCCCTATCTGAAACGATACAGGTGGTGGTTTGCACTCGCGATTATCGGTCTAGTAGTGCATCGAATTGGTTTGGCTTTCGTACCGGATTTCACAGGGACAGTTATCGATAGTCTTGCAGATCCAGACAAACCACCAAACTACTTTTGGCCTGCGATGGGGATTTTCGCCGTCATCGTGGTGCAATTCATAATCTTCGTACCTGTTAGACGCTTGCTCCGTCGAATCGCAATTTCGGTAACTTACGATCTCCGGAAGCGCTTGTTTAACAACATCCAATATCAGGGTCCAGCCTTTTTTAATAAATACAACACCGGAGACTTAATGTCCCGTGCGGTGAACGACGTGAGTCAAGTACGCATGTTTATGTCTTTCGGCCAATTGCAAATTACCACGTTTTTGATTACGCTCGCTATTGTTCCCCCGTTGATGTTTAGATATTCGACCGGATTAGCACTAGCGACGTTATTGCCTCTACCGTTTGTGGTAATCACCGGATTCATTATTACGCGAAAGATTTACCCATACTTCATGGAACGTCAAGAAGCGATGGCGGAAGTGACTTCTTTCACCCAAGAAAATTTGACGGGCATTCGGACGATCCAAGCGATGGCGCAGGAATCCCAAGAGATTAAGAGATTTAGACAAACTGCGTCGCATTACACTAAAAAAGCTTATAGAGCATCTCGATTTTTGGCGTACATGCATCTTACGATGACGACCTTGACTGCGATTTCACCCCTCATCGTGTTGAGTTATGGTAGCTATTTAGTACTCCAAGGACACATCGATGTCGGTACGCTCCCACGTTTTCTCGGTTGGTTGTTGTTGCTTGCCGGGTCAGTAGCGCACATCGGTTGGGCACTATCGCTATTTTTCTCCGCAGCAGCAGGTTCCGAAAGAATTTTTCAAATCATTTCCCATCAACCAGAGGTTCAAGATAAAGCTAGCCTAACGACTAAAGTAGATATAAAACCGTCCATAGAGATCAACGGGTTGTCATATACCTATCCTGACGCGACTGAGCCTGCGATCAAAGACATTCATGTAAGCATAAAAGCGGGACACACAGTGGCTTTTCTTGGTCGCATGGCATCAGGGAAGAGCACGATCTTAAAGGCTGTCGTGCGTTTAGTCGATACTCCACGCAACACCGTATTCGTAGGAGGGCAAGACATTTGTGATCTTCCAATTCAACATCTGAGGCAGGAAATTGCCCTAGTACCTCAATATGCTTTTTTGTTCTCGGCTTCAGTCAAAGAGAATGTTTCCTACGATGACGTATCACGGGAGGACGAAGTCGTGTGGGACGCCACTGAAGCAGCCAGTATGGAAGAGACGGTTGCTGATCTTGCAGAAGGATTGAGAACTGTGGTCGGCGAGCGTGGAGTAACACTCTCTGGTGGACAAAAACAACGCTCGACGCTCGCACGAGGATTGATTCGAGATTCGAAAGTGTTGCTTTTAGATGATGTCTTTTCTAGCGTTGATACCGAAACTGAAGAGCGGATTATTCGTGGGTTGAACCGATTACGTAAAGACAAGACAACAATTTTGATTTCGCATCGTGTTTCTACAGCAAGACACGCTGATTACATCTACGTGTTCGACGATGGGAAGGTCATTGAGAGTGGTTCACATGGTGAACTAGTAGCGCGAGGGGGACACTATGCTGATTTAGAAGCTGTGCAGAGCAATCAGGACCGCGATCAGTCAAGAAGAGCTAGACTGATTCGGAAACTTCAGGAAGCTGCGCAACCAACTCGCGAAGACATTGAACAACAGAAATTTGCAGGCTGATGGCTGAAGCAAGTACTCAACAGTCTGACCGTGCCGATTCAAAATACTCGGCTTTTGATCAACATCTCACACACCGTGCGGTCAACGTTCGTATGTTCGCGCGGTTGTTGCGTTGGACAAAACCGTACCGGCTTACACTGGGAGCGAGTTTTGTATTGTTAGTGGTTGGTGCATTGATCGCGGTTGCGATTCCATTGTTGCTTGGCCGAGTGATAGTTGACGAAATTCTCGCACCTCAACCAGAAGTTTCACAGCACGTCCTCCCAGATTTTGGACTCATAGAACTCACTCATTGGCTAGCAAATCTACTGAACTCTGATCTACTGCTTGCGGCGATTCTTTTGTATGTCATGATGGTAATGACGCAGTCGTTCGCAAATTTAGCTCAGTCACTTACTCTAACCAGTGGATCATTGAAGACCCTGCGAGATTTACGCGTAGATTTGTTTGCTTCACTCGAGCGAAAACCCTCTTCCTTTTATGATCATGTCGCAGTCGGCAGAGTCATGACCCGAGTAACAAACGACATAGAAAACCTATACAACCTGATTACTTCGTTTATTCAGATCGTCGCGGATTTCGTACCTTTTTTCATCATCATTTGGGTGATGTTCGATATGAGCGTGGATCTTACACTGGTCGGACTAGGGATCATACCGATCGCGGTGGTCGCAACCGTCGTATTTCGCTTGATTATCACTAAGTTCTTTCGCCTAATCCGAGATTCAGTATCTTCGTTGAATCAATACTTACAAGAAGATCTCATGGGAATTGAAGTGGTTCAACTATCAGGTAGGCAGGAGCAAAACATAGAAGAATATGCAGCCTACAATCGCGAGAATCGGAAGCACGAATTTAGTGCGATCAATTATGAAGTTTTGTTTGAAAACCTAAACACGAGCTTACCGAGTATTGCAACCGCACTGATAATTTGGTACGGAGGGGGAGAAGTAGTTCAAGGTTCGATTTCTATCGGCGTATTGTTCACCTTTACTTACTTCGTCAATATGTTAATAACGCCAATTTCTGGAGTAGGGCAGTTCTTCAATACGTTGTTTCGTTCTATGGCTTCTGGTGAAAGGATCTTTCAAGCGTTGGATTGGGAGGAACAGTTACATGAACCAGAGCATCCTATAGAGCTACCTGAACGTTTACTGGGAGAGGTGCAATTTCGTAATGTCAATTTCACCTACAAGAAAGGAAATAAAGTTTTAGACGACGTTTCGTTCCATATCAAGCCAGGTGAAAAATTAGCGATCGTGGGTCCTACAGGTTCAGGAAAAAGCACGATTATTCGCTTGTTAGCAAGATTTTACGACATCGACGACGATTCAGTTTTTGTCGACGGGATCGATGTAAACAGCATAAGTAGCAAAGATTTACGCCAACGTATTGGCGTAGTACTACAGGATTTTCACATTTTTTCGGGTACCGTGTACGACAACATCTCGTTAAATAATCCTGATATATCAAAAGAAAGAGTGGAATGGGCGGCGCGAGTGGTGAACGCTGACCAGTACATCCATAAATTGCCTGATGGCTACGACACTGAATTGGCCGAGCGAGGACACAATTTATCTCAGGGACAACAACAGCTATTGGCATTCGCCAGAGTATTAGCCGCGAATCCCGAGATTCTCGTGCTGGACGAAGCCACTTCGAGTATCGACACCGGTACCGAGCTCATCATCCAAGATGGGTTAAAGAAATTGACGGAAGGCAGAACTTCCATCATCATTGCTCATCGACTTCAAACAATTCAAGAATGCGATCGAATTCTTGTACTTCACAGAGGAAAGGTTTGTGAAATTGGCACACACGAAGAGTTAATTGCGCAGAAAGGAATTTACTTCACTCTACACGAGCTGCAATTTCAGGACGTTGACAAAGCTGACGCGTTTGCTACTCCAGAAGATCTCAAACAGCGATCTGATAGAAGTCGATGGTTACACCAAGACGACGCTGACGATCTAATCGGAGGACTATCAAGAAGAGATTAATCTTCTTAACTCAGTTTGAACACATTTCTAAAGGCTTGTGTTCAGCTTTCGACTTTCGGTACATTTACACAAGCTGGCGTTAGGGGGTATATTACGGGCAGATATTTGCATATATATAATTGCGTATAATATATATTATGTTAAATAAATAATGTGTAAGCCAACGAAAGGAGCCTCTAACCCAGTATTACGGCTTAGAAACGATAGTTGGTATAAAGACTAGTCAGGATCCCTTAGATCAAGAACCACAGATTCCGAAACCCTACTCTCACATTAGCAGCATCACACCGAACTCGTCAACCAAAGATTAGCGGAGATTCGTAAATCGCCGCGAATCCAACGCTCAGTCGAGCAAATACACGCTGTGAGTTGGCTAGGTAGGATTATTGTGCCTAACACGATCATAATCTTGCTTGTCGCCCAGTACAAGCCCAATCGGATTAGTCCGCAAATAGTCGCCGTTTTTCGAGTAGCTTGTTTAAGTGTTTTGAAACAAAGTACCGTCAGAGCTTAAACGGTACGAGTGAGACGAACGCTCGGAAGAGTTGGACTACTCTTCTGCTGGGCAGCTAAACATCCAGTTTATTCCAAACTGGTCGCAACACATACCAAAATAAGCACCCCAGAAGGTTTTTTCGGCTGGCATGGTAACTTTGCCGTTAGTAGACATTCGCTCCATGAAGGTATCAGTTTCTTCAATGGACGAAGTTGTTACTGAAATCGAAAAGTTGTTTCCGAAATCAACATTACCCATAGCACTAAAAGTATCGCTTCCCATCAGTAATCCTTCTTTTACGGGAAGTGAAACATGCATGATTCGATCACTGTCTTCTGGTGCTCTCTCATACTTTTCTGGAAGTTCATCGAAAGTTGTTATGTAATCAAAATCACCACCGAAAACACTTCGATAAAAGTCGAAAGCTTCTCGACAATTTCCATTAAAAGTTAAGTAAACGCTACAGTCAGACATTGAAATACCTCAAGAATCAAAAAGAAAAGTCGAGGTTTCAAGCAAGAATCTCGACAAACGGTGGTGTAATGTTACTGAAGGACCAAGTTTGTAGTAACGTTGCCAGGGTCCGACTCATTGAAATTCACTTGTTGAACTCGCATTCCAGCATCCTCCTGCAAAGAAAATATCCAATTCAGTATATCCTGAAAAGGATGTGCCTCTATGTAAATAGTAGCACCGTCGGATCCTTGTTCTATACTTCGAATTTCAATGTTGTGTAACTCTGCGTTACGATAGATTGGACGCCAATCTCCTTCAGTTCCTGCTCGTCTCATACCTGCTTTTAATCTGGCTTGATCAACGTTTGCATTCATCCAAACTAAATCCGCTTGTTTTTCGTGTAGTGCCAAGACTGTGTCATCACGAAATTTCTGCACAGACGTCAGTAGTACGAGACTCAAGACTATTCCCACAAGAACTAGAACTATGTAAATGAGAACTTGTTCTCGCTTCGATAATGTACGGAACCATCGTGCCACAGATGATTCTGAAAACTGTTCAGCTAATTTGTTGGTCATTTCAAAGATACCTTGAGGCTTGCTCGTACTGAATTTTCGGTTTCTGTCAGTGCGTTGCCTTGTGTAACGGTGAACTTGTTGTCGCTCTTCATTGAATCAATGAAGGATTGCATCGCCTCAAAATCAGAAACATAGTATTCAACACTAAGTTCATTAATCGCCGCGGAATATCGAATCGACTTTATTAGAGGAGAATGCGAGGGTGAACTCACGACTTCCGCTAATCTTTCGATCAACACATCAAATTCTCGCGTTGTATCGCCCGCAACACCTAATCTAGTTCGCATTTGTTGGGCGATGTTTGATCCACGTGGTTGCTCTTCATAGATCTCTACGAACTGTGCTTTCATCTCGTCTTGCACAGCATTTACCTTGAACATTGCCCACATTCCCTCGGCGGCTTGTAGGGCGATGTATGCATATAGGCAAACAAGACCAAATACGCCGGTCATAATCCAACGCCGCACGTTTACCGTTGCGTTTTCTTTAGACGAGTACTTACCTTGTAAGAGATTTACACAATCATTAGCGCTGTAATGTTCGATAGCGTAAGACACGAAACTCAGACCTTTGTAATCGAAAAGTTCTGGTTCATACATGCTCTCGTCGTAAAAGTCAGTATCACCGTCACCGAAGTTCCAAATTCTGATAGCTGGGACAGTTTCTCTGTTCCCGGAAAGCAAGTTCACAGCATCAGCTAGTGTGTCTCGGTTCACAAGTGCTAGTTGTTCCGTGGTGCGAATCCACGCACTATCATTGTCCATCACTATATGCACATCGTGCTCTTCTTCAGGGCGTGGGATTTGCATACCAAAAGTCGTACACACCGTTGGATACACGTCTGAAAGTTTGAGTGCTTGAAGAATGTTTCCCAACAGCTCACTATTGATCGCGATGCATTCGACCGCACTACCGCGAGAAACGGGTCCGTGAGCAATGTGTGTGTTCTCAAGATCGTCTGATAGATAGTTTTCAACTGCGAATGGGAGCGCGCGCCGAATTTGCGGTACACTCCGGCCGGGTACCGACGCTTGAACAAATAGTGTGTACGAATCATCTAGAAATAACACCGTTGAATTAAATCGAGTACCCTCAAGGTATTCCTCTAAATCAGCCTTTAAATCTACGATGTGACTCTCGCCTTCGACTGATTCTTCGCCCTCTTCTCCTTGAATGTACCACCCGACTGTGCCGGTGTAAAGTACTTCTTCCTCTGTTTCTTCGCAAGAAAAGTCGCGAAGATGTAGGTATAGTGTTTTCAAATCTCCATGCCCTTTAATATTCGAATTCTTCTTCCCAAACGTGTCTTTTTCCAAAGTCACGCTTGTAAACCGTTACTTCGCCGTCATCGGGATGTCGAAAGAATTCCGATGTGAAGTCGATTCTACCCAGGTTGGGAATATACACGGTAGCTTCAAGTCTAAAGAAATTACTGCTAATCGCTAAATTTGGACGTAAAGCTTCCATGTACGGGTAGTCCGCGATAATTTCCTCCACGTCTGTGTAGTCTCGGTCATCGTTGACTATTGAACGTACGTCCTCTTGGACGTCGACACTTTCTAACAAAGCTTCAAGTACTGGTTCTGAGACAGTGTTGATGTTCACAATTAATTGATTCGTCGGAAGTAACACCACGTGGTCGCTGAGAAACTGTAATTCTTCATCATTGAGATTGAGGAAGTAATCAAATTCCGAAATGTCCGCTACTAACTGGTTCGGAGTACGAAACGGTGGGTTGTAACGTGAATATTCGAAGTCCTCTCCCCCGCTCGGTTGAATGCTCTCGTCATCATCTATCCAATCTTGTATTTTTGGCGCCGTGTCGTATGGTAACCTTATCTCTGAGCAAAGGTTATTGAATGCGCTTCCTGCGATAAGGCTATCTGGATCGTTGAGACCATTCGCATTAAATTGCGATTGCAAATCGAAAACACGAATGTTGAATTCACTCTCTTCAAGATCGGAAATTTCGAACTCTATCTTGGAGGAAGCCCAATCTTCCTCGTAGTTGTCAAATGGTCGGTCATCTGCTTCAAACCAATCCTGCAACAGTCGTGCGGAAAACAATTCCTCTAACCCTGACGCATAAGCTAACAACTGGTCGTAGTTTTTCGTCAGTTTGACGTGTGCGATGGAAACAGATTGCAAAGAGACCAATTGGTACGCGAGCATTCCTGTGACTCCAACGATGGCCAAAACGCCGAGTACTGCGACCCCCTTGTTGCGTGATTTAGTCAACTTTGATTGCAGCTTGCGCATGTTTTCGGCCTGCTGCTTATGGTGCAGTACCATCTTGAGGGTCTCCGATTTCTATTTCGGGAATCGTTGGGACGCTCGGTATCACCCAGACCTTGTCAAATTCACCAACGCCGGGTAGCCTAAGCTTCAATCGAATGGCCATCGGACGAGCCTCTTCTTCTCCCTCGCCTGCAATTTCTGTTGGATCTCCTATTTCAGGAACGAGTTCATCCACGTCGAGGGGTTCTGGATAGGTCGTGTGTGTTTCACCTGCAGAGTCAACTAGCTCGAATGTCAATTGTTGTCCTTGCATCACCGTTTGCGTAACCGGCTCGCTCTCTTGATTACGATCCATCACATGCCAATAACGCCGTGTCAATGTTCCGTCCTCGATGCTGTATTCCACTCTTTGTACTGTTCCTCGATCTTCGTCAAGGGGATTCAACCAACCCATGCGACTAAACTGCAACAAACGTCCGTCATCTATCGTTAGAGGATCCATAAATTCTCCTAAATCATCTCGAATTCCTCTATTTACAATTTGTCGCATGTCCCGATCCAAAACACTCATTGCACGGTGTATATCGGTGATATATTCACTTCTTCCAACCATAGTTAGAGTCAAGTCAGCTGTTTGGTAGAGCATCTGACTAGAGATTAATCCAATCATCGCGAATAACGCTAGGGCTACTAGCATTTCCATGAGCGTAAATCCCAATCTCTTCATTCGCTTCTACGCATCACGGTGGTGATTCGATCTATCAAATGGTCGCCAGTGTGAGGATCCACTAACTCGATTGAAAATTCAACTAGTTCTACCATATCGCTGTCAGTTTCTAACGGTTCTCGAATGATTCGATAGTGTTTGTCTCCAATCGTTACTTGTTTCTCTTTTGCTACTTCGTTCTCCTCTTCCGAATCGACGGTGCGAGTGATCTTTTCTTCTTCAATCTCATTAAGCAGCAACCAATGTCCTACCGTAGTCTCTTCCAAACTCAATTGATGTCGAATAGCACTACTGTTGCTTGAGTAAATGATCATTGCCGATATCGCGAGAATGGCTATTGCAACCATCATTTCAACGAGAGTAAATCCGCGTTTAAATAACTTACTCATCTTCCTCGTCATCTTCATCATCGGAATATGGTTCACGCTCATCGTTCATGGCGAACACTTCGACTTTGTTCAGTCCATCCGACTCCAAAATGCGTGTCTGATCACTATGTTCGTGTTTACAGTTCAATACAAAGGGGGTCATTTCACCACCAGGCACTATCACCATTTCAGGTTCTTGTTCGTTGTATTTGTCAATGAGAGCGGGGATGTCGAGGTTGCCATCAAATTCCAAGAACATGTGCATGGGCAAGTCATAATTTTGGAACAGTCTCTCTTCGCTCTCAAGCCACTCTTCGTCACTTGGTTCGAATTTCAAGAAACGATAACCATTGGAACTAATACTCAAACCCCAAGTTTCATTGTGCGTTGTTGCTACTCGGCGGACTAGTTCAATTCGTTGTGCTAATCGGTTCGCCTCAGCACGAATTTCGTGCTTGTAGCTATTGGTAGTGAACGATACCGCGACGAAAGTTATTAAGATCCCGACGATTACGAGAGTAACTAATAACTCAAGAAGCGTAAAGCCTCGTTGCGACTTGCGGGACACGACCGACTATTCGCTTATGACTAAAAACTCAGGCGGCTATAGTTCGTCAGATCGTATGTCCTCCTCTATACCGGTGCCACCTTCCTCACCTTTAGCGCCAAAAGAAATGATCAGAAACATACCCGTCTTATCATCGATGGAGTAGTGGTAATCACCTCCCCAAGGGTCTTTTGGTGGTTCCTTGCCGCGCATATAAGGTTGCGGTCCCCACGCTGGGGGTGCGGGAAACCCAGTGGGCTCCTCGAACAATGCCATCAATCCTTGATCTTCGGTCGGGTATTGCGAATTATCGAGGTTGTACATGTCCAATGCTTGAGAGATTTGGGCGATCTGTGCTTTTGCGGTTTTTATTCTAGCTTCGTCTGGTCGGTGCGCGACATTGACGACTACGATCGTAACGAGTAGCCCGATGATGAGCACCACGACTAGCATTTCGAGTAGAGTGAAACCTTTTGTCTTGGATTGTTTGTTTGAATGTCGTTTTATAAGTCTCATATTAGATTGCCAATTGGGTCATACTGAGAATGGGTAAAAGTACGGCGATCATGATAAAAAATACCATGCCTGCCATGACTAACAACATCGTTGGGCGAAAGAGTTCAACCAACGTGTCGATTATTCGTTGTAGTTCTTGTTGTTGATATTCTGCGGACTTAAACAGCATTTTGTCAAGGGAACCACTCATTTCTCCACTCGCGATCATATGAATAAAAATCGGTGGAAACTGTTTCGTTGTATCCAGAGCTCTATTTAAGCTGGTTCCTTCGCTGACGTGTATATATGCTTGTTCTAAGAGTCGGCGAATCCACAGGTTATTTACGACGTTGGAAGCGATATTCATACCGTCGACAAGTGGGACACCACTCGATCCAAGGATTGCGAGAGTGTTCGCATATCGCGCGGCGTTCATACTGCGGGCGAACCAGCCAAACGTCGGTAGTCTTAATTTCACGCGATGCCATGCCATTCGTATGGCGTTAATGGACAGAGAATATCTGACTAATAACAAAAACAGCAGGAGTCCAATTAAAACAGCCCAAGCCCAATCTCGCAAAAATTCGCTAACCGTGATCAATATCACGGTGACCAGTGGTAGCGCTTCACCGGTAGAACTGAACACTTCGACGATTGTAGGTACAACATACGTCATCAAGCCACCGACGATGATGACTGCAACAATGAACAACAATATTGGGTAATACAGTGCAGACTGAACGTTCCGCCGCGACTCATGCTGTTTTTCAAGATAGTCAGCTAGATTTTCGAGAACATTGTCGAGCTGTCCGGACTGCTCGCCTGCACCAACTGTTGACCGATAGAGTTCGTTGAAAGTACCGGGGTGTTCTGCCATGGCTCTTGTCAGAGTCTGTCCTTCGACGACTCGAGTCCGAACAGCCATAAATATTTTGCGTGCTCGCTTGCGCGAAGTCTGTTGAGCGACCGCAGACATCGCTTCTTCCAAGGGCAGTCCAGCACTGACAAGAGTGGCTAGCTGGCGGGTAAAGAGCACCATTTCCATGGGCTTTAACTTGCCAAACGCGCGAGCGACAAAACCCTGTTGTCCTTCCTTTTCAACTGAAGTTGTGAGCTCAACATTCATGGGCGTGAGCCCAATGTCTCGCATCAGTTGTCGGACGTGTCGAAGGCTATCTCCTTCGAGAATGCCCTTTTTTGTTTTGCCGTTCGCGTCTAGCGCGGTGTACTCGAACGCAGCCATGGTTAGGTTTCCAAGGTCACTCGCATGACTTCTTCGACTGTAGTTATTCCTCTTCGGACTTTATCTCGACCATCATGTCTGATACTCGGGTAGAGTTCTCGAGCTAGTTGGTTCAGTTCTTGTTCCGACGCTCGGTCATGAACTTTTTGACGCATCTGGTCATCTAGTAGCAACAACTCGTAAATGCCTGTACGACCACGATAACCGGTTTGTCCACAGGAATCGCAACCGCGCATGTCGTAATACTTTGCATCCATTCCTCGCATAAACTCTCGTTCTAATACCGTAGGACCTCGTTCGGTCCTGCAGTTGGTGCAAATGACTCGGACTAGTCGTTGGGACAGTACGGCAGTAAGACTCGTAGCGAGCAGATAAGGTTCCAAGCCCATATCCACTAAACGGACGACCGTTCCGACCGCGGTGTTTGTATGAAGGGTCGAAAGTACTAAATGCCCCGTCAAACTTGCCTGGATCGCGATTTGAGCGGTTTCTAAGTCCCGAATCTCCCCAACCATGACGATGTCTGGATCTTGACGCAACATTGCGCGCAGCCCGCGTGCAAATGTCATTCCAGTACGTGTATTTACCTGCGTCTGCCCTATTCCCTGCAAGTTATATTCGACTGGATCTTCCACAGTGAGTATGTTCACGTTTTCAGTATTCAATTCGGACAGCGATGCATAAAGTGTCGTGGTTTTACCTTCTCCTGTTGGACCAGTAACCAAGAATATTCCATGTGGCGAAGCGATGATGTTTCGAACATGCTGAACATCTGCCGGTTTCATGCCTAGATGGTCAAGTTTCAATCGGCTCGCTTCTTTGTCGAGAAGTCTTAATACGACTCGTTCCCCTTCTCCCGTCGGCATCACCGAAACGCGAACGTCGAGCTCTCGCCCACCAATGCGCAGGGTCGTACGGCCATCTTGCGGGACTCGTTTTTCTGCGATATCCAATCTCGACATCACCTTGATTCGAGAGACTAGTAAGGGTGCTAACGTTCTTTGCAAACGCACGATCTCGCGCAAAACACCATCAATTCTGAACCGAACTACAACGGTATTGGGAAATGTCTCAATATGTACATCTGACGCATCTTCTCGAATTGCTTGCGTCAACAGCGCGTTGATCAGTCGAATGACTGGTGCGTCGTCTTCTTGTTCTAATAGGTCTTCAGCCTGTGGGATATTGTCAGCCAGGCTGGCGAGGTCCATGGACTCATCAATGTCCTGAACCATTTGTCGAGTTTGTTCGGAGTCTCGTTCATAAGCTTTTTGAAGAAGCGAATTGAACTCTGATTCAGATACGCGAACAAAGTTGTTCCGTCTTCCAGTAAACCGACGGACTTCTGCTAGCGTTCGAAGATCGGGAAATCTGCGACAATAAACGGGTAACTCCGCATCGTCGTTATGCGTTTCACCCGTAACGAGTACTCCGTTACGGTTGGCAAACGTAAAAGGTAGAAGCTTACGAGCGGAAGTACCGATTACTTCCGGTTGTGGAGCTTCTGGTTGTGTTGCAACTTCAGTCAAAGAAAATAATCTCAGCTATCTATGTACGTATATTTATACGAAAAATCGATTCGAAAGTGTCAATACTCGGCGTTGTAGATACATTGACTAAGTAAAGAGTTTCATGTTTAACAAGAAGCCGAAGTTTACACTCGATCAGCACATAATTTAAAAATATGTAGGAGTCCTTCCAATCAACGTACTAACGCGTTTGGAGATATGGCTTGAAAGACGGTATCGGAATGGTATATTCCGCAAAAGTATTTTTCTCTAAACAGCCTGACTGAATTAACCGTTTTATAACGTAGTCTGAGTTGATTCTTTCGCCAATCTGTTCTTCAGTAGTTCGAACAATGTGATGTAAATCTCGGAACACAATAGGGTCCGCTTGTTGTAAGCGCTCAGCGATCAACTTCATCACAATACCAGCGCCAGAAAAACCTAAGCTACTCACACGAAACGCGTAGTATTCATCTCGTAATTTCGCACCTTTCGATTCTATCTCCTCCCAGTGTTCCTGCGTCATAGATTTCTTCGAACTAGCAGTTTTCGTGTCCAAAAAGTAGGTTACTTCTCTCATGGCTGTAAGATATGACTGAAGGTGACAAGGAAAGTATTGAGTTTCTTCCGCGAGGGTTTCGAGTTGTCGGCGTACGTCCGTGTCCTCTACATCTAAGTCCCAGTTCGTGCCCATAGAGTGGAATGCGTTTAAACAGTCTTCGCGTTCCAACAACGATAAATTGATTACTTTACCAAGCCGGGATAGCCCAAACCGTTCCAATGTTGATGTTGAATGTTGGAGTCCAGCACACAATACCATCATCGGCAGACCATTGACTCCGTGGTGCAACAGTTCAAGCACAGCTACGCCCTCTTCTTTTAATTGTTGAACTTCGTCGATGGTAACCAAAATTAACGGTTTGGGCTCCCAAGAAGCCATTTTGGTCAACATGGAATTGAAGCTGTGAGACTGCTGATCAAATCGCTCTACGCCCGCACCTGTACCAAATATCCTGACGTCAAATCTTTTGATTGACTTCAACACCTTTCTCTTGCGCATCAACGTTTCTTCTAGCGACACTCGAGCTTCTTCGAGGGTCAAATTACTAATGTGCAAAACTAAATGAACAAACACCGATTTCTTTTTATCGGAATAGATGTGCTGAAGTTGCTTCGCGAACTGGGTCATCAATTGAGTTTTGCCCATTCCTTGAATGCCGTGGATTAGAAACAACCCTTTTTGGTAGGATTCGTAATTCACAATTTGATCCCAGAAAGTGTGAAGTACTCCTAGCTCCGTTTTCCTCCCAACGAAGACGTAAGGGGACTCTCGCTCCGATCGAAGGTTTGGAATTGAGTCGACTAACTTCATAACCTATTATTGTAATCTCCTAGTATTTACACTCCATTTAGTCAAGACTGTCCGATAATGACTTGTACGTACCCTGAGACACACCGATGAGTACAAGTTGGATTTACACCATCACTTGATTTAAAAATCTTGTTCTCGCTAGCTCCAAAAGAAGCGACTATTGAATGTAGCCTGTGCAAAATTAGTTCATCTCCCTTTTCGCTCAGAAATCTGTTGTTTTGATGAGTAAAACAGCTTCTTGAACTTTGTTGGCGAGCACATTTTGTCCGTCGCTCAGCTGAATCGAGCTGACGTTGAAGAAATATTTTCAGTAGCTGACATAATGACACCTTTCGCCCATCGTGAACGAGTAACAAGGGTGCTGGACGGTGCCATTCTCTGTAATCTTTTTTTTGAAGCAAGTACGCGAACGCGTCTCTCGTTTGGTACTGCCTTTAATCTACTCGGTGGTAGTGTAATAGAAACAACTGATATGGCATCGACATCCCTAGTAAAGGGTGAATCACTTCAGGACTTTGCTCGAGTGGTTTCTGGGTACAGCGATGTGATTGTGATGCGACACCCGATTGATGGCGCAGTTGCAGAGTTTGCAGAATCCTCGCGAAGCCCTGTACTCAACGGTGGCGATGGTTCTAACGAACATCCTACGCAAGCATTACTTGATCTGTACACGATCAAAAAAGAGCTCAGAGCTCGAAAAAAGGACCTCGATGACCTTCGAATCGCAGTAATTGGAGACCTCAAATATGGTCGAGCGGTTCATTCGCTAATCAAGCTACTCAAACTGTTTCGCAACATTACCGTCCATTTGGTTGCTCCTCCAGACTTAGGTGCGCCAGAGAATGTGATTGCTGATCTGCTGAAAGCCGGGCATGAAGTTCAGCACTTTGAGCAACTCGCGCACGGTATTCAGACTGTTGACGTACTTTATGTGACTCGGATTCAAGAAGAACGATTTTCATCCTCTGCCGAGGCGCATAAGTGCAAGGGATTGTTTCGAATCAATCAAGCTGTTTTCTCCCAGTACTGTGAACCCGACACAGTCATCATGCATCCACTTCCTCGAGATTCTCGCGACGCTGCACAAGAACTCAGCGTCGATCTAGATTCACACCCCAATTTTGCGGTGTTTCGACAGTCTGACAATGGATTGATAGTGCGAATGGCTTTATTTGCTTTGATTCTCGACGTTGAAAACAAAGTCGAAGACCACTCAGCTCCGGTTGGATGGTTCTCGGACGCAAAGAAATGGGACTGACTCGTAGTAGCTGGCTAAGAGCCTTCTTTGATTTGACGAATAAATTCCGGTATAACTTCGAACAAGTCAGCGACTAAACCGTAGTCGGCAAGTTGAAAGATTGGTGCATCGGGATCATTATTGATCGCGACAATAACCTTCGAGTCTTTCATTCCTGCTAAGTGTTGAATCGCGCCAGAGATACCGACGGCGATATACAGTTCTGGTGCCACAATTTTGCCAGTCTGTCCTACCTGCATGTCATTGGGAACATAACCGGCATCGACAGCAGCGCGGGAGGCTCCAACAGCAGCTCCCAACGAGTCAGCTAATTCTTCGAGAAGTGCAAAGCTTTCGCTGCTACCTAGTGCCCTACCCCCAGAAACCACTACCTTTGCGTTGTTTAGTTCAGGTCGTTCCGACTGCGCGAGTTCATCTTTTATATAAGTCGTTGGACTTGGATCTGGGAAAGTACCCGCATCAAGAGTGTTAGTCTCTGTTGCCACTATTCCAGATTCGATCGGATCGAAAGCGGTGCCTCTTACGGAAAGAACTCTAGTTGTGTCGTTCGACTTTACAGTTGCAATACCGTTTCCAGCATATACAGGACGTTTGAAAGTAGTTGCGTCTAATACTTCGACTATATCTGAAATCATTTGCACATCGAGCAAAGCTGCGACGCGTGGCAGAAAATTCTTTCCGGTAGTCGTGTGTGCCGTAAGAATGTGTTGATATGCGGGGGCGAGCTGTACAACAACGGCCGCAACGTTTTCAGCGATTGCGTGTTGAAAGTCTGGAGCATCTGCTATATGGACTGTGCGTGCTATACCTACGTCGACGACAGACTGAACTACCGAAGAGCACTCAGATCCAGCGATGAGGACGTCGATCTCATCGCCGATCTCCGACGCGGCCTTAAGCGTACTCCGTGTTACAGGTTTTAACTCCGAGTTGTTGTGGTCGGCAATGACTAATATGCTCATGGGAGTACTTTTGCCTCGTTTCTCAGTTTCGATACTAGCTCATCAATCGAATCCACGACTATTCCCGCAGTCCTTGCAGGTGGACGATCAACGCGTAATGTTTCAGTGTGTCGTTCAAGCAAGACTCCTAGTTCCTCAACTGAAAAGATGTCAATTTGCTTCCTTTTGGACATCATGATGTTTTTCAAAGATGCGAATCTCGGGACATTCAAGCGCAAATCTGTAGTGAGAACCATCGGAAGCGGTACTTGCAAAGTTTGTAACCCTCCATCCACTTCTCGAACTACAGTTGCAAGACTGTCACTGATACTCAGGTCAGATGCGAATGTTGCTTGTGGCAGATCCGTTAATGCGGCAAACATTTGCCCTGTTTGACTATTGTCGCCGTCGATACTTTGCTTACCAAAAATCACTAGTTGCGGTTGTTCTTTGGTGTACACTGCTTTAAGAATTTTTGCGATCGTCAGAGGCTCTAAATCATCAGGTGCGTCTACGATGATGCCCCGATCAGCACCTAAAGCTAAGCACACTCGAACTTGCTCTTGCGTTTTTGCGGACCCTACACAAACCGCGACAATTTCATCTGCGATTCCCGCTTCCTTTAATTGGATCGCTTGTTCAACGCCTATTTCACAAAATGGATTTACTGACATTTTTACGTTGGTTAAATCGATACCACTACCGTCGTTTTTGACGACGACATTGACGTTAGCGTCGACTACTCTCTTAATCGCACATAGGATCTTCATGTGTTTACTCTTACTTTTTGTGTCAAAATTTGGTCTAACGTAGAATTTTCCAAATGAATGTGTTTAAGATTCGAAATCAAACCGAAAATTTCCGTGCGTCTGTGCTTCAAAGCATTTTGAACAACTTAATACACGACATTCATGGTTAAAAGACAACGTGAATCCATGACGTTCGATGTCGTCATTGTAGGTGCTGGTCCAGCCGGTCTTAGCACTGCAATTCGCATCATGCAATTAGCTGACGAAATGGGTCGTGAAACCAGCGTGTGCGTTCTTGAAAAAGGCAGTGAAATCGGGGCTCACATACTTTCCGGGGCAGTTATCGATTCTCGTGGTCTGGATGATCTCTTTCCTAGTTGGAAAGATCTTGAACCACCATTAACACGAGTCACCGAAGACCGGTTTCATTGTCTTGTGAACGATCATCGAGCTATTGGTATTCCTGGCGCGCTAATCCCAAGACCGAGCCGAAACGACCGTAACTATGTTACTTCATTGGGTAGTTTGTGTCGATGGATGGCTCAGCAAGCAGAAGAACTTGGAGTCATGTTGTTTCCAGGCTTTGCGGCCTCAGAGATTTTGTACGACAAACAGAACAAGGTGATTGGTGTTGCAACTGGAGACATGGGCGTCGACCGATTCGGAAAAGAAAAACAAACTCATGAACCAGGATTGGAGCTCCTTGCTTCCTATACGGTATTTGCAGAAGGTTGTCGGGGGCACCTAGGGAAGCAGTTAATCGCGAAATTTGACCTCGATGAAAAGAGGTCACCACAACATTACGCAATAGGGCTTAAAGAACTTTGGGAAGTACCCTCCGGCCACCACAAACCTGGTCGAATCCTACACACGATTGGTTGGCCGTTGGGATTCTCTCGAACAGCCACTGGAGGTGGTTTCTTATACCACATGGAAAACCAACAGATCGCGCTTGGTTTAATTATCGATCTCTCATACTCCAATCCCTATCTTGATCCGTTTAGTGAATTTCAAGTGTGGAAGCATCATCCCATAATTAAAGAACATCTCCTCGATGGTAGGCGAATTTCTTATGGAGCGCGCGCGATTACAAAAGGCGGATACGGCTCTCTACCAGAATTAGCAGTCGCGGGTGCGGTCTTGGTTGGGGACGATGCTGGCTTTTTAAACCCGTTGAAAATCAAGGGGACTCACACCGCGATGAAGTCTGGGAAATTAGCTGCAGAAGCCATCATGCAAGCACTGAGTGCTGGTCGGCAACACGATGTAGTCGACATACAACGACGCTACGAAAAATCTTGGCTACACGGGGAACTTTACCAAGCTAGGAACATCGGTCCTGCTTGGCATCAATTTGGTATGCTCGGTGGGTCTGCGTGGGCCTGTTTAGAACAAAACGTTTTCAACGGTTGGAATCCGATTCGATTAAAGGACACAGTACCCGATCACGAGCGATTACGACTGGCAAAGATGAGTAAGAAAATACATTACTCCAAACCCGATGGGGTCTATTCCTTCGATAAAAACTCAAGCGTCTATTTATCCAATACGAACCACGAAGAAGACCAACCCTGCCATTTGGTTCTACAGGATCCGGATCTGCCGATTCGAAAGAACCTTCGAGACTTTGCGGAACCTGCACAACGTTATTGCCCGGCTGGGGTCTATGAAGTCATAGGTGAAGAAGGCGAGGAAGTGTTTCAAATTAACGCGCAGAATTGCGTGCACTGTAAAACCTGTGACATTAAAGACCCATCACAGAATATAACGTGGATCGCACCCGAAGGTTCTGGGGGACCAAACTATCCGAATATGTAAATTTCGACTTGATCGAAATCTTGTTGCAACATCGTCCTAGGTTATGAAATCGCATCCACCGTATGCAGCACATGGTCCAACGCGAAACCGTTCCAAAAGCTCTGTTAGCGGATTATTTTCTCCCCTATTCCCAAAAATCAGCCGCCGATAAACTTCATAACGGTAGTCTCACCAGTAAAAGCTAATCGTTGCTTTAGCTGCATCGCTGATTTCAGTACGATCTGAAGCTCTGTGATCGCAGTCTGATAAGGTTTGTCAAGAAGTTGCCTGATGGAGAACGCTTTTGAGTTCGATAGACAACCAAAAATCTGACCATTGGACGATAGTCTTAACCGAGTACACGTTCTACAAAACGGTTCGCTCTCGTTTGCGATAATCCCGAATCGCCCAAAGTTGGGAATTTCAAATCGAACAGATGTTGAATCTAGAGGCGCATCAATTTTGTAATATTCGTGCTTAGTCCCAATTTTTTCAAGTATCTCATCCATGCCGACAAAGTCTTTTTCGTACGATTGGTTATGCTTGAGGTGGCCCATATTCATGAGTTCAATGTAGCGCAATTCAACGTTTCTTTCTAAACAATATTCGAGTATAGGTAACAATTGGTCAATATTTGCTGTTCGAATAGGAACGCAGTTAACTTTAACTTTGAGACCCAACGCCAATGCCTCTTCCACTCCCTCTAAGACGGTAGTAAGATCGCCGCTCCGAGCAATGCTCCTGAACGCTTTGTGATCAAGCGTGTCCAGACTGACGTTGAGTCTGGTGATTCCGGCGCGTTTAATTACCGGTAGTTTCTTTTTTAAAAATTGACCGTTTGTAGTGATCGCAATATCTGTTAGTGACAACTCGTTTAGACTGTCAAGGAGTGAGTCAAATTTTGGCGAAATTAACGGTTCTCCACCGGTGATGCGAAGCCTATCAATGCCACCAGCTTCAACCAGTAGACGCACAGCGTAATTCAGCTCCTCTTCTGATAGTTCAGCACTTAGAGCTTGAAGTTTTTTGCCATCGGGAACGCAATACGTGCAGGCGTAATTACATGCGGCCGTTAAACTGACTCGAAGATTTTTAAAGCGACGGCCGAGAGGGTCGACTATCAATTTACAGTGTTAGTCATTGTTAATTGTTGGGGGAGTGGCGTTCAAAGACTACTTTTGCACCGTCTTGTACGATTAGTCTCACATTGTCCTCTTCTTGAACAAGTAAACTTTTCATTACGTCTGCTAAATAGCCTATTTGTAGTCCAGTTGTTGAAGCTAAACGCCAAGTAATACTCATGTCTCTACACCCCATCGGATAGTGAATAGGAATCCGAGAACGTGTATTCGGTTCGCACTTAAGGTAATACGCTAGCTCAGGAGGGAGTCCAACGACAGAGTGCCCTTTTAAGTGCCGGGCTTTGACTTTGATGATCCAATACGGAGATCCGTTTACTGTTCTACCGTCAATCGTTTGTGCCAGTGGCCGCAATCGAACATCATTTTCTGTACTCAATCGGATCAATTTATTTTCAATGACAAACTGTGCCGTATAAAGATAGGCTGTAATCGTTGAGTCTTTGACGTTACACCGCCTTTTAATTTCCGATTTAAGAGTCTGTACTGATACTTGCCCACCGTGTTGTTCGATGACGGTAAGCATTTCGTCAACGACGCCTACATATTGTGAACTCTTGGAACTGCCAAGTCCCCACATGTTGTTCGAGACTTTTACTACTCCCCTGATCAAGCGAAGTCTATTCGTAAGCTTTTCTTCTGGGATTCCTGAGTACTCTGCGATCTGTTCCTTGGTAGCGGGAATTCCCAAGTGTTTAAGTGTGTCGAGTACACGTGTTGAAACACTATCCTTGCGAGCAAACGAACCATAACGCAGCCGTATGAGACCCAGACATCGCTTGATTTCGTCTCGGTACTTGTACCAAAATTCGAGATTAATACGAGCTAACGTCATTTCATCAACTAACAAAAGATTGTTTGTGTTAATGTAATGTAAATAGTTTGAAATTACGATATCTCCACTTGGAGATAGATAGAAACCGTTCTTAAAGTGATACTTTAAATATCTTAAAAATATCTTTGTAAATAGAGCCTTATTTCGAGGGGAAACACCGATAAGCTCGGCATCGATAGTGTTTGTAAACGCCTCTTTGGGAATCATTGCACCAAATCTATCCACAAGGTGTTTTTTTAACCTTTCAATCTGATTTCCAATCGCTCTTTCACATCTTTCAACAATTTTTACTTCTAGTTGCCGAATTCTCTCTCTGGTGAGCTCCATTTGATCACCAAGTTCTTGAAGAGTACATTTAGATGCGTCGACAAACCGTCTTTGCGCGATGAACTGTTCTCGTGGTGAGAACGAATTCCAGGTGTTTTCCAACGCAGTAACCAGGTCTGACGCTGGTGAAGACACCAATGAAGTGTGTTTGTTACTGGTACTCAGCACTTGAAATTACTGGATAGGAGTCAAAGTTTGAGCAAAATTTTAATGATACGTTGCTATTGCTATTATTGCAAATACTCTTAACTGGCTTCGTTCACCCATCGAAGGCGTAAACTGATCTTCCGTGTTGGCCCTCTTGGTCGTAATAGTGGTTGTTGGAATCAATGAAATACCTAACCCGAACAGGATTAGAAGGCTTTACTTAGAATGATTTGCATAAATACTTGTACCACGGATTCGAGAGCCTTTTGGTACCAGTAAGAGACAACAAATGTTCAGACTGATAGATTCAACACGATGAAGAAGAGAGAACGTGGCATCCACGAGACATTTGCGCAGGATCCAGAAAGAGCGGATTGGGAGGTATGGGGTCGTCGTACCGATCGTGTGACCCGTCGAGGATTTGTTTCAGGATTAGCTGCCTTTAGCGCGATAGTGGGTGCAAGAGTACCATTCGCACATGCGGCACCGCAAGGGATCATTCCCGCGTCTCACTCCAATTCTGATGCTGCTTTCCAAATTGAAGGCAAGGATGGGTTGATATTGCTCAATGATCGTCCTGTCAACGCAGAGACTCCACCCCATTTACTAAACGATGACATAACCCCAGCCAATCGCTTGTTTATTCGAAATTACGGTGAACCTCCGGAGAACGTGAACCCAAGTACGTGGTCATTGACGTTTGAAGGGGAATCGGTTGGGTCTTACAAGACGTACACGATTGCTAATTTAAAACAGCGTTTTGAAAATATTAGTCGGCAACTTGTGCTTGAATGCGGAGGAAATGGGCGCGCGGAATTTGATCCTCCAGTTTCAGGCAACCAATGGTCTCTTGGTGCTGTAGGATGCCCTCAATGGAATGGCGTCCGTCTAAAAGATGTTTTAGAAGACGTAGGTCACAATCAGGACGCAGTCTACGTGGCTTTCTACGGTGCAGATACCCACATGAGTGGAGATTCTGAACGTGTAACGATCTCTCGCGGAGTTCCAATCGACAAAGCTCTGGACGACGAGTCGATGATTGTGTGGGGCATGAATGGCGACGACCTACATCCGATGAATGGTCATCCTTTAAGATTGGTATTTGGTGGTTGGCCCGGTTCTGTTTCGGGGAAATGGTTGAAACGAGTGACTATACGAAATAAGGTACACGATGGGCCAAAAATGGAAAGTCCATCTTATCGCGTACCTCGCACACCAGTTGCACCAGGTACGACAGTAGCCGACGAGGACATGCGCATCATTCATGCCATGCCGGTCAAGTCATTAATCACCTTTCCAAAAACCGGAGTGCAGATTGGTGCGAATGACACTCTCAAAGTTCGCGGACATGCCTGGGCTGGAGACAATTCAGTTCGAAGTTTGAATGTATCTATCGATTTTGGACAGACATGGTCAGAAGCAAACCTGAAACCCGCTGTTAATCGATTAGCGTGGCAACATTGGGATCACAGCATTAAATTTCCCACTACAGGGTATTACGAAGTATGGGCTCGCGCTGAAGACGATCAGGGTCATTCCCAACCAATGGTGCTACCGAATTGGAATCCAAAAGGATATTTGAACAATGCGTGCCATCGCGTCGCGATTTACGTTAGCTAGCATCTTTTTAGTAGGGCTGGCAGTTTTCTGTCTAGCTAACGAAGAAGCCGTCGAGATAGACCCAAAATCTGGTTTACGCATCGACGCCGAAGGAAATTGGCAGCTCATCAAAGCTTATTGCAACGTGTGTCATTCGGAGCGACTGTTGACTCAGCAACAACTCGACCGAGAGAATTGGTCAAAGGCGATCAAGCGTATGCAGGATCAGGAAAATTTGTGGGACTTAGGTGACAATGAGAGTAAGGTTCTCGATTACCTTACCACTTATTATGGCACTAGCAGCAAACAGAAGACTCAAAGAGTTCGTCGAGCGCAACTGAAACAGGTAGCATTCACACCACTTTCGCAGTCAGGTTTGCAATCTTCAGAGAGCGAAGATGAACCGAGTGAGGATGATGGAGAATCCCCAGATTCATCTGATACCCAAGAATCGGATCAATCAGAAGCAGTAGAAGAATAATAGCGAATACTAGGTACTCAGCCTAATCTTACTTCGGTTGCGGACCTAGTAGCAACTGTTCGTCTACGTCTGTTATACCCTCTTTCTCAATTTCATTACTTTCGCCAAGCACGTTCTTGCTCTCGTCTAGTTCAATCCACACTAGGTCGTCCAATCACGAACGCCAAGATCGCGGCTTAACGTAGTGTTTAGTCGCTCGGTATTTCACGGGTTTGACTCTAACTTCGCTCGATATTCCTCGTTTGAACATGAGGCTTGACAGTGCGCGAGAAGCAAATATGCTCAAAACCAATATACACACGATAGTGCAATACACTCCCCATCCAGGTAATGTCCCAGATCGAGCAACCATAACAAAAGGAGACATAACTGGAATAAAACTCAGTAGATTTTGTAGCCACACGAACGGGTTGAAAAACATCACCATGAGGGATGGGAACACAAAGAGAAATCCAATACCCAATCCTATGCCTACAAACGTATTGATTGCATTACTTAATTTACTATACAACGAAGCCAAACCAACAAATAAGTACCCATAAAAAGCGTATGCTAATAGTAGGAAAAGAATGAAATTGAACACGACAGTCGGCTGCAATAACACGCTGAAAATGTCGAGATTTACATTGAAGTCTAAACGGCCTGTTACAAACGCAAGAATGGGGATCAACAATACCCAGAACCCCATTACTGTTAGCGAAATCATAGCTGTTCCCCACAGTTTGCCGTCCAGTAAATGTGAAGGACTAAGATTTGCCAACAGGTTGTCCACTAATTTGCTCGATTTTTCGTCTACTACATTTGCGACCAGACGAGCAGATCCTCCGAAAGATACAAGATACATTAGAAACGCCAACCCGAGGAAAAGAATTCGTACAAAGCGATCCGTCTTTATCTGAGACCTCGTTGGTGAGACGTCAATGTCGGTAGGAACAAAGTCGACTCGTTGCAACAGCAATGCTTGAGTGTTAGAGTCAATGTTTTCAGTCTCATATCGGCGCTTTCTGAGCACGTCCGTAGCGACGCTACGATACCAGTTTAAGAGATCAATGAATTCACTTCGTGGTGTTTTCACTGTTGTGACGAAGTGCAAATGGTCCAAGTCATTACTAATGCTCTCGGGGAAGACAAAGTATCCGATGATTTCGCTACGTGAGAGCATTGATTCGAGACTGTCTTCAGAGTGAGTGCTATCTAACGGAAGTATCTCTCGAAACAGATTTGACGTTAGATTGGGTATAGACTCGACAACTTCGTCTTGGTTATGCACCACCCAAAGCTTAACGCGTTTATGGAAAATTGAGACTTCAACAACATGTGATACTTCTTCGCTTAATTCAACTCTGGTCAGTAATTGGTCAACAAGCATATTTGTCGACATTGAAGCAAAATGCTGCCGCAACATGGCCAGTTCTTGCACTAACGGTGTGTGCTTATCGCTATGTACATCACTGAAGGCTTCAAAATCTTCCGCGCTCATACCTAGAGTCGATTTGAGAAATAGATAGCTGTTATTGTTAATTATTTCTCCTCGGATTTCGGCGGAGAATGACTCGCTCGGATCGAGTACCCCATAACTCAACACTCTTGGTGATCGAGTATTCTGATCTAGCTCCTCTTCTCCCAGCAAGAACTCCCAGTTCTTGACAGCATCTTCGTTAATCCAAGTCTCTCTAGGATCCTCACCAAGAAACCATTGGAAGAGAAAATACATCACGAAGAGAATTGTCGGCGTAGCGCAAGAAACTATCCAGAAACTCGGGTTCAACGTGGTCATAGACCATTCGTTCAACATCACGACCCACACAGTTTTTAGACTATTCTTTCTCATCTGAGGTCTAGATTGTTTGGTCTCTTCTGTTCAATTGCTCTGCGAAGAAATAAATGTCCAAATTTGTAGCTAAACAGGTCGACGTGCAAGACGAAAAACCATGCTCATGCCCCGCGGTGCTCGCTCAGACACCATTCCATGTGCAAATAACGAGGTTGAAAACTTTCGTATCGCAATAATGCTCAGAACCATCACCAGCACAATCGCTAGGTACATTGGCCAAGTCGGTAGAAAAGCTAAGCGACTCACCATGACGCTCGGTGTCAAAAACGGTATGAAGCTCAATACTTGCGTTACACGACCATCGGGAGTGAACAAGACATAGACAACCGAAGGAATCACACAAAATAATTGAATCATCGATATTGGATAAATGACGGTAAACAACTCTTTCACATCGTCACACAATGAGCCTAGAGCTGTTTGGATGTACCCAAAAAAAGCGACTCCAAAAAAGAGGAATAACAACCAAGTAGACAATTTACTCAAGTGTAATACCGTTGCGGTTATGTTCATCTCCGGTCCAGACAAGCTACCAAGCAACAGTACAAGTGGAGGTCCTATGAGGACGCATCCGCACCCTATTCCAATTGACATTACTACGCAGTTTCCAAGAAGCTTCCCATCCAAGATTTGACTTGGGTTCAGCCTCGCAGCGAGCATTTCAGCCACACGGTTCGACTTTTCTTCAAGAGTGCTCGTAACCATCACATTTGCCGTTGTTCCAGATATTAGGATGAACAGATAAATAAAAGGAATAGTCGCCGACTTCACCCAATTAGCTATAGGAAGCTGCAATGTGGGACGATTTTTGGCATTAGTAGGTGTTCCGACATCCGTACTTGGACGTAAGGCTACCCGATCGATGGCTACCTGTAATGATGCTTGTAGTTGTTGCCGCTGTTCGATCTCCAAGTTGCCTGTTGCGAGTAACTTGTCTGAGCGAACACTAGAAACCAAGTCTTCGAACCACACTTCTAGTTCATCTAACTTTTTCGTATGAGCATTGCTTCCCCCACTTGGACGAACGAACAGCGCACTTGGGTTAGAAGTCAAGACTTCTTTCGGGATGACGAAATAACCGACGATTTTTCCTGTTTCAATCCAAGATTGGAGAGTCTCAATGGATACATCTGGTTCTTGAATCTCGCGAAACTTTCGGTACTGAAGTAAGTGTTCTAGCCCCAAATCAGCATCACTTGATAGGCGTTCCTGGAATACCTCAATGCCAGGCGCGCGGCGTGAATTGCCATACCACGCTTCATAATCCCTTTTTATCTTAGCAAGACGTACTGCCTCGACCATCTGATGATCACTATGGTCGACAACGTAATAGTGCATCGGATCTCCCCAAACAAAACTGCGAATTTGATCAAACTGATACGAGTAATCAAACATTGGGTAGGAATTCATGTCGAGATCTTCAACACTGTGATTAAGTGAGACAACAGAGATCCAAAAAAGGAACAGCAAGATAGATAAAAACACTGGAAAGAAAAGACAACCGAGCCAGTATGACTTCGTTTGAAGCATCGCAACGATCTCTCGATGAGCCACAGTCCATATTCCACGGAGATGTTGGAGGTTGGAGCTACTGTTTCTAATCGCTGAACTCAACTAAATAAATTTAATTTTTTGTCAAGGGGAAGGACAATCTGTTCAGACGTCTTCATACGGTAGTTGTTTTCCAACGTGAACCATAGTCTTCATCGTAAGACGATTGTTCAACCGCTCGAAAAACTCGCACACACTCTGTCCATCGACAACTCAGGGTTGCGCTATCAATTAGTACCGCCTACCAATCTGACTAGGCCTTTGATTCCGGCAGGTTTGTTTTCCAGTAAGATTCCTTTGGTATAAATCTTCTTCGCTAGCCATCGCACTCCCAGCGTACACGCAGTCATCCACACGAGAATCAACAAATAGTTGGTCCAAGCTACTTCAGCTACTATGTTCATCATGACAAACGGCGTGAATGGCGGTATATACGACATTATTGTTGGTAATGTACCTGATTTGTCTAACGCGATAGGAACCATGAGAATCAAAGGAACGATTGCTACTAAATTTATTGGAGTCGCCATCATTTGCGCTTCTCTGATGTTCGAACAAACTGAACCAAGCGCAGACAACGAATATCCGTAGAACGCAAAGCCAAGTATGAAGAAAATCACAAAATTGATGACAAATAGTGGGTTAAAAATGGAACTCAGAGCACCACTCTGTAAAAATTCACCAACCTGCGGGAGGAAGGATACGGCGACATTGGAGCCCAGTATGATGGGTAGTGAAATTAAAAAGATCCAAAGGCCGACGACCGTGAGCAACGTGAGTGCCGAACCTAACAATTTACCATCCATTAGTTGAACTGAATCTAGATCCGACAGCAACACTTCAACTAGCTTCGTTGATTTTTCTTCTACTGTATTGGTCATCAAAATAGTAGCGCCGATGAAAACTAAGAACCACAAAATGTATTGATATACAGCTGGCGCAAATTCTCCGACTGTTTCCCAAACAGTCACCTCCTTCGTCGCATCGCCTGCAGAAACAGGAGTCGAACTAGTGCGACCGGCAGAATCTCGAGGCGGTTCAACCGCCTTGCTTGTTTGAAATGACGCTCGTTGTAACAGCCAAAGGGCGGTTTCACGACTTATATCCGACTCCGCAAATTTTTTATTCTGAATCACACGAGTGGCAAAACTCTCATACCAATTTGAGAGATCTTGTTTAAGAATGCTTTCAGTGACGAATTTCGCATTCTCATTGGAGTTAATAAAACCTTCGGGGATTATGAAATAACCTAAGATTTGTTCTCGTTTGAGTCTAGAAATTAGCTCTTGTTCTGTCAGGTTTGGAGTGAGAATTTCCTCGTATCTAGCAAACGAGACTTCGGGTGCAAGTTCTACGATTAGATCTTTGTTGTTCTCCCACCAAATGCTGAATCTCCCCGCCAGCGTGTCTCTTGTGATGGTCGTTAGGTCTGGTTGCGGATGTTCAAGCAACTCCATACAGGTATTAACAAGATCAGGTAATGCCGTTGTTTGAGTCGCTTCGCGAATCTCAGTTAAGATTTCTTCGTCTTCGGATACTGGTTGGCGTTTAGAGATTACATTTAAGAAATTTGTTATGTCTGTTCGTAGGATTTCATTTCGAATTTCTAGTCCAAGACCATCACTATGATCGACAACGTAGTAAGAACCAACCGTTACCGAAGTACCGATTAAAGTCGCCGCAAACATCCCAAAGATGGCCAAAATCAAGGTAATTACAGGCATGAGCAACGCCCCTAACCAAAACATTTTGGTCGACGTTGCTTCTAACCAATCGCGCTGTGCAATGAGCCAAACCGAGTACAAACGGTTAAGCATCAGCGGTTGTCTCGGACGAAGCTTTGGAGCCTCCTACTTCTCGTATGAAGATCTCGTGTAATGACGCAGAATTAGCGTTGAATTGTGTCACTTTGGTACGTTCAAAAATTGTTTTTAGTAGAGTCTGTAGGTCAAATTCGGGATCGACTTGAAGTGTTGCTGCACGACCGATCTGTTTTACTGAAACTATACCTTGTAATCCATCAAATACGGAGACATCACCATCGTGATCGACGGACACAACATCGCCTTTGCGAATTTCATCAATCGGCCCTTCAAGCACTGCTTTTCCCTTATTGATCAAAACCACTGCGTCACAAAGAGACTCTGCTTGTTCCATAATGTGGGTGGACAGAATGACCGTTGAGTTTTCTTTAACTTTATTCAAGATAATAGAGCGAACTACTTCGACGTTCACTGGATCTAATCCGCTGAACGGTTCGTCTAGTACCATGAGTATGGGATCGTGTACCAAAGTTGCCATAAGCTGGACCTTCTGCCCCATACCTTTGGAAAGTGCTTGACACTTTTCTTTTTCCCACTCCAATAGCTGAAACTCACTGAGCAACGCTTTTGCTTTTGTTATCGCGTCTTTTTTGCGCATACCGTTGAGGCGACCAAAGTAAACAATGTAGTCGATGACGCGCATGCGCTTGTATAACCCCTTTTCTTCAGGAAGGTAACCGATGAGGTGCCGTACGTCTTTAACGTCATCCGCATCGAACACCTTTATGGTGCCAGAGGTAGGTTTACTAATCCCAACGAGAATGCGCATCGCAGTGGTCTTGCCTGCTCCATTGGGACCGATGAATCCGTACACGCTACCCCTTGGTATCTGTAAGCTGAGACGGTCAAGTGCAACAAGTGTTCCGAACTTCTTGCGGGTTTCCTCAAAAGTCACGCTATGGGTTGAAATATTGTTAGTCAATTAATCAGTCTCAATTTGTGGATTGAATTTGTTGTTTCGAGATCGAATTATGTTAGTGATTTTCGGAGTTTTTGCACGAAGTTAGCTTGCCAAAAGAAGCTATTTGAACCTTTTACTAAAACAATATCGTTTTGGTTCAATGTGCACACCAGATGGTCAAGGAGCTCAGCACAGACAAGTTCGTAGAAGTACTTTTCTTTGGGAGTATCCACTACTTCGTAGAGGTGTCGCATAAGACTTCCAACGCAATACAAAACGTCGATATCACCGATTTCGGGTGCTATGCTTTCGTGCAATTTTTGAGCATGAGTTCCCAATTCATTCATCTGCGCGAGGACAGCGATCCTGCGCCCGTTAGCCGGTCGCTTGCGAAGTTCCCTCAACGCAGCAATCATACTGGTTGGATTAGCGTTGTAACTATCGTCGATAATTGTCACTTCGTTAATTTCAATACTGTTTCCTCGACCTTCTGGCAATGTCGTCTCTAATCGTTGCAAACACTCCAAACTCTGCCCAAGTGATGTCAAAACTGCACCGCACGCAGCGACGCTTTCAGCGCGATGATTGCCACCACCGGGCACTACAACTTTCACGCTATCATTTCCGTGAGTAAATTCGTACCAGTTGTCTCGCATATACTTGATCGATACCTCTGCTTTTTCTTCAAATCCAAAAGTGACCATTCGCAAGTGTTTGTCGATGTAGTTCGAATCTTTCAATGTGTATGGGAGCACTACACAACCTGAGTCAGACAGTCCATCGGTGATTGAGAACTTTTCCCTTTCCAATGCATCAAGATCTTTGAAGTGCCCGATATGCACCGGAAGGACATTTAATACAACCACAACATCGGGTTGTGCCAACGCGCTCAGTGGCGCGATTTCTCCTGGATGGTTTGTACCGATTTCATAGATTGCTACCTCGGTGTCTTTTGGAGTAACAGCTAAGCTTAAAGGGAGACCGATGTAGTTATTGAAACTTCCCTGAGCGCTAAATCCATCGGTGGTAGACTGAAGGAACGTCTTGAGAGTGGTTTTACCACTACTTCCTGTAATCGCTACAACTGAGCAATCGATTTGATGACGTCGGTACTTTCCTATTGCCCAAAGTGCATCAATCGAGTCATTAACCCGAAGCGTCGGTACAGAGCTTTTGATGTCCCTACTTGAGATCAAACCAACTGCACCGTTCTCGACGGCACTTGAGATATAGTCGTGTCCGTCTCGTTCAGATCGAACTGCGACTCGAAAACGTGGTCCTGGATCACCGGGTAAAGGCAGAAACAGATCCTCGGGTTGGATTAATCGAGAATCAAAATGAATACCTTTGATGTCGGGACCGTGCTGAGCGGTCAGACCTAAACTGTGGCAGAGTTCGGACCAAGTCCAAAGAGGTTGACGCACACTCACTTAGAGTGGTATTCGACCTTGGGATGAATGCAGAGCATTTCGTAGACCAGATTAGCGGCTAACAACGAAGTGCTCTTCGACAAATCAAACGGAGGACACACTTCGACCACATCACACCCTACTATATTTAGGCCACGACACCCTCTAATAATTTCTAACGCTTGAACGACAGACAAGCCTCCCGGTTCTGGAGTACCCGTACCAGGCGCCACCGAAGGATCCAATCCATCAATATCAAAGCTAATGTAGGTAGGATGGTTTCCAATCTCGACATGCAGTTCTTTCATGAGAGGAGTCAAGGATTTATGCCAACATTCATGTGCCTCGATGACTCGAAAGCCTTGATTTCGACACCAATCAAAGTCGTCTGGGTGATATCCAGTGCCTCGTAGCCCTATCTGGTAGACTTTGTTGCATTCGAGTAGATCTTCTTCCACAGCGCGTCTAAAGGGAGTGCCGTGGGTGTAGCGTTCGCCGAACATGTGCTCGTTCGCGTCAGCATGTGCATCCACGTGGATTACTGCGACTGGACCATGAGCTGCTCGCATTGCACGCAGAATTGGTAAGATAATGGAATGATCTCCACCTAGCGCAAAGGGAACGCATCCACTCGCGAGAATGTTCTGATAATGCAACGAAATCGTCTCATAGCTCTTTTCTATGTTGTAAGTGTTGATCGGCAAATCACCAAGGTCCGCTACTTGCATGGAGTCGAACGGTTTTGCGCCGGTAGCCATGTTGTAGGGACGCAGTAATCGCGATTCGTCCCTGATTTCACGTGGAGCTAGGCGAGCACCTGGACGGTTTGAAGTCGCAATATCAAGAGGAATACCTACGATTCCCGCATCAATTTTTTCGCCGATCTGTCCTTCAGCAACACGCATGAAAGTTACCGGGCCACCGAAACGTGGCATCTCGTTTCCAGACAGTGGTTGATTGAATGTTTGGGTTGAAGTCAAATGATGAACTCGATCGGAAACCTAAAGTTTAAAGGAATGTACTGTAACAACAAGCCAGAATTCGTTGTAGGCACAAATAATTTTAGAGCTAGGAATTTGAAGTATGCACTAGTTAGTGGACAACAAACAATTTGTGGGTGAGCTTGTAAG
>WTGV01000064.1 GCA_011525295.1 Pseudomonadales bacterium | reverse complement strand
AGTGCGTCCGTTGCGGACACAGTGGCAACGCGGACGTCAATGCTGCGTTGAATATCTTGGCCTCGGGGGTTGGGGTGTCTGGACGTGGTAAAACGAATGACCTTTTAGTGATTTCGTGGAGCGTCAACACGTAGCACAACTACGATTTGTGTAGTTATGTATATAAGTCCCAAAATTATAGAAATACGTGCTGTCTCCCAAATTGCGACTCTGCGATACAGAAGCTTCAATCGGCAGGAACATTTTTAGCTTTTCTATCGGGACCGTCAGATTCGCTAGTTGAGATGCTATGCTTACGTACTGTGTTTCTTACTTGGTTGTAGGTCAATCCCAACAGTTCGGCAGTCTTTCGCTGATTGAACTTAGCTCTCGCGAGGGCAGCCCGCAATATGGAGGCTTCAAATTCCTCAACCCTCTCTCGTAGGTTGACAGGAAAATCAATCTCCTCGGTGTTCGAATTGGTGCTGTTAATCTCTTGCGCACTGTTTTGAAGTCTGAAGGGGGAGTCAAACGGGTCGAGAACAATTTCCTCAACCAAGTCATTCGGGTTATTGCGATATACAGCACGCTCAACCACGTTTTTCAATTCTCGAACATTTCCAGGCCAGTGATGCTCCATAAGGATCGTTGTTGCCGCGTCGGAGAATCCAGGAAACAGTTCACGCTTGAGTTCGTTTGCCATGTTTACAGCAAAGTGTTCAGCCAGTAAGAGTATATCTTCAGCTCGTTCTCGCAACGGTGGGAGGGTAATCACGTCGAACGCGAGTCGATCAAGAAGATCGATGCGAAACTTGCCTTCGTCCGCGAGCGTAGGCAAATCTTCATTCGTAGCCGCGACGATCCGAACATCAGTCTGAATCGTATTGCTCCCTCCTACGCGCTCAAACTCACCATACTCGATCACTCTTAAAATCTTTTCTTGAACTCGCTGTGACGTTGTCGCTAGCTCATCAAGGAACAGAGTCCCAGAACTCGCTCTTTCAAATCGCCCTAAATGTCGACGGGTCGCGCCGGTGAAGGCTCCCGCTTCGTGTCCGAATAATTCAGTTTCAAGGAGTGTTTCGGTTAAGGTCGCACAATTGAGTTGTAAGTAGACTGAATCCCAACGGGGCGACAGATAATGAAGGCGCGCCGCGAAGAGTTCTTTCCCAGTGCCTCGCTCACCCACTATTAACGCCGGCTTTGAGAGTTCTGCAATATTAGAAATTTCTTCTAGTGCTCTCAGGAATGCAGGTGATTGACCAACAAGCGTTGGCGCTTGTTCTACCATGTTCAAAAGTCCCAATGTTCGCGAATTTTCAACAACATATCATAACTACGCTGTCCGAATGCATGGTATCTCGTAAATTTTTTCAAAAAATTCCATCAACCAATCATGTGGCACGATAGTTGCTTAACAATCAGCAATAAAACTCTTCATTACAAAGGAGACAGAAAATTATGGGTATTTTTTCCCGTGTCAGTGACATCGTAAACTCAAACATAAATGCGATGTTAGACAAAGCTGAAGATCCGTCGAAGATGGTTCGTATGATCATACAAGAGATGGAAGCCACTTTGGTTGAGGTTAGAACAACAGCCGCTCGGGGTATTGCTGACAAAAAAGAAATGTTGCGCAAGCGTGATGTGTTTGCGCAAGAAGTCGACGAATGGACACGCAAAGCGGAGACTGCAATTCGCAAAGATCGAGACGACTTAGCTCGCGCCGCGTTGGTAGAATCCGAAAAAGCGAAAGAAATGGTAGTTGCGATAGACAACGATCTCGACACCGTAGAGTCCATGTTGGTAAAGATGAACGATGACATCACCACTCTCACACAAAAACTCAAGGACGCGAAGATTAAACAGTCGTCGTTGTTGGTTCGAGGAAGTACCGCACGCGCGCGATTGAACGTTCGTAGGCAACTGACCGAACGGAATGTCGATGAAGCAATGATTCGATTCGAGCAATTTGAACGAAAGATCGATGATCTTGAAGGTGCTGTAGAATCTTACGATATGGGACAACGTAATCTATCAGACGAGATTCGAGAACTTGAAGCGGATGAGAAAGTTGACGAAGCACTTGAGCGGCTCAAACGCTCTATTAGTGATAAATCATCTTAAATCATCGAATATAAGGACTCATCATGTACTTAGAAGATTTCTTTGGTATGATTTTCGTTATCGGGATCGTGTGCGCGGTTCTATTCCTAGTGGTGTGCTTACCACTTTGGTTGATCCTACACTACTCTCGTTCCAAACGTGCACATCGAATACTGGCTCGCGAAGATCGCGAAGAGCTTCAACGGTTGGAAGACCATGCCGAAGAGCTTTCAGAACGTGTCGATACCCTAGAAAAGATTTTGGATCACAGTGCTCCTAGGTGGCGACGAACACATACGGAAAGAGAATGACGGGCAGACACACAAGTAAGTTGCCATCAGCATCGTCTACCACCCTAACTCGACTCTCGCGCTAACACACAATGAACGACAGAAAGACCTACAGCCAAACCAAAGGCCAATTTGAAGAGCGACCTGTTCGAAGACTGTATCGGGATCCGGAGCACGGACCATTATTTGGAGTCTGTACTGGCATCGCCGACTACCTTGGTATTGAACCTTGGATTGTTCGCGTTCTAACAGTTCTTGGCGTGGTTTGTATATCTTGGATCGTTATACCCGCCTATATTGTCGCGATTTTTGTGATGGATAAGAAACCGTACGATGAAGAAGAAATGACTCCGGTTCACGGCCGCTATCGTCGATCGCGCAGACGTTATTCCCGAACGAGGGAAGGCTATACGCGCACCGTTGACGAATTTAGCGACTCAGCCGCGAAGAGCAGCATGATCTTTCGGATGGGACTGGTTAAAAGAGACATTGCTCAAATGGAGAAAAAGCTTTCTCGTATGGAACACTACATTACGTCCGGCCGATACCGTCTCGATGAAGAGTTTCGCGCGTTGGATTCGTAGAGTCAAGAGTAAGCATCACACCAATATTACCCATTTAGATTATCTGATTTGTAGAGTCTCGACATTGTCTTGAGGAAACAGTCTCTACGTTAACTCTCCAATCAAACCAAACGTCCGAATTCCCGAGATCCACAAGAAAATTGAGCTAACCAAGTTCAACTCTCGGCATAAATGGAACACCGACTTAGCGATGCTCTTTGATTGCCTAGATTGTTAGTCTACTCGTCGAGTAAGACCCTTAGCTTGGCTGGGTCGTCGGTGAACAATCCAGAGACGCCAGCATCTCGCAATTGCCTCGCGCGACTCACTTTATTTACAGTGTAGACATAAATCCGAAAACCACCTTTCTGTGCGCGGCTGAGTTGCTTGGCTTTGAGGAGTTTTGAGGAGACGTTTAAAGTCTTTATGTCTAGGCTTTGAGCGTCCTCCATCAATTCAACAGTTAAGCGAACACCAAGCAACGCGATTTCGGTGTTAGACTCGGTGCCAAATTCCTTTGTGAACTCGATGAGTTCGCGTCTATGGAATGACGAAACCATAAATCTATGCATTGGGTAGTTTGGTAATATCTGTGCGACTGCCTTACCAGAGTTTCGTCCCTTCAGTTCAACATTGATTAGGATCCTTGTGGGAGTTGTTTCAATGACTTCCACAAGAGTAGGTATGGTCGCACCATCACCAAAATCGAGTCGCCGAAGGGCTTCAAACGAAAGCTCTTGAAGTACTCCCTTACCGTTACTTGTTCGATCCACTGATTCATCGTGTATCACAACCACGTGCTGGTCGACCGTGTGTACATCTAACTCGATTCCGTTTACCCTTTCCTCGATCGCCCGTACAAAGGATGGAATCGTATTCTCCGGTGCCAGTGTTGGAGCGCCACGATGTCCGATAATGTAGAACGGTTGTGTCATTCACACATCTTACAGTCTTCAAATTGACTTAAAATTTTGTCGATGGCTTACGTAGTACTAGCGAGGAAATATCGTCCTCGAGATTTTCAAGAGGTAAGGGGACAAGATCATACGGTAAGAGCCCTTGTCAATGCGTTAGACTTTGATCGATTGCATCATGCTTATTTATTTTCCGGCACTCGCGGCGTTGGTAAGACCACTCTAGCGAGAATATTTGCGAATTGTCTAAACTGTGAGGCAAAAATATCGTCAAAGCCTTGCGGTGATTGTAGCGCATGCGAGGACTTTCAGAGTGGGAATTACCTTGACATGCATGAAGTCGATGCGGCGTCCCGAACTGGTGTGGACGACACGCGCAAACTACTAGAAAATGTTCACTTCTCGCCCAACGTGGGTCGGTTTAAAGTGTATCTTATCGACGAAGTCCACATGTTGTCGACCGCAAGTTTCAATGCGTTATTAAAGACTCTGGAAGAACCTCCGAACCACGTAAAGTTTATCTTCGCAACTACCGATCCGAAAAAAGTGCCTCTAACGGTACTCTCTCGCTGTCTTCAGTTTCATTTGCGCAACATTGAACCTGCGGTTATAAGAGAACAACTAGAGACTATTCTTACTCAAGAAGACATTCAATACGATGAGGAATCATTGCAACTACTAGCTCGATCAGCTCAAGGGAGCATGCGAGACGCGCTGTCATTGACAGACCAAGCAATTTCACATGGAGGTGGTAACATAGCAGTAGCTAGCGTTTCTGAAATGTTGGGAACGGTGCGCACCGACGAAGTCTTGGAGATTTTGAATATGCTGGTTAAGGGCGATCGCAATGCGACCTTGGCATTTGTTAACCAGCTGTCCAGACAAGCAGTAAGTTTTGCCGATTTACTTGAGAACTTGCAACGCACGATACACGAGCTTGCCCTGGCCCAAATTACCGGACGAACCGACACGGAACAGTTGCAACCATTTCTCGGGAAATTTTCCGCTGAGTGGCTTCAAGTAGCTTATCAAATTTTGGTGGTAGGTATGCGCGATTTGAAGTACGCGCCAGACCATAAGATCGGTTTTGAGATGACTCTTGTTCGCTTGCTGGACTTTGAACCAGTTCCTAACTCGATTCCAGAACCGTCATCCTTAAAGAATGAAAATACAGCGAACGAGACAGGTTCTGGGCAAGGTAGTAAAGTAAAGAGCAAACTGGATTCTCGTGCCCCGAACCCGGTTTCTAGTACCGAAAAGATAGATTCTCAAACAATCCAATCGAACTCAACCCCGGTTCAATCAACCGACACTTCAAAAACCGACGATATTTCCCAACGAAAATCACAGGTCTCAAACAATAATGATGTAGATCGAGAAGCCGCACTAAAAGATCCAATAGTTTCGTCGCTTATTGAAAATTTTGATGCGCACATAGTCGATATCAAGCGCACTTAGCGAATGGAACAATCTCGAGCATAGTGGTTCGGCTAGTAAGTTGAGATTGGCATTGTATCGGATAGATGTTTAGTTCCCTCATAGCGCGACTCGTTCAAGCTCTGCAGGTATTACCTGGAGTAGGACCGAAAACCGCAACCAGAATAGCACTATTTCTCGTGCACAAAGATAGAACCGCTGGACAGGAACTGGCTGATGCACTTAATGAAGCGGTATCGAAGGTTAGGGAATGTACCCGTTGTCGTAACGTATCGGAAGAACCAGTTTGTGCTTTGTGTTCTAATCCTAAACGCGACACATCGTTGATTTGCGTAGTCGAGACTCCGGGCGACGCATATGCAATAGAGAGCTCTGGTAGTTTTTCTGGACGGTACTTTGTCCTTCACGGTCATCTATCACCCATTGATGGTGTCGGACCAAATGACCTCGGGCTATCAACGTTGTACGAACGGGTACAGGCAGATTCAGTTAGTGAATTGATCGTCGCAACTGGTACGTCCGCCGAAGGGGAAGCCACTGCTCACTATATCGCCAGTATGTTCCTTAAAACAAACCTTAAAGTCTCTCGAATCGCGCACGGAGTCCCAGCGGGTGGGGAACTTTCTTATACCGACGTGAACACAATCAATCATGCATTACGAGGCCGAATCCCAATTGAAGAATAAAGAGTCGTTCATTGAGAGGCAGAGTGACTTAGATAGGGTCGTGTCTGAACTCGATGATGCCATTGGAATGGATACGGAGTTTCACCGGCGGCGAACGTTTTTTCCAAGACCATGTGTGCTTCAACTTTCCACCTCTACTAGTGTGTATATCGTGGACTTACTTGCACCGCTAGATCTAACCGAGCTGGAATCAGCGCTATTTTCGGAAGATCGAGTAAAAGTAACGCACTCACCGCGAGAAGACTTAGAACTTCTTCATCTCATCTTTGGCCAGGAGTTGCCCAACCTCGTTGATGTTCAACTCGCACATGCTTTCGTTTCCACCGATGCGACATTGAACTACTCCTCGCTCGTAAAACGCTACCTCGACCTACCCTTGGAACAGAACAAAAAATTGACTCAAAGTGATTGGCGGAAAAGACCACTGACGCTGACACAGATCAAGTACGCCTGCGATGATGTGCGATTTCTTTTACCGCTTTGGGATCAGATTCGATCTCTTCTCGTAAAAACTGGTCGGATCTCATGGTTCCTGGAAGAGATGCAACACTATTTTCAACCTGTGTATGAATTTACTCTAACGGACTTAACCGCGATTCCTGCTCAGAGTGATTGGGATGCTATGGAATTAAAGATTTACTTTGGTCTGCTTGAGTGGCGCGAACGAACCGCACGTTCACGCAATCTTCCACGAGAACGAGTATTCACTCAGAAAGAGATCAAAATAGCAGTAGAGCACCATCAACGAGACATTGAGTTTTTTCAGAAAAATTTTCTCGGGTTCGGTAAGGATTTGCATCGCTTGATTTCGAGAATTAAAAAAGGAAACTCCAAGTGCAACGATATAAACTATAGTCTCGGGCACAAGCAATCAAGACACAAAAGGGAGTTGTTTCATCGTACTAAAGAACCTATTAAACAACTAGTAGCCAAAAAGTCTGATTCAATGCAGTTAGCATTAGAGACTCTAGGTCGAAGTAACCAAATCAGTAATTGGATCTCACATTATGACGAACACCACAAATTTCCAGCATCCTTCGGAGCTTGGAGAGAAGAAGTAATTGGCTCCGAACTTCGAGAGATTTTGAATTCCTAGATGGAAAGAAGCGTAGCCGCTACTGAGCCATTTTGGCAAGCCAAGTCGTTGACCGAAATGAGTGAGGAAGAGTGGGAGAGACTCTGTGACGGTTGCGCACAGTGTTGCCAGTTAAAGTTCAAAGTAGCAGGCAGTCCGAAATACGTCATAACGCCAGTTGTGTGCAAGTTACTAGACACTGACACGTGTCGCTGTCTCTCTTATGAAAATCGGCATCGCTTAGTATCCGATTGCGTTGAAATCTCACCAGATAATGTGGAGTCACTATATTGGTTGCCGGATACTTGTGCATATCGGTTAATTGCTAACGGTAAAGCCTTGTATGACTGGCATCCATTGATCGCTGGAGACTCTCAGAAGATGAAAGACTTAGGGATTTCTGTAGCACATCGAGCCATATCGGAACGAGACATTCACCCTGATGATCTTGCAACGGAGGTTATTAAATGGGTCGAAATTTCGGAAGGGTAGTCGTACTAAAGGAACATGTCATATAACCTAGCTTGGTTGGTGGCTATAGTTGCCACAGGCGTTTTAGCGTGTTTGGCGTATCTTGCGTTGAAGAGAGTTAAATTACTTGCGTATTTCGTGATCTCGGTGGGAAGCTTTTGGGCATTGTGGCCGTGGGAATTTGAAGATGGATTTTTTGCCCCGTTATTTGTAGTATTCTTTTTTCAGTCGTTTCTTGAAGTCGATCAAGATCCTGCGGGCGCAACTGCATTTGGCTTGTTAGGAACTCTTTGTATCGGATTGGTGTTCTTGGCTATTTTGTTACTACGTAGGGTTGCAAGTTCAAAAAATAAGTCGACTTAGTTTAAAACTTTAGACCGAACACGGATCGTACATAATTTGCTTCGGCTGGATCACATTCTTGAACTCTAATGCGACGTCCTAGAATCCAAGATTTTTCACCTGATCTAATTCTCGCGCAGGATACTCCTATCCTTCGAAAAGCACGTCGACGTGTTGAACCCAATCAGAAAACTCTAACTCTATTGTCAAAGAGTGCCGGAGAGGTAGCTCGTCGAAAGACGTTGGTACCACGAGTCGACTATCAATCAGACCTTCCAATTTGTGCTGTCTTACCAGAAGTCGTTAGAGCATTGAGGCAGCATCAAGTGATCCTAGTTGCCGGCCAAACTGGATCGGGTAAGACTACTCAACTGCCTTTAGCATGTTTGAAAGCCGATTTAGGTATCCGTGGAATGATTTGCCACACGCAACCACGTCGTTTAGCTGCGCGTAGCGTAGCAGACCGGCTTGCTCAGCAACTCAACACTAAGGTGGGTGAAAGGGTTGGATTTGCTGTTCGGTTTGAAGATAAAGTGAGCCAGAACACGCTCGTTAAAGTGATGACTGACGGGTTGCTGTTAACCGAAATCCGACGCGATCGGTTGTTGTACGACTACGATACGATAATTATCGATGAAGCACATGAACGTAGCTTAAACATTGATTTCTTACTTGGATATCTAAAGCATCTTTTAGCAAAACGTACCGATTTACGCGTAATTGTGACCAGTGCCACAATTGATGTCCAAGAATTCTCTTCGTTCTTCGACAATGCACCTGTTTTTGTCGCAGAAGGTAGATCCTATCCGATAGAGACGAGGTACAAACCGGTTGAAGAGGACGCCGAGGAAGTAATGTTTAACTGCCTTGAAGAAATTCAAGCGGAACCCACTAGCGAAGTACAGGATGTATTGGTATTTCTGCCTGGTGAACGAGAGATTTTCAATTGGGCACACTGGTTCAGACGGCAATTTGGTGAAAAGTTTGAGGTGCTACCTTTGTACGCTCGATTGCCTGCTTCTGAGCAACGAAAGATTTTTCTAACATCTTCAAAACGTCGCATATTGCTTGCGACCAACGTGGCTGAAACCAGTCTTACTGTACCAAACATTCGATATGTAATCGACTTTGGACAAGCGAGGATTAGTCGTTTTAGTGTGCGTTCTCGAATTCAGAGATTGCCCATCGAGGCAATATCACAAGCCAGTGCAAATCAGCGAGCAGGCAGATGTGGTCGTTTAGCTCCAGGTGTGTGTTTTCGGTTATTCTCAGAAGAGGACTACTTGTCTAGGGAAGCATTCACGGATCCAGAAATTATGCGGACTAATCTTGCCGCAGTCGTGTTACAAATGATGGTCTTCGGCTTTGGTGAGATCGCTACTTTTCCTTTTATCAATCGTCCTGACGACCGAGCCGTCGCCGCGGCAAAGAGACTGTTGCATGAATTAGGAGCTTTGCAACATGATCAGATTACCGATCTGGGTAGACAAATGGTGCAGATTCCCGTGGATCCGAGACTTGCACGAATGTTAATTGAGGCGAATCAACAGAAAGCACTGAAGGAACTGCTAGTTATTGTTTCTGCTTTAGCAGCACAGGAACCATTTCTCCGACCATTGGAACAACAACAGGCTGCGGACAAAATGCACCAACAATTCCGTCATCCCAAATCGGACTTTTTGTCGTATCTTAGTTTGTGGGAATGGATCGAAAAACTGAGGGAAGACCATTCATGGAATCAGTTGAGACGTGTCCTTGAGCGACACTTTGTGTCCACTCAACGATACTTGGAATGGCGTGCGTTACATCGCCAACTTGTGCTAACCTGTAGACGTTTGCGAATGAATCTCAATGAGAGGGTAGCAAGCTTTGAAAGAATCCACAAATCCATATTGAGTGGGTCGTTGAGTTTTCTAGGACTTCGCTTGGAAGATTCTTCTTATCAGGGTGCCCGCAATCTCAAGTTCTCTTTGTTTCCGGGCTCAGTAATTGCAAAGCGCAAGCCGAAGTGGGTGGTTGCAGCAACAATTGTTGAAACGTCGAGGGTCTATGCACGTGGTCTCGCCGAAATCAAACCAAATTGGATTGAACCTTTCGCTCGCTCGTTTGTGAATACCAGGGTACACGACCATTATTGGGATTCAACGAAAGACGATTGCCGCACCCACTTAGATCTTTCCGTGTATGGTTTACCCATTGTTCATAATCGCATCGTCAGACTCGCAGATTACGATCGTAGTACCGCTCGAGAAATGTTCTTGACCCACGCGTTGGCTCGCAATGAAGCTAACCTTGAAATTCAGGAAGTTCGTACAAATTTCGAACTTCGAGAATCTCTACTTGAAACACAATCGAAGGAGCGACGAACAGACGTTGTCTTAGGCGAAGATGGTGTTGTCGAGCTATATCGTAAAAAGGTTCCCGATGAAGTTTGTGATCGAACATCGTTCATGCGATGGTATCGCACAGCTGATGCAAAGCAACGTAGTGATTTGCTCATTCAACGCGAAGAATTTCTACATCTTCCCGACTATTCCATTCGTGAACAAGCATATCCTGCAGAACTAGAAATAAACTCTGTTCGCTTTACGCTACGATACAAATTTGGTCCCGGTCGCGATGACGATGGAGTATCGATTCTCGTTCCACTAGCGGATTTACCAAAGCTCCATCAATCGAGTTTGGAATGGATTGTTCCTGGATTCTTTGAAGAGAAGTGCAATGAATTGTTACGCCGACTTCCAAAACAGTTTCGAAAGCAACTAGCTCCAATACCCGATAAGGTCAATGAATTAGTGCCTCTTCTATTGCAATCAAGTCATTATCGCGTCGGCCCTCTCGCAGAAGTGTTGTCGCAAAGAATACGAGCTTTATTTCATGTGGAAGTTGCGACGTCTGCGTGGAGTTTGGACGAAGTTTCAAAACATCTGATCATGAACATTCAAATTGTTGATCAAAAGCAAAACGTGATCGCACAAGGCCGAAACTTAGCGGAAGTGCGGCAACGCGTTCAACACCTTCTTGAAAGTCATTTTGATGATTCATTTAAGGCACAGTTTGAGCAACAAGGATTGAAAACATTTCCACAATCTGGGCTATCTCGCACAATTACAGCAAAGAGTCCATCGGGAACGATTGTGCTATTCCCTGTGCTCGTGGATCGCGGCGACTGTGTCGACATCCAGGTAGGTTTCGATGAACGAGACCAATACCAAGGATCACTAAGGGGGACGTGTCGGCTAGCGCTAATAAGGGAACGTGAGACGATAAATTACTTATCGTCTCAGTTCAATAATGACCGTGCACTACAGTTGTACTCGTCGAATCTTGGGAATCTTCATGACTTTCGACAGTTGCTTTTTTTGACAGCAGCTCGCGACACGTTTTTTCCTCGTCCACCGTTACCTGAAAGTGAGGAAGAGTTTCAGCAAGTAATCGAAATTAACCGTCAACATTTCATTCCCAATGCTCTTCACCTGATGGATCTAGTGTCGAACGCATTGTCGATGAGACATCACTTGATGCTTAGAGTAGAGTCTTTGGAGAAACCAATATTTCAGGAATCTCGAGAAGACATCAGACAACAACTCTATAGCCTCTTTGATTCGGATTTTCCATTTTCATTTTCCAATGAACGCATGCCTGATTTACCTCGGTACCTTCAAGGGATCAAGACTCGGTTGGATCGGCTCTCGGGGAAACTTAAAAAGGATTTGCTTGCAACTAGAGAAGTAGCACGTTGGCAGGAACGACTAGCTTCGCTTGGCGTCCCGCGTCAACACCCCTATGCAGACGGATTATTTCACTTACTGCAAGAGTATCGACTGTCTCTATTCTGCCAGGAATTAAAGACTAGGACTAAACTATCTCCTCAGCGTTTGGAACAAGCATTCGCACAGTGGGAACACCCAAAATAGTTGTCCTACCGAGTAATTTGGGTATTTGGCATGTAAATCTCAAACTTTTTGCCAATTCTATGATTCTGTCTGAATAATGGAGGAATAATGGAATTATTTGTGAGTAATATTGTCACTTCTACTAATTGCAATGTAGGTTGAAACTGTAACAAGGCAGTTTTTAGTTACAAAACCCCTAACCCTTGTGAGGATTTTTCCATGAAAATTAATGAATCCAAACCTGCCATCATTGGTGTTGGTGCGTTTATGGCTGCTTCTCTCGGTGTAAGCCTCAGTGCTTCTCTTGACGAAGATGCTACCAATCTATTCGTAGCAGAGTCTCTCGACGATATCGATGTATTAGCCGCTGAAGACGAAGAAGAAGCTTCGTGTGGCGAAGGTCAATGCGGCGACGACGAAGACGACGAAGAAGGCGATGATGAAGGTGAATGTGGAGAAGACGAAGGCGGGTGTGGCGAAGGTCAGTGCGGTGAAGAAGAAGACGCCGACGAAGACGACGAAGACGCCGACGAGGAAGAAGAAGAGGAAACCACCGAGGAGTAATCTCCTTTTTCCATACAAACTTTCGTTTTAACTGACGAATTGTGGTTCCGAATTTAAGTCCGAACCACAATTCGTCTGTTTTTCACTTGTGCTCCAACAACTATCTATTCGAGGCGCCGGTCTAGGCCTGCGTCGTGGTATGTTTCGCGCGCTCCGCGAGCATCCGGAACTCATTAATGAGAATGTCGACTTCTGGGAAGTTGCGCCAGAAAATTGGATTGATGTCGGTGGTCGTTCTGGGCGGGAATTTCGGACGTACGCGGAACGATTCCCGGTAGTTTGCCACGGACTATCGCTCTCGATCGGTGGTCCTAGCCCCTTAGATTTGGACTTTGTAGCGAGTGTTCGAGAATTTCTCGACACACACAACATCTCACTCTATTCGGATCACTTGAGCGCATGTAGCGATCATGGTCATCTCTATGATCTGATGCCAATTCCTTTCACCGAAGATGCGGTGCGACATGTAGCATCCAGAATTCGTACCGTACAAGAGGTGCTAGAGCGAAAAATTGCTGTTGAACACGTTTCATACTACGCCGCTCCAGGTCAAGAACTTAGCGAAAGTGAATTCATTAATGCCGTGCTCACGGAAGCGGACTGCAATCTCTTACTCGATGTCAACAATGCATATGTGAACAGCGTGAACTTCGGATACGATCCTTACGAATTCATTGACACTCTACCGATCTCAAGAGTAACCTATATTCACATCGCAGGACACTTTAAAGAAGCAGAAGATTTGAGGATTGATACACACGCAGCTGCAGTAGCTGATCCGGTTTGGCAATTACTTGAACATGTCTACCAGCGATATGGAACGATCCCAACACTATTAGAACGAGACTTTAACTTTCCGGCGATCCCCGAATTAATATCGGAAGTTTCTCGGATCAAAGAGTACCAACAACAATGCGATAACGCCAAATCGGAGCAAACCAAGCGTGGACCGTAGTTTAGGCGACGATTTACCCGCGTATCAACGAATTCAAAAGCAGTTCGCCGATTACATTCGAGACCCTGCGCACAATACCGTGCCTCCAGGTATTGAACAACGACGTATGGACATTTACAAACGTCTCTTTTTCAACAACTTGGCTTCGTTCTGTGCGAAATCGTTTAAGTCGTTCCGGCCTTTCGTCGATGACGATACATGGGACACTCTCATTCGAGGATTCATGCGAGAACAGTCTTGCTCTTCGCCCTATTTCAAAGACATTCCGATTGCTTTCTTAGAGTATTTAGAGAATTCCAATCAGGAGAGTACCGAGTATCCGTTCATGAGTGAAATGTGCCATTTAGATGCGATGAGAATGCAACTACGTCTAGCTCCGGATGCGCCGAAGTGCGCTAATCTTGATATCAGTGGGGACGCTACCTGTGTCCAGCTATCATCCACAGTACGATTGCTGTCTTATCAATGGCCGGTTCATAAACTGACTCCATCTACGTGGAATAGCGAACAACCAAATCAACCTACATGGTTAATTGCATTTCGCGATCGAAACGATCAGGTTGAAGTTTTAGGAACCAACGCGTACACGTTTCGAATGTTGGAATCGGTGGAACACCCTCTCACTCTAAGTGCTCTGACAGCTAGATTAAGTGGCGAGTTTGACATTGCTCGCGAATTGCTGACGAACCAGTTAGTACCCACGATTCAGGCATTTAATAAAAGAGGGGTGATCTTAACATCCCAAAACAAACAAATCGACACTTCAGCCGCCTAATTTTGTTTCGCGTCTAACTTCGCTTTGATGAATTCTGAATGACGCAAATGCAACAGGTCGGCGATTTTGCGAATTACATGTTCTTCGTAGTGGAACGAAGTGCTTTCTAAGCTGTTCATTCGCCATAGGTGCGTTAGTAGAGCTATCTTCTCCTCTAGGTCCAGTTGCTCATTAAGGGTCCTTGTAAACTTGTGAAGCCCAGTCGACCGCTTGTGTTCACTCTCGGCTTCCTTCAAGACTTTACCAGCTTGTGTCTGATCAAAGCCATAGAGCTGTGTTAGTGCAGTTTCAATGAGATCTTTTTCTTCAGGTTGTAATACGTGGTCAGCCCAAGCAACTTCTAGTAGAACCATAGCGGCTGCGATTGGAACTAAATCTTGTTCTTCAAACTCTAATGTGTGTTGCGAGTCAGCCTTTGAAAATAAAGTCTTTAAACTACTAAACATGCTGAATGCTTTTGATGATCAATCGATGAAACGTTGTTCAAGTCAAAATTGTATTGTCCTGAATGGTGTGTGTTCCATTCGACTCAATATTGCTAAAACACCCTACAATGGCATTACACTTGACGGAACAGCCATACAAAAAAACAACACAAAAAGCGCACATCTATTCTCTTATCTCCAGTCGATGTAGGGGTTTGCGAATTTATCAGAAAATCGTTAAAATATACGCAATCTTGGGATTTACTTCAGAAACCCTCCATTTTCTCTCCATTTTTTGCCAACCATCTAAGTTAAACACTTAGTTTTACCACGAAGTTTCATAGGATGAAAAAACAGCATACACTTGCTGAGACAGTAGATGCCATTGGAATAGGCGTCCACACTGGGGAACGGTCTCGAGTTTCGATTCGGCCCGCGCCCACAAATTTCGGCATTCAATTCGTACGGGACGATTTTCCCAACACATTTATTCGAGCTTCGGCTGCGCATGTCTCGGATACAACTTTATCAACAACGATAAGATACAACGACATTGAGATTTCGACCATAGAACACTTGATGTCCGCACTGTGGGGACTGGAGGTCGACAATGCGATTGTGCATGTGACCGGAGAAGAGGTGCCCATCATGGATGGCAGTGCGGAAGGATTCGTCAACTTAATCATGATGCATGGCGTTAAAGAGTGTGATGGAATTCGCAAGTTTTTGAAGATCAATCGCGACATAACAGTTTCCCAAGGTGATGCGGTCGCGGCACTCCGTCCATTCAATGGTTTTAAGGTTGGATATACGTTTGTGAAGTATCACCATGTGTTCAATCGATACCCAAAACACGTCGAGTTGGATTTTTCGGAAGACTCCTATATTGACGATGTGTGCAAGGCTCGATCTTTTGGACTTGCTTCAGAATTAGACGAAGCTAGATCAGTTAATCGATGCCTTGGTTCCAGCATGGAAAATGCTATCGGCATTGACGACAAAGGAGTCATGAATCCTGAAGGCTTACGGTACAAAGATGAATTCGTCAAGCACAAAGTGTTAGACGTGATCGGCGATTTATATTTGCTCGGCATGCCTCTGCTAGCAGAGTTTGAGGGGTATATGTCGGGTCATGCTCTGAATAACAAATTAGTGCGAGCGGTGCTCCGAACGCCAGAAGCATGGACTATCGTCGATTCAGAAGGAAATGAAGTAGTTGATGAGGAAAACGCTATTTTTCGTCCTCATCACTTCCGCGCCGACTAAGCTCTCTCAATTTCACCACTCTATCGGTCATCGCGGGACGATGACTCTTTGACCACGGTGAGCAACAGCGTCATTGCGTCCTATGGGCATCGAACGAATGTAGTTCGCTGTATACTTGCTAAACCACTATGACGATTAGAACACGCGTTGCACCATCGCCAACTGGCTTGCCGCACCTCGGTACGGCCTACGTTGCGCTTTTTAATCGTGCTTTTGCATATCAGCATCAAGGCAAATTTGTACTGCGAATGGAAGACACTGATGTCGAACGTAGTGACCCCAAATCGGATCAAGCGATACAAGACGCCCTGCGTTGGATGGGGCTTGATTGGGATGAGGGTCCCGATGTCGGTGGTCCTCTCGGTCCGTATCGGTGTAGCGAACGTTTATCGATCTATCATGACCTGATCGCGGAATTAGTAGCCATCGGCGGCGCGTTCTACTGTTTTTGCACGAAAGAACGATTGGACACAGTTAGAGCGGATCAGCGTCAACAAGGACGCGTACCTAAATACGATGGGCATTGCATTGGTCTGAGCACGCAAGAAATTCAATCTCATATCGAAGAAGGCATGCCCCATGTCATCCGGCTAAAGGTTCCTACCGAGGGAAATTGCGTATTTCACGACACGTTACGCGGTCCGATTGAAATCCCTTGGGGACAAGTGGATATGCAAGTACTCTTAAAGTCTGATCGATTTCCGACTTATCACTTCGCTGCCTCCGTAGACGATCATCTAATGGAAATCTCGCACATTTTTCGCGGGGAAGAGTGGTTGAGTTCCTGTCCTAAACACCAATTGATTTACACTTACTTTGGTTGGGAGCAACCGGAATTGATTCACTTGCCGTTGTTGCGAAATCCAGATCATTCGAAAATTTCGAAGCGAAAGCAGAGTACTTCGATCAACTATTTTCGCCGTTGTGGATACCTCCCGGAAGCGTTGTTGAACTATCTCGCGACGATGGGATTTTCGATGCCCGATGAACGGGAAATGTTTTCGTTTCAAGAATTTCAAGAAGCATTCACACCATCGCGTGTTTCCACATCTGGTCCTGTATTCGATCTAGCCAAGCTCTCTTGGTTGAATGGCCAGTACATTCGAAACCTCTCACACTCTGAGTTCAAGAAAAAATTGGGCGACTGGGCATTTGGTGATGGACGTGCAGACGCGATCCTTGAATTGGTGCAAGATCGAACGGAGAGACTTGACGATGTGTTCTCGCAAGCGGACTATCTACTAGGCGAACGTTCGACACTTACAGCAGAATTGTTTAACCACAAGAAAGTTTCTTTGGAAGATTGTGTTAGGGTGTTGTATTTCTCACAACGACTACTGGAACAATTAAAACATTGGGACAGTGAAGTAATATCCGAATCGTTTAAACAACTGGCGGAATGGTTAGAGCTTAAATTTCGTGATTTCTTGTTTCCCTTGTTTGTGGCAATTTCGGGTCGTTCAGTTTCTCTGCCACTCTTTGACTCCATTCAGATCTTAGGTCGGGATGTTGTGAACGCGCGGCTACGTTCCGCAATAAATGTGCTCGGAGGCGTGTCCAAAAAAACGGCAAAACGATTGGATTCAGAATGGCACCAGCTTGCGTCTCAATCGAATTTCACAACGAAAACAAACTAAAATAATTTTGTTGGGGCCATAGCTCAGCTGGGAGAGCGCGACGATGGCATTGTCGAGGTCGGGGGTTCGATCCCCCCTGGCTCCACCAATAGAGATCGATGGTCACGACCATCTTCTCAGATCATACTCGCTAACAGTGTAGCGATTCCCAAAAACACGAAAAACCCCACCACGTCCGTGATTGTGGTCAATATGATCGAGGAAGCAGTCGCAGGGTCTTGTCCAAATCGCGCGAGCAGGATCGGAACTAATGCGCCCGCTATGCCTGCGATAGCTAAGGCAATCACCATCGAAAGGGAAATGATCAGTGACAGCCCCCAAGACTGTTGCCAAAGGAAAACTGCCAATCCGCAGACGACGGCGATTAGTACGCCATTAGTGGTTCCGACAAACAACTCTTTACGGGACAACCTGAACCACTGCCGAAAGCTAATCTCTCGTAGAGCTAAGCCCCGTATGGTCACCGCCATCGATTGTGATCCCGCATTCCCACTTTGTCCCGCCACAACTGGAAGCAACACAGCCAATGCTGTGAACTGTGCCAACATATTTTCAAAGAGCCCGACAACCGCAGCAGCTAAGAAGGCAGTAGCCAAATTGATATAGAGCCAAGGTAATCGGTGTTTTATAGAAAAGACTCCACGAGACAGTGCCCGTTCCTCTACACTAACCCCCATCATGCGTTGAAGGTCGGCTTGAGCATCCTCTTGAACCACATCCTGCAACACGTCTTGCCGCACGACTCCAAGAAGTTTGTTTTCGTCATCGAGTACGGGGAGAATATCGAAGTCCATTGTCTCCATCATTTCCACGACTGCGTCCCGCGACTCGACGACATTAATCTCACAAGGAACGTTTTCAATAAGGTCTCTGATAGACGTGCTTCCGTGAGCTAATGCAAGGGAATGCGTTGTTACTCTACCGAGCATTCGATTCTCCCGGTCGACGACAAGTTGAGTCAAGTCGACCGTTTGTGCTTCGACACGAATTTGCTCGATCGCTTCGTCCACGGTCATGTCAACAAATATGGTACCAACCGCTGAACTCATGATGTTGGCGACAGAATCTGCCGGAAAAGACAGCACGGTTTCTATTTCCTTTCGAGTATTGTCTGGAAGACTGTCGAGTACAGTAGCCTTCTTCTCTGCCGCCATCGTGAGAAGTACCTTGAGAAGTACTCGAGTTGGTGCCTGTAACAGAATCTCTCGTTGTTGTTCTGAAGACAGTCTAGGGTAAATGTGTGTTGCTCGACTTGGAGAAAAGAAATCGATGATTTCAATGAGGGAATCGACTGGCAGATCTTGTATTTCTTCCAACAGTCGGTCATCAGGTAACGCTTGGAGCACATCGGCGGCTTCGGCTGGAAACTGCTCCACGAATTGTTGTCGCAATACTACGCTCGCCTGCACTGTTAGCCTCGGGTTCTCGTTCTCGATTTGTGCGCACTTGGTAGTTCTTTGACGACATCAAGCATGGTGCTCATGATGTCCATCACGAGAGCGTATTCTTCACTCTGAGAAGTGTCCTCTCGCGTTTTATGACGTTCAATCAAGTGGTCCCAATGTAACACTCCAATAGCTCTACGGTTTTTGTCAACGACTGGGAGTCGGTCGACCCTATGCCACGCCTCTATTTCTACTATGGACTTAGCTGTCGCACTTGCTGGTAACAACGTCGTTCGTTTGATGCATCCAGCAATTGGTTCGCTTCGACCGCTACGAAGTAGACGTCTGTCATCTAAGAGACCCAGTACGCGGTCTTCGTCGTTCACGACTAAGAGATTTTCGGTGTCGTCTTCATCGAGCTTACGAATACTTTCCCTTACTTCCGCACAGGTCATCTTGTCAGGAAACGTAAGAAAGTCTTTGTCTGCGAGTGCGGCAACAGAATCTTTTTCAAAATTCACGTATTCTCGTAGCACACGTAATTTATTGACATCCTTAACTTGTGCAAGGACGGCTGCGCGCACTTCTTCTGGTAGTCTTCTCGCGATCCTCGCAACTGCATCGTCGCTGCCAAGATGAATCCACTTCAAAATCGCATTGGAGTCTTGAGTGCCAATGAACTCGACGGTAAATCGGCGCGGCGCATACGCTAACACCTCGATTAATGAAGTAGTAGGCAAGTCTCTTAATATTAGGTGTGCTTCGTTTGTTGCACAACTCGCTAATACTTGGCCGAATTGCTCAGGATGTTCTTCGGCGAAGTTGAGAATCAGACCACGTTGTTGAACTACCGAATCCGACATACTAAACTCGCCGCTAGTCGTCTGAGGAAATCAGTACGAACGGTTCATAGGAAAATAAAGAAGCGGGAACGTAGGTGGTACCTTCTTCCGTCATTAAATGTACTTTAGTTCGGCGAATTTCGACAATCGTACCGACATAGTTTCGAATTTTTATGCGATCTCCCACAGATAAGTTCGCGAGTTCCTGTCTCGCAACCAAATTCGCGACGTGGTGATGTGATCCAATTCCAATCGTAATACCGATGGAAGCCAAGACCACACCTAGCAACACGATTATGGAATTGCCTAAGAACGAAATGTCGACGTCTACTTGTTGCAGACCGATAATAATGCCGATCACAAATATGCTGACGTAGCTCACGCGACCGATTGTGACCGCTATCCGAGTATCGGACATCGCGCGTATTACAAAATCTCGCACCGCGACTCCGACAAGATGACCAACCAATATGACGATTGCTCCTAACAGTACATTGGGAAGTCGTTGTGAGAATTCATCCAATAGCGGGTTTTCACTTCGCAAGTCGAGGAACTGAAAAGCCAACAACGCCATAACGAAGACACACGTCCATAGCGCGATCGGTCCTGCGCGACGTAGAGCTATCTCTAAACTCTTCGCGGGACTGTCTTTGGCTTTACTGATTCGCTCAGCTAACCGGACAAAGATTAATCGCGCTATGAGACCGCCAATCAGTCCCGCGACTATGAGTACGAGAGCCCAGACTTCGTTTGGGATAGCGCCGATATAGGCACCGAAACCGTTTGAAGTTTGTTCCGCTGGGGATGACATTCTGCCGTTTAGACTACACTAGAGCGAGTCGATATTTTTTCGAAGATTGCGCTTTGGGTCGGTAACTATGGACTCAAGAACTTGAACGCGTTCCTCCAATTGAGTTAGATCAGTTTGTGATTCGAGCGCAGAGAGTCGAGCGTCGTATTCACTCTTTCGTGTACGGTATCGCGCACGAATCCATTGGGATATAAGGCTTGAAGCGATCGAAAGAAACACGATCAAAACGATACCGCCCCACATGTATTTAGAGTCCATATAAAACTGCTATCCTAGTTACGTATTTACTTCGATTGGTATCTTCAATACAAGCGAAACAATTTTCAGATTATAGAATTATGTTCGGTTCTGTCCGTCTGCTAAATCGGACTAGAAGACGCGCCATTCAGTACTACATCGTACCTCGTAGTTAAAGGAAGGCTCTAGTTCGAGTGGCGTGAGCAACGGATTTTTTCACCTCCCGTCCAATACAATAAAGAGAGGAAACAAAGTTATATATATGAGCATTTTTCGTCGTTTAACAGAAAAACCCTGGGTGGAAACCGGTGACAACGTGGAGTCATTACACACGAAATCGTTCCGAGCACACGACCGCAAGGTAGCCCTATATATTTTCCTGTGCGTCGTGGGAAGTGTTTTCTTTCTGTTGTTTGCGGCTACTCACATGCGCATCGCGCTAGCGACCGATTGGGTACCAATGCCTGAGCCGTTCTTACTCTGGGTCAATAGCGTTGTCTTAGTAGCAGTGAGCATGGCATTGGAGTATTCTCGACGACTCGTCAACAATAATAGAGATGGAATGTTTGTTTTTTTGATTGGCGGGTTCCTAACAGTCGTGTTCTTGGTGTTACAGATAGTTGTATGGTGGCAACTAATCGAGCTTGGATATGCCGCACAGCGCAATCTCTCCAACGCCTTTTTCTATGTCCTCACCGCACTCCATGCAGTTCACCTCATCGGAGGATTGATTGCTTGGTGTCGCGCGTTATGGCGTATGCGCGCCAAAAAAGGGGACTATGCACACATCCGGCTGAGTGTCGAACTATGCGCGATTTACTGGCACTTTTTGCTTTTGGTTTGGGTTGTCATCCTAGCTCTTTTTGTTTCGACGTAGTTTTGTATGAGCACGTCAGTTAGTGCCTCCCAACAGCTAAGCTTCAACATCACCGGCATGACCTGCGGGTCCTGTGTTGAACGATTAGAAGTTGCATTCAAGAAAGAACATGGGGTGATAGATGTCGCAGTAAATCTTGCAGCCGAGAAAGCTTACTTACGTATCGATCCAAAAAGTCTAGCCGCGACAGACTTAGCAGGAGTGGTTCGTCGTGCCGGCTTTGACGTGGGCGTTGATACACAGACCTACCAAGTCGGAGGAATGTCTTGTACAGCGTGCGCTGGTCGGATACAAGATGCGCTGCTCAAAGTTCCCGGAGTCGAGACTGCAGAGGTGAACTTTGCGACCGAGAATGCGACGATACGAACTATCACAGGGTTGGTCACTGAAAGAGACCTAATGAGTCGAGTTCAATCGGCTGGTTTTAGTTTAATTGCTCGAGCTGAACCCGACGACGAAGCAGAACAGTTTCAAAATGAAGTTACCAAAGAACGACGGTCTGCGCTCTTAGCCTCACTCTTCTCGTCTTTGTTGGTACTACAAATGTTGGCACAATTTGTCGGTTGGCGACAATTTCATTGGATGCCGGCAGCTGAAGTGCTTTTTGCGACACCGGTTCAGTTCTGGTTTGGTCGAAAGTTCTATATTGGTGCTTTCAATGCACTCAGGAATCGAAGCGCGAACATGGATGTCTTAGTTGTTCTGGGGACTACCTCAGCGTACCTCTATAGTTGGTTTCTCATGATTCAGCACGGCGAAGCAGCACAGGGGGAAATGTACTTCGAATCCGCGGCCGTGATTATTACGCTTGTGCTCTGGGGCAAATACTTAGAAACGCGCGCAAAAAGAAGAACTTTTTCGGCAATACGCGAACTACTGAGCTTACGACCACGAGTGGTGCGCGTTCGAACCGAAACAGGCGAGACGATCGAAAAACCAACTGAACTACTTGAACTAAGAGAAGTAATCACGTGCATCCCCGGCGAAAGAATCTCGGCAGATGGAGAGGTGATTGAAGGCGAAGCACATACTGACGAATCTCTCATAACCGGTGAAAGTAATCCGGTGCATCGGCAAATTGGCGACGAAGTGTATGAAGGTGCGGTAAATCTAGACGGCCATCTCGTAGTACGAGTAACAAAAGTTGGGAACGACACGACCTTGAATCGCATAGCTCGGCTCGTAGAACAAGCACAAGTGGGAAAGACCGATATTCAGCGTCTGGTCGACAAAGTGAGTGGGTTCTTTGTACCGGTTGTGATTCTCATCGCACTCGTCACCTTAGTTGCTTGGAGCATCGTAGGAGACTTCGAAATTGCACTCATCAATTCTGTGTCAGTTTTGGTCATTGCGTGCCCTTGTGCCTTAGGATTGGCGACACCGACAGCAGTGATTACCGGCACGGGAACTGCGGCGCGCGCCGGGATTTTGTTTCGCGACATCGAAGCCTTAGAACATGCTCACCGTGTACAGGAAGTAGTGTTTGACAAAACCGGTACGCTGACACACGGCAAGCCTTCATTTGTTCGAGGTCAGGTTGTACGTAGTGGGAAAGCAGAGTTGTACGGCACCTATCTACAAGCTGCCATCGCGCTACAGTCTCTCAGTGAACACCCCATCGCAAAAGCGTTTCTCAACTATGCAAAAGAGCAGGGTATTGACGTTCTTACTCCATCAGGCTTTCGTGCATATGTCGGTGAGGGTGTTAGTGGAAACGTAGACAATATCGATTGTGCCTTGGGTAACGATCGTTTATTACGACGATTTGGACATGAACCAGTAGTGACGGACGAGTTTGAGAGCACTGTGTGGTTGCTGTTTGCTGGTGAAGTTGTGGCGGAGTTTGTTTTCGTGGATATCGAACGACCGACTTCTAGAGAGGCGGTCGCGAAACTTCAGCAAAGGAACGTCGAGATACACATTCTCAGCGGCGACAGCAAAGAGGTCACCGAACGTCTAGCTCGCGTGCTCGGCATCACTTCTTATGGCTATCGGCAAACGCCCGAAACCAAGGTAGAGAAGGTTGAAGCAATTCAGACAGAAGGCACATCGGTAGCAATGGTCGGAGATGGAATCAATGACGCTCCTGCACTCGCACAAGCACGACTTGGAATTGCGATGAGCTCCGGAACCGATATTGCAATGGAAGTCGCGCCGGTAACGTTAATGCGACCCGATCCTCGACTGGTGGCGGCGACCTTGGATATCAGCACTCGGACCTTCAGGAAGATACGACAAAACCTTTTCTGGGCTTTTATTTACAACGTTGTGATGATACCTTTAGCGGTGTTAGGATACCTTGATCCTGCTATTGCTGGCGCAGCAATGGCACTATCGAGCGTCAGCGTGGTGACGAATTCGTTGTTATTGAAACGGTGGAACTCTCAGGTGTCTTGAGAGTTTGTGGACCAATCTGAATCAGTTTCTTCAGACGTACCGGGGGAACGATCAACAGAGCCAAATACACGCGAGCGACTTGAACTAAGGTGTACATTCACTCCTGGTGGTACACTAAACACAAGCTCAATTTGACCGATCTCGTGTCCGTATGCTTTCACAGTTTCTTCTAGCGCGTACGCTTCTTTGATCAATTGCAAAACTCTTTTTTGATTGTCATCCAACTCCAATTCGCTTTCCACAGTTTTCAACCGGTCCAATGCGTCTGGTTCCGTAGGTTCAATACATACTACGATCGCGGGCGGTAGCGTTAGTCGGAGTTCGACATCACCCACGATGAATCCAGCGCTCTCTAGGATTGGGGCAAAGGTCGCGTATTCTTCAAACAGTTTCTTAACCGCTTTGGCGAGCCCTTGTCTTCCGGCTCCCGCAACTTTAACAAATACTTCGTCCCCACTCGCTTTCACTTTATCCTTAATTTGATCTGCGGTTGATTTGAACTGTTCGAAGACCATCTCAATCACCTCCTTCAATTCGATGTCGTAGACTAATGAGTTGTTGATCGATAGCTCTATAGAGTTCCTCAATACTAGCATCGTTATTGATCACTACATTCGATCGGCGTACTCTTTCGTCAATTGAAATTTGTGCCTCTAAGCGTTTTTGGAGCCGTAGTTTAGTGGTGTTGTCGCGTACCATTACACGTTGTACTACATTAGCAGTATCGGCAAGTATCGTCCAGACTTCGTCCACGATATTATTCCATTCCGCTTCGACTAGTACTGCCGCTTCAAAAAAAACCACTCGACAACCTTGGACATCAGAAACTTGTTGTAGCCGTACGATTGCTAACTGTTTGATAACCGGCCAAACAATTTCGTTGAGGCGTTGTAGTTGGGTGAGATCTGCAAAGACGATGTTTCCGAGTGCTGTACGATCGATCGCGCCATCCTCTGTCACCACTTTGTCACCGAATACGTTAACAACCTGTTGATAGCATGGAGTGTTGGGCAGGTATGCTTCATGTCCAAGTCGATCGGCATCAATCACGGGATACCCACGATGTTCTAAGTACTGTGCAGCTGTGGACTTCCCGGCACCGATGCTTCCCGTCAAGCCGATAGAGTACATTATGGATAGTGTCCGACCGTCGAGTTAACGCATTTTTCTGAACGAGACCTGGAACGAACGCTGTAAAAAGAGAACTTGTTTATTCCGATTTCAAGATTTCGTCAGGCAGTTCGTCGGTTTCGCAATCTCTAGGTTGAAACAACGCACAACCACTCACAAGTAGGAGAGTTAATGTAAGTAAGGAAAACCATTTAATCGTATTTCTTAGACGACGGTGAGTCATATTGATGCGTCTTTCTAGAGAGTAGCGAATTTGAAGAAACTGAGATTGTAAGTCTAGGCTTTATCTGCTTAAACATTATCATTATGTTTGCATTGGATTGTGCGAATTCAGAGGATCAAATCCACTAATTTACATCACGTAGTGATCTGAAGGTAGCGACGCGACTTTGGATTTCAATTGGACACACAATGCCAATGGATTTTCCCTTCATATACAGCACTAAAACATCATTACAGAGGTCCAGATTTCTCAACATTTAAGGATGAGTGTCGCTTGATTCATTCTGCATCGTACTATAAGCACGATCTACTCTTAGTTGGTGCAGGGCACTCAAATGTGCAAGTTTTGCGGATGTTCGGTATGAGACCGCAACGCCATGTTCGCATAACCGTGGTCGCTCGCGAAGCTCATTCGCCGTATTCAGGTATGCTCCCGGGATTCGTCTATGGAATGTATTCGTGGGAAGACATTCACATCGATCTAGCGAAGTTGTGTACTTTTGCAAACGCTCGGTTAATCGTCGATGAAGTGGTTCAAATTAGTCCCTCAGACAACAGTGTCAAACTCCGAGAAAGACCTGATCTTCGCTACGACTGTTTAGTTGTCAACACCGGTGGTGAACCGGGAATAAAGTTTCGCGGTCTCTCGAATGTCACCGCGGTAAAACCAATTGGACGCTTTACGACGGAATGGGACCACATCGTGGCACAAGGCGAATCCGGAGTGCATAGTAAGCTTGTTGTTGTTGGAGGAGGTCCAGGAAGTGTTGAAGTTGCCCTCGCTGTTAGAGAACGTTTTGGGTCGGTGTTCGATATCACGATCGTATCTGCCGACCCTGAACTGATGATTCAACACAATCGACGAGTGAGAAAAATAGCTGTCGCGACATTAACTCGAAATGACATCAAGTTTCTCGTCGATTTTCGAGTTTCCTCAGTGACTGATAAGGAAGTAGGAGCGGAAAGTGGCGCTAAGATTCCATGTGATCATGTTTTGTGGGTTACCGGCGTGGAAGCGCCGGCGTGGATTCGGGAGTCCGGATTCGATGTTGACTCTGGTGGTTTTCTCAAGGTTGATAAGAAACTACGTAGTACTTCGCATCGCAATGTCTTTGCTGGCGGCGACATGGTTTGTCTCGTAGGTCAGGAACGACCAAAGTCTGGCGTGTTCGCAGTACGTGAAGGACCGATTCTTGCACGCAACGCGCGAGCATTTCTCAAAGGAAAATCACTCCGTTCGTACAACGCTCAAAGACAAGCTCTAGCGATCTTGCGCCTACCGGGCAACAATGCCCTCGCGTCCAAGGGACCGTTGTGTATGCGCTCGAAAATTATCAGTCGTTGGAAACACAGAATCGATGTGAAGTTTATGCGTAGATTTAAAAAGTTAAGGGCAATGTCGTTCCCGGCTTTGACATCGTTTGTGCCCAGACAATCCAAAGTGGATGAAATGCGTTGTGGTGGCTGTGCTTCGAAGCTAGGCGCGCAGCTGCTGGACCGCGTCCTCTCTCGGTTAAAAGCAAATGATGTGCTCGGAACAATCAATGGATTAGATGATGATGCCGCCGTAGTGGACCTTGGTTCCAACACGATAGCAACGAGTTGCGATCACTTTAAACCGATGATTACAGATCCTTTTCGGTTTGGACGGGTTGCTGCCGCGCACGCATTGAATGATCTATATGCTATGGGGTCTGTTCCCAAAATTGCTTTAGCGCTGGTAACCATCCCATTGATGGCGGAATCACTGATGGAGGATGACTTCTACCAAGTATTATCGGGCGCGGTTTCGGTTTTTAACACAGATAACGTGGCCTTAGTCGGTGGTCATTCTGCCGAAGGTGTTGAAGCGTCTTTGGGATTTGCAGTGACTGGCACACACAATGACTCACCATGGTTTCGATCCGGCATGTTGCAGGGTCAGGATTTGATTCTCACGAAACCACTGGGCACTGGGATACTGTTGGCGGGGTTAATGTATATGAAGACTCGTGCAGCCGACTTGGTGAAATGCATCGAAAGTATGGAACTTTCCAATAAACGTGCTGCCTCCTTGTTCCGCCAGTTTGATGCGTCAGCAGTCACAGACATCAGTGGATTTGGACTCGTCGGTCATTGTGCGGAACTCGTACAGCGTTCGGACGTGAATATCGAACTGTTCGCAAACTCTGCTAACTTACTATCAGGTACTCGAAACATATTAAGTCAGGGAGTAAAAAGTACACTACACGATGCAAATGTTCAAGCATTAGACGATTTTGAGGTTGCTTCTGACTTGGGAGACCAAAATCTTGCACCACTAGTAGATCCTCAGACCAGTGGTGGGCTTTTAGCCGCGGTACCCTCCGATGTGTCTAGCGAGTGCTTATCGGCTCTCCTCGATGCAGGATATCAACACGCTGCGATTGTTGGTCGAACAGTGGTCGAGAAATCCTCACGGATTCTTAACTGAAGGGACTGGGCTAAACTTGCATAGGCTCTAAGAAATAACAGACGCAATCCTGTCGAGCAATCCGAGGATCTTCAGTGTACATAGACAAGATCGTGTCTCTTCGAAGGGAAACATTTTTCCCTTTGTAGGTTAAGAAAGTTCGAGTTTGATCTCGCTGATCCTCGTCGACAGCCCTTAGTCGAGCATGGTCCACTACCAATCGCGCGAGTTCTGTGCCTTCGGGAATAATCTTAAAGTTATAGCGATATAGTTTTGGGGCAAATTTTGGCACTTGGTCATCAGTGATCGTGTCAGCGTTGTCGATTAGGACACGGACGTTATTTTGGAATAACTCTTGATCCGAGGTATCGGTTTCTGGTACTGCACCAGCTTTCCACAAAACACTAATATATTCTCGAGCACGAGCAGCGCTTCCTGGGTCTTCTGGTAAGCCTGCTTCTATAGTAATAGATGTACAAAAAGCCGAAGTACGACGAGTTAGTACGCCAGGAGGTTGCTGTGCAAAAATGGCTGTTTGGCTGAAAAGACGTGCAGCAGACATCGTAGTCGCGTCAATGCTGGTCACAATCGAGTGGTGCGGATTGGGACCAGTATTGTTATGAACGTCAAGTGCAAACCACGGGTGTTTTGTCTCCAAAAATGAAATAACGTCGTCGGCCCATTTCGCATAAGGAGAGCTCCCACCTTCCCAGATCCTATTGAAGTCGGGTTGTCCGTCCAGCATTCTCTTGTTGTGTTGCGCGGCTTGGACATTACCGATCAAAATCAAGCAGGAGGGAAGATTCTTATTCTGATACTCTTCTTGGACGAGAGTACGCAGTGCATCCCATCCGGAGGTCTCGTTCCCGTGTAGAAGAATAGATAGAAAAAATGGAGCTTGCTCTGAACTACTAAAGTCGAATAACGTAGGAGTGTGGAGAATCGAAGCGAGTTCGTGTGCTCGCCGTGAGGTTAATTTTCTGAAGAATGTCAGATCCGATGACAGTTTCATGGCGTCGGCCAAGTATGCACGGGTTCGTTGGTTTCCTGAAGGCGAGTGTAATCGATTGTGAGTCGGGGAAAGTCGCGACCGTTTCTTGCGACCCATTGTTTTTGCCAATTAGCGCCATTCAAACCACTTCGAACACGTTCATTTATTATTCCGAGGAACAGATCACATTCTTCTTTTGGAACATGTGCGGCAACCAACGCGTCGTGCGCGGCCGGCAGTAATTCTTCAATAACTAAATCTGTTATCTTTACGGTTTTGCCGTTGGTCCATGTGATTTCAGCTGCCAATCCATGTGTCGCCGCCGCGTAAAAGTTTTGTTTTGCAATTTCGAAGGGTATTTCTTCTTCAACGGGTGTGGCGCGGTTGACTAGTGCGCGTACAAACCCAACGAAGGCTGCGCAATTTGCTACGCAATCTTTGATCGTGGGTCCCGAAGGAACCGTTCGATGCTCGATGCGAAGGTGCGGTTGTCCGTCGTAGTCAAATCCAATGAGAGGGCGGTTCCACCTCCAAATAGTACCGTTTTGGAACCTTAGATGAGCGAATTTATGGAGCGGTTCTGCTTGTACGAACGGTAGCAAAATCGCGTGGTCGTGGAGATTGGCTGCGAACACTTCCATGAGCGATTCGTTCACGTAATCCGATCCAAAATAAACTCGGTTTAAGTGTCTGGCACCAATGTCAATCGCTTGCTCGAACAACGGTATTCGTGTTTCTGACCATAGCTCTTTGCCAAATAAATAGTGGGAATTTGCACTCAGCGCGACCATCGGAGCGGACGCTACGATCGCGGCGTTGAAGTCGCGGATCGCACGTTCCGGTTTACACTGTAAGTGAATTTGAAAACTTGTTGCCGCCGCTTCCAGCATCACATCGTCGTGTCTAATATCTAACTCTTCGTCCGCGCCTTCTATGCGTATTTCAATTTCAGTACCGTCACGGATCGCCATAAGGCGATCATTGAGCGCTTCGAATCGCACCATGTCAGACATATGCTCGGAAGTCAAGAGCCGTTGTTCAATGGTAGGTAATATTCCTATTTGTACTAAGTGGCAGTTGAGGGCATTAGCTGTTGATTGGCAGTCTTCCCAAGTCGACATCAACTCATCGTGTAGTCGAGAGAAAACATTACCCGTGAGGGCTGTCGGACTACCGTTGAGTTCGACGTTAAATTGTGATAATTCTGGTACGACGAGTGGATTTTTCAGAGCTTTGAGCAACTTTTTGTTTGCGGCGCGGGGATGTCCATCCTCTCCTACAATACAAGCTTCTAGTTCAAAGCCAACAATGTCTCCTCGCTCGCTCATACGGTCAGAGTCCAGCAAATTCTGCAGATGGTCTGTTTCTTGTTTTAACAATCGCCGAAAACGACTAAAGTCAACTGCACCGAAGTGTCGGCGATCAATTTCGTCTCCCATCTAAGGTTTCTCGCTAGTTATCAACCGTATTTATCAAGTATAGGCAGGAAAATTTTACGAACAGAAATGTTCCACCGACCATTGTCAGATGGATAGAGTTTTCAGTGGTCGTCAACAGCTTCATATGCTAATCGCTATAACCCCTTCAATTGTCCGTTGAACAGAGCGAAGAAGTGTCCGTAGAAAGTCGCGAATGGGTTGGGATTGTCCAAGCGAAACGCTATCGAAAAATCCTCGAATTTGATTTGGTGTTGACCTCCGTGGGTATCGAATCGAAAGTTGAGCGCATCGGACGGGATTGGGTTTTGTTGGTACCGAATAATCTCGAGCGAAGCGCTAGAGATCAAATCTCACTCTATCTGTCTGAGAATCGAATTTTCAATCGCTCACGTGCCCCGTCTCCCATCATCGACAGTGGTATCGTTGGGTGCGTAGTGTTTGTCGCGTTAATTTGGAGTATTTGGATCTTGGAGGGTTTGGGTGTCATCCCAAACTTTCGCAATCAAGGTGCAATGTGGGTCCATGCGGTCGAAAACGGCGAATGGTGGCGATGCATAACTGCTCTTTTACTACACGCAAATATAGCTCATATCGTTGGAAACACCGTTATGGGCGTAGTGTTTGGGTGCCTTGTCGCTCGTCATTTTGGAAGTGGTCTGTGTTGGTTGTTGGTGCTTCTGTGTGGAGCCATGGGTAACTATTTAAACTCACTCATTCAAGGATCAATGTTCGCGTCCATCGGTGCATCCACAGCTACGTTTGCAGCGGTCGGTTTGCTTGCAGGGTTATTTTTTCGCCGAAGGTTGATCATCGGCCGGGGATGGAGATACAACGCGCTACCGATCGCTGGTGCTATTGGTCTTTTCATATTGCTAGGAATTGGCGGAGAAAATACCGATGTAATTGCTCATTTCACAGGTATGTTTTGTGGTGTAGTTGTGGGTGCTGTGGTTGCAAGCTTCAATCTACGGTGGTTGGGACGGTCTGGTCAATGGATTACCGGCGCGTTAGCAATCGGTGTGATTTGTTGGGCGGTACTGAAGACAAACCCTTGGTAAGGATTCGGTTAAGGGTAATCTCGAAGAAACACTTTTCTTTCGCTCGATTGATGGCGGAAGAGGTAGGAGTCGAACCCACCAGACACCGATTAGGCATCTCAACGGCTTTGAAGGCCGCGCATCTCACCGGAGACGATTCTCTTCCAATGAATATTTAAGCCAGTTATCCAAGAAGGTCAACATACCAATCTCACGTGCTTAAGAATTTTCGGTTTTTATATTTACAATTTTGGTTCAATTTATTGATCACTATCCCAATTTCGCTACGAGATTTTTGGCTCTTCATGAACGAGTCAGTGTACTATAACGTGATCTCCCACAGTGAATCTTCAGTAGGGATGCAATTTGACTTTGAAGAGTTTAATGGAGAATGGGGTTGCGACTAGAGACATGACACAAGAGCACACTTATACAACAACGATTACTTGGACAGGAAACAAAGGCGCGGGAACCGTTGCATACGATACCTACGCTCGGGACTACGAAATTGCTTGTGACGGCAAAGCAACGATAAGCGGGTCAGCAGATCCAAAGTACCTAGGGGACGCTAGGCGTCACAATCCGGAAGAATTGATAGTCGCCGCCTTGTCATCCTGTCACATGCTGTGGTACTTGCATCTTTGCTCAGCCAATAACATCGTAGTTGAGGCGTATGAAGACGTTGCTGATGGGTTGATGTTGACGAGTTCTGATGGATCCGGGGAGTTCAATAAAGTGACGCTAAGGCCACGTGCCATTATTTCAGACAAGAGCGATGCGACTAAAGCGATGCGACTAAAGCGATGCGTTTGCATACAAAGGCCAATAAGATGTGTTACATCGCTCGTTCTGTAAATTTCCCGGTACATCACGAACCGGAAATCGTGCTAGCACGTAATGAACCTTAATTATTGGCAAGATTGAGATACTAAAGTCAAACAGCATCACTACTGAATCATCAAAGGACTTTTTTGCATGCAATTCGACCGCAAAACTCGCCGATCCGCACATCGATATTCCATTTTGTTGTTGTTTTCCTTCAATGCGTTGTTGATATTTGGCGAGTCTACTGAGCAATTCGAGATAACCGAAGAGGTCATCTCGGTGGGAACTCGCACTAGTGATCGTTCGACGATTGAGAGTACCGTTCCCGTACAACTATTCGACGAAGAAGAAATTAAGAGTGTAGCGACCGCAACAGACTTAATTGACGTGGTGCAGCGGTTGGTTCCTTCGTTTAATGTTTCACGTGAACCTATCTCTGATGGTGCGTCCTTTATGCGTCCTCCATTTGTGCGTGGTTTAGACTCAGACAAAGTACTCGTTCTTTTAAATAACAAGCGTCGACACAAGGGTGCTCTCGTCCGTTTAGGTGGTAGTGGTACCCACGGAGCTGATATTGCATCGATACCAGTCTCGGCATTGAAGTCTGTCGAAGTCTTGTATGACGGAGCAAGTGCCCTTTATGGCTCAGACGCTATTGCCGGTGTCATAAACTTCAACCTGAAGGACACTCGTGATTCATTCTCTTTCACCGCATCAGTGGGCGAATACACTCAAGGTGGCGGCGACGTTAGGTTCACTTCGAATGTTGGATTACCGCTACTTCAAGGTTTCATAAATTTGAGTGCCGAGTACATCGATTCTCGAGGTACCTCAAGAGGACAGCGTTATGACCTAGCAGTAGGTGGAGGTAGTGGGTTAACCCCAGCTCAAAGTGCTGAAGTTGCTGTCGATACAAACGGTGACGGTGTTCCCGATCGATTTGGACCGGACTCACTCACAGAAATTCGAGATCAAAGCGGGACTCTTTTGAGTCTAGTTTGGGGTGCGGACGGCGTTCCTGATGACACAACTCCAAAGTATCGAGAAAATTTAGCTAATCCTGAACAGGTGTGGGGAGAACCCATGCGAGAGGATGCTAAGTTGAGCGCGAACTTTGCAATTCCACTGTATAGCCAAATACTTGGAACTGTCGAATTCTACGGCTTCGGAAACTGGCGAGATAGCGAGAGTACTGGGTCGTTCTTCTATCGTCGACCGGGTGTTGGGCAACTCAATCCGATTCGCCTGAGGGATGGATCCATATTCAATCCTAGAGATCGCTTCCCTGGCGGATTCACACCGAAATTCACCGGCAACATTAATGACCTTGCAGCAGTGGTGGGATTTCAAGGGTACGTTTTCCAATATGTTGATTGGGATCTAAGCATGCGATTCGGCAGCAGCACAATGAAATATCAGTTAAAGGACACTTGGAATCCCTCCATGGGACCGAGTTCCCCTACCACTTTTCGTCCGGGTGAACTGAACTCTACCGAGTTGGCATTGAATTTCGATTTTGAGTGGACTTTGTTTACAGCTTGGCTCGAGCCTGTCATTGTCGCTTTTGGTATTGACATTCGTCGAGACTCCTACGAGATCAGAACGGGTGATCCCGCTTCACACATGGCAGGACCATTTGCTCGCATTGACCCGTTCAACTGGGATATCACTCTTGCTGAAGTTGACGCAGATCCAAACGATGCGCTGATCACGCCGATGTGTCGAATTCCTGGACACGAAGCACTGATAGCCAGCGATCCTGATATCAAAGCTCAACCCGGTGGCAACTGTATCGCAGGTGACCCGATTTATAACGTCATGGCGGTTGGTTCAAATGGTTTCCCAGGCTACCCTCCACAGTATTCGGTAGATCGCACTCGAGATGGGAGTGCTGCGTATGTTGATCTGTCTTATGACATAGGGACCGATTGGGTCGTGGATCTTGCAAGCAGGATCGAAGATGCCGGTGCGTACGGAAATATAGCTACTTGGAAATTTGCGACGAAATACAAATTTACGAATTACTCAGCGATACGTACTTCCATCGGTACCGGTTTTAAAGCACCGACCATCGGTCAGATTTCTACGGTCAGTGTGGTTACCCGTATCAATAGCCAAGGTATTCCCGTGGCAGAAGGCATTTTTCCCACTGATCATCCCGTCGCTGCTTATTTTGGCGCTGCACCACTTAATCCGGAAACGTCGACACACATTACCGCAGGTATAGTGCTTTCGAGTCCGACAGCACAATCACGACGAAGAAATACTGTGCCTCAATCTAATCAAACTCAGGCACAGAGTAGATCGACTTTAGGTTCTAGAGACCACTGGAGTGTAACACTTGATGGTTACGTGGTTGAACTTGAAGATCGGTTGACTCTATCTTCTCCGTTTGTAGTTGACGAACGTGCCGTAGCAGATCTGATCGCGCGAGGAGTACCCAATGCGAATTCCATTGCTCAAGTAGTCTACTTCACGAACTCGCTGAAGACTAGATCGGAGGGATTTGACCTTGTTGGCACCTATAGATTTAACAACCGATTCGGTACAACCGAACTCGTGAGTACGGTCAATTGGAACAAGATTGAGATCGTTGGTCAAGTACCCCAAACGCGCAGTGATGGGACGACATTTCTGCTAATCAACGCCGAAGGTCTTTATGATTTTGAAAATACGTGGCCGCGATATCGAGGAGTGTTGACAGCGTATCATCGTTTTCGCGGGGGCACGAATCTAATGGTTCGTGCGAATCGATTTGGCTCTCATAAAAATGCGAGCAACTCCTCGCTAGAACTCATTCAAACCTTTAGTGCAAAGTGGCAGTTGGATGCACATATCGAGTTCAATCTAAAACAAAATTTCACGATTACGGCAGCGGTAACAAACGCTTTTGATGCTGTTCCGGACAATGCGCAGTTTGAAGCATGTTGTGGACGCATCGTGCGTTCTGATTCACTTGTACCTTGGCAAGGACCCTATTACTCGCTCTCGATGCGATACCGAAGCGACTGACTCGGAAAATAAGTGTTACTTGGTAAACGGGGGTACGCCGACATCCATGTAGATGTGCGTCTGAGCTCGTTCTACGTATTCTCATTATTGTTAGTTTTATAATAGAATAGGTAGTAGTCATAAGACCGTGAATACTTACGAAATACAGGAATGATTTTTCCGAATAAACTTCTTAAACAAAGTATGCCAATTTACTGATGTCAATGCACGAGAGCCAACTGTCAGGAAGTAAGTCCGGTGTCATGCCATATGGGAAGTACCGAGCTTTCTCTCCCATCGAGCTCCCGGACCGCAGTTGGCCGCACAAACAGCTAGATGAAGCACCCATGTGGTGTAGCGTGGACTTACGCGATGGCAATCAGGCATTGATTGATCCGATGACTGTTGATGAAAAGACTCGGATGTTTGAGCTGCTCGTGAACATTGGATTTATCGAGATTGAAGTTGGTTTTCCTGCTGCTTCGCAACCTGATTTTGATTTCATCCGGAAGTTAATCGATCAGGACTTGGTTCCAGACAATGTAACCTTACAAGTCCTGTGCCAAGCACGTGAAGAATTAATTACTCGAACGATCGACGCTCTTGACGGCGCGAAGAAAGCGATCTTTCATCTATACAACTCGACCTCGACACTTCAGCGGCGAGTTGTTTTCGATATGGACCAATCTGAGATTATCGATCTTGCCGTCTCGGGTACGGATTTAGTACGAAAAATGTGTCGGGGATTGAGTGGTACGAACATTCGATTCGAATACTCCCCTGAAAGTTTTACCGGAACGGAGCTCGATTTTGCAATTGAAGTAAGTGAAGCCGTTGCTAAAACTTGGGGAGCTACACCAGACGACAAAGTCATCATAAATCTTCCGTCCACCGTTGAGCTCGCAACCCCAAATATTTACGCAGATCAAATTGAGTATTTCTGTCGCAATTACAAGTATCGAGACTCTTCAGTTATTAGTCTCCATACTCACAATGATCGGGGTACGGGAGTCGCAGCTACCGAGCTAGCACTTATGGCCGGGGCAGAGCGTGTGGAAGGGACACTGTTCGGTAATGGTGAACGCACTGGAAATTGCGATCTGGTTACGGTTGCAATGAACCTATTCTCTCAAGGAGTAGACCCTCAGTTGGACTTACGCGATATGACAGGTATCAGGGAAACAGTTATCGGAATCAACAAATTACCTGTACACCCCCGTCATCCATACGCAGGCGATCTAGTATTTACAGCATTCTCCGGTTCGCATCAAGATGCCATCCGCAAGGGTATGGCACAAGTAGATAGAGAACGGTGGGAGGTTCCATATTTACCGATTGATCCAGCTGACATCGGCGCATCGTATCGCGAGTCTGTCCGTGTAAACAGCCAGTCTGGGAAAGGAGGTGTAGGTTTTATTCTCGAGGAGTATTTCGACATACATCTTCCCCGTGATATGCTGGTGGAATTTGCCCGGGATGTGCAGTCGCTCACTGAAACCAAACAACGTGAAGTCTCTCCAGACGAAATTCTCGAACAATTGTTTCTCGAGTATTGTGTTGAATCTGGTCCATACAGGTTGTTACGTTGGGAAGTGGATGGTGAAGAACCGGACATAAGTGTCAAAGCATCAATAGCCTTGGCAGATAGTTTCTTAGAACTCAAGGGAACCGGTACCACACCGATAGACGCTTTTGTAAACTCGCTGGTCGAAACCATCAACGAACCTCTCCAATTAGAGGCTTACCAGCTATACGGGATCTCCAATTTTGATGGTGTGTTCCAGAAAGTACCGCAGTTTGGCATCGCTACCGTTAGCTTCGAAGGTCAAAAGTACTTTGGAATCAGCCGAGATCGAGACGGGATCGAGAGATCTTTCTTGGCAGTTTTGTCCGCGTTAAATCGTCAATGGCGCGAGACTTCCGGACAAACGAACTAAGCTACGGAAACATAGCGCCGCACGAAGCCCCACAACTAGATTCTCCGCCAGAGGAGTCGACGCCGGTATCGGTATCGATGGCCTTTCCCTCCACAGCTTCAGTATCGTCGGCTTCCGTATCTGAATCTGATGGGTGAATAGCGCCGACAGGGGCTACCGCGGGTGCGATAAACATACTCTCCGCGCTTTCTGCGGGCCTATTTGAAGTCGATTTAGAGCGGCTGAACCATCGTCTAAATGCTGAAAAAATCACGTTTTGGTCTCCTGTTCTTTCTCTTTAGATTCTTCATCGTCTTCGCTCGATTCTCTGTCAATCTTTTCATATGTGACACGCAAACTCCTAATAACGTTCTCCCGCACTAGGATCGTCTCCATAATGAACTGAGCATCTTCGGTTTCGATTTTAACACACGTAGGTCCGTCCGGGATAACTTCAAGACTCTCCAATATTAGACCATTCATCGTTCTAGGTCCAGTGATCGGGAGATCCCAGTTCAAGCTAACGTTGATTTCTCGTAGAAGTGCCCGCCCATTGATTACGAAGGTCCCGTCGTTCTGAGGGTAGACATCGGTGACGGTAGCGTTGATGTCGGTCGTGAATTCTCCCACGACTTCTTCAAGGATGTCTTCCAAAGTCACAATTCCTAAGATCGTACCATATTCATCGACTACATGGGCAATCCTTTGTTTGTTTTGTTGAAAGTTAATCAACTGAGTCGACAAGGGAGTACCACTCGGTACGAAAGTTGGGGGTTCTAATTCACTTTCAAAATGTTTTTGGTCAAATTCGCCAGATTCAAAGAGTTCGCCCGAACGTTTCATGTGGAATACGCCAATAACGCCATTCAGTTCTTCATGATATACTGGGAGTCGAGTATGCTGAGCGGTGACTATATCTCGGACGATTGCTTCTTTAGGTTTCGCCACGTCGACGCCTTTAACTTTCTGGTAGGGGATCATGATGTTGTTGACCGTCGCTTTCCCTAGATCCAAAATCCCTAATAACATAGCCTGACGCTTTAGATCAATGTCACTGTCGCGCTGTACGACGGTACGCAATTCATCGAGAGACAAGGAGGAGGGTTCCGCCTTGACTTTTTTCACGAAGAGGTCAACGAGCATTCGAGCGAAATAGTTCACAAACGTTACGACGGGTGCTAGTAATCGTTGTAAAGGGTCGAGCAGATAAGTTGACGGAAATGCGATCGTCTCTGGTCGTCTCGCGGCAATGGTTTTTGGTGCAATTTCCGCAAAAATCAGCACGACTATCGTCAACGATATGACAGATATGGCGTCGGCTGTGGCCTCGCCGAGAAAACCGAACAGCTCTTTGCAAATGTTAGCGGTTATTACCGCTGCGCAAATATTTACTAAGTTATTCCCGATGAGAATTACGCTTAATAACCGGTCTGTCTTGCGCAACATTCGATTCGCTTTTCGCGCCCCGCGGTGCCCCTCTAACACCATGTGTTTGAGCCGGTAAGGATTCAGCTTCATCATTGCTGTTTCTGAACTAGAGAAATATGCACTACACAGCAATAACAAGAAAACTGCGATTCCTTGGAATATGAGAGAGAGATCCATATTTCGAATAGTGTGTCTGTTTAAGCGGTCAGCCTGAGTATGAACCGTAAGCCAAAGTAGCCAGCCAATAGAAAGGCGAATGCAATGAGCGACAGTCTCGTTGTAAAGTTTCCTCGCCAGCCAAACTTAAAGTGACCGAACATTACGAATGCATACAACACCCACGCGATCATCGTAAAAATCATATGCAGATGACTTATCTCTGAAAATAGCTCTCCCCAGAAAAACACTAAGCCTGATACATTCGCGCCGGTCAATAACAGCAACCCAACCCAGATTGCATTAAACAGAATCTTCTCCGCCGACTCAAGTGGGGGAAACATACTTAGGAACGCGTTAGTGGCGTTTGCTCTAAGTGCATAGTCGAGATAAATCAGTAAGATCGCATGGCAAGCGGCATAAGCTAATATGGAGTATGCGGCGAGACTCGAAAGCGCATGTACGGTCAAGTTGGGCAACGCGTTTGTTACATGAGCACCTTCTTGATGAAACAATGCACCGATTGCGATTACTGGTCCAACCACGACGTAGGATACGAATAAGATGGGTTTCGCCCGGGTGGGTTGGTAAATGTGTTCAACTTGCACGATTAACGCGATACACAACGTAACCACGAGCAGGATTGGATAGATTGCGAAGTCGATTCCTCCTGGAACCCAAAATCGAGAATAGGCGTACCCGGCATGAAGAACAGTCGCCAAGATTCCGAGAACATAAACAACGCTGTACAGACCACGTTTAGAACCGCGGAGACCAAAAACCAGAACCGCAGCCGTCAGGTAGCTTATTCCGATCATTAAGGGAACGGCAAGGTCCGCGAATGTCATTTTGACAGAGTTGAGATGATGAGTAAAAGATGGAGTTGGCTGTAGAGTAGAGTCTGCGGCATAGGTTCTTACCTATACTTTGTAACGATAGCCCCATGTTCTGGGCTCAATGATCCACAAATTTTTTCCAAGTGTTTAACAATCTATCTGACAAGTTATCGAACGTCCTGCTCCCTCTAAAGCACAGGAAGCTAACGGAAAGCAACATAAAAGACGCCATGCGGGAAGTCCGCACTGCGCTGTTGGATGCTGATGTCGCGTTTAGTGTCGTACTTGATTTTGTACAAACCGTACAGCAAAAAGCAATCGGCCAAACAGTAGCTCGACAAACCCAGCCGGGTGATGCATTCATAAAGATCGTTCATGAGTCCTTAGTCGAGGTCATGGGAGGAACAAATACTCGGCTTGATCTTGATGGTGGGAGTCATCCCAATGTAGTATTGATGGCTGGGCTTCAGGGTGTCGGTAAAACCACTACAGCTATTAAACTCGCGAAACTGTTGAAAGAGCGCGAAGAGAAGCAAGTAGCTGTTGTTTCTGCAGACGTGTATCGTCCCGCCGCACTCGAACAACTTGAGATCTTAGCGGGAGAAGCAGGTGTTCGATGCATACCCTCCAATATCGACAATAGTCCTGAAAAAATTGTAATGAGTGCCTTAAACGACTCACAGAAGCAGTTTGATGAAGTGTTGGTTGTGGACACCGCGGGTCGCTTAACAGTAGATGAAACGATGATGGCTGAGATTACAAAGCTACACAAAGTATTACAACCTAGGGAAACACTTTTCGTCGTCGACGCGATGACGGGTCAAGATGCCGCCACTACCGCGAAAGCATTCCAGGAAGCGCTACCGTTAACTGGCGTAATTCTAGCTAAAGCAGACGCGGATACACGAGGTGGTGCTGCTTTGTCAGTTCGATCAGTTCTGGGCAAACCCATAAAGTTCATTGGAACAGGTGAAGGCATAGATTCGTTAGAGCCTTTCCACCCCGATCGAATCGCTTCGCGGATTCTGGGAATGGGAGACGTGCTCTCGTACCTCGAAGAAGCAGAACGAAAACTTGACCACAAGAAAGCTCAACGGCTCGGCAAGAAAATCGTGAGTGGCAGAAAATTCAATCTAGAAGACATGCGCGACCAGTTATCGCAGTTCGTTGAGATGGGAGGACGCTCAAGCATGCTTGATATGTTGCCGAATTTAGGTTCAATGAATGCAAAAATCAAAGACGTCGACGAAGCGGAGATTCAGAAACAATGCGTGATAATCGACTCTATGACTTCGAGAGAAAAGTTGTTTCCTAACCTCGTCAATAACTCGCCGTCGCGCAAAAAGAGAATTGCAAATGGCAGTGGTACGCGGGTCCAAGATGTAAATCTCACGATGCGCAAATTTCAGCAGCTAGAGAAGCAAATGAAGCGCATGGGTCGTAAGAAACATCTCTCAAGAGCGATGGCAGCGATGAATCCAGAACAGCTGAAGATGAAATGAAAGTTCAAGCTGTGTGCTGTTTCAGGCGGTGAATGTTTGACTACCTCGTTGAGAAAATAGAATGGAGAAGACATTGAAACTAGTGTGCACGATCGTGCTTTCAATCATTTGTACGAGCAACTTGATCGCTCAAAGCACCGAGTGGTATTTCGGAATTTCTGTCGGCACTGACTGGATGGACACGGTGAAACAAGCTGGTTTCAACAATGATCGGGTCTGCTATCCGACGTTCGTGTGTCCTCAGGAACCTAGGGGATACAGATGGTACTACGATTTGGACACTAGTACTAGGTACGGAATAGAACTATCAATTGGCAAGTCTATTCGCAAATATAGACTGGAAACAGCTTTCACACTTGCAAGCAACGACACACTCCAGATTTATGACAGAATCACGTTTCTGGATGGATCTCCCTTACTACTGAACGAGAATTCTGAATACAGCAGTGTTGTTGAATCTACGATAGGAGGTATTTCGTTCACCGGGTTAATGGTGAATTCATACCGTGATTTCCAATTCGCGAACAATCTTCCTCTAACGAGCTACATTGGAATCGGCGTGGGAGTTGCTCGAGCTGAAATCGAGGAACTACTTTTTCGCTCGGATTATGCTTGTATCAGCGATCAGTGTGATGGGCCGCCTGCTTCGAACTTCAACGTGCTTCAGAAAACAGACTTGGTCGATTGGGTTTGGGCTATCAACGTCATGGTTGGTATCGATTACCAGATTAATTCTCGCATGAGTGTTGGACTGAAGATTGCTCATCGTGTTCGGGATGATTTGGTTCAAAGTGCAAGTTACCAGCGACACCCATTCCCCGATGCGATGAATACGACAACATTCAGTGAATTGAGTAGTTGGTCCATGAGTTTAAATCTCACTTTCAAGAGATGAAACTCACAACAATTGCAAATCTTCATTGTACGATCGACAAAGTGGGAATCTTGAAAACGCACATAATTTCGTAGTTTCATTCTTGGCACTCAAATACCGACAATATTCCACGTTTGAGCATGTTTGAAATAGGCTAGTACTAGTCTATATGGCTTGCACCTGCGTATCGATGTTGTATTAGTTTAGCACTCAATCTTGCCTCTTTCCCCCGTTTTTACTTGCCTAGTGAAGGTAACTCGAGCACATCGCCATCGAATATACTCTTGTAATTTCCATAATTGGTACAATTCTTGTAAAATTCCACGCTTTAATTTAGCATTGGTTCTAAACTCAACATGGTAGTAATTCGCCTGTCTCGAGCAGGTACAAAGAAAAAGCCGTTTTACCATCTGGCGGTGGCTGATAAGCGTAGTCCTCGAGACGGAAGATTTATCGAAAGAGTTGGTTTTTACGATCCCGTTGCGCGCGGCAAATCCGAACCGATGCGGGTCGACCTCGAACGTGTCGACTACTGGTTGAGTGTCGGCGCACAATTGTCGCCGAAAGTAAAGAGCATTGTTGCTAGAGCCCGTATATTGGATGCGCTACCACCGGAACCTGTCGTGCCCGAGCAAGTTGAACGCTCGAGCGCCGATGATCAAGAAGAAGAACAGACAGCATCGGAAGAGAGCGCCGGGTTAGAAGACGTTGCCGAAGACACAGTTTCCCAAGAAGAGTCTGTGGACATAGAAGCCGGTGCCGAGGCCACCGAAGAAGTAGAGGAACCCGCGGAAGAAGCTGAAGACGACACGGTCTCTGAAGACTCGGCAGAGGAAGAAGAAACCTCTGAGGAATCAACTGATTCGAGCACTGATGTTGAAGAAGAGGAACCTGTAGAACAAGACGATGCAGTTGAGTCTGAGACAGCAGCTCAATCAGCCGAAGTTGACTCATCAGAGGATGCTACAGAAGACACGACCGGTGAGCCCGATGTCGAAAAGGCTTCAGACGACGAGGATGCGAAGTCTGATGATGACAAGTCCTCATAAATTGATCATTTGACAAAAATCTCAGTGTTTAGAAAACATGCAATCGGCAATCACACAGTCATTCGTGGTCGTTGGGCGTGTGTCTCGACCATTTGGTGTTAAGGGGTGGAACCACCTCACTAGTTTCACCGACCCACCCGAAAACCTTTTTCAGTATCGACCATGGGCATTGCGAGACGAACGCAGTGATGCCGAAGATTGGAGTGTTGTCAGCGATTTCTCGATCCAACCCAAGGGAAATAGTATGTTGGTGTGTTTCGAAAAATCCAATTCTCGCGACGAAGCTGACAAATACGTCAACAAACTAATAGGAGTCCCGCGAGATGTTTTACCCATGCTTGATGAAAAAGAACACTATTGGGTTGATCTATTGGGCGTGGAAGTGATCAATTTGAAATCGGAGCATTTGGGTGTGGTGCACGATGTAGCTTGGAATGGTGCACATCCGGTTTTGGTGGTACGAGTCGGGTCTGAACAAGATTTGATGATTCCGTTCATACCGGAGTACGTTCACAACGTAGATTCAGGATCAAAGATAACGGTGTCTTGGGATCGAGATTGGGCGTAATGGACTCAAAAATGTGGCTTGGTGTCGTAACGATATTTCCGGACTTAGTGCAGGCTTCATTAAAGGAAGGGGTAGTAGGTCGTGCGATCGAACGAGGCGATATTTCGCTTGAGACACTTAACCCGAGAGACTATCCATTGAACTCTTATGGAAGTGTCGACGACAGACCGTTTGGTGGCGGTCCTGGCATGGTTATGGCGGCCGAACCATTAGCAGCATGCGTACGGTCCGCACGAGAAAGAGTCAGACCAAGAACACTCAAAACTGTGTTACTGTCCCCACAAGGTAAGCGTTTTTCACAATCTCTAGCAAAAGAACTGTCGCAACTCGACGCGCTGTTGTTGGTCGCGGGTCGATATGAGGGCGTTGATGAGAGGTTTATCACAAACTACGTAGATTTGGAAATATCCATCGGAGACTATGTGCTTAGTGGCGGGGAACTGGCTGCATCCGTTATAGTTGACGTAATTGGTCGATATATTGAGGGTACGGTGAACAATCCTGAATCAATAGAGTGCGAGTCGTTCACAGATTATCTATTAGACTGTCCTCAATACACTCGTCCCCGGGTTTTTGAGGGTGTGGAAGTACCCGAAGTGTTGCTTTCAGGGGACCACCGTGAGGTAGAACGTTGGCGACACCAGCAACGAATAGAAAAAACTTGGAAACGACGACCCGATTTGTTGCTCCAACGAGTCAATGAAGAAAAGGAATCTGCGGAATTGCGTGCATGTGTATTAAATGACCAGCCCGCGAATTTAGAAACTGTCGAGGAGGAATCTCTGTGCGAAATAACAAAATAATTGAACAGATCGAAAATGAACAAATGAAGGATTCAGTACCCGAGTTTCGGGCTGGAGACACGGTTTCTGTTCGCGTCGTTGTACGGGAAGGTTCGAGAGATCGACTGCAAGCCTTTGAAGGTGCTGTGATCGCGAAACAGAATCGTGGCCTGAACTCCTCATTCACCGTACGGAAGATTTCCCATGGAGTTGGAGTGGAACGAACATTTCAGACGCACAGTCCGGCGATTGAGTCTATTAAAGTGTTGCGGCGAGGAGATGTGCGGAAGGCAAAACTCTATTATTTACGAGATCGCTCTGGTCGTTCTGCTCGGATCAAAGAAAAAGTTTAACTTTAAGCATAATAGAGTAAGCTTGAGTTAAACTCTTTAAACAGTTCGATGCTCAAATGTTGAACTGTGAGAATGACATGGATGTCTGATTTGGCAGACAAAGACAACAAGGATATACCGACGGAAATTCGGCGATACATGCAACATGTATGGCTCGAAAAAGGCTTGTCGGTAGCAACCTGCGACGCTTATCAACGAGACTTATTACAGTTTTTTAGGTGGATGGGCAACTCATTACTTGATTGTGATGAAGCAACGATCCTGAACTATTTAGCATTTCGACAGCGCTCGGGCGTGTCGTCAAGATCGTCTGCGCGCACGCTGTCTACCCTTCGAGGTTTCTATACCTATGCGATTGAGCGAGGACTCGTTAATCACAATCCTTGCGCTCATATTCAGCTACCGAAACTTGGTCGCGCGTTAGCGGTCGTACTCACAGAAGAAGATGTCGATGATTTGCTTAACGCGCCTCTAGTGGAGAAACGCACGTGGGAATTTCGAGATCGAGTAATGTTGGAGTTAATGTACGCAACCGGTCTACGCGTAAGCGAGATCGTGAATCTTCCTACAAGCGCGGTGAATGTCCGACAGGGCGTCGTGAGAGTATTTGGAAAAGGCTCAAAGGAACGCATCGTTCCATTAGGTGAAGACGCACAAGACTGGTTGCAGCGATATTTGCACAATATTCGTCCGGAGTTATTGAAGGGTGGTGCTTGTAACGAACTTTTCCCAAGTATTCGCGCTCAAAGAATGAGCAGACAAACATTTTGGCATGGAATCAAACGATACGCTCAACGCGCTGGAATCGAGAAACCAGTTTCTCCACACTCATTGCGGCATGCGTTTGCAACGCACTTACTCAATCATGGTGCGGACTTACGTTCAGTGCAACTAATGCTTGGTCATGAAACCCTGTCTACGACCCAAATCTATACACATGTCGCCACTCAACGGCTAAAAAACATACACACGCAACATCATCCTAGGGGATAAAAATTCAAAATGGATAAAGAACATCGAAGAAACATACCGACGGCATTAATTTCACTCATGATAGTCGGTCTGCTGTTTTTCGGAGTGTCCAGCAACACTCAAGAAACAACGGAATCGAACGCGACGGATACAGAATTAGAACAAAAACGAGAAGCCGTGAAGGAAACAGTTCGACGTCTCGGGGGAAAAGTTCAGTCGATTGAAGAGACTCCCGTAGAGAATCTCTTTTTAGTCGAAACCCCAGCAAGCGAATTCATATACGTCACCGGGACAGGAAAGCACTTTTTTCTCGGTTCGATTTATCAAATGCGCGAAGACTCGCAATACCCAATAAACCTAACACTAGAGAGCAGAAACGAATCAAGATGGAAGCTGTTACAAGCTTTGGACGAGGATGAGTCCATAAATTTCGCTCCCGATACAACCGATGAGTCAGAGTCTGCAGTAGTCTATGTGTTCACCGATATTACGTGTGGTTATTGTCGTATGCTTCATCAAGACATGGATGATTACAACAAGGCTGGCATCGAAATTCGATATCTAGCCTTCCCTCGTGCTGGTTTGGAATCCTCAAGTGCCAACTATTTAGTTTCGGCTTGGTGTGCTGATGATCCCAACGCGGCCATGACTTTACTAAAAAACGGCAAGGAAATTGAACAAAAAAGCTGTGAAAATCCCGTGGCTGAGCATCACCAACTCGGACTAAAAATGCAAGTTCAAGGCACACCTGCAATGATTCTTACAGATGGTAGCTTGATTCCGGGATATCAAAAGCCTGCACAATTGGTTCGAATTTTGGAGCAACTTGAGAGTTCCGACTCTTAATTACACAACTACACAGTCGTCTCTACAATCTGCAATCGTACATTCGCGGGGATAGTCACAAGCCAACACTCCATTGATGACCGAGACACAGGATTATCCTGTAAACCAAGCATTTGACTGAATGGTCACGTCCTCCATACGGGAACGTCCCGTCGCAGACCACTGGAAGCAGCTAAGTGAGGAACTTCAACTAGACCCAGTGCTTGCGCGCATCCTCACGACCCGAGGAGTTAAGAGCGCGGCAGATCTTGACTACGGCTTTCGAAATCTGATCCCTGTAGAAAAACTGTCGGGAGTCGAAGATGCGGCGCGCCGAGTAGTAGACGCAATTGAAAGACAGGAGCGAGTCATTATTGCCGGGGACTTCGATACAGACGGTGCGACTGCTAGCGTACTTTGTGTATCAGCACTTAGAGCATTTGGTGCAGAACAAGTCGATTTTGCGGTGCCCAACCGCTTCGATTTGGGCTACGGATTGACAAAGAAGTTTGTAGAAACGCTTTTGCGTTTCGAACCGAACTTAATCATCACTGTAGACAATGGGATCAGTTCGAACGACGGGGTGACCTTTGCAAGGGAAAACGACATCGACGTAGTCATCACAGATCATCACCTACCACCGAAAGAGCTTCCTCCAGCTAATGCAATCGTGAATCCACAGCTACTTGGTTGTGATTTCGGTAGTCAGCCAGCTGGCGTCGGGGTGGTGTTTTATTTGATGCTACAGGTACGGCGACAACTCGATCGATCTGGATATTTTGAGAAGAACAATATCACTGCTCCGAACTTAGCTTCATATTTAGATCTTGTTGCTCTTGGTACGGTTGTCGATTTGGTACCTCTAGATCGAAACAACCGATTACTGGTTACTCAGGGCTTAAAAAGAATGCAAGGTGGACGAACGAGACCGGGTATAGAAACACTCTGTACCGTGAGTGGTGTCGACATCAAGAAAATCGATGAAGAAAATCTCGGATTCCAGATCGGTCCTCGATTGAACGCCGCGGGGCGATTAACAGACATTAGCGTTGGCATACATACGTTATTGGCAGAGGATAACGACACGGCCATGCGGTACGCAACCGAGCTGCAAAAGATAAACAAGGAACGTCGAGAGATTCAACATGACATGACCGAAATCGCTTTGGACGCAGTCACAGAAAATATTGATCCGACTCGGTGTGGAGTTTGTATTTTTGATAAGAACTATCATGAAGGTGTAGTCGGGCTTGTCGCAGGAAAGCTTGCGCAAACCATACATAGACCGACTATTGCGTTTGCTGCTGGAAGAGGTGTTAGATCAATCCTACTCAAGGGTTCCGGACGGAGCATACCTGGTATCAACATTCGGGACGTGATCGCCGACATAGCTTCAGCGTATCCACAGTTGATTCATTCTCATGGAGGTCATGCGATGGCAGCCGGGCTTACGATTCATCGCGAGAGTTTTGAACGTTTTGCGAACATTTTTGATAACTTTGTTCGTCAACGCGCACCAGAGAACGCCTTCGATGCCGTTTTGTATACGGATGGCGAGTTGGAAGATCACCATTTTTCACTAGACTTCGTAAAACAGATCGATTCTTTGGGACCTTGGGGGCAAGCGTTTCCGAAACCACTCTTTCATGGAAACTTCCGAGTATTGAGTCAACACTTTACTTCAAATGGGAAACACTTGAAGTTAGAATTGATTCGAGGCAAACAACTATTTGATGGCATCATGTTTCAACGTGACTCTCATGTACCCGATGAGGTGAAAATTGCTTTTCGACCCGCAATCAATGACTACCGCGACCGCCAAACTTTACAACTCATCGTTGAATGTGTGGAACCATTAACCAACTAAACGACAACTAACTAATTTTGGAGAATTTCTTTGGCTGAATTAACCTCGATAAGAGAACGATTAAAAGACTTGCGTATTCGTACTATCGCATATCGAGACTCTCTTTGACTACGAAGCGAACAAAGACCGACTAGCGGAAATCGAGCTAGAACTCTTGAACCCTGAGGTTTGGAGTGATGTCTCCTTGTCTGAAGCTCTGGCCAAAGAGCAATCATCGCTGAGAACGTCCATACAAGGTATTGAACAAATTCTGAATCAGTTACAGGAATCTGAAGAATTCTTCGCGTTAGCGATTGAGGAGCAAGATACAGAGATGTTTGGTGAAATCGACTTGCAGCTAGACGTTGTGGAAACGTCTTTGCAAGACTTGGAACTTCGAAAAATGTTCTCAAACGAACTTGACCCGCAGAACGCGTACATCGACATTCAATTTGGCGAGGGTGGTACTGAGTCACAAGACTGGGCAAGCATGCTCTTTCGAATGTATGTCCAATGGTGTGAAAAGAATGGCTACAAGTACCGTATTGTCGAACTTTCCGATGGGGACATCGCTGGGATTCGCAGTTCGACAATCTTGGTCCAGGGTGATCACGCCTACGGCTGGCTGAGAACAGAAACCGGAGTGCATCGCTTAGTTAGAAATTCCCCATTCGACTCCAACCACAGACGGCACACCTCTTTCGCTTCGGTGTTTGTTTACGCCGACATTGACGATGATGTGGACGTGGAAATTGATCCAAGTGACGTACGTACGGACACGTATCGAGCGAGTGGTGCTGGGGGACAACACGTGAATCAGACCGACTCGGCTGTGCGTCTTACACATCTGCCCACGAAGACCGTCGTACAGTGCCAAAGTGAACGCTCTCAGCACAAGAACAGGGCACAGGCGTGGAAACAATTACGAGCGAAACTCTTCTATATGATTCAAGAAGAGAGACAAGCTGAGCGACAAGCTATGGAAGATGCTAAACCGAAGATCGGATTCGGCAGCCAAGTTCGCTCTTATGTTCTTGATCAATCTCGAGTGAAGGATCATCGTACTGGAGTTGAGCGGTCCGACCCTGATCGAGTCTTAGATGGAGATCTTAAAACATTCATGGAAGCAAATTTGTTAGCAGGTATCTAATGAACGATCGCGACGAAGTTGCCGTTCGGCGAAAGAAATTAGCGCGGTTGCGCGAACTAGGCGAGGCCTTTCCCAATGACTGGCGCAGAACGCACTTTGCTGTTGAATTACAGAACGAGTACGTAAACGCGACTAAAGAGCAACTCGAACAGGATCAACTTTCGGTTACTTTAGCTGGTCGAATTGTTCTGCGGCGCGACATGGGCCGAGCTAGTTTCGTGTCCCTCCGGGACGTATCCGGGACTCTACAGTGTTATTTGAGATCAGATTCGCTCTCAAACGAACAGTACACTCTATTTAAGGAGTTAACCGACTTGGGAGACATTGTCGGTATTAGCGGGACGTTAATGCGAACAAACAAAGGTGAACTTACAGTACAGGCTTCCGAGTTCAAGCTGTTGACGAAATCACTGCAACCATATCCAAGCAAGTACCAAGGCATTGAGGATCAGGAGCTTAAGTATCGTCGACGTTATCTCGATTTAATCGCAAACGAGAGTTCCCGAATGGTGTTTGAGACGCGGTCACAAGTTATCAAATCCGTTCGACAGTTCTTTGACTCTCGAGGTTATTTAGAAGTTGAAACTCCCATGATGCACCCGATTCCAGGTGGTGCAGTTGCGAAACCATTCGTCACGCATCACAACGTGCTTGAAATGGATCTATTCCTTCGTGTCGCGCCGGAGTTGTATCTAAAACGTCTAGTCGTAGGTGGTTTCGAAAGGGTTTACGAGATTAATCGAAACTTTCGAAATGAAGGCTTGTCGACTCGACACAATCCAGAATTCACCATGCTGGAATTCTATCAAGCATACGCGACTTATGAAGATTTGATTGCGTTAACGAGTGAACTGATTTACGAAGTGGCGCAAGCACTATGTCAGACAGACACTATTCGATGGGGCGACCACGACATTACCTTTACGAAGGTACCAAAAGTGTTGACCATGGAGGAGAGTGTAGCCTCAGCTTTAGGAGTGTCTCAGACCTCTGATCTCCGGGACGAGAGAGTATTGAGACAATACGCCGCACAGCACGATGTTTCGCTGCCTAGCGATTTAGGGTGGGGTGGGGTGCTAAACGAAGTTTTCGAGACGTTGGTAGAACATACATTGATTCAACCTTGTTTCATCGTGCAATATCCAGTTGAAATTTCGCCTTTGGCACGGCGAAATGAGGCTGATCCTCTGTTTGCAGATCGGTTTGAATACTTCGTCGGTGGGCGTGAGATCGCAAATGGTTTTTCAGAGCTAAACGACCCGGAAGATCAAGTCGAACGATTCCAAAACCAAGTACAACGCTTAGAACGTGGCGATGATGAGGCAATGCATTTCGATCAAGATTACATCACCGCGTTGCAATATGGATTACCCCCAACAGCTGGAGAGGGACTAGGGATTGATCGACTGGTTATGCTCTTCACTAACACATCTACGATTCGAGATGTATTACTCTTTCCGCAGATGAAATCCGTCAACCCATGACGGAAACAAAAGACCGAATTAGGCTTCATCCCTCTTGGAAGAGTGTTCTGACGGAAGATCTTCAAGCACCATATATGGCGCGTTTGCGGACGTTTTTACAATCGGAACTACGGGCTGGGAAACGAGTCTACCCACCGATGGGGGAAATCTTCAGTGCGCTGGATTATTGTCCTCTTGATCAAGTCCGCGTTGTTATCATTGGTCAAGACCCCTATCACGGTGAAAGTCAAGCCCACGGTCTCAGTTTTAGCGTGAAACCTGGTGTACGACCACCTCCATCATTGCGGAACATATTTCAGGAGATTCAAGACGACATGCATGCGTCATCGACATCAAACCAAGAGTTTCCAATGAATCGGGGATGTTTAACGAGCTGGGCAGCGCAAGGGGTGCTGTTGTTAAACTCAGTACTAACTGTGGTTGCGGGCCGATCTGGTTCACACCAAGGATATGGGTGGGAACAGTTCACTGACCAAATCGTGAAAGTAGTAAATGAACAACGCGAACACGTCGTATTCTTGCTATGGGGTAGTCCCGCACAAAGGAAAGGAGAGATTGTTGATAGGAATAGACATTATGTGTTATCAGCGCCCCACCCCTCACCACTCTCCGCAGATCGAGGTTTCTTTGGCTGCCGCCACTTTTCGAAAACAAATAGCTATCTTCAAAGCCATGGGTACGAGCCTATTGACTGGTTTCGAGTAGAGTAAACAGGAGATTTTTTTGAGTCAATTTTTTGAAATTCATCCGACTCATCCACAACCTAGATTGATCAATGAGGCTGTTAAAATTTTGCGTTCGACTGGAGTCATCGTTTACCCTACCGATGCCACCTATGCACTCGGTTGCCGGTTAACAGATGCCAATGCCCTCGATCGGATACGCACAATTAGAAAACTACAATCGAACCACTTAATGACACTGGTTTGTAAAGATTTATCTGATCTGTCCAATTATGCGCTAGTGGACAATGCCTCATATCGATTGATTCGAAGAGCAACACCCGGTCCTTTCACTTTCATCTTGAAGGCATCTAGAGACGTGCCAAGACGTGTAGTGGGGACCAAGCGAAAGACAATTGGATTGCGTATTCCCGATTCCGAAATTGCACTAGCTCTCTTGGAAACACTGAATGAGCCTATTCTGTCTACTACGATGATCTTGCCCGATGAAGACTTTCCCTTGACGGATCCGAAGACCTTTAGAAGTCGGCTAGAACATGACGTTGACGCTATCTTGGATGGCGGAGCACTCGGACAGGAATTCACTACACTCGTCAATCTCGAAAATGGTTTTCCAACGATTGTTCGTCAAGGTCTCGGTGAGCTACCGGGTCAGGAATGATTGTAAATTTGTCTTTTGCTTAGCAAATTGACTAACAAATCTTTGTCTCGCGTTTAACATACTTTTTATTATTGAGAGTTTCTGAGTTTTGAACGAAGATCGCGTTGTTTCTGGTATGCGCCCGACGGGTCGTCTGCATCTTGGTCATTACCACGGTGCGATCAAGAATTGGGCGAATCTACAACACAAGTACGAGTGTTTCTTTTTTGTTGCGGATTGGCATGCTCTTACCACGAATTACCACTCGACTGAACTTATCGAACAGGACACCCACGATATGTTGGTGGATTGGTTTGCTAGTGGAGTTTCACCTTCGTCAGCTACTGTGTTCGTACAGAGTAAAGTACCGGAACATGCAGAACTTCATGTATTGCTTTCCATGATTACGCCTCTGTCGTGGTTGGAACGCGTACCTACATACAAAGACACGATTAAGCGGCTTAATGACCGCGATCTAAATACTTACGGATTCTTGGGCTACCCAGTACTTCAAGCAGCTGACATTTTGATGTATCGAGGTGGGCGTGTACCCGTAGGCGCAGATCAAGTTGCCCACGTCGAACTCACTCGTGAAATTGCTCGTACATTCAATTTCACTTTTGGTCGTGGGCACCACTGGGAGTCAGTCGCGCAAAAAGCGGTCGAACGCTTGCCGAAGAAACTGCGACAACAATATCGATCGGTTCAACGGAAATTTGTCGAAGCTGGCAATTCTGAAGGGATCGAACGGATACGAGCGCAACTGTTTGAACAACATTATTTGAACGAAGACGAAAGAGAACGTTTGTTGGGTTATTTAGAGGGTGTCGGAAGAGTATTACTACCGGAACCAGAAGTCTTGCTTACTGAGACTGCCACGCTGCCTGGACTGGATGGAGAAAAGATGTCCAAGTCCTACAACAACACGATCTACTTACGTGAAGAACCTAAACAGCTAGAACAAAAGATTCGGACAATGCAAACCGATCCAGCTCGAGTACGTCGAAACGATCCTGGTGATCCAGAAAAGTGTCCCACTTTCTCATTACACAAGATTTATTCACCACCGGAAACTTTGGACTGGGTCACTAATGGATGCACATCCGCTAGTATTGGTTGTTTGGACTGTAAAGGTCCACTAATTGATGCATTGCAACAAGAACAACGAGTCTTTCGGTCCCGTGCTGAGCCTTATTTGGAGGATGCACAACGAGTTCGACATGTAATTCAGGAAGGATCAGAAAATGCGCGAACTGTTGCTAAAGAGACTCTAGAAGACGTCAAATCAGCGATTGGAATCAGTCTTCGATGAACACAGAAATTAAGTCCACTCAAGATCTTTCGACGGAAAAGACGCCGACCTACGATCGAGATTTAATACCGGAAGATTTGTACATTCCGCCGGATGCTCTCGTAGTCATACTACAAGCCTTCACCGGACCATTAGATTTGTTGCTTTACCTCATACGACGGCAAAACTTAGACATTTTGGATATTCCCATTGCAGAAGTCACAAAGCAATATATGGCATACATCGACATGATGACAACCATGCGGTTGGAGTTAGCTGGGGACTATTTAGTAATGTCAGCAACATTAGCTCAAATTAAGTCGAGCATGCTACTACCTCGAGCACACGAAGAAGAGGAAGAGGAAACTGATCCGCGGGCCGAACTCGTCCGCCGCTTATTGGATTACGAGACGTTCAAAAACGCTGCAGGCGAGCTAGATCAATTACCGCGTATGGACAGGGATGTGTTCCCAATTCACGCATCTTATGACGAACAACTGGTTAAAGTTGCTCCTGTACCTGTAGAGATGCGCGAGTTATTACTCGCATTCAGCGATATTCTAGACCGTGTCCGATTAATTCAAGACTATGAAGTCAGTCCTGAGCCTTTATCGGTTGAGGAACGTATGGAATTCATTCTTCAGACAGTTCTTGGGTCAGCCGATTTTGTTTCATTTCAGGAGTTTCTTGGCGAAATCGAGAACAAAGAACTTGTGGTCGTCACCTTTCTAGCGGTATTAGAGCTAGTTAAGACGGGCCATATTGTGTTAGTACAACACGAACAATTTGCACCAATTTTCCTTGGTGGGACAGCTTCAGCGACTTGATACCCGCTACTTTGCACCGAACAGAGGAGTCTCGAATTTTCGAAACGACAACAGAAGACTTGGGGAGGGATGGAGCTCATTAGCTCCATGTTGTGCTAGCGATAACCGAAGTTAAACGGATCGTAGAAACCTTGCTACTGGTGTCGGAAAGTCCGCTCACCCAGCAACAGATTATTAATGTGATTGAAGACGATCCGGAAAAGCAGCAGGAGTTATTAGAACTCGTGCCTCGTGCTCTCTATTTGATCGAACAAGACTGCGAAACACGACCCTACGAATTGACGGAAGTGAAATCGGGTTTTCGACTCCAGATTGGAGCTGACATGAGCTCTTGGGTTGCTAAGTTGTTACGACAAAGACCTCGGAAGTACTCTCGTGCGACCCTGGAAACATTGGTTTTAATCGCCTATCGACAACCGATCACCCGTGGCGAAATTGAACAGATTCGTGGTGTCAGTGTAAACACCAACACCATTCGAAACCTCATGGATCGTGGTTGGGTAAAAGAACTAGGTACTAGAAATTCACCTGGACGACCGATGACTTACGGAACGACTGCTACGTTTCTTGACTATTTTGGACTCCGATCCTTAGACGAGCTTCCAGAGCTACAAGAAGCTGACGAGCTATCAATGCATGTTACCGAGTTAGGCATCGAAGGGCTACCTAATCTTGACTCGGACTCAACTAAAGAAACTTCTGACACCAAGAGCTCCCGCGATCCCAGCACTGACTGAGGCCGCTGACTTGAGCGATCAACCTACTCAAAAGTTACAAAAGTTCCTTGCCGACCGCGGCCTAGGATCCCGTCGAGAAATGGAACGTTGCATACTCGATGGGCAAGTAACCGTCAATGGAAAAATCGCTCACCAAGGTCAGCGAATTGGAGTATCCGATCGCGTTGAATTCAATGGCAAACGAATCGCCAAAATTGATAGCAGCACGCAAGCCCGCGTATTGATCATGAATAAAGCACCTGGACAGATTGTTTCAAGAAAGCGGGACTTTCAGCATCGAGTAACGGTATTCGATCAGCTACCGAAGCTAAATAATCAACGTTGGATATCTGTAGGTCGCCTAGACGTGGCAACAAGTGGACTGTTGCTCTTTACAAATAATGGACTATTAGCGCACCGGTTAATGCATCCTTCTTTTGTGATCGATCGCGAATATGCGGTCCGTGTTTTTGGCACGCTAACGGAAGAACAACTAAAAGCATGTCTCGAGGGGGTTGAACTAGAGGGCGTTCTTCATCGGTTTAGTGACATTCAATACTATGGTGGAACAGGTTCGAACCATTGGTATCACGTCGTACTTATGGAAGGTAGAAATCGAGAAATTCGACGAGTATTTGAGCGGTTAGGTTTATCGGTGTCACGTTTGAAGCGCGTTCGGTTTGGTCCAGTGATACTACCAACGAGACTCAGAGTCGGGAATTACTTAGAAGTTTCTGGGTCAGATGTTTGTGCTTTAAAGCGATGGTTGGGTGTCGACTTCAAGCCTTTGTCCCACCCAAAGTCTGAGAAAAGAGAGAGCTGTCTGATCGACTATCCGGGTCTCGATTTAAACCCTTCTTAGTTAACTCAAACCTGTAAATTGAGGATCAAACCCAATCATGCACGTTGAATGCATTTCCTGTTTTTCCTTTTGAATCTGGTCCCATCAAGTACAAGTACAAGGGCATGTGATCCGCTGGGGTAGGGAGAGTATTAGGATCTTCTGACGGAAAAGCCTGAGCGCGCATTGACGTACGTGTCGCGCCAGGATTCAATGAATTCACGCGAATGTTGCTAGCCTCGCTCAGTTCATCTGCGAGCACTTGAGTTAGTCCTTCGGTAGCGAATTTTGTCAGCGAGTAAGCTCCCCAGTAAGCCCTACCACGGTGCCCAACCCCAGAAGATGTAAACACGATGGATGCATCAGGTGCGTTTCGAAGCAAGGGAACTAAAGCCTGTGTAATCAGGTAAGCGGAATGAAGGTTAACTTGGAATACTTGCATCCATTCAGCGTAGGGGTAGTCTTCTATTTTTGTTTTAGGACCTAGGATCGATGCATTGTGAAGGATGCCATCTAGGCGTGAATATTCGCTCTGAAGACCTCGTTTTAGTTCAACCGCTGAATTAGCATCAAAGTGTGCTAAATCGACGGGAATAATCAAAGACTCTTGCCCTGTTTGTTCGGCGATTTCATCGTGGACTGAATCTAATTTTTGTCGTGTTCGTCCAAGTAGGATGAGACTCGCACCGTGCTTTGCATAAGCGATCGCGGCGACGCGGCCGATTCCATCCCCGGCTCCTGTAACGAGAATCGTTCGGTTAGCGAGAAGTTCGGAATCCGGTTTATACGTTTTACTGGGCCTTAGGCTTTTCAGCATGTATCACATAATTTACGTTTACATCGTTACTCAATTGTGCATGTCTGGTGAACGGGTTGTAGCTAAACCCGGCGCACTCTTTCACAATTAGACCCGCGTTCCGCATCGCTCTCGCAATGTCCGACGGACGTTGAAATTTCTCGTAGTCATGGGTACCCCGAGGAATTGCATTAAGGACGTATTCCGCGGCAACGATCGCGAGAAGATAAGCCTGGAATGTTTTGTTTATAGTAGCGACAAAAACGGCTCCCTGCGGTTTGCAAAGATCGGCTAGTGCTTGAATCGTTTCTGCTGGATCGAGAACGTGTTCCAATGTTTCCATCGCAATCACTATATCGAAACATTCACGTTTCTCCGATACAAGATCCTCTGCCGTCGTGCAAAGATACTTGACGCGATTGTCAATGCCGGATTCAATAGCATGCAACTTTGCGACCTGAATAGTCCTTTTCGCGGGGTCAATTCCGGTGACATATCCTCCCATCAACCCGATGCGCTCGGACAAGATCCCTCCGCCACATCCTACATCTAATATTTCCTTACCGCGAACTAGGACTCGATCAGATACAAAACGTACTCTGAGCGGGTTGATATCATGTAAGGGACTAACTTCAGAATCAGTATTCCACCAACTAGGCGCGATTTCGTCAAATTTCGCGACTTCTTCGGCATCAATAACCATTTATTTGTCCTTCATTCTTGTGTTCCAGTCAATTTGACGATCAAAGCAAACCGCACGAACCATACTAGAAAATCAATGCATGCAAATTATTTGTTAGTATTGTCGAGAATTGAGTGCATTGAACACTGACTTTTCATTACAATATTAAGTTTAAACTTCGCTATTTTAAGAATATAAAAACTATATATGACGGATGAAACCACTTCCGATGGTCCCGATGAAGGAACTGACGAAGGGAACAACGAAAACAATACTCCAACGACTCGCCCCGACACAAAATACACTCGCGTAAAACTCGAAGACGAGATGCGCCAATCGTATCTCGGCTATGCGATGAGCGTGATTATCGGTCGCGCTCTACCCGACATCCGAGATGGTCTTAAGCCAGTGCACCGGCGGTGTCTGTTTGGGATGCATGAACTCAACAATCGTCATGATCGGCCCCCGATGAAGTCTGCACGAGTGTCGGGCGAGGTTATGGGTAAATATCACCCCCACGGTGAGCTCGCGATCTACAACACGATTGTCATCATGGCGCAAGAGTTTAAGATGCGTTATCCGTTAATCGATGGCCAGGGCAACTTCGGTTCAATAGATGGTGATCCTGCGGCAGCTAGCCGATACACGGAAGTAAGGATGTCCAAGATCGCGGGAGAAATGCTCGCAGATTTGCGGAAAGAAACCGTGGACATGATGCCCAATTACGACGAAACCCTTCGAATGCCCGTCGTGTTACCTACGCGTATTCCGAACTTATTAGTTAACGGTGCTCAGGGCATAGCTGTGGGGATGGCAACAAACATCCCGCCACACAATATTGGTGAAGTTGTCGATGCTTGCATTGCGTTAGTCGATGACGACAGTTTGAACACTAAGCAACTCATGGAGTTCGTGCGCGGTCCAGACTTTCCCACTGCCGCGATAATCAACGGAATCGCCGGAATCTATGAAGCATACGAGACGGGTAGGGGTCAAATATTAGTTCGCGCACGAGCCTCGGTTGAAGTCGACAAAACGGGACGAGAGTCGATCATAATCACCGAAATTCCATTCCAACTAAACAAAGCGAAGTTAGTAGAGTCGATAGCGCAGCTCGTACGCGAACAACGCATCACCGGGATCGCAGAATTACGAGACGAATCTAGCAAGGATGGACTTCGCGTCGTGATTGAAGTGAAGAAGGGTGATAAGGGTGAGATCGTTCTCAACAACCTTTACTCTCAAACTCAGTTGCAAACTTCGTTTAGTGTGAACTCGGTCGCACTCGTCGATGGTCAACCACGAGTCGTCACCCTCAAGGAAATGTTGGTCGAATTTATTCGACATCGAAGGGAAGTCATCGTTCGGCGTACAGTTTATCAGTTGCGAGAGGATCGCAAGCGCGCACACACTCTGGAGGGTCAGGCGGTAGCCCTTGCAGACATCGACGAAATTGTGGAGCTAATAAGGAGTTCTAAGTCATCTGACGTGGCTCGTGAAGCTCTGATTAATCGAGAGTGGCTTCGAGATGGTGTGGAAAGTTCGCCAAGCCGAGATCGGGAAGCACGAGTGGAGGATGTTCGAGCTTTGCTTCGTAGAGCCGATGTGAAACTTGCTCGACGTCTTGATATCGAACCCGACCTAGGATTCAAAGTTGAACAAGAAACTTACCGTCTGTCAATGGACCAAGCCAACGCGATCTTGAGTATGCAATTGCAACGACTCGTGAGCTTGGAACGCGAAAAGCTCATTGCAGATTTTGAGTCGATTATTGACAACATCAAAGAACTACAAAAGATTCTCGATTCTGATGAACGTATGAATGAAGTCGTAAAAGAAGAGCTGACTGAGATTCGCGTACAGTACGGTGATGAACGTAGGACGGAAATTCGCTCCTCCATCGAAGATCTTTCGATCACAGACCTGATAACTCCAACGTATGTTCTTTTAACTGTTTCGCATGGTGGGTATGCAAAAGTACAACCCCTCAGTGTTTACGGGACTCAAAGGCGCGGTGGCCACGGCAAGATTGCGCTCACGACAAAAGACGGAGACTATGTAGAACATGTCCACGTCGTACACAATCACTCAACGTTATTGTGTTTTTCCAATAAGGGTCGGGTCTACTGGCTTCCTGTCTACAACATTCCAGAAGAGAGTCGAAACTCACGTGGAAAACCGTTGGTCAATATGATCGAAATTCACTCCGACGAGCGAATCACTGCGATCGTTCCAGTACCAGAGGAGATTGAAAACAGATTTGTATGTATGGCGACTGCAAAAGGGTTGATCAAACGTACGAAATTGGATGAATTTGCTATTCCTAGAAGGCTCGGAAAAATCGCAATTTCGCTGCAGGAGGAGGATGAGCTGATCGGGGTACACATTACGGATGGGTACCAGGAGTTGATGTTAGTTCAATCTGCGGGATATGCCGTGCGATTCAAAGAATCCGATGTTCGCGCGAGTGGGCGTAATTCTCAAGGAGTTCGGGGAATTCGACTTCAAAGCACCGAGGACAACGTACTCTCGTTCGTGGTTCCACAACCAGATTGCTATTTACTGTGTGCGTCGGAGTTTGGTTACGGTAAGTGTTCTGATTTTTCGTTATTTAGACGCACGAATCGTGCAACTCGTGGAGTGTACGCATTAAAGCCCTCCGAACGGAATGGGAGATTGACTTGCGCGGTCCAAGTATTTGATTCAGATGAAGTTATGTTTATCAATGATCGTGGGGTGCTATTGCGCACTGCAGTCAGTCAAATTGCTAAGTCAGGGCGTCTAACTGTAGGAGTAAAACTAATAGATCTCAAAGACGGTGTCCGCTTGGTTGGTGTTGCAGTTATTCACGAAGACGCGCTTGCGCATTTTGAAGACGACATTCCGACTATCGACGAGGACTCCACGGATACACCCGCCAGCGAGGAAGATGAATCCTCAGAGCTCGAATCTGATTCCGGTGAAGATAGCTAGAGTCTTGTTATTCCTCTGACTTTTTAATGCCTCGAGCGCACAATTTCTCGGCTGGCCCGGCGGCACTTCCGACGGATGTCATGACTGAAATTCAGCGTGATCTTCTCGATTATCGCGGTACTGGCATGTCCGTAATGGAAATTAGCCATCGTTCGAGCGCGTTCATGGACATTGCTTCGCGCGCCGAACACTCATTACGGCGATTGCTTTACATTAGCGAAGACTATCATGTGTTATTCCTGCAAGGAGGTGCTAGGCTACAGTTCACCATGATTCCGCTCAACTTAGCAGCACCCGGCGAAATTGTTGAATATGTAGATACCGGTATCTGGTCTCAGAAAGCGCTGCAAGAAGCCGCACGCTTGCGTGATGCGAAGTCGGTTGCATCTGCGCACGATCATATTCCTGCTGAGTCGAGTTGGACACGGTACTCGAGTTCGAAATACCTTTACATCACCACTAATGAAACTATTTCTGGGGTCCAATATCACGAGTTTCCGGCTACAGATAGCGTGCCGCTCGTGGCGGACGCGTCTTCAGACTTTCTTACCCGACCTATGGAAGTCCACAGATTTGGGTTAATCTATGCCTGTGCGCAGAAGAATTTTGGTCCAGCAGGATTAGCGATCGTCATTGTTCGAAGAGATTTGTGTCGTGAGCCTCAGGAGCACGAGTCAGAGTATTTGAACTACGCGACTCATGCCAAGAGTACATCAATGTTTAACACACCAAACACGTTTGCTTGGTACATTGCTGGATTAATGTTCGATTGGATCTCAGCACAAGGGGGCGTGAAAGAGATGCAAACACAATGCGAATTGAAATCGCAAAAACTATACGATCTAATTGATGAAAGTGCGCTCTATCGTTCAGTCATTGAACCACGTTTTAGGTCATCCGTCAGTGTAACTTTTACACTTACTGACGATGCTCTAAACCAACGATTGCTTGATGAGGCGGAAAAAGCAGGTATCCATCACTTAAAGGGGCATCGAGCCGTAGGGGGATTTCGTGCGAGCCTATACAATGGTGTTCCGATGCAGGCCGTTGATGCTTTAGTAGAGTTCTTAGCAGACTTTGAGCAGCGGAAAAGCTAAGCGATTCGTGCCGAGGCAGAGACTCTGTACTCTGTGTCTCTGCGACCTTGCATTGTTCATGTATTCCAGCAATTATTTCTGAGCCACAACTCACAAATCATGAACAACGTCAACGAGAGCATTTCCAAACTACCTCCTTTCGTCCTGTCCAAGCTAAATGTCGGGATGCAGCCAGATTCTGGATTCGAGGAAGTTCTTCAGTTAGCCTGTAACGAGAATCCTTACGGTCCAAGTACGAGAGTGCTGGCAGCTCTAAACGAAGCGCAATGCTCGACCAACCGTTATCCCGATTCGGATGGCTTACGATTGAAGTCCCAATTAGCCGAGCGATTGGGTATATCAGTGTTTCAGATCACACTCGGTGCTGGTTCCAGCGGCGTTCTAGATCTTATCACCAAAGTTACGCTTTCCCCAAATTCCGAGGTTATAGTTGATGAATATTGTTTCACACTATATCCAATCCTTGTCTACGCTGCACACGGTAAGATAGTCACGGTTTCAGCGAAAAATTGGAAGATAGACCTCTCAGCGATGCTTGGTGCGATTACCCCTAGTACTCGACTGATTTTTATTACCAATCCTGGTAATCCCTTAGGTACTTATACGGAACACGCAGAATTACTAGCGTTTCTCGATGCGTTACCTCCAAGGATTTGGGTCGTATTGGACGAAGCTTACTGCGAATATGTGCGCAACTCTAGTTTTCCGAATAGTAGGCAACTCTGTCAAGAGTATCCGAACGTCATTCTCACTAGGACGTTTTCAAAGGTTTATGGATTAGCCGGACTGAGAGTAGGGTATGGTTTATCATCGGAAAATATGTGCGAGATGCTCAATCGGATTCGTCCACCGTTCAATGTCAATAGCTTAGCTCTGGCCGCGGCTGGAGCAGCGTTCGACGACCGAGTTTATGTCAGAGAGTGTTTGGAGTTGAACGAGACAGGTCGAGCCTACTTCTATCGAGAGTTCGAAAGAATGGGTCTAGAGTACCTTGATTCACAAACGAACTTCATCACTTTCAATTGCGGTCGTGAGGCAGCACCAATTAACACAGGATTGAAGAAACGAGGAATATTCGTTCGAACTCTTGCGAATTACAATTTACTGAACCACTTACGAGTTACGATCGGTCTTCCCGAAGAAAACAAGAGATTCGTAGCCACGATAGAGCAAATTCTGCTAAATTAGACTACACTGGAGAGACTTCTCTGACCAAACGCACCTCCACTTCTGGGGATCCGAAAATTCCTGTAATCGCGATAGATGGCTTAGCTGCTTCTGGCAAAGGTACTGTAGCGAGCAAAGTGGCAAATAAACTCGGATGGAATCTACTAGATAGCGGATTGTTATACCGCATTACAGCATTCTTAGTAAAGGAGCTTGGTATTGATGTCGATGATATCGAGTCAATTGAGGAACTACTCTCTCGTCGAGTTAAGATTGCACACTTTAACGCGGGCATAGATGCTTCGCAACAAGACTGGTTGTCTCAAGCGATGGTTACAAACGATAGTGTGGTCGTGTTGAGTGACTCACTACGACAGAGTTATGTGCGATGGAATGGAAACGACATCACAGAGACCGTACGCTCAGATCCCATCTCAAGACTTGCAGCTCGGGTGGCAGCGTCCCCGAGAGTTCGTCAAATGCTCATTCCAAAACAACGCGAACGCTGTGAAGCTCCAGGGTTAGTGGCCGACGGTAGAGACATGGGTACTGTTATATTTCCAGACGCTCAACTCAAGATATTTTTGGAAGCTTCAGCTGAAACACGAGCTCGGCGACGATTACAGCAATTGAAACTTCCAGAATCGGAATTTCAAAGGATTCGAGAAATGATGGAAGAACGCGATCGAAAAGATTCGCTTCGAGAAGTAGCACCAGCTATCCCCGCTGAAGATTCTGTTTGTTTGGATAGTTCAAATTTGTCTATCGAACAAACGGTTGCTGAAGTTTTTCGACTTGCACAACAGCGCAATCTCGTCGACGATAAATCCGAAAGTCGCTAAGACAGAAGGAATCAGCTCTTAGTCATGTGTCGCGTCGTCGTCGATCGTGCGCGCTTACACTTGCGATGCTAGCACCATGTTGTAGTAGAGTTGAGCTAACTGATGCAGGTTTAGAACGAGACCTGATGGTCGAACGAAGTGCATTTGACTAGTTCGGGTCGTTCTTCAATGAGATCTTGACCCTTTCATATTCACCGAAGAATACAGCGGATAACCAATCTGAGGGCTGGTATAGGTCCTTTAAGAATCTCGCCATATCCGTGCTTTTTTTTCATACCACGGCAGAGTACGGACTAACTTCGACGAACATTGGCGTGAAGTGGCATCCCCACACGTGAGGATCAGCACTAAGCTCGAGTAAATGTTGTACTGTTTCTGTTCTACCTCGATACGCCGCTTCCAAATGCATCGTACGTCCGTGAGGTTCGATTCGGTATAGACAATCGGGTCGTTGCTCCAGAATCTGTTTGACCTCGCACAGAGTGCGTTTGTTGCCAGTGCGAGTTCGAAATTTAGAAAATCGATAGCCGTCGTCGTGGAACTTTGCTAACTATGAAGATCTCCACGCAAGCAACACGATCAAGCACACCAACATTAAACACAAGCCGAAACACATATCTACTATTGTACACGAGAGTCCCCGCTTAGTTATAGCGTGGGAAAGGTGTGGAACTTACACATTGATCAAAATGTCAATCTGGGAAGATGTATCAAACCGAAGTACTCTCGAAATAGCGATTAATACTCAAGACTCTACAACGCACGAATAGTCCTACCCGCACTTCGTTAAAATATCGCTAGTTCTGGCTAGGGACAACGTACGGGTACCATTCGTACGGTCGCACACAGTTAATTTTCTGTGGGAGTTCAAGCCCACAAGTCTTCGTCCGTGTGAATTTTCCGAATTGTCACGCATACGGGTGTTTATGCTTATGCCGTTTCCTATGCCGGACGTTTTATCTTACTAAAACCTTGGGAGAACATGACCGAAACATTCGCTGAGCTACTTGAAGAAAGTGTTGAGACCGTTGAGATGATACCGGGTTCCATCGTCGTGGGAACGGTAGTCGATATCGACAATGAATACGTAACCATGCACGTTGGCTTAAAGTCCGAAGGTGTCATTCCGCGCGAACAGTTTCTCGACGTAGAGGGAAACTTCCATCTGAACGTCGGTGATCAAGTAAAAGTAGCTATGGAAGTCGTGGATGATGGCTTCGGCGAGACTAGGCTGTCCCGTGAAAAAGCAAAACGTGCGGAGACTTGGGAACGGCTTGAAGAAGCTTTTGAAGGACAGGAAGCAGTTCGGGGTAAACTTTGTAGCAAGGTGAAAGGTGGATTCACTGTCCTCATAGAGGATATCCGCGCGTTTCTTCCCGGTTCGCTGGTTGATCTTAAACCGCTGAAAGAGCCGACGGACATAGAAGGCGAAGAAATGGACTTTCGAATCATAAAGCTGGATTCCCGCCGAAACAACGTGGTCGTTTCTCGACGCGCAGTATTGGAAACAGAGAACAGTGAAGAGCGAGACGCATTATTAGCTTCACTGACCGAAGGACAAGTCATCAAAGGAATAGTGAAAAATTTAACAGAGTACGGTGCGTTTGTCGACTTAGGCGGCGTGGACGGGTTATTACACGTTACGGATATGGCCTGGAAACGGGTTCGCCATCCCAGCGAAGTTGTAACTGTGGGCGAGGAAGTCACTGTAAGAGTCCTCTCGTTCGATTCTGACAAGTCACGCGTGTCCCTTGGCATGAAGCAACTCGGTGAGGATCCATGGAGCGATATATTGGAACGTTATCCTCCTCGAACTAAGGTGTATGCAACGGTGACCAACATCACGGACTACGGTTGCTTTGCTGAAGTTGAAGACGGTGTCGAAGGATTGGTACACGTGTCTGAAATGGATTGGACGAGTCGAAACGTGAATCCTGCGAAGATCGTAACTGTTGGGGATACGATCGAAGTTATGGTGCTCGGCATCGACGAGGAACGTCGTCGCGTCTCACTTGGGATGAAACAGTGTAAAGACAATCCTTGGGAGGTATTTGGCGATACCCACGAGATCGGTCAGAAAGTCTCTGGAAAGGTCAAATCCATTACTGATTTTGGAATCTTTATCGGGCTACCCGGGAATGTCGACGGGCTAGTCCATCTCTCTGACATGTCTTGGACTGAACCTGGTGAAACCGTCATTCGACGATTCAGTCGAGGTGAGCAAGTTGACGCAGTTGTACTCGCGATCGATGTGGAGCGAGAGCGTATCGGTCTGGGGATTAAGCAACTTGATGTGGACGCTTTCGGCGACTATGTAAAGGATAATCCCCGTGGTACTGTTGTGGCTGGAGTGGTATCGGAAGTAACACAACAAGATGCCACAGTAGAGTTAGCAGAGGGTGTTGTGGGTGTAGTCCGCGTAAGTGAGATTTCTCAAGACCACGTAGAGGACGCACGCCACGCATTGAAAGAAGGAGACGGAATTGTCGGCAAGATATTGACCGTTGATAATCGCAATCGAGTGTTGTGGCTGTCAATCAAGCAGAGTGAAGAAGACCACGAAGCTGAAGCGCATCGTGAGTATCAGCAACAAACTGAAGAAGAGTCGCGAGCAACTACGTTTGGAGAACTCATACGCTCACAACTAAAGAAGAAGTAATTTCTTAGCGACCGAGGATCCATCAATGGTATTGTCAGAAGTAGTCCGAAGAATAGCCAGACAACATCCAGATTACGCTGATGAGACCATTAAACAGTGCACACGTCTGATTGTGGCGCACTTGGATGAATCCTTAGTCATGGGCAACGAAGTTCAAATTCGTGGATTTGGAACGTTTTCGTTGCGTCGGCGTGCAGCACGAGTCGCGCGTGATCCACGAAATGGTGCGACCGTTAACCTGCCTGAGACTTACGTACCGCACTTTAAGGTTAGTCCGAAGTTACGCGATACAGTACAGCGACATGCCGCGGTTGTTTTTGATCCCTCTGCATTAGAGACAGCCGACGACTGAGCAGACTCTTCTCCTTCATACGAAGAAGATCAAGCCGATAGCTTGCTTATCTTTACTGAGATTCGCTCAATTTGTAGTTGATCGCAGTCGAGAATTTGAGCTGATTCCCAATTTTTTTCACTAGTGCCGAAGGAAATTTTGGGAACGGATCGGCTTTTGTGATAATTTGTAGAGCCGCTTCGTCTAACAAATCGATGCCACTTGAAGTTGTGAGATTTTTGTCTTGTACGCGACCCTCTGAATCCAGCGTTAATTGAATAACCACGGTGCCTTCCTGTTTAGCTATTCTAGCTTCTCTTGGGTACTGTTTGAACCGATGGATTCGAGCACTCACACGCTTCAGATAGGTACCTTCGAGGCTTTCCGATCCCTTCTTTCTTACCGATTCATCGGTAGGACCCGTACCAAAATAGATGGAGTTGGAATCGCCTAAAGGATCAAATGAGTCGTTCAAATTTTGAACATCGAGTGAGATTTCCGGCATCTCCGATAAGTCCTGTGGTGAAATATCAATTGTTGGACTCAAATCCATGTCAATTGGAATTAACTCAGTCGGCTCAGGCATTTGGGGCATAAACTCCTGCCTCGGTGGCTCGGGTAATGCTCGTTTGGTTTGTGTTTGTTGGTCGCGCTTGGGCTCTTCAAGCGACAGTTCAACCTCGAGATATCCGTCGTCTCCGTAGTTTTGCCCACCTTCGTAAAACATTGCAAAGACTAAGAAGTGTGCTATGATCGATAATCCAATCGCAAACGTCCAAATAGTCCTTGAGTTTATCATGAGTGGCGAAAAATTTGTTGCTTATTTCGACCTAGATTGTAAGCGGATTAATGAGTCGCATTCGCAGGAAGTGAATCAGAAATCACCTAGTATGAAACCGTGATGGACGGTGCTTCAATCCGATGAATAGGCGCGAACCGTAGCTAAGGAGATTCTTCTCAATCCAAGGTCTCTCAATTTCTTTAGCACTTCTCTCGTGGCGTGTGCAGGCACACTCGCGTCAGCTCTAATTAGAACTTGAGCTTCAACGATGTCGCTCGCCGAAAGTGGAAAAGTTTCTGCGAAATCATCTATGTTGGTCGCGGTTTTGTCAATATACACTGACCCAGACTTGTCTAAGGTCACGGTTACATCGTGTCGCTCTTGATCCAGATTACTTGTTGAGGAAGGGACGGCCAATTCTTGAATGTCTGGACTCTTTTCGCTGGACTTCTCAATGTTGCCAGTGATCAGAATGAAGGCTAGCATCAAGAACACGACGTTTATCAAAGGAATCATTTGTGAGTCGCTCACATTCGAGGTGTTGTGCTCTTGAATGAGATTCATTACTTGTCTAGTTCAATCGTTACGTTCGAAGCCTTGGCTTGCTTCATCCGGTCCAGCAAGGTTATCAGTCCTTGTGTTGAAACATCCTCTTGAATGTCGATGACATAGTTGGTGTTTGGACCCTTGTTTTGGATCCACCAATCTAGTTCGTCCTGATCTGCACTCTCGACGAAGAGTCCATCAATCACGAGTAGTCCGTCGTCGTTTTCTAACCAAACATTAACTGTTTCTTGTTGTTGTGATGGTTGTGCTTTGGCGGTGTCAAGACTGAGTTGTTTGTCTGCTACTACCGTTTTGGTCAATATGAAAAAGAGTAGTAAGATGAAAACAATGTCGATGAGCGGAACCATACTCACCGTTCGCTTCTTCGATTTCAAATAATGCGACAGATCAAGCATATCTCGAATTTATGCTGTTTTACGAAGATGGTAAGCGGTGAATATTTGTGTGACGGTATCGTTGATTAACATTGCGCTACGCTGTATTTTGCGATCCATCCAATTGAACGCCGCGAGTACTGGAATCGCGATAGCAAGTCCAAGTGCCGTGGTAAGAAGAGCCTGCCAAATTCCTCCAGCAAGCACAGAAGGGTCCACTTGATTGCCAGCTACTTCCATAGCTTGAAACGCGTTGATCATGCCAAGTACCGTTCCTAACAACCCAAGCAACGGGCTTAGGGTTCCAATCACTTCAAGTGCCGGCAAGAGAGATCGAAGTCCAGACAGTTTAGTGATCGACATCCGTTCGATTTCTTCCTTAATAACTGCTTCATCATGTTGATTATCAGACAAATTCTCCATAGTGAATTTGACAATATCGTAAGCGAACGCTTGTGTACTGAGCTTTGATATAGCCAATGAATGATCATGTTCCATCCAGGCTTGTATTGCTGGTTGGAGATGGACGCTATCGTCTGGTCGTGCTTGTACGAGTTGCCACATTTTGTAAATGACGATGGCGATGGCAACGACTGAGATCGCCAGCAGTAACCAAACTACTGGTCCCCCGACTTGGAGAAAGCGAAGCAACGATTCTAACATGTTCAACTGTTAAAAATGTTGATGTTCAACCGTTGACTTAGTGCTCACTAATGACAAAAGACAATGAAGCAGAAATTTAGAACTGAGTGTGCTAACTTAGCTCTATCTGAAATCCACACCCACTTCGATCCAGAAACGTCGGCCTTGAGTAAATCGGCGACGAGTGTCGAATCTACTCTTGTCTACAACTTCGTCGAAGAGATTGTTCACTTCAAAGTTGACGAATCCAGAGAATCTATCTGAAATACGCCCATTCCATGAAATCTTTGAATTAACTGTAAGGAGACCATCAAATTCAAAGTCTTCATAAATGTCATGCGACATGCCGGTATCAGGATCCATGTAATTTTCTCTGGTGTCGCGCGCTATAGTTCCACCTTGACGATGGTTGAAGAAATTCGTCCAAGTGATGTCCCAAACTGGGAATCTAGTTGTTGTGAAAAATCCGATACCGAAAGGTACGTTGTAGTCCCAAGCAGGTAGTTCTTCCGCCGAAATGAGACTACCCTTGTAATAGATCAATTCTTGGTCTAAATCATCTTCGTAACCGCCGTCGTCCTGTCGATTCGATTCACTGTTCTTATAGCTCACGCTGAGTGAAAACGTTGTTTCGGATATACCGAAAAGGTATGGCTGAGAATTAATGAACGACGCGGAAACACTTTGTGTGGAACTTCTCCCGTCGTTAGTGTAAAAATAGTTGCCATCATCGTCGCGGGAACGGGATACGCCTTTCTTTGATTCGCGAGACACAAACTGCACACTGGTATCGATCGCGAATGCTGTCGTTGACCAACCAATCATCCACTCGTTGGAGTATGGAGTATCCAATTCCGATCGACCAGATCGGTCGTCAAATGTTCGATGAGTGCAGTTTACAAAATCGGGATCAGAACAGGGGACCTCTTCGCCTGGGCGTCCTCTAGGACGGGTGAGATTTAAGAAAATTTCCCGCCAGCCATAAATGGCGTCGTTCAGCTCATACCTAAAGAAACTGCGTCCGTAGTAGCGGCTAAGTCCAGCAACGATAGTACCGTCAAATAGTTCTCTGTCGACGCTGATTCTCGGAGAAATGTTGAAATTTTCGAGATAACTTTCCCAATCTGCGCGCACACCAACAGTGACATTGGTTTCGTTATTACCTGCAGGAAAGTCGTTCAAAGAAAACTTATCTTCTATGTACGCGGATATCTCTTCATAGGAAACTTCGACTTCGCCTGCAAACCAAAATGACCGAGACTGCAGATATTCATCACCAGCACTACTCACGCCATCTCCGTCTTGATCTTGACAACCCTCTCTCCCCATGTCTCGAACACACCAGAAGTTCTCGAACGTAATGTCTTCAGGGCGTTTGTAAAAGCTTGTGGTAGTCTTAATTTCGCCACCCATTGTCAGTTGATGGGAACCCCAAAAGTTTGCTGCGTCTGAGGCTGGTCGGGTCCATTTAGGTTTAAAGCTCCAGCGAGTTTGTTGTTGCTCTGAATCGCCGAATGCCCCTTCATATCTCGACATACCACTATTCTCTAAATGTTCGTGATAGGTGAAATAGCTCGTGCTGCTATCCAGAATATCCGACAATTGGTCGAACGAGAATGTCAAATCCATGTCTCCGTCTCCGAATTCATAGGAAGTACCAACCGTGAACCCAATTCCGTTGTGTTCTTTTTCAAACATGCCGGTGTAATTCGTTGAGGTTAGTCCATCGTGAGTTCTCGACGTAGATCGGAATGAAAACGTAAGTGGCTGGCCACCCAATGCAAAACTGAGCTTCCCGACGACATTTTGAATACTGTCTTCATAGTCCAGCATCCGAATTGTGTCGGTATCGTCTTCAAATTGTTGTGCGAATGTGGAATGTCTCCTGGTAATACCAAGTGTGATCCCAATGTCTCCTATTCTCCTTTGCAAAGAGAGTTTGTAATTGGATTTTTCGTAGTCTGGAGTGTAGACTGCACTATAGCGATCAGCCGTGGTGATGTCGTCTTCGCTAACATGAAAGCTCTCCCACTCATCTTTCTGTAGTCCCCATTTAAACGAAATTTTGTCTTCTCCGTCGTAGGATTTAAGGTCTGCAGACACAACTCCTCCGGTGAATCCTCCAAACTCGACAGGTATGTTGCTGTCGTACACCTCGACTTTCTCTAGCAGGTCAACGTCAATGTAATATCCTTGAGGAGAACTGCCACCGTGCGGAGCTACCAAACTTGGCGTTCTCCAAACATCCATGCTATTTGCTGGATTTAGATCATTTGTCGCGTCAGAACCATCAATGAGAAAGAGATTTTGATAAAACTCTTGACCATGAATAGAAATTTCGTCGGGACGCAGACTCGCTGTTCCTGCAGAAAGATTACTCTCGCGAGAAAAGTCTACACTTGGATTGAGCCGTAACAAATCACTGAGGTTGCCCTCGCCAGTGGGAGATTTTTCAATCGTTTCGGCAGAGTAGGTAGTCGTCCCTGGAGTGGATTCAATCGGCGTGGCTTCGACGTCAATTTCGATTATTCTTGAGGATTCTGTGACTTCGATATCTTCGTTTTCGTCTTTGGCTTGTTCGTTTTGCGATACAAGCGATCCGCACATTACTGTCAGTGCGACTCCGATGGTTATTTTTGAAAGATTGTTGTTCATTTTGCTCTCCAAAGAGTGATAGCGACTACCAGTAGTACTCATCAACCCAGAAAGGTCGAGAGTACGAGTTCCTTGTCTAACAATGGTATCGCCTGCCTAGTACCAAAATCTAGGCAATGCCCAGTGATTTATACGACAAATTTCTGTATTACGATTTTAACGAATGGGACTTATATACATAACTACACAAATCGTAGTTTTGCTACGTATTGACGCTCCACGAAATCACTAAAAGGTCATTCGTTTTACCACGTCCAGACGCCCCAGTCCCTGTACCATTTCGCGTTAACTTGTCGACAGACGAGGAAACGCAATTCGGT
>WTGV01000059.1 GCA_011525295.1 Pseudomonadales bacterium | reverse complement strand
TTGCGTATCACCGAATGTTGTGATCTCGATGGTCATACCTTATTGTTGGATCACAGACCAAGATAACAGATCACGATTGACGAATTGACGCGATGAAAAATAACTGTAAGTTTGTGTGGTTGGTTAGGCACGGCAAGTCTGCTTGGCCTGCTGGTGTCGCCGATATGGAACGACCACTCAGTCAGCGCGGACGACGAGATGGTGCGACGATGGCGGAGGTTCTTGCCACCTCTGAACACATCCCCCAAGGAATCTATACGAGCGACTCCGAACGCACACAACAGACAACTGAACTGCTTAATGAGGTACTAAAGCTACCGATCACAACAACGCACGATCTTTACACTGGATCTTACCGCGAAGTAGAAAAACTCCTGCGGAAGACCGAGGAGTCACTCTCTTGTGTCGCGGTCGTATCTCATTTGCCGACCATCGAATCGTGTATCCGTGCGACTAACGATTGGCCAGAAGAACACGCTTTTCCCACACTCGCAGCCGCCTGTTATGAGCTGGTTGGGGCATGGGAAGAGTTCGAATTCGCGCACGCGAAGTTCCGGCAATTCTTCATACCGCGCATGTTTCGTGATGCCGCGACCTAATTTAGTCAACCACCCAAAATTATCATTTTCACTTAACCGCCCGACAGGACTTGCTGATGTTCACATTTTTATCTTTTCTAGTCTTATTGTTGATTGCATTCTTCATCTATCGTATTTGGGATGAGCTTCCCGACATGATCATGGCGATGAAGGAACAGAATAGAGAACTTACTAAGATTCGCGAGATTCTAGAAAACGCGTCCGACTCCAACTCGTGAGTCGGACGGCACCTGATCTCGCGGAATTCGCGTTTTGAATCTACGCGATTAGGAAGAGTACTAAAGGAAACATCAACGCGAACGCGCAAACCAAATACAGCGTGAAATTTAAGATATCATTTTGAACCTGTTCTTTAGCGAGTTTCAACCGCGAACCCAGCAAAACCCATACTAACCCGCTCAAGATTACCGCACCTACTAGGGAAAAGATTAACGCGGCCAATTTTTTGAATCCTCTTCACTCGTCTGGCCATGAGAGTCGGTTGCTTCGTCGCACCAATGTAGATATTCCGACCAAGTTTTTTCGATATGGGAGTAATCTCTTTCAACGAGTCCACTCGTTTTCTTATCAGCTTTGACCGCGTTTTGAACTTGTGCTACTATGCGTGCGACGTCATCACGCTTTAGCGATGTGTTGAACATATCGATCGCAGCACCGCCTTTGTGCCCCAACGGTTTAGTAATCGGTACCGACTTAAGTGTCGATTCAAGCAAACTAGCACTGTCAGCGTCGCAGACTCGAAGAGTTTGTTCTATCAACCAGCGAGTGAGCACCGAGGGATGATCACAAATCGTTTTATATTCGTTCCATTCCATGATTGGTGGTCAACTAAATTACGAAAGGGTCAACGTCTCCCCAGTTATTAATTGGAATGCTTCCAAATATCGCTCCATTGTTCCCTCTACGACATGTGCAGGCAACTTTGGTCCTGGAGGTTTTTTATCCCATGCTCCTTCGCTCACTACAGTCTCCAAGTAGTTCCGAACGATTTGTTTATCGAAACTACTCTGTTCTCGACCAGGTTCCCAATCGTCGGCTGGCCAAAATCTCGAACTATCCGGCGTGAAGATTTCGTCGATCAAGATCGGTTCTAAACTATCTTCAAGAATTCCAAATTCGAATTTCGTATCGGCCAAAATGATACCTTTACCACCCGCGTACTCACTAGCTCGAGAGTAGAGATTCAGAGTCACGGTCTGTAGCCATTCCATGGTTTCTTGGCCCACCACACTTACACCTTGTTCAAAGCTAATATTTTCATCGTGATCTCCAGCTTCAGCTTTGGTCGAAGGTGTAAAAATTGGTTCTGCCAAACGATCGCTGTTTTCGATATTCTGAGGAAGTTTGATCCCACACACAGCCCCAGTTTGTAGATACTCTTTGTAGCCACTACCGGTGAGATATCCACGAGCAATGCATTCGACCGGAATCACCTCAGTTCGACGACAGAGCATCATCCGATCTTGTAACATCGCCCTTTCCGAAGAAGACAAGCCCGGTACGTCGGCGGGATCGGTGCTGATTAGGTGATGATCGACAGTATCAGCAAAAAACTCGAACCAAAATTTCGAAATTTGCGTAAGAACTCGACCCTTTCCAGGTAAGCCCGTATCTAATACAACATCAAACGCGCTGATCCGGTCTGTGGCAACAATCAGTAGCGCTGTTTCGCGATTTGTTAGTTCAACGTCGTAGAGGTCTCGAACTTTTCCCTGTCTTCTGTTTTGTAAGTTTAAGTGGGTTTGAAGGACAGTCTCTACCATGAATGGACCAATGTGTAAGGGAAAGTGAACACCGGTGAATCTCGAAAATCAAACGATATAGTATGCATAGAGAAAACGATAAGAATTCTCGAACACAGCTCATAACCGAACAAACGAGTGCTCTTTATTCGTAACCGGTCAACTCCATGTATCCTCGTCCTACGACTGCACCCGCTTCCGTTACCTCGACGACCCCTTCCCAGTACCTAATACTTGTGTCCATAACTTGGTTGTCAAATTTAGCGGCAATCAGGTATTGAGAATCGTCCATTTCTAAGGACCACTCAACTGGGTATGACTTCCAATATCGTGTCGGTTTGATCTTCCACTTTTCTGCGGGAATGACAGCTGTGCCCCCATCGGGCGCAATCCACATCGCGGTTGGGAGAGTCTGGATGTCATTGTTATCACTACGGAGTTCGAACACCACCAACTCGCGACCGTCATCGAAGTTCAGCGAAAACCAGTGCCAACCGTGGTAGGAATCGCCGAGAATTTGACTACTCCACTCGCGATCCAACCACGAGAACCCCGAGACAGTGTACTCCTCGTTGTCAATTTCCAATGTTCCATTGGTGGGTAAGCGCGAAAACGTGTAGTAATAGGAAGCGCGGTCGGGGCTCTTTTTCGAATAACCGTTTGTTCCGTGTAGGATCATTGGTTTACCACTGTCGATGGAAAGTGAGACTCGGTAATCCGGTGTTCCTGCTGATAACTCTAACGGGAAGAACGAAGACGTTTGCGACGCTAACTTCCAATCTTCGATAAAGACTCGAAAAGGTTCTATTAAAGCACCAGCAAGTTCAGGATGTCCCCGACTAAATCGTTCATCGCTCCAAAGATTCTTTGCTTGAATGTCAGAAACTGCGAAGTGTCCCATATAGGTTTGTCCCGTTCGCCACGGATTGGAAGAATCATTGTCTATGGCTAAGGCACGGCGAAAAATCGTAAATTGCACCCCGAACTCACGACCATTTAGGTCTTCTAGGATCGCAGTAAGGTACCACCATTCGAAAAGGAACTCGTCGTGAGGGCCGTGATCAAGTGGAAAGCTAAGTTCGTAGGTGCCGTCCACTCGTGCAAAAGCTTCGGTATTAATGTTCGACCCCATCCAAGTACTTAATGACGAGGATGAAGAAGGCGGACTACAGCCCCAACAAATAAAGGACGCTAGAAGCAGTATCGTGAGAGCTTTCAGTAGTTGCGCGCAATATTTCACTTCGGATTACGCCTAACGAAAATCCATGGTAACACCGATGCTAGTACCGCAGCACTCAAACCGAGTAGAAGAGGATATCCCAAGGTCAAAGGGGTAACATGCAAGCTTATCGTCCATTGAAAAGCGCGCGGGTTGACGAGTTCACACAATATCCAAGCAATTCCGATTCCGAGTGGTACCGATAGCAAACAACAAACCAACCCGAGTAAAGTTGATTGGGTAAACGACTGACCGAATAACGCGAGCCGTGAAAATCCTAGCGTATTCAACAATCTATATTCCGCCCTCTTCGTACTCTGCATAGCAAGCGCTGAGTTGAATAATCCGATTACAGCCACCGCAACCGCAATTAGTGCGATAAGACGCGTGAGAGCAAAGGTACGGTTAAATATTTGGACCGCGCGTTCACGAATCTCTCCATGGTTTAGCACAGTAGCACCCGGGTAAGTATTTCGCAATTTTCGTTCAACAATAGCAAACGAATCAGGATGCACGATGAGCAACAAACGGTCGCGTACTAGTGTATTGACTGGCATTTGGTTTTTTGGTATCAGAACTACACGCGACATTTCACCGTAAGACTTAAAGATGTGAATGATCGGAAGACTTAGCGGAACCGAGTTAGGAATTTTTAACTCTAATTCGTCCCCAACCTGCACTTGAAGTTGGGTCGCGACTTTCTCGTTCACATATACGCCGACAAGATCGGTTTCGTATTCATAGCCATATCGACGGGCTTCAAATTCGTCAAGTGGAGTTGCTACAACGTCGGTCTTTCCTATCGACAAATTGCCTTCTCCTCGGTAGTACTCACGCACTTCTTCCACGCCGGCCCACTGTTTGATAGTCGTTGGGTCTACGTCGCCAGCCTCGCGTACCTGAATTCCTGGAGGTAGTCGCACTTCTAGCAATTCAAAAAAGTCCGTTCGCAGGCTACCGACCATGACGGTAATCCCTATCGCTGTAGCAATAGCAAGTGAGAAGGCGATCGTGGCAAACTTCGCTTGTTTTAGATGGTGCCACATCGCACGAACGTTGATCCGCGAAATCAGACTTTTAGGTGTGAACCGAGGTAGGAGGGTATCAAGGAATCGGATCAAAGCTGGTGTCAATGCACTGATGTGTAAAACGCAGAGTGCGAAAACCGCTAAGTAAGCTCCAACCAAGGTGGTGGTCATCCAAATTCCGATACACAACATCGCTACAGCTACTACAACCCCAAGAGCGAGAACCATGCATGAGACTCTGCGTACTTCGCGAGTCACCGCAAGTAATACCCCGATCAGCGCGGTCGACATTCCAAGAACCAGTCCTTTGGTCGTAGCGATTAGAAAAGTAGTCTTGGGTACGTTGCTAATGAGAATGTTTTGATGAAGAAACACTAACGAGAGAATCGCCGCAACGAGTACTGAGATCAGCACTAGGACGGATGCTTCTAGTATCAACACAGATCGAATTTGATGAACTGACACACCGATCGTCTGCAAACGATCGAACTCCTGTGCCCGGCGTTCAACGCTACGCACTGTGGATTCGTAGACTATGAAACCTGAAACCAACACAGCTAACATACCCAACAGTCCCATGTTGAACGCTATTGAGCCGGCAAATGTTTGAGTCGGTTGCCAAACGGTCATCGATTCGATGTTGAGGTCTGCTAACAACAGTTCTGGTCGATCGAAGCCAAATCCTGTCGCGATACCAGGGAAGAGATTTTCCATCCATTCCCAGGGTGGTACTTGGTTGTACCTAAGCCAAGCAGCATCAACTTCTCCCGTACGCTCTAGTAAATTCTGCGCTGTAGCAATGTCCGCGAGTAGAAATGTTTGTTCTCCGGGTCGGATGTCCAACACTTTGATGTGGTTTGGAAATGATGTAGTTGCTAGATCATTACCGAATGCAATAACGGAATCTTGAGTGATTAATTGAGTTGGTATTTGGGCGTCGTCAAGATCAAACCTCGCTTGCGAATCGCTTACCAAATCGATACCAATCAATGGAATAGCGCGCCCACCGATCTCAAGATTTCCTTCCACGACGGGTACCATCCCTACTATTTCCGGTAGTTCGCCAGCTCGCCAACGTTCCCGAAACGTGAAGTATGAACTCTCCCGACTGTCGGTAAATGGAACAACGTAGTGGTACGTAGACTGAGGCTGTCCCTCGACAATTTCATGCACAAGAGTGTGGCTCACTACATGAACTACAGTGATCGCGAACAGCGCGAGCACGAAATTTGCGAGCAATGTGATCAAAACTAAGGGGCGCGAAACTAAATCCCGCCACTGGCTGCGAAAGAGAAGTTTCAAGCTAATTGAATTGTGTGTGCAGCGTATGCGCCAATGTCGTCGCTGTGCGTCGCGACCACAAGATTTGTACCCAATCGTTCGTGCTCGTCCCAAAGCAACTTGAAGACTTCCGCAGAATTTTCTGCATCTAAGTTTCCTGTAGGTTCGTCGGCAAACAGGAATTGAGGTTCGTGCGCGACCGCTCTTGCGATAGCCGCTCGTTGCTGTTCACCTCCAGATAGTTGCGTTGGGAATGCATTCAAGTGAGATTTCAAACCTAGTTTGTGCAGGCGATCGAGTGCTTGGTCTCGTAAGTGTTCTCGCTTTGTTAGCGCGAGTGGTAACAGTACGTTTTCTTTGACTGTTAGCGTGGGTACGAGATTAAAAAACTGGTATACAAATCCGACGTGGTCTCTGCGAAATCGTAGTAATTCGCGGGCGTTTAGACGATTTAACGAAGTTGGTCCCGATGAGTCTTTGAGATTTAGCTCAATTTCTCCTTTGTCTGGTTGGATTAAGCCTGCAATCAAATTGAGAAGTGTGGTCTTCCCAACTCCACTTGGTCCTCGGATTACCGTAGCTTGGCGCGATTCAATTTTGAACGAGACATCCTCGATTACCCAACGTTCCCCCTTACCGTCGGGAAACTTTTTCCCGACACTCTGAACGTGAATTACCACGGGTCGAGAAAGGGTTGCATCCCTTGTAGTTGTTTCCCCGGACGGACTGGAATCTTGTGATAGCCCTTTCGTACGTGCTTGATCAGGTCTTCCGTATCGGTATAGTTCGAGATCATGCGTAGTGTCGTCAGAGTAGGCAGGATCATTCGCCACTCTTTGGTTTGAAATTTTTTGAGAGCTACATCGGGACGAACCCAACATGCTGATACTATTTCGGTGGATTGAGCGTCTGTTTTTTGTTCTGGGGGTAGCTTGGCGAGAAAAAACCTTGTATTGAATCGTGCAGGAGCAATTTTTGGTGTGATCCAATGGCTAAAGTAATGTACTTCGTCCGTAGCTAACGTGAGTTTGTGTGTCTCGAGCACGAGCCGGAAGTCCTCCGAAAAATTCGACACTCTTTGAGCCCACTCCCTTATTCGCAGTCGTTGCGTTTCAGTTCGTAGCGGGAGAATCTCATCGTTTTGCTGGGCGAATAGTACACCGCATTCTTCAAAACACTCTCGAATCGCGCAAACCCAAAAACGCAATCCATTGTCTTTCACACGTAGTAGTTGTGATGCTCTAGCGTCTGACAACAAAGGACAAAGCTGCGCTAATTCCGAGTCTGAGGGATCGATTTTGCCTCCAGGAAATACATGAAGCTTCGGGAAAGCGCCCTTTGCGGGCCGTTCGATCATGAACACTTCGTACCCCTTAGGTTGGTCTCTGACTAGTACCATACTTGCTGCGAGCAGTGGCTGGTCAGCGGTTGCGTTGTCGGTCGCGCCTTCTTTGCTATGACTGGCGTTGTTGCTAGTCGGTCCGTTCGACATCGTATTGGGACTCTAGCTGCTGCAGGTAATCGTGAAACTCTTGCAATGCTAGTGTTTCCTCCGTACCTGATTTTTGTTTCAGCAATTCCTTGGTAGTCTCTTGCATTTCAAATAAATTTCGATCGCTACGGACTAGTTGTTGCCGCACAAATTGGTGATAGTCCTGCAGTTCTGTTTTAGATAACTCCTGGGGGGCAACCTTGGTTTTCAGACGGGCGTAGAGTTCGCGTAACCTAAGATCTTCAAATCGCTCCAAAGTCCATCTCTTGCCATTTCTTAACTCTGTCCAAAAATTTGCACACGCGATCCTATCGTTATCAGTGATAAAGTCATCGTAAAGTGCTTCCTCGGGGATTTTTGGTGGATCGTCTCGCTCCCGGTTTCCAAAAATTGCTCGTAGTTTCTTTGGAAGATCGGTTGCTGCTAACACTCGTCTCGAATTTCTTTCTAATCTGTCCAGATCAATGCTGAGCCTTTTAATGTTTTCTTGTCGCAGGGCTTTGAGTACTACAACCATCGGAGCTTGGTTGATGGCGACTACGTTGACATTGAGTCGCTCTTCTGGTTCGACTTTTTCGTCGGTGTCAGAGCGTTCGAACAGTAGCCTAGCTAGTTCATCTGCGCTGGACGACAACAACAAGTCGATGTTACTTACTAAATCAACAACGATAACGCGATTAAACATGTCGGGATGTCGCGTAATGGGTAAGACTGGTGCAATGCTGTAACGAGCATTGCCATACTTGGGAGACACGTGCAGGATAGCCTGTCGAGCATCTGGGTCTAACAATTTTTTCGCTGTACCTTGTTTTCTTAGAGTGTAGGCGTAGTTCCAGAGTTTTGGTTGTGCGGCTCTGACTTTGCGTGCTAGTGCTAGGGTCATATTCACATCGGCTAGTGCGTCGTGCGCGTTGTCAACAGCAATGTCATTAGCTGCCGCAAGATTCCCTAAAGCAAAAGATGGAACGCCATCAATGACCGGCCACTCCAATCCTTCGGGGCGTAACGCACCAGTCATTCTTACGATGCTGAGAAAATCTAATCGACTGTTTTCCCGCTTGTGTTCGTGTTCGTAGGGTGGTAAAAGACTCCGGTACATCCCAAAACGAATGAAGTTGTCGTCAAACGATATATTGTTATATCCTATGATGCAAGTGTTTGCCCGACTTAGCTCTTGTTTCAATTTACTGAATAGTTCATATTCGGGAATGCCTTGTTCTGCAAGGGTTGTCGGTCGAATCTTCGTAATCTGAAAAGACTCTGCTGTCGGTACGATTTCAGGCGGTAGCTGGACGTAAGTACTCAGTGGTTGGCCGAGTGGCTCTAGGTTCAGATCAGTGCGTTGTCCAGCAAATTGAATGATTCGGTCGTAACTGTTTCTTAGTCCTGTAGTCTCGGTGTCGTACCAATAAAATGACGGTTTCCTTCGAGTGGAATAGGCTTTACGCATGGTGGTAGATGGCATTAGTTGATCAAAGAGTCGGACTGACTCTTGGTCCGGTGCTTGCGGTATTAGTAGCAATTCTAATGTGGTGGGGTGGATTACCTACTGCCGCCTGGATTACTGGAAGTGTCACTACGCTCGTAGTGATATGGTGGATGCTGGAACCCATTCCCATTCCTGTGACTTCACTGATTCCACTCTTTGCATTTCCGCTGTTTGGCGTAATTGAAATCGCCGATGTAAGATCAGCTTATGGCCATCCCTTGATCTTGCTACTGCTCGGTGGTTTCATCCTCTCGACGGCAATGGCAAAAAGTGGACTTCACAAACGACTAGCTTTTGTGATGTTAAGAGTGTTCGGTGCGACGAGCGGCCGACGCTTAGTAATGGGTTTCATGGCGACGGCAGCTATTTTGTCAATGTGGATGAGTAATACCGCGACCACGTTGATGCTCCTTCCGGTCGCGCTCGCGATCTTGGACCGAATCAACGACCCGCGGCTAGTTGCACCTTTGTTGTTGGGTACGGCGCATGCTGCCAGTGTCGGTGGCATCGGAACTCCTATCGGCACTCCACCGAACGTGGTTTTTCTGGGTATTTACTCTCAGACGACCGGTACTGAAATAGGATTTTTTGAGTGGATGACTTGGGGAGTTCCTGTGGTCATATTGATCGTACCGTTGTTAGCTCTCTGGTTGACGAGACACGTTAACTACAAGACTCAGATCGAGCTTCCAACAGTAGGTAAATGGACGCGGGCAGAAATATTGGTTCTGGCAGTATTTACATTAACAGCGTTACTTTGGGTAACACGTAAACTACCGGAGCCCATCCATGGTTGGTCACAATTTTTTGGAGAGTTTTTTAGCGGTGCGACTAGCGACTACATGGCCGCGTTTTTCGCCATCGTCTTGCTATTTTTGATTCCCGACGGTAAGGGTGGAAAGTTACTTGATTGGGAAACAGCAACAACGATCCCATGGGGAATGTTGATTCTCTTTGGTGCAGGTTTAAGTATAGCAACAGCCTTTACTAGTTCGGGATTGAGTGAAATTCTCGCGACACAGCTCCAAGCACTTGGAGCGCTACCGGTCATCTTGGTTGTAGTCATCATTTGTGTTGGAGTAACTTTTCTTACGGAGGCGACGAGTAATACCGCGACTACAACTTTGTTACTTCCCATCCTTGGAGCGACCGCAATTGCTCTCGCGGTAGATCCGAGATATTTAATGGTCCCAGCGACGATGAGTGCGAGCTGCGCGTTCATGTTACCGGTAGCGACGCCGCCGAACGTGGTCGTGTTTTCTAGTGGTAGGTTCCCGATAGAAAAAATGGCACAAGAAGGATTTGTGTTGAACTTGATTGGAGCCGCAGTGATCTCGACGATGTGCTTTTTCTACTTCGGACTTTGATCGCCCGCAAGTTCTTGATCGTCATTTAAGTGCACACCCTACGAGGAGTCGTAAGTTTTGCGATTCTGTTCTGTTATACACTCATTGGTTGTGCAACAGTCTATGTCTTAGCTTTGGCTCAGTTACTCTGTCCCATACCACATTGGAGAAAGCAAATACGGGGTGCGAACGATGGTGTGATCACAGCATGGGTGTTTCTCAACGAAAAGATGTGTCAACTGTTTCGTTGGATTCGGATTGCGCCGAAACTGCCTGACACCTTAGCAACTCGCAATGATTGGTGGATCATCGCCAGTAACCACCAAAGCTGGGCGGATATTGTGATCTTAGAGATCGTGTTTCGGAAGCTTGCGCCACCCATCAAATTTTTCACGAAACGCGAACTGATTTGGGTTCCGTTTCTAGGCTTCGGTTTATGGTTGCTGCGATTCCCGTATGTGCGACGCGGCAAGCGCGAGAAAGGACAATCGCGACAGCAAGTACAACAGAAAAATCGCCAAGAGTTAAAACGCGCAGAAAGTCAGTTCCACGAACGACCGATCTCGCTTTTGTTGTTCTTAGAGGGTACCAGGTTCACCCCGACGAAGCACGCTCAACAACGTCCCATGTATCAACACTTACTGCGTCCCAAGCTGGGAGGCTTAGCTTTCAGTCTGGAAGCGTTAGATGACGACGCTGATCGGATCGTCAATGTCACAGTAAATTACGAGGGTGAGGTCCCTGGATTTTGGCAATTTTTGTGCGGACGCTGCTCGCACGTGACTGTACATGTTGAAACCATTCCTCTTACTGCTGGTTTTAACCAGAATTTGAAAAAGGAGGTTATGAAACTTTGGGCAGAGAAAGACCGCGTACTGTCCGAGATGCGCTCATGAATCGAGCTCAGAGCTACTCGGCGCGAGACGTTGAACTAAATTCCTTTTCAAGGTGGTAAGCTCTTCCTTGTAAATTCCTTGCAGCCTGAAAGTGGTTTTTACATTCCTGGTCGGTGGGTGTATCACTACCGCAAGCCACAACAAGTTCGATAAATTCACACTCGATCTTCTCTAAAACAGTTCTTAACGGCGACTCACGATCGAGTGAGGTAACCGTGTCGTGGTCGTAAAACGCGATATGGTAGTGAGGGACGTTTTGGAAACAGTCGAAGCGCGCGAGTTCCTGAGTTTCTCCCCGTACCGGACCGAAGAATCGAATCGTTACTCCTTCATCTCCTTCGAGTTTCCGGTACTTCACATTCCAGTGAAATCTGCCATTGTTAATTTGTTCTTCAGTGGTGTCCATATTCTTCAGTGATTGTGGTTAGGATCAATTGCCAGTTTCTAACTTTTCTAGGCGTTTTCTTAGGTCCAGTATCCAAGTATTGGTTTGCTTTCTAAAGGCATCTATTGAATCGATATCTTCGTCATGGCGATCTACGCTTAGTTGTAATTGTTCAAGGAGCGCGTTGGTCGTTTGTAATGTCGTATTGAGATCGTCCTTTAAGTCACGTTGTCGGCCCAGGATCTGCTGCAACGTATTCTCTATATCTGTCAGCGATCCTTTTAAGGAAGTAATTCGCACATCCAATCCCTCAATGTCTTGTCGCATCTTTGCTATTACTGGAGTGTTTTCGTTAATCCAATCTTGGTGACGTTGGTAACCGGCCCAGACTTTCCTTGTCTCGCTCTCCCAAAAAGAAATTTCCTCGGTCATGGTCTCGTCAGATTCGCTAAAAATTTCAGCGCTAGCTGACAACTGTGCCTCAAGATCGGCAATGCGTCGAGCACTATCTTGCAAAACCTCTGTGCGTTCGTTCAGTACAGAATTTATTGACCAGACAAACCAACCCAATATGATGAGAGCTGATATGGTGAAGAGCATAAAGACAACTCGTCCGATACTGAATCCGGTACTAGGAGAACTAGCGTTTCTCGGTCGGCGCTCCACTCCCGGTGGCGTGCCCGAACTTGATACTATGGGGAGGTCATTCATCTACTGTGGACTAATTGTGATCCAAATTGAAAAATTGTATCTAAGGGGCTGGGGCACAGCACATCAGCCCTAGGTCTTTATTTAGCTCAAGTTCTTTTACACGAACTTGAGAAGCAGTATCGTACCAACTGTCAAGAGAACGCCCGAAATAATCACACCTTGTATGCTCTTAATCAATGGGTTCATTTTTCCAAAGATAGCATTTAGTTCTATTATTAAGACTATGGCTAGTATGATGAACATTCCATAGGATTGTGTCGTGATTTCTTCTCCGAATTGAGCATGAAAACTAGACACCATCGTAGCTACCATTGGGATCGAAAACAGGGTGTTTGTTCGACTTGCGAGTAGAGCTGCCGCGGCCGCAGATCCTTGATTCGGATCTGCTTCGCCACCATCCCTTAAACTCTCGTGCGATTTAATCACAACTTTTTGATTTGGCCAGATTATGAACCAAACGTTCGCAGCCATCAGGGTACCCATGATCGCCGCTACAAGCGTGTCCTCTGAAAACCTGTCCTGAGACCAAAGAATGTGTGCCAAATACAAACCCGTCAACAGTGTCAGCAACGCTGCCCATCGAAACCATCGCAATGCTGACGGGACTAAACCCGTGAACGCACTAATCTTAGCTTCGTCTGAAGCCTTAGCTAAGTATCCGCCCTGTACGAAATTGAAATAGTACAGCAGGCCAATCCAGGCAATCCCAAAGACAATGTGAGCGTACCGGACAAAATATTCAATAATCGGTGAGCCAAAATCCATCGTAATCTCCTCGTATTCGTTGCTGATTCGAGATAAACAATACCAACTGTTACATTCGATTATGCAATCTGTGCATGCAACATATGTCAATTGTAAAAGATTTGGGTGTCGGCTCAGCCTGTGTACCGGGGTACGACCAAGTTTTAAAGACTTTTCGCGAGTAACGACGCTTCTTCAACGGCACACATTGGCTAGTATCGTATGTTCCTCGACGATCCTGAACTCGTTAGTGTCTTTTCCCAGAGTTGCTGCATCTGCCCCTGTTACATAGCAATAGGTTTAGAATAGTGACGTGTGCAGGTTCCGTACAAAACACCCATTCGTATTCATACTACGCGATTCATCGAACTTGTACGACAGTCTGGTATGATTCTTGCATTAAAAAATCTCCGATAAACCCAAATTCCAGTGACATCCAAACCAGAACAAACACCGCCCAAACCTCGTAACCTTTTGAGCCTTCCGGTGTTGGTACCGGTTGCGGTTTCGATGCTTTTCTTAGCTATGGTTATGTTGGGAATCGTGGGCATCTCTCGCATGCCGGTGGAATTGGAACCGTCCTTCGAAGGGAATCAAATATTTGTAAATTTCTCTCGTTTTGGAAGCACCCCTGAAGTGGTTGAACGCGAGATTCTACTCCCCTTACTGTCTCGCATCTCCGGTCTCGGAGGATTGGTCGACAGCTATGCCACTATTAGAGGTTCATCGGGCAGCCTCTCGCTGAACTTTCATCCAAAAACAAAAATGAAAAATCGCAAGCGTGAGATTGAAGACATTGCGAGTGTTTTATTACGTCAGCAAGATCGAGGACAAGCGCATATTGGGGTTAATACGTATTCCACGGGTGAAGGAAGTCGCCTGATCATGCGGATTTTGGTTACTTCAAAGGGACTACACTCTGACGCGATTTTTGATCTCGCGAGTGATCGCATTGAACCAAGACTAGCGTCTGTACCCGGAGTAGCACGCGCCCAACTTGAAGGCGGCGGGGGACGTCAAGTCAATATTTTCGTGAACCCTGATGATGCTGTAGCGTTAGGAGTTTCTCTCGGGGACATCCGTGGGGCGATCGCAAATAGCTTAGGGCAGGTGCAATCGGTCGGTACTTTGGATTCCGGTAATGGACGGACTAGTGTGATGGTCGATGGGCAAGTCGATTCAATCAATCATATCCGGAAGACGCGTCTTGATCCTGCGCGCGGAGTTAAAGTCGCGGACATTTCGACGATCGAACTTGGGTACGCCCTAGGTGAAACTCGGCTAAGGTACAACGGTAATCCCGCGATCGGACTGCGCATTTTTCAAGAACCAGGTTCGAACCTCGTGCAGGTTGGTAAAGCAGTTGCAGCGCGAATTGAAGAAGTTAGGCGCGAGATTCAAAGTTTTAACTTAGACCTCGAAGTTATCGAGAACCAAGCCCAAGATCTAAATAAAAATATTGCACGAGTCTATATGCTTGGTTTTATTGGACTTGCTATCGCACTCCTAGTTCTCTTTTTGTTCTTGCGCCGTTGGCGTGCAGTGTTGGTCGTAGGAGTATCTGTTCCCGTAAGTGTAACTTTTGCCCTAGCAGGTTTGTATTTGATGGGTCAGAGCGTGAACTTATACACCCTGGCTGGACTGTCGATAGCTATTGGACTCTTGGTAGACAATAGTGTCGTTGTTTACGAATCGATTCTGCGTGGTATCGAACGTGGGCTGAGCGCGGTACAAGCGACTAGGGTAGGATTGCGTAAAACCGTACGCGCGATCGTCGCGGCAAGTGTTACCACGACATTGGTGTTTATACCAGTTTTTATTCTAGGTTTAGATGATCCCTACTTTCAGAAAGTTATTGAAACATTTGCGATTGCTGTAATTCTTCCGGTACTCGCGTCCATGTTGGTCGCAGTGGGTCTGGTGCCACTGTTAGCGCACAAATTGGCAGCTCCAGCTGCGTTTACACGCATCCAGCAACGACGAGAGGTGCGCAGACTTCGAGGAGGTTTTCGAGCTCCCGACCCTGCAAGAATTTTGTTGACGGGTTTCGCGGCAAAGGCAATCCGCCACCCTGCTTCTTGGATTGCAGCGACGGTAGTTCTGGTTTTCGTTACGCTGGTGGTGACGCTCGCTTTCAATCTAATCGCACCAGGTGAACTCGTACGTGAAGCGGAACAAGCAGACAGAACAATGGTGTCTATACAGGTCCACGACGACAAAAGGGCTGAATTAGATCAGATCGAGCAACACATTCAAGTAATCGAAGAAATTCTTTTAGACACCGCGGGAGTTGCGTCGATTCAGTCCCGCGTGAATGTAGACGAAGTAACTCTGAATATTTCTTTCGTCGACATCAAGGACCGTCCTGAGGACTTCCGTGCTAATGAATTTAATGGCTTGGTGGACCAAATCATACAAGATAAAGTAATGACCGACGTTTTTGACATCGTAGATGTATTTCGTGGTTACGGTTATGGGTGGGGTGGTGGAGGCTATTACGGAGGATCTCGTTTTCGTGGTATTCCAAAACAAGTCATCGTCTCTGGTCCAGATCCTAAGATACTTTATGACGTGGCACAGGAAATTAGTACGCAACTACGCGAACACCCAAATGTTCAATCCACTAATGTTCCGGTAAATCAAAGCTCTCCAGAACTCTGGATAGAACCCAACCGCCGCGCTTTAGACGCGTTCGGTTTAACACTGCAACAAGCGATGTCGTTTGTTGACTTGTCAGGCCGTGATGTGTCATCTACGCAAATAGACTTTCCTCTCTCAAATGGTCGCGAAATTCCTATTCGCATTGAACTCGAAAGCGCGAGAGAACGGAACGTTGCATTACGAGAATTGAGGGAAATGCGCGTTCAAACTCCCAACGGAGCCTTACCAGTCAATGCGCTGGCGACCATTAGAAGGGGGATACCGCCTGCAACCATCACGTATCGAAATGGTCGCCGAGAAATGCCGGTGATCTATTCCTTGGACAACGATGTCCCAGAGAGCGGACCAGAACGCGTCGCGATTGAAGAAAACGTCAAGGAATTCATTCGTCAGATTCCAATTCCTGCCGGCTATGTAGTAGATACGCCAAGCGAAGCGGAACAGTTTAGTTTCGTGCAGAAATTGGTGTTGCCAGTACTGGGTTTATTGTTCTTAGTGTTAGCGTTTACATTTGAATCCCTTGCGGTGCCGGTGTTGATATTTCTCTCTATACCACTGGTGATCGTGGGGTCGATGTGGGGGTTAGTCTTAACCGGTACTCCTTTGGGTTTTTTTGCAGTTCTTGGTTTCTTCGTACTTGCCGGTTTAAGTATTAATCCGTCGATCTTATTACTTGATCGGATGCAACAATTTTCTCGCGCCGGGTTTACGCGTGGAGCGGCAGCGTTCGCGGCTGTGCTCGAACGCACAAGACCAGTTCTAATGACCACCGCGACGACGGTTGCAGCTCTGTTTCCGCTCGCTATCACGACGGGTCGAGAAAACGAGATGTGGCCACCGTTTGCCATAGTAGTTATGGGTGGCTTAGTATCCAGTGCGATTCTCACTCTCATCATTATTCCGGTGGGCTATGTGTTTCTCAAACGCCTCGACGAGACCTTTGGTCGGTTAGGAGCTTGGCTTATGATCGGTTGGATGACTCTGACCATCGGAACCATGTTCGTACTGATGGAATTTGCCGGTCTCGATGAGTTTTTCTGGCAGATCGTTTGCTCAGTTTTAATTGCTGGTTTTTACTTAACCCTGATAGTGTTGATTTTTCGGCGGGTCGAATTGCCGGAACCGGAAGTGCGTGATGGCCCTCCGAAACTTGTTGTCACCTACCTTCGCAAGATATACGGTTTACCTGGAGCGATAGGGCGCGCGCTGAATTCTCGCAAGGAATTCGTAGCTAAAGTACTGAAAGCTAATGGAACGATTTTTACCAGGGCGGAAACGTTAGAACGCACGATGGTGCTCCTTATTTTGGCATTTGGTTTTGGCGCAATAGGGTGGATAAACAACGCGGGTGGGTGGAAATTGTTGTTTTGGTTAGCAGCTTCGGCATTCTTGTCTTTGGTCTGTGTTGAGATACGGAAGTTTCGAGGATTTGTAACGCCAGAGGGAATTCACGTTCGCGGCGGTATCGAAGGCTTTTTCAAGATATTGCTCCCTTGGATCGCCGTGCTAAGTTTCTGTTACTTGGAAATAGTCAATCCCGTATATCTGAACGATGAACCAGCGCGTTCAAACTGGTTTTGGCCGATATTTTTCAGTGCGTTTCTAATATTTGGACAATTGGTTCGTCGCAATGCGCTACAACAATCCACAGGGAAAATCGCGGCGCGCGTGACCAAGGGGTTCTTAAAGTATCCCCGTACATGGTATCGGCGGATGACGCTCAAGCTTGGAGGGTTCGATCTTCCGGGTAAAGAAATACATGCATTGTCATCCGTGTCGTTTACGGCGACTAAAGGGATGATCGGAATCTTAGGCCCCAATGGTGCTGGTAAGACGACGCTGCTCCGGCAGCTGGCAGGCATACTAGATCCTACACGAGGGAACGTCCGTTATGGTGGAGTGTCGCTTGGTCCGATTAGGCACGTACTCGCGCGTTGGGTTGGATACTTGCCACAAGATGCTGGTCTCCCCCGCAATCTGTCGTCTAGGGAATATCTCGCGTACTACGCAGCACTATACGAGATTCCTCCAGCTGAATGGGCTGAACGTGTTCGCACACTTCTAAAAGAAGTGGGCCTTGGTGATAAGATCGATGAAAAGATTGGCTCACTATCGGGCGGTATGCGTCAACGAGTAGCTGTCGCGCGGACATTGCTGAGGTTACCTTCCATCATTATTGTTGACGAACCGACCGTGGGGTTGGATCCTCGCGAGCGAATTCGTTTTCGTAATCTGCTCTCTCGACTAGCTGCTTCACGTATCGTGCTATTTTCGACTCATGTAGTTGAAGACGTTGCTATTTCATGCGATCGCGTGCTGGTTATCGCGAAGAGCCGCTTAAGATTTGACGGTAGTCCAACTGAGCTCGCGCAAAAAGCGATCGACAAGGTTTGGTCGGTAGAGCTCGAACCAGGCGCAAGCTTTGAACTTCCAACCGGAGCTACCCTAGCCGAGGAATCGCCCACCCCCTCCGGTGGAAAACTTCAACGCATCGTCGCTGCAGTATCACCTAGCGACAGTGCAGAGACGATAGGACCGCGACCAGAGGATGGTTATCTCTGGCTCCTTGCGCAGGCAGAAACGTGAGAGCTGTTTGGGTAAAAGTCTCGCAATGGCTTGAATTGATTCGACTTGCGATGGTCGCAATAGCGGGACACTTTTTTTGGATTTGGCCGCTTGTGCTAGTTGTTGGTTGGTTGTCGGTACACACGTTCCTCGAACACGATAAGATCAACATTATCAATTCGATCACCGCATCGGATGTTCAGAATCGAATGTTGGGAATACCGTTGGCAATATTGGGTGGAATACTCGGACTAAGAATCATCGCTGGGGAAATAAATGCTCGGACGATTGAGATCATTTACACGGTACCGGGTGGCGCGATTCGGGTTTGGACGATCAAGTTACTCGCAGCGATGGCGATGGTGATCATTACTGAAATTGTTCTGGCGTTGTACACTTGGTTCTACTTTACCCATTTTCCTATTGAAGCAATGTTGGGTGCATTTCTAGCCGCCATGTTTTTCATGGTGATATCCATGGGATTCTCAGCGCTGTTTCGCAGTGAAGTATCCGGCGCGATTATTGCAGTGGTGTTGTTCGGGTTAAGTTTGCTTTTGTTACAGGGTCCAGGGCAAGAAAACATGAAAAAATTCTTGCCGTTTTTCAACCCATACGCGGCGAACATCGATGAGTCTGTGAACTTGCTATCTTTTATTCTGCAAAACCGCATTGGCTACTTTCTTGTCATTTTGGGTCTAATCTGTTTAGCCTACATGCGTGGCGAACGACGCGAAAAACTACTCAGTGTCTAATGCGCTGCAATACGATCATTCAGTAGCTGTAGCGGCTAACAGCACCGCAATTCCAATCATCCAAGAGGACGGAATTGTTCGGTATTTTCCACGCTTCTTATCTCCGATAGTCAGCGATCAGTTGTTCGCTCGGTCGCTCGCTGAAATTGACCGGGTTAAGGATCACATCAAACTCTTCGACAAGTCGATGCCTGTTCCTCGCCTGTCGGCTTGGTTCTCTAGTATCAGTGCTTCGTTCCGATATTCAGGTTTTGAAGTTGCCTCAGTTTGATAGACAGTTTGTTTTGGGATTTGCTGTAGAACCATTCTCCACTGCATATCTCCGTTCATAAGCTACTGGAGACTGATAATCCAGTGCTGAATGCACTCGGCATGGATTGTAGAACCCTTCCAGGTAGCAAAAAATCTCCCGACTAGCTTCCGCTCGAGTGCGAAATCGTAATATGACAAAATTTTGCGTTTCGCATCAAAAAGTGCACCTGATTCGTCCTCATTTATGTGGTAGTAGTGTCCAGATCTCATAAAAAAACGAATTTCAGAAAATTCCACAAACCTTCAAAAGCCAAATTAGTCTACTATTACCCCATCGTCGAGCGGATGTTCACGCTCTTTGTAAAATTCTGTTGTGTCTGCCAACCACTAGTTAATAGTCTAACTTAGCCGAAGTGTTGACTCTTCAAACAGTTTTCGTCGTCGCGCTAACCGAAGTGAGGCTAACGCTCAGGCTTTTTCGGGCCAAGATTTACCTTCTACTCGCGGTCGCTGTGTGTATTGTCTTCTACGTACTCGTTGAATGGCAGTACATCTTTAGAGTGGACGAATCTGCTAGTGTGGGCATGATGGCGCCGACTTATTTGGCCGCGACCCTAGGTCCGTATTTTATGGCGCTCTTTTGTATCGCGATCGTTTTATTCGCTTACGATCTTCGAGAAAGAGATCTTCGCAGTAGGATCAACGAAGTCTTGGAAGTCGTACCAGCTTCTAATGTAACGGTAGTGTTTGGGCGGTTGTTGGGACTAGTCTCGTTGCTTACCGTTCCCGTCGTGTTCATCGTTCTCGCAATTACTCTGTACGGTTGGATCGCAGAGAGTGCTGGTCTTGGCTATGGTAATCTCATTGAGTTACACAGTATTGCCGCGTTCTTGGTCTGGGACCTTGTACCCAATCTCGCATTTTTTGGTTCTTTAGTAATATTTTTTTCTACCGTTATACGATCTAAAGCAACCGTTGTCCTAATCGCGCTGACAAGTCTCCTAGTTGTTTTTTGGCTGTTTCTCCGATTGCCGCTCGACCTATCTAGCTCTCTTATTACCACTACAGGAGCGACACTCTTTCCATCGGAAATTGCTCCCCGTTTTGTGTCGGCCGAGATTCTACTCAACCGGTTTTCGTTGTTATTTTTTACGGTTGGATTTGTGGTATTAGCTGGATGTTGTTGGCAACGACCTCTAACGCGTCGCACCCACTTCGCAGTTGTTGGTATTAGTTCTTGTATTCTTGGCAGTTTGATAATCGGTGGATCAATGCTTCACCATCAACTTAGCCAGCAGGAAATACAGAGATGGGTCCGCGCCCACAGTACTTTGGAACTGAGTACATTTCCCGACGTCACCCGCATCAGTGGCAGTGTCGATATAGTCCCAAATCGCAGAGTAGAGTTGGACTTGACCGTCGAATTAATCCCACCCGAGGACAACACTCACGATTATGTAGTTTTGTCGTTGAATCCAGGCTATCGAATCAACAAATATTGGGTGGATGGCAATGAAATTGATGACTATAGCTTTGAACACGGAATCTTACAAGTTCCTACCCACACTCGAGATGGGAATGCCATACCTGTCAGAATTAAGGCTCGTGGTCGTCCTGACGCTCGATTTGCGTATTTAGATACCGCTATAAAAACTAAAGACATCGCTGGTGCAAAGGTTCGGAACTTGTTCGCGATGGGAACCGACAGCTTCATATTTCATCCTAACTTTGTGGTTCTAACCTCTGGGATTAAGTGGTATCCGACTTCCGGTGCCGCGACTGGTGAAGACGAATGGCAAGTACGTCCTCGGGATCTTTACAAGGTGGATATTACAGTGTCTGTACCGAAGTCTTGGCTTGTTGCAGGACCGGGACATCGTGAGTTGGTCCGAAAAAATGATCCAAGACAATCGGTCTATCAGATCGCACCAGAGAACCCAGTCCCCGAAATGACTTTAGTCAGTTCGAAATTTGAGCGTGCCAGTACCGTGGTGGAAGGCGTAGAGTTTGAAGTGCTCTACTCGAAACATCATCAACGTAAATTTCAAGATATGAGAGAAATAGTGAGATCACTCAAGACTCGAATATCGAGATTCTTGGTCTCTTGGGTCGATGTTGGTCTCGTGTATCCTTATGAGCTATTTTCGCTGGTTGAAGTACCGGCATCGTTACGCGTATATGGTGGGGGGTGGAATATGGACACGATCATGGGACCCCCCGGTATGGTGTTGATGCGGGAATCGTCCCTACCGAATGCCAAAGTCGATATCACAGGTGAACTAGCGTTTGATCACAATTCGGATCTACAGGGTCATACCGAGTTGCAACGACTGAGATCTGGGAGTATGTCCGGTACCGCATTGTCATCTTATTTCAACGGAAACGTATTCGGTGAACATCCTTCTATTAGTTTTGCTAGAGACTTTGTTCATTCCCAGTCTTCTACCATTGAGTCTGGCGCGCGAGAATTGAACCAAGTTTTGGAGGAAGTCGTTCAACGGTTAATTTTTGATAGAAGCATTTTTTGGGATGATCAAATCGATTTGAACCCCGGTCGTCATTTCATTTTTGAGGTCGCATTAGCCAACGCAAAGCGTAGTATTTTTGAATTGTTCGACTTTTCCCGAAATAAGTCCAACAGAAGTCGAGAAGAACTAGCTCTACTACGAGACTTTTCGCGATCTGGTGTGTGGAACGATTTGGAAGAGTACTCGATTGGCGAACTATCATTTGATGAAGCACCGCTGAGAGCTTCTCGCGTCCTGCGCTTGAAATCAATGGCTTTGTCGAGGATTTTGTTGGACTTGCTGGGTAGGCGATCAATGGCTACTATGTTAGGGCAACTGGTAAAAGCACACAGAGGCAAAACCTATAGTTACGATGACTTGGTCGCTGTAGCCCAAAAAAATGATCTTGACTTAGGGAGCGTACTTGGAGATTGGCTTTCCGCAAAAGGGTTGCCTGGTTTCATTTTGGCTGAACCATCGATTAAACGATTACCAGATTCCGAGTATGGAAAAGTTTTTCAAGCGAGTCTAATCGTTCACAATGCAGAACCGTTTGATGGCTTCGCGACGGTATCGTGGTTGCATGAAGGTGCGTACGGCGGTCAGCGCTTGGACACTAGGAAGGCATCAAAGACATTCCTAGTTCGAGGTAAGGAATCAGTGCGATTGAATGTGGTCAGTGATTGGTTTCCGAGACCGATTGACGTAGTGTACGTTGAACCCTACTTGTCCTTAAGTAGGGATGCTATTCGTATTGACATCCCAGAGACATTTGACGTAGATACTATAGTTGACGAGCCTGCACAGCCTTATGTTGTCGACTCTTCTTGGTCGCCTCTCGATAGTCCGGAGATCATTGTCGACGATCTCGACGAAGCATTTGAAATCGTGTACGAGAATCCACCACTGGCGACCAATCCAGTGTTTACTTTCGTGCGTGATCTTCTCGATAGTACCCTATTAGAGGAATGGGACCAAGGCATGCTACTGTACGTACCTGAACGAGGCGGCCCGCTGCCGAAACAGAGATGGCTGCGGCGTGCTGATGAAAGAGCATTCGGCAAATATCGATGTACTTATACGTTTATCTATCAGGGAAAGCGGGAACGATCGTCGTACGCCAAATTTACCACTTCGTTACCCAAATCTGGTCGTTGGCGTCTCGACTACCATATGCCGGTCGAACTACTAGATCCAAACGGTGCTGAAGCTCGCATTTTGTTGGTTCAAGGGAAAGCAATAGACTGGTACGACAGATTTCCACCTGGGATGACTGAAATTTTGATAGCAAATGGTGAAAAGAGGGAAACGATCGAATTTGATGCACAAGCGGCTGAGTTCGGCTGGAACACTATTGGCGAGTTTGATGTCGACGTATCACTGACGGAAGTGTGGCTTTCGGGCGCTTCGAACAAAAAGACGATTTATGCCGACGCGATTCGCTGGGTGCCTTTAATAGTGAAATAAACGGGATTTACCTAGCTGCTTTCCTAAGCAATCTTTTGACCTAAATTCGACTAGATACCGTGAAGTGTCAACATGTTAGCTCTGACACTCGTCTTGTCGAGTTCGTATTCACGAAGGGAACATCACCTGATGATATTCCTCCCCCAATCGCTCGCTCGATTTCCTGTTCCCGAAGCGCTCCTCAATTGGTATCATAGAATGAATTAGCTCGGTCCGAGGCCGATTCCACAATGGTGTCGCTAGCGCCCCGTATGTTAGCTTGGTCCGACACGTATTCAGCGTCCTTCACTGATGGCGCGAGAGGGGTATGAATGTTGCTACTCTTTCGACCTCGCATAGAAGACTGGTTTATTCGCTCGCGTGTCCCGAGCTCCTTGACTCATTCACAGAACCAATCGGGAAAAACATGAAAAAAGAACGTCGTCGGGAAGCCCCATTGACGGTATGTTATCCGCATAGTGCCGGTATTGACGTCGGCAAGAAAGAACTATATGTAGCGGTCGCAGAAGAGGCGGCCGAGAAGAATGTGCGTACTTTTGGTACCTATACCGAAGCGTTAAAGAAGCTGGCGCGCTGGTTGCGCGACTGTGGTGTGCAACAAGTGGCCATGGAAGCCACGGGAGTCTATTGGATCCCCGTCTATGAAGTCTTAGAACGCTGGGGTTTTGAGGTGCGACTGGTTGATCCACGGGCGACGAAGCGCGCCGATGGTCGCAAGTCAGACGTGTTGGATTGTCAATGGATTCGGCAATTGATGAGTTTGGGAATGTTATCGGGTGCGTATCGCACTCCTGATGCATTTTGCGCCTTACGTTCCTACGTACGACAACGAGAGCGGGTGGTCAAAGACCGCAGTCGTCAGGTGCTCCACATGCAAAAAGCGTTGATGCAAATGAACGTGCAATTAGACAATGTCCTCAGCACTATCGTCGGCCAGACCGGTCTGGCGATTTTGCGGGCGATCGTGGCAGGATGGAAAAAGCCAAAGCTGTCAAAGCGACTGCCCATGAAATTGCGCGCTTAGTTTATGCGATGTTGCGCGATGGTACGGAGTACGTCGAACGCTCCCTCGAGGATTTTGAAAAACAGCACAAGAATCGCAAACTCGCCCACATCCGACGTCAAGCGCACGCTCTCGGTTGCAATCTTGTACCTACCGCCGAATTAGCAATTGCTTGATTGTGCCTGTGACACCAAACCTTTCTGTGCAACCAGTGAACCAAAGTGTTTGATTATGTTCCATAGAAGCGGGAGACAAACAATTTGTGGTTGAGCCAGTACGTATGTGGAACTCTTGAAATAGTTGCCCCATTTTGCAGCACTTTTCACGTTCCTTCTAGAAAAGCAAAGTTTCTGAAATCTAAGGCAACTTTATTGAGTACAATTAGTGTAAGGAGGACTCCGGTATGTCTTACAACACCACGAAGTCAAAATTATCCATCACATTGCTTGCTTTGAGTTTTTTCGTCTTAATGACGACAGCACTTTGCGGAAGTTCATCGGAAAAAAAACATTACGTTGACAAGTCTTCCGACACTAATTGTCTGAATCGGATTGGTAGCGATCTTTACACCGGTCAAGATTCTCAAACCATCTGTGCGGGTTATGGCGAAGGATCAAAGAGAGTCCGATCTTGGATGTTAGTCTGGCGTTACCCGCCGGACGATGATTCAGAAGATTCTGAATCGTCGAATTTGTCCGCATCGAATCAAGATGGAGTCTGTAACGTGTGCCCCTAGCTGAGTAAATTGGTCGATATCTGTGCCAGTTTTCTGAGACACTTTTTGTCACTTTTTGAACATCGCGCTTTACTGTTAGTCATTTAGCGGCGAATCTGCTACCCAGTTCTTGATTTGTTTGCTTACGACTGGAGTTCGTAGCTGATAGTTGTAGGAGTTAAAGAGGATACAGGTTGATCTAGTTGGTAGTTTTTTGCTGAGTCCGAAACTTGTTTGTCGGGACACTAGCTCCCGTTTGAACAGTCCAAACTAGACTTCTATAGTCACACTGTCAGTGCTGATCTGGGGTTGTTTCATAATGATTTTCAATCCTCTCCGACGAGAACCTTTGGAATATGCATCATCGATAGTGATGCTGGGTATCTTGATAAAATGAAGGCTTGGGCTCTAGTTCACGGGTGGCTTACCGAACGTCAACGTCGCCGTTGAAGTCTTCCCCTTAGGAGTTGGTTTAGTACTAGCTTTCCACACGGTGCAGGTCGTGCCATCGTACAGACATTTGCTCACACACTAGTATGCTTTATATTCTCTTGTCGCGAATTCCACGATTTCAGTTATCCAAACCAGATCGGGTCTGTCGCCTAAAAATCCGGTAATGTATCAGACTAATTTTGATACATTGACATAGAAATTCACCTGAAAACAGATAGAGAATCACATTTACATTGCACGTTTAGCGAGGTATTGAATCTTTAAACTAAATTCTTTGCTCATCCTAGCGTGCGCCTTCCAGTATGGGATGGGAATTGAGGGGGAGCACTAGAGTCCATACGGTGTAGGATGGTGTTCCAGAGGAGCATCGGAACTAGCGACTCACAACACACCGAACACAGATTCGGCTTGAGGCATGCTCATGCTCTCGAAAACCCGGTCTGTGTCTTGGTGGCTCCTTTGAGTTGAGTACTATCATTACGAACCATGAACTCCCTCTCTGGCTAATCAAAGCCACACTATCGCCCCGATGCGATCAATCGACCCGATTACACCGAGGCGACGATTTGTTCCGTTGCCAATACTCCAAAGAGTAGATTTTTACCACAATATGGACTCCTCGTATTTTTCTAATCTTAGCCCCGACAATCGACCTATAGAGTTCGCCCTCACGAAGGGAACATATTTGTAAGATACAAGGGGCGGGATCGGTCCGAAGGCCCTTGACGCATTGGTGTCGCTTGCGACTCGCATTGTAGCTTGGTCCGACACGTAATCAGCGTGCTTCACTGATGGCGTGAGAGAAGTGCTTTTGTTGCTGCTCTTTCGACCTCGCATAGTAGAATGATTTATTCGCTTAGGTGTCCGGAGCCAGTACCTTGAAACTGTGATTATGGAGCAAAATTGTGCAAAAAAGAACATCGTGGCGAGCCCTCATTGACGGTACGATATCCGTATTGTGCGGGCATTAACGTGGGTAAGAAAGAGATCTAGGCTGCGGTTGCGGAAGACGCGGCAGTGGAAAACGTACGGACCTTCGGTACGTATACCGCCGCGTTAAAGTAACTGTCGAGCTGGTTGCGCGACTGTGGCGTGCGAACGCGATCCCGCGGTCGTGGCTTAACATAGCCGCCTACTCGCCCGCATGGAAAAAGTCCGAGTCGTCAAAGCGACCACCCTTGAAATCGCCCGCTTAGTGTATGCGATGTTGCGCGATGGCACCGAGTACGTCGAACGCTCGATCAAGGAATTTGAAAGGGAGTACCTACACCGCAAACTCGCCCAAATCCGACATCAAGCCCACGCCGTCGGTTGCGATCTAGTACCCAGACCCAAATTAGTAACTACTTAACCGAAGTTTTTCCTTATGTTCCATGGAAGTCACACCACTCAGTCATTTACCGAGTGCTTATCCACAGCGAAAACATGTATAGATTGGGATGTGATCTTGCTCGGTGGAGACCTCTATACACAATGGTGTCGAACGTACCCGAATACGAAGCTTGGTCCGTCGCGCGTTCGCCTTATACGCTGGTGGCGTGATGGCGGTGGTCTCTCACCGCGAGCTGGACCCCGAATGAAAGATTGAAAATATTGCGAGCGCGACCCGAGCCCGATCACTACACGGTTGTACAAATTTTTTCCATGAAAATGGTAGTGGTGAAGTATAGCCCAGCAGAACACGATTACATGCGGAGTAAACTCCCTACTGTTTCGAGAAAGGTCGTTGCGGACGACATCCTTAGGCTTAAATGAAAACTCTCGTGTTCCTCGTTTATGTTTCACGAAAGGCGTCCATGAAACTGAGTAAACTTCAGGGTAATAAATTCAAAAGTGCTACTACCATAATTTCAAACACGGTGTCGGTCCACATTAGGCAATCTCAGCAACGGCTCGTTTGGTCATTTCAGTCACGAGATGACCGCGAAACTCTTGTGAGGCGTGAATATCGGAATTGAAATTTGAATGATCCACCGAGATCCCTTCAACTGTAGTCGGCCGAAAGTCTCGTTGCAACGCTTCTTCGATCGCCGTCGCGCGAAAAACGCATGAACCAGCTCCAGTCACCGCTACTCGGATTCCCGCCGAACTTTCCGCGACAAAGACTCCAACGATGGCATATCGAGAGGCAGGATTGGGAAATTTCATGTAGACAGCTCGATGTGGTGTCGGAAAGGACACGGCGATGACTATCTCTCCCATCTCGAGCGTGGTCTCGAACAAATCTACGAAGAAGTCGTCGGCACCAATATCTCGTTTGTTAGTATGAACTGTAGCACCGAGGCCAAGTACGGCTGCGGGATAGTCCGCTGCAGGATCGTTGTTAGCAATTGAACCCCCTATCGTGCCACAATTGCGTACCTGTAAATCTCCAATGCCGCCAGCTAAGTCAGCAAGTGCTTGGATTTGTTGGTGACTTGCCACGTCCGCGTGGCACGTGCGACTACCCACTCGGATAGAACCATTCTCTTTAACGACTCCTTGAAGATCTTTGATTCCACGTAAGTCGATCACATCGGTAGGATAGTCGAGTCTTTGCTTTAAGGTCGGTATGAGCGTCATTCCACCTGAAAGATATACTGCAGATTCGCACGAGTCAAACAACGCACTTGCTTCTTCCGTAGAACTAACGAGGTGATAGTTAAATGAGTACATGTTATTCTCCTGTCAGTGCTCGCCAGACCGTTTCCGCAGTGGCTGGCATTGTGAGTTCTTTTACATCTAAGGCATTTGTGATAGCGTTCATCACCGCGGCTGTCGCACCGATAGCTCCCGCTTCGCCACAGCCCTTAGCACCTAAAGGGTTATGAGTGCATGGGGTAACAGTAGTGTCAACAATGAAATCAGGTACGTCATCGGCTCGCGGCATGGTGTAATCCATGTAAGACCCTGTTAGCAGTTGTCCATCGGCGTCGTACACTCCATGCTCTAACAGAGCTTGTCCAATACCCTGGGTAATACCACCATGGACCTGTCCCTCAACGATCATCGGGTTAATAACGGTGCCAAAGTCGTCCACCGCTATAAAAGACACAATCTCGGTAGTCCCAGTGCCGGGATCTACTTCTACCTCACAAATATGAGTACCCGCTGGATAGGTGAAGTTCGCCGGATCATAGAAAGCTTTTTCCGATAGTCCCGGCTCTAGTTCCTCGATCGGGAAGTTCCCTGGCACATATGCTGAAAACGCGACTTCGCCAAATGCCAATGATTCATTTGAGTCAGGAATCTTAAATATACCATCTTCAAACGAAACTTGTTCCTCGGTGCTATTCAACATATGAGCGGCTATTTTCTTCGCTTTTGCGATCACTTTGTCGGTTGCTGTTGCGATCGCCGAGCCTCCAACTGCTAGAGATCGCGATCCGTACGTCCCAAGACCGTAGTCCGACTTACTCGTGTCTCCGTGTACAACAGTTACGTTTTCAAAGGGAATACCCAATTTGTCGGAGACAACTTGTGCAAACGTCGTCTCGTGGCCTTGCCCGTGACTGTGAGTACCTGTCATAACCGTTACTGATCCCGTTACATCCACTCGAACTTCGGCAGACTCAAAGAGTCCTACACCTGCCCCCAACGATAGAGCGACTTGAGAAGGAGCGAGTCCGCAAGCTTCGATATAACACGAGAAACCAATACCTCGTTTTCTACCATTCGCTTCGCTTTCATTTCGTCTCTCGGCAAACTCAGAGTAATTTGCGAGGTTTAAAGCTCTCTCTAAGCTGGCTTCGTAGTCGCCAGTATCGTAGGTCAGAGCTACTGGAGTTGCATAAGGAAAGTCGCTAGGCTGAATGAAATTTTTGCGCCGTAGTTCCGCAGGGTCGACTCCGAGTTCTCTCGCGGCTGTTTCGACGAGACGCTCCACTACATATGTAGCCTCGGGTCGTCCAGCACCGCGATAGGCATCGACGGGGGCTGTATTCGTAAACACTGATTTAACCTCTACGTGAATGGCCGGTGTCTTGTATTGTCCAGAAAGCAATGTACCGTAGAGATAGGTGGGAACACTCGATGCGAAGGTCGAGAGATAAGCACCCATGTTGGCAATAGTTTTCACTCTCAAACCAAGAAAATCCCCGTCCCCAGATAGTGCAAGTTCAGCATGTGTGACGTGATCGCGGCCATGAGCGTCGGCTTGAAAAGACTCAATGCGCTCTGCTCGCCACTTAATTGGTCGACCAACTTTTGCAGTTGCCCAAATAACCGTGGTCTCTTCTGCGTACACGAAAATTTTTGATCCGAATCCACCGCCAACATCAGGAGAAATGACGTGAAGTTTTGCTTCAGGTGCAACGTTGACAAACGCAGCAAGTATCAAACGTTCAAGATGTGGATTTTGAGACGTTGTATAGAGGGTGTACATGCCGGAAGCAGGGTCGTGATTTCCCAGTGCCGCTCTAGGTTCGATCGCGTTTGGAATCAATCGATTGTTTACTATGTCAAGAGACGTCACGTGTGCGGCGTTTGCAAATGCAGTTGCAGTAGCAACGCTGTCGCCTAATTCCCAATCGTAACACAGATTGTGCGGTACGTTTTCGTAGATTTGGTCCGCTGTAGGTGCCGTTGCGACATCTACGACCGGAGTGAGAATCTCAAAGTCAGCTTCAACCAATTCTGCCGCATTCTTCGCCTCTTCAAGGGTCTCTGCAATAACCATCGCAAAGATGTCGCCAACGTAGTTCACGCTTGTCGTCGCGATTGCGGGATGAGACGGCGCCACCATGTCGGAACCATCCTTCGACTTCACCATCCAACCGCAAGGCAAATCTCCAATCCCATCGGATCGAAGGTCTTCACCGGTGAACACTGCTATTACACCTTCCGCGCTTTCCGCATCGGTGGTATCCACACCTTTGATGTTTGCGCGGGCGTGTGGTGAACGAACGAATACACAATAAACCTGACCGGGAATACTCAAATCATCGGTGTATCCTCCCGTACCAGTAATAAATCGAGCATCCTCTTTACGAACGATCGAAGCCCCAATACCAGTTTTAGTTGTCATTTAAGCGCTCCTAAGTTGAGTTTGAGCAGCAAGAACCGCTTTTACGATATTTTGGTAACCAGTGCATCGACAGTAATTTCCTTCCAATCCAGCACGAATTTGATCGGCCGTCAGCGGTTCTGTCGCATCGTTGATCAATTCAATGGCGGTCATGATCATCCCCGGCGTGCAAAAGCCACACTGCAACGCGTGGTTGTCCCGAAATGCAACTTGCATTGGATGTAGGTTATCAGGTGTTCCTAAACCTTCAATAGTAGTTACAGAGCCGTTGTCTGCTTGAGCTGCAAGTAAGGTACAGGACTTAACGGCGCGACCGTTTAATTCAACTGTACAACTCCCACATTGGCTGGTGTCGCAGCCAATGTGCGTACCTGTAAGCCTAAGGTTTTCTCTCAACAGGTCGGATAGTAAAGTGTTATCTGGGACCGACAAAGAATGGTTTGCCCCATTAACAGTGATTGTGATGTCTACCAATGTTTCCTCCTAGTTAGGCTGATTGTGATGAGTCCCATTGAGCGCAAAATTTAGTGAAGAACGACGACGCCATCTTATTTGCTACGCTAAGAAATAATCGCGAACCGAGTTGTGCCAGTTTGCCGCTAACGGTTCCGGTCACTTCGTAGCTCAGGGTCGTTCCTGATTCGTTAGGCATCAAAGCAACTTGTGCTTGGCCAATACCGAAACCGGCGTTACCTCCACGAGCATTGACTGCCAGCGTATAGCTCTCTGGTGCGACTACATTGAGCATACGAATAATTGACCGAAATTTCGCCCGTACGGGACCGAGTTTGACTCGCACCAATGCTTCGTATTCGTTTGTGTCCAAAGCGGTCATTTCCTCACATCCTTCGATGCATTCTTGCAGGACTTCTGGATTTCTGAGTGCCAACCACACTTCTTCTCGCGTAGCTGGAATCACGTATTCACCGGAAAATTTCAAAACGGTTTGCGGCTATGAATGTGTGAGATTGAATTAACCGAAAGGCTCTCCGTCGAACGAATCGATCGTTGCAAAGTGAGAGACCGGATTGCGACGTAATTTCGTAAGTTGTTTCACTGGTTTCCCAATCGGCAACACAGCTGCAAGAGCATATTTATCAGGAGTATCGAACAGTTCCTTCATCGCAGGCTCTTGGACTGCAGCGAACGTAGTGAGTGTACCCCCGAGACCCTCATTGCGTGCGGCTAGCAAAATGTTCCATGCGAAAGGGTAAATCGACGCACCCGAAACAACTCCAACTCGCTGGAGTGCCGAGTCCATTGATGCGACGACTGCCAAATCGACGAAAATCAATAGTAATACTGGAGACTTCAGATAAGGATCAGAGTAACCTGAAGGCAGTTCAGTGTTCGAAATATCAGCTTGCGTAACTTGAGTGGGCACGACTGTGTTAAATGGATTTTCTCCTGCGGCGACCTGAGCACGATATCTCCGAATCACAGGTTCAAGCAACGGGACCAACCGTCGGCGTTTTTCTTGTTCGCGCACTACTATTACTCGCCAGCCTTGACGATTCCCTCCACTTGGAGCAAATCTTGCATTGTCTAGTATACGATGAAGCGTCTCGTCAGAAACTCCGTCGTCCGTAAACTGCCGCGCTGCAAAAGTAGTTCGCATCACATCATAAAGTTCCATGGTTAAGCGGCACTCCTCATTTGGATCGATGCGTTCAAATAGCTATTGGGCTGGAATCAACTAATTGGTCGGGACATGCGATCATGATGAACTGAGCAACCCAGTTCCTAAGGTAGGAAATGGGTTTCGTCCGCCCGACAAGTACAAATAGCATGGAATCGACCGAGAAACAGTTGTTGTGTATGGATTTCAAGTGACGTACGGTCGTGGTGCCCATACCAGAAATCCTACGGATGAACTTAGCATTAGCCAAAAAATTTTATTCTTATGTTGTGAGTTTGTTCGTTCAGAGTTTCTAAATGCAAATACGCGTCAATTCGACGGCTCAATCTTTAAATTCGGTAATTAACGCCGAGATGGATTGTTTGGCGTCGCCAAAGAGCATCCGTGTATTGGAATTGAAAAACAACGGATTATCGACGCCGGAAAAACCAGAAGCTAACGAGCGCTTCAGTACGAAAACGGTCTTGGCAGCATCCACATTGATAATAGGCATACCGTAGATAGGACTGGATTCGTCTTCCCTCGCAGCTGGATTGACAACATCATTAGCACCGATAACAACAGCGACATCAATGGTGTTCATCTTAGGATTGATGTCATCCATTTCCAGTAGTTGATCGTAAGAAACGTTGGCTTCAGCCAGCAGTACGTTCATGTGCCCTGGCATCCTGCCCGCGACTGGGTGGATAGCATAAGTCACATCGGTTCCACGTGTTTCCAAAAGAGTACCAAGTTCGTGGACCACATGTTGTGCTTGAGCAACCGCCATGCCATAGCCGGGAACGAAAGCCACTGAATTTGCTGCTTCCAAGATGAGGTAAGCGTCCTCTGGCACGATCGGATTTGCCTGTCCCTCGACTTTGGTTGCGGATTTTTGCGCGCCGAATCCACTGAATAAAACATTCGCAAGAGATCGATTCATGGCCTTACACATGATGTTGGTGAGTATGATGCCAGCAGCTCCTACTAGTGCCCCCGAAACTATTAGGATCACATTGTTGATCGCGAGTCCAGCGGCACACGCAGCGAGTCCAGAGTAACTGTTTAACAAAGAGATCACTACTGGCATGTCCGCGCCTCCGATCGGCAACACGGTCAATATACCGAGCATTAAAGCGATCCCGATGATTGCATAAAGATAGTATGAGGTTGGAGCTGGTTCTAGGACGAACAATACGGCACACACGATTAGCACGACGAATAGCGCGGCGTTGATGAATCTCTGACCGAGGAAGAGTAGGGGTTTGCTTGCTAAAACTGCCGAGAGTTTACCCCACGCGATACCGCTACCAGCGAAAGTGATTCCACCGATGACAACTGATAGAATCACCGCGATGGCCACAAACCGTTGGGAACTCGCAAACAGCGCCACCCAAGCAACCAACATACTCGCGCCGCCACCTAAGCCATTGAACGCAGCAACCATCTGCGGCATCGCAGTCAGCGCAACGAGGCGTGAGGCTAGGACACCAATCACACCACCGATCGCAAGGCAAATTACGATTGTCGTCCAGTCAACGATTTCCTTGGAGAGTAGCGTTATCACTACCGCAACGAGCATTCCGAGTGCGGAGAGCAAATTTCCAGTACGCGCAGTCTTGGGTTTGCTTAACAGTTTTAGCCCAAGAATAAAGAGAATTGCCGCGATCACATAGACCGCGTTAATGTAAAACTGACTTAACATTTACTCGATTGCTTGGATGCGATTACGTTCGCTCGTCTTTTTCTGTAGGCTTAGAACGTTGTTTAAATAGTCCAAGCATTCGGTCAGTAACTAAGTATCCCCCAACAACATTTACTGTCGCAAATACAACAGCTCCCGCGCCTAACCAAGTGGCTAGTTCATGTGATACGCTACCAGAGCCGGCAGCCAATAGTGCGCCTACCAGTGTGATCCCAGAAATTGCATTGGCACCAGACATTAACGGCGTATGAAGTGTAGCTGGTACTTTCGAGATGAGTTCAAATCCTAAGAAGATTGCGAGAACGAGAATGAGTGCGAGAAACACGATTTCCATGAGTGCCTAACCGTTGTGTAGTTCTATCCGGACGTTCCCCTCATGGGTAATTACGCTCGTTCGGGCAATTTCATCTTCAAAGTCTAGTTCAAAGTTTTTCGTGTCGCTGTTGAAAAATTCTTCAAAATAGTGAAATAGGTTTGCAGAGTACATTTCACTTGCGTGCGTAGCTACCTTTGCTGGAAGATTAGCGAACCCCACCAGTTGTACGTCGTTGACTTCGACGATTTGGTTCACCTTTGAGCCTTCCACGTTACCGCCGCTTTCCACTGCCATATCGATTACGACACTCTCCGGGCGCATTCGCTTGATCATATCGAGGGAAACAATTCGAGGAGCAGGTCGACCAAATACCTGTGCAGTCGTAATCACAACGTCTGATCGGGCGATCACTTCTGCCATTCCTTGTTGTTGCAACTTGATTTGTTCAGGCGTGAGTTCTCGCGCATAGCCTTGTTGCGTTTGACCGGTCGCACCAACGTCGATTTCGACAAATCTTGCACCCAGAGAACGAACTTCTTCGGCGACAACAGGACGAGTGTCGAACGCGTCCACTCTAGCGCCCAACCGGCGCGCTGTTGCGATAGCTTGTAATCCAGCTACGCCCGCCCCGATAACAAATACCCGTGCCGGAGCTAAGGTTCCAGCCGCAGTCATCATCATTGGGAATATTCGGGGTAGGTGGTACGCTGCGACGATAACCGTCGCATAACCCGCTAAGTTCGCTTGGGAAGAAAGCGCGTCCATTTTCTGTGCTCGCGTAGTACGCGGGATCATTTCTAACGACACAGCGGTTACCCCTTGGTGCGCTAGTTTTTGAATCAAACCGTTTTTTTGAAACGGGTCAAGAAAGCTTAGATGAACGGTACCTTGACGCATCATTGACACGCGCTGATCTGAAGGAGGTCGGACGCTAAGAACTACGTCCGCGTGTTTTAGAATTTCTTCAACGTTATGTCCGATGTGTGCGTTGGTTTCAAGATATTGTTGATCGGTGAAACCCGCGGAATCGCCCAATCCGTGTTGTATGGTTACCGTACAGCCAAGACTCACTAGTTTTTTTGCAATCGCGGGAACGAGCGCGATGCGATATTCACCCGGCCATTGTTCGCGTAGCGCTACTACACGCACAGGGTAACTGCACCTCTTAAATATTTTTGGTCGAAACGCACAAGTGTTTGTACCGCTAACAATTTGAGGTATTCTATGAAGGGGGGCTAAAAACGTGGGACAGCAGGTTAGATGTGGCTGTTATTCTTTCTCCCAAAAAGGGACGGTATTAAGCGGCCCCAGATTCTCACCGAGTTGAATGAGTACCCCGTTCGAGCTCTTCGGTGAAATAAAGGCATCGACACCACCGGTGTCTCGATTGAAGTTCTTATCAACGACGCGAACTCCATTTTCTTCCAGGCGGTGGCACTGATCGGGCAGATTCGGAGTTTGTAGAGTGATGTGATGAACTCCTTCCCCCTTTCTCTCAATAAATTTTGCAAGAAAACCGTCTGGATTGATGGGTTCGAGTAGTTCGATGCAGAACCCGTTGAGATCAAAGATTCCCAGTTTGAAATCTCCGCTGAAATGCACAAACTCTCGTACGAACTCCGCACCGAGTTGGTCTTCATAGAACTTGCGCGCTTGATCAATGCTACGAACCGCGATTCCTATGTGATCCATTCTTCCAATTGCACGTGAGTGTTTCACGAACTTTCTCCTTCAAAAAATTTGATAGAAAACACCGATTGAATTTAAATCTTCAAGTTTGTTCTGATGAATGAGGAGCACAACAGAGAACTAGCGGGAGAACGCATCGTGGGGTGCACAAACACGTTCGTGGGGCCATATATGGAACCGGTTTTACTTACGTCCCTAGGGCAATATGTAAAGCCGCCTATTTTTGGTCTCCGTACGATGAGATTTAAACGAAGTACTGACAAATTTTAGAAATTTGATCGCCAATTGTGTTGTACAATGAACCAATGTTCAAAAGACTTGGTACCACTGTCTCAACGCAACTGATTTTGAATATGGGAATCAATTGTAACACAGGATGAAACCAGTTTAATATGGAGACTGCGATCGTGAAACTCGATTCTTTTGTGGATTGTTAGTGTGCTTAGTGTTTCCCACTTCGGGGACAGACCAGAACAGAGACACTCGACCAAGGTTGGTTCTAATTGTGGAATGTGAATAAGATGTCTCTATCTACTTTAGAATCGGCTTTAGCTCAGGCGTGTCCAGTGTTAAGTCTTGATTTGCTTCTTTATAGGAGTCAAAAAAAGCACAGGAGAGTTTCATTTGGATTGTGTGTAGTACTTTTTTTAGCTGCGAACACTATATCCGCCGCGACGTTTAATACTTTCTGGACCATGGGGGACTTTACAGTTCCGCCTGATCCTACAGCTCATATTGAAGAAAGTGAAGAGCACCGAGATGCGTGGCAACAAGCACTACAGAAATGTCTCCCGATCGATATATTCGAGATTCTAGAAGATGAAGAGTGTCTTGAAGCTCTTCAAGAGTACTTTCTCAACGAACCGGTTTGGGAATATAGCATGTTGTATTACTATGACCGTGTAGATGGTCTACAACCACTCCCGGTCAAGCTTGTTAATTCTCGACCACAAAACTTGCCATATAGCTATGCGGACTTCTAACGGATGACATTCCTTATTGGCGGGACATTTTCGATGGAAACCTCCATCGAAACATGTCGCGTTTTCAGCGAGTTACCACAGACGATGAGTGCATGGAACTGAGCAAACAGACGAGTATCGGGATTCATACGGACTTAGCAAAACAGTGTGAGGCTCGAGGGATGTTTAAATATGCAACTTTTCTCGAAGCATGTACCGTCTCGATGTAACAAATGCTGATTCTCTTTAATCATCCCGATGTTAGCCAAGTTTTTGACAGCAAAAGTCCCAATGGTTATGAGGCTGTGCTAGAAGTAATCGAAGAACAAATCGAAGACAGTTCTCAAAAGGAGATTGCCCGGCAACGATTCGAAAAAGGATTTTTGCACGCTATGTGGTTGCGGTACGAGTGTGAACCATGGAGTTTCTCGCTGCTTCCTGACATTGAGACCTCCCCGCCACCTAGGGAAGCAACGTCCATCCTTTGGAATGCTAGTCTAGACCTCATGTTTCAGCGGGTTAATGCTATCCATGACACGTTGCTGAAAATTGCAGCGAAGTGTGGAGATTCATGGGCGATACAAAGTTTTCCGTTGGGAATCTTTAGCAGTCATGAATTTAATGACGATGTAAAGGAACAGCATCCACTACTGATGCACCGACATTTGGGCACACACAGGGTGGTTTCGAAGCGAAGTAACGTTCGCGGAGCGTTTACAGCACCGGGCGAAAGCTTTTCTCTTGTTGGAGGAGTCTATTGGTGAGAACAACGCACGCAAAGAGTATGATCCAATAGAGCTAGAGGAAGAGATTGAGTACGTTTCAGACGGAGGCGAGTTAAAGTACGCCCGTCCGTTAAGTGAAATATTGAGAACGAGAGAAGAGCGTTTCGATAATGAAGAAGACCTGATTTTGAAGGAGTCCGGTTTTAAAGAGCTCTAGTCTTCTTAGTACTTGCGCGAATCTAGATAGATTTCGAATGCTTTCAAGCAATGTTGGAATGACCCACGCTCACTGAGCTTATCTGCAGTTAGAGCCGACAATTGTGAGGACAGAACAAGCAGCAGTTTTAAAAGTTATACGCGATACTAGCTAACAAGGCAACTGACAAACTTGGGTGGTTCATGAGATTGCTCTATACAACAGCCTGAGAAATACTAACGCAATTCGAAGAGTAATCCTTTATTGGTAGTGGATTGGGTCGGCGGCATCGCTAGCACTCGAACGAGCTTTCTCCGTTGGGAGTTAGCAACACTAGGAGGAACGCAACTATTTAAACGTATCGAATCTTTGCTTCCAGTGCTAACTATTTAGAGTATTTTGGCATAGTGGCTTTCATCTTCAATCATGTAGTCGTAGTGAATTACATTGGAACTTTTCTAACACGAAGGTGGTCGTAGAGGAACCAAGGATTACTCACTATTGCGAGTGTGAGAATAGAAGCAACAGTTTAGGGAAACACCTTCGCTGTCGTGCGTTTTCGACGAATGAGAGTGGCTACTTACAACGTATAATGCTATAACAGCATGAAGAAAAATTTACGCTGGATTTGCTGAAATTTTCACGACGACGTTAGTGCTCTGAACAAATAATCCAACCACTGATGGGAGAAATTGATGTTGGACAAACCTTTACATACCCGAATACAAACAATCTTGCTATTTCTCGGCGGTATCTTCCTAAGTCTCGGTGTGTTCGCACAGGATGCGAATGATGAAGAAGCATCAGAAGAGATCGAAGAAGTTGTCGTCACTGGATCGCGCATCGTGCGAACCGATTTGGAAGGTACAAGCCCGGTACAAATCTTTGAGCGTTTTGAAATCACGAGGTCAGGGCAAACGTCTATCGGTCAATTACTGCGAGAAATTCCGTCGGTTGCCGGCGGCGCACAAACCACTCAAGCCAACAACGGTGGCGACGGCACGAACAGAATCTCATTACGAGGACTGGGTTCCACGCGTACCCTTGTGTTGATGAATGGTCGTAGGCTTCCACCAAGTTCGACTGGTTTAGCCTCCACGAACCTCAGTAGTGCAGTGGACCTGAATACGATTCCTGTTTCTATGGTTGATCGCATTGACATATTCAAAGACGGTGCCTCAGCAATTTACGGATCAGATGCAGTGGCCGGCGTAGTAAACATCATTACTCGACGAGATTTTCAAGGTATGGAATTGAACGTTCAGAGTGGGATCACCCAAGAAGGTGACGGTGCTCGCAATGTTGTCGACTTAACGATTGGCGGCAGTTCCGACAACGGCTCATTTATGGCGTATGCGGGCTACGTCGATGAAGCCAGTATCTGTGCTTGCGACCGGGATTGGGCAGATACACGACAAGCGTATTTTGTTGATCGTGTAATTTTCTTAGGAAGTTCCGCACCTCCGTGGGGCCGATATCAATTCACCATAGATGGTGAGGACATGGATCTCACACGTGGTCCCGAATTTGGTGATTTCCGTCCGTTCAGCTTCTTTGGAGGTGACTCGTACAACTTCGCTCCTTCAAATCACCAAAGACAACCGAGTATCCGTTGGAGCATGATGTTTGTCGGCGACCAAAATCTCTCTGATTTCCCTGTTTTAGGGGATGTTCGCGTGTTCGTACGAGTTAGCTATTTGAACCGCGACAGCAATCAAAAACTCGCGGAGACTCCACTCGCGCCGCTAGCATTCTTTTCATATAACGCACCTTACAGCAAAGATAACTTTTACAACCCGTTCGGAGCTGACATTCCAGATTGGCGCAGACGGATGGTCGAAGATGGTTCTAGAACTGAAAATACCCTCACTGAAACTAAACAAATTGTTATCGGATTCGATGGAGTGCTCAATTCGTGGCACTGGGATGCGTACCATGCTTTCGGCGAAACTGCCTCCGAGGGACATTTCGGTCGAATTTACAACCTTGAAAAGGTTGCAAACGCCGTAGGACCGTCGTTAAAAGATGCTGAGGGTAACTGGGTCTTAGATGCAGATGGCAATCCAATGTGTGCGAACGACACCGCCAACTGTGTCGTGCTAAACACTTTTGGTGAAAACAGTGTGACTCAGGCAATGGTAGATTACATCACCTTTGTCGATAATCAGTCCAGTTTACAAGACCAAAAAATCTACGCGGTCAACTTTGTCAATTCAGCGATCATGGAACGAGATGCTGGACCAGTTGGCCTGGCGTTTGGCTGGGAATGGCGCGAGGAGCGAGGAGCAGATGTACCAGATTCACAGGTCAACGCTCTAGGTAGTGGTGCCACCGGAACGCCTCGAAAACCGACTTCCGGTGGGTATACCGTAAACGAACTCTACGGGGAACTAAATATCCCCATCATCGCAAACCAAGATTTTTTTGAACTCCTAGAGACGAACCTAGCGCTCCGTTATTCTGATTACGACTCCTTCGGTGCTACTACGAACGGGAAATTTGGATTGAAGTATCGACCGACTGAAAGCATAATGCTACGAACATCCTTTTCCCAAGCTTTCCGCGCGCCATCGACCTCTAACCTCTTCGGCGGTAGTGGATTTTCATTCCCGGCACTCTCCGATCCGTGTTCTAAGGACCCATCGGATCACTGTATCGCTGATGGAGTGCCTGCGTCTGGATTCGAACCAATTTCAACTCAGATTCGTACCACTGTAGGTGGCAATCTCAACGCACAACCGGAGACAGCAGAGATCCTAACATTTGGCGTGGTTGTTGAACCTATAGCGGGTCTTTCGGTCACCGTTGATCGTTTTGAAGTCGCTCTAACGGATGCTTTGACAACTCTGGGTGCAGACTTCATCCTCACACAGTGTGCAAAGACTGGAATTTACTGCGATCTGATTGAGCGTTTCACGAGCGGTCCGAATGCTGGTAATCCCATAAACGTTTTAAACACAATCACCAACGTTGGCGGGGTAGACACTAGTGGTTGGGACATAGGTGCATATTACGATTTGGGGAAGACCTTCCTAGGCGACGTCTCAATTACATATGAAGCTTCTCTTCTGAGTGAATATCTGATTACTCGTGCAGACAACACCACCGATGACTTGACTGGCCGTTTCTCCGACGACTTAGGTGGCTATTTCACAGAATATCGAAGTAGCACTAGTGTGGTAATCGAACGCGACACCTTTACCTTTAGCTATCAAATGAGAGTTATCGGTGAAGCTGAAGAACAGTACACGAATTTTGCCAACTTCGAACGTTTAACGAGAACGATTGAAGGTCGTATTTATCACGACATCCACGCAAATCTCGACCTACCAGAGCACAACATAATTCTTTCAGGTGGCATCGACAATTTGTTAGACGAAGACCCTCCTTTGTCCTTGGATGGATTCAATGACAATACAGATGTAAGGACTTTCGATACCGCAGGTCGCTACTTCTACTTCAAGGTAAATTATTCGATGTAATCGAAAGTCGTAAACTAAGTTTTTAGAAATAGGCACATGTACATGTGCCTATTTTTTTGCGCCCCCAACCAGAAACACAAACACTTGGTGAGATTTTGGTCGGTCAAACGCGTGGAATTGGGAGCGTCTTCAGGGAAGTTGTGGTTTCCACATTTTGATACACAGACTGATAAGGAATTGCGTCTAGATATAGAATAACCAGTATCGTAGTCGAAAACTAACCAGCATGTCATACAGGAGAACGGTCAACAATTTTGAATTCCAAGACACTGAATTTTGGTGCGAATAAATCACTGGAAACGTATTTGATTGAAACTGTAATTTGGGATCGAGTGAGAGTCACTCGACTTGCATTACATTGCGCACTGTTTGGTCTAATGTGCATTGCATTGTCAGTACACTCACAAGAGACAGGAGGCGCTGACTCAAAGGATCTGGAATTTGAAGAACTCGTTGTCACCGGCTCTCGAATTAGTAAGTCAGAGTTAGAGGGTCCGAGTCCAATGCAAGTCCTTGATCTTGCCTACATTGCGGGTTCGGGTCAGACTTCGGTAGGACAACTACTACGAGAAATACCATCGGTGGCGGGTGGCGCTCAGACTACGCAAGTCAACTACAACGGCGACGGAACAAATCAGATATCTTTGCGTGGATTGGGTTCGACACGTACATTAGTTTTGATGAATGGTCGGCGACTGCCACCAAGCACTACGGGATTGTCAGCGACAAGTATTAGCAGCGCAGTTGACCTTAACACTGTTCCTGTCTCAATCGTCGAACGGATTGAAGTCATTAAAGATGGCGCATCGGCGATTTATGGATCCGATGCAGTTGCAGGTGTGGTAAACATCATTACTCGACGAGACTTTCAGGGCTTAGCGGTAAATGTTCAAACAGGAATCACACAGAAAGGTGATGGCGCTCGGAATCTGTTTGATGTAACTTTTGGTGACAGCGACGAACGTAGTGCGTTTACTTTTTTCGCCGGCTATGTTGATGAACAGGCTATCTGTGCTTGCGATCGCGATTGGGCTGCGGTGCCGATGGCATACTTCGGTGACGATGTAATTTTTTTAGGTAGCACTGCACCTCCCTGGGGACGTTACGTATTTGCCGACGGAGGCGAGGAATTCGATCTTACGCGAGGGCCAGAGTTTGGCGACTTTCGACCCTTTAGTTTCTTTGGAGGGGACTCTTACAACTTTGCGCCTGTGAATCACCAACGACAACCGAGTACTAGGTGGAGCATGATGTTTTTTGGAGATCGTTCCCTCAATGAATTCTTAGGTATGCGAGAAGTACGGACATTTATCTCTGCAAGTTACCTAAATCGGGACGGAAATCAAAAAATTGCACCGACACCGCTAGCACCGCTTGCATTCTTTGCCTATGACGCACCTTACAGTAGGGACAACTTCTATAACCCTTTCGGCGTAGACGTTCCAGATTGGCGTAGACGTATGGTTGAAGGAGGTGCAAGAGTTCAAGACATTATCACACAAACAAAACAACTGACTTTAGGCATCGAAGGATGGACAGGAGATTGGCAATGGGATGCTTACCATGCGTTTGGAGAAACTACTTCAAAGGGTAACTTCGGACGAGTGTACAACTTGCACAAAGTCGCAAATGCCGTCGGTCCCTCATTGCGTGACGAGTCGGGCGATTGGGTGCTTGATGCTGATGGTAATCCCCAATGCGCAAACGACACAGCAAATTGCGTCGTCTTGAACATTTTCAGCGAGAACAGCGTGACTTTGGAAATGCTTAGCTATTTGACATTTATCGACAACCAATCAAGCGTACAAGACCAGAAAGTGTTTGGCTTCAATATAGTAAATTCAACTCTGGTAGCTCGATCAGCGGGTCCTGTGGGTATAGCTGCCGGTTGGGAGTGGCGTGAAGAACGCGGTGTCGACCAACCAGACTCGCTGGTAAACACTTTGGGAGATGCGGCTACTGGCTTTCCACGCAAGCCGACATCGGGTAGCTATGCTACCAATGAAGTCTACGTTGAACTTAATGTTCCTTTGATTGCGCAACTGGACTTTGTGGACTTGTTAGAAGCAAATTTTGCCTTGCGTTATTCCGACTACGATTCTTTTGGCGATACCACAAACGGAAAACTTGGTGTGAAGTATCGTCCAGTTCCCAGCTTGACAATTCGAACAACCTATTCTCAAGCGTTCCGAGCACCATCAATTTCAAATCTGTTTGGTGGCAATGGCTTTGATTATCCCGCCTTAGTAGATCCATGTTCTCAAAATCCTACCCAGTTTTGTATTGATGACGGTGTGCCGTCTACCGGATTCCAACCGATATCGACACAGATCCGAACTACGATTGGAGGGAATTCCGCGGCACAACCGGAGACTGCAGCAATTCAAACGTTTGGATTGGTTTATCGTCCAACGGGAAGTTTTTCCATCACCATAGATAGGTTTGATGTAGCTCTTACCGATGCCTTATCCACTCTAGGTACAAGTTTCATTCTTAGTCAATGCGCAACCACAGGAAACTTTTGTCATCTAATCGAGAGATTCACCACTGGCGCTCTTGCTGGGAATCCTGTAAATGTCCAAAACACGGTGACAAATGTCGGAGGAGTCGACACGAACGGGTGGGATATTGCGCTAGCTTATGATTGGTCGAACAATTTCCTCGGCGAGGTGTCTGTTCGATACGAAGCTTCGCTGTTGAGTGAGTATCTCATCACAACCGCCGACATGACCACCACTGATCTTACCGGGAGGTTTGTGGACGATTTAGACGGATATTTTGCGACGTATCGAAGTAGCATAAGAGTCTCGATGAAACGCGCTAACCTGAAGTTTAGTTACGAGATTCGCACTATCGGTGAGGCTGAAGAGGACTTCACAGACTTTTTGACCCGCAACACCTTGCAAAGGACAGTAGAAGGACGAGTGTATCACAACGTTTTCGCAAGTATGGCATTCACTGATCACGGACTCTCACTGTCCGGAGGTATTAACAATCTATCGAATGAAGATCCACCTCTCTCTCTCGATGGATTGAATGACAATACGGATGTACGGACGTTCGATACCGCGGGCCGGTACTTCTTCCTCAAACTTAACTACTCTATGTAGAACTTTTTGGACCGTGGGTCTCCCGATTAACAATAGCGAGTAAACTCGTAGATCTTTCAGGTGTAATGATCGCCCAAGAGTGCCGCCCCTACTACTGTCTAGTCTGTTTGGAGCTGAATCGTGGAACCACATATGGTCCTTCGGGTATCACTGCAATCTCCGGGGGCTCTTTCGCATGTCGAGCGAGTTCTACACCATGCTCCACTGAAGTTATCCGTTGCGTTCCGGTAAGTTCAAACTGTTCTCGGGTTAAACCTTCACTGTACAGCATGATATGAGCGCGTTGTAAAGCTCTCGCTAGTAATTGGGTACTCCATTCGTCGATATCTGCTTGATCCTTGTCTTTTATTGACTGTAAGAAGGCAACGGCCCCATTCAGACACAGCTTCTCTTGTGCTTGTTGAAAAGACTGGGACCCCAGCCCCTCTTTACACTCTGCTGCTAGAATTAGAGTACCGTTACGCTCGACAATATCGAGCGGAGTTACTATTCCCTTAATCGCTTGATAGAAAGTTTGGTCGAGCGGAAAACCTGCGGCAGTAGACAATACGATAGGAAACTGGCGATCCAGATTCACGATTGCCATTTGACGAGAAAAATCCATAGCTTCTTCATGACTGGACTCAATCTCACCAAAATTTACAAAGACTAGTTGGCGATCTGCATCGATGACAACATTTACTCCGTAAATGTTCGAACCACTGTATTCGCGCAAACGCGCGACAATCTCTAGTAACTCTGCATGCAACGGATTCTCAGCTACTTCGCATACTTCGCAATGCGGACCGCTTAAGAATTTTGAGTTGTGTAGAGTTCGAATTGTGTCTTCATGTGCAATCCCTGGAGCTATCACTTTTCTACCACCGGAAAAACCCGCCATGAAGTGGGGTTCGACTAATCCGAGAACCAGTTTTAAATCTGCTTGCACGAATCTTCGATCTATCTTAATTGGCGTGCGACGACTGGTGTAACCCAGATCTACATGCGACTGTGCGGCGCGAGCAAAGTGGTTTTCGACAGGAATTGACTTCAATATCGGGTCGTTTCCGAGAATTGTTTGGAGTTCTTCTCCTTCATTGGGTCGATGTAGCCCGGTCGCTACTAACAGCAAAATGTCGTTATGCGCGATTCCAGAGTCTAGAAGGGTCTCGATTATCGGCGGGAGTAACTCTTGATTCGGTACTGGGCGTGTGATGTCGCATACTAATATACACGCCGTCCTGCACTGCGATGCGAGTTGTCTCAGGGACGGCGAATCTACTCCAGGATCTAATGCAAGTTTAATTGCGCGTGCAGGATTACTTAGTACAGGCGTAGACGGTTTCTCGACTATCGTCGCTCGACAGTTTGGAGGCAAAGTGACCTGTAGTCCACGTTTGCCGTATCGGAGTGGCACCATCACCTAGGAACTTCTCCGGTCGGTGCTACGTTAGTTGGAGAATTATTAGTAGCAGAAGTAGCGTCGGGTACTCCAAGTAGCCGATTGATAACCTCAACGACACGTATTGAAGTTTAGGCGTATGAGTATTGACGACGCTTGGGTCGATATCGATTCGCTGCGCGGGCCTGCTTCGCTTCTAACTCGTCGAGTTCATCCAGTTGATCTTGGCGTTTGTAGTGTACTACCAAAGGACTGACGACGAGAAATAATAGGTGCATCATACCATAGCCAAGGGCGAGTCCAATTACGAGAACAAATGGGCCAAGGTCGGCTATTTCAAACCAGCCGCCACCGCCACCAACGATTACGGCGATTGCACAACCTATAAACATTGACAGAAAGGTCAACAGTATGGCAAGAAAACCCCAACCGGCCCCAGCGTAAAACATACTAAAAGGACCGAAGAAAAAGGCAAACACGAACGCTAAAAACACAGACTTCACGTTCTGATAGTGATATCGCATCGAGTTATGACCTCACTAGTATGCGAGTAATCGGAGTCGGACCTACTGTCCATCGACAAAAGATTACAGAGAACATTCTGATTCTAACTTTCTCCGCTTTCTAGTCATCGATAGAACTACGTACCTCTCAAAAAACATTCTATACAAAAAAGTTGTACCACTACAATCTTAAGCATGTTTCGATCTGTGTTGTTGCTCGGTCTTATCGCTGGATTAATCGTGGCGGCATTGACGTTATTAGTGACCACGGTTGGGGACCCGACTCAACCGACACTGTTCCCTCTAGCGACTAAATATGTCACTATTGCGGTTGTGTTGTTATCGTGTTTATTTGGAATCAAACGCGTACGCGACCGCATGCCAGAAAGAACAATTTCGCTACCGCAGGGTATTGTTGTAGGGTTTGGAATCGTTGCTCTCGCAAGTCTGATTTATTGCATTTCTTGGGAGGTCTATTACTTTTCAACGGATTATCAATTTGCCCGGGAAGTTTCTCAAAATCTAATTCAAAGAGCTCAGCTAGAAGGTGCGACAGCGGTTGAAGTAGCCGAACTGATGGAACGAAATGGAAAAATCGTCGAAGCCTTTGCCAATCCGTTTCTACGCATTACGATGGCTTTCTTACAGATGTTTGTTATAGGTGCAGTGGTGAGCATCGTTGGTGCGATGCTATTTCGTAATCCAAAATTTTGGGTAAACCAGAGTGAGCTCAAGAATGAGTCGTAGTGTGAATCTTGAGTATCGAGTCGACGACTTCCAACCTCTCGCAGTAGCCCATGATGGAGTAGCGTCTAGGCAGCGTCGGTCCTCTTTGAGCTTCTCCAAACGTAGTAGTTGAATGTATGCGAGAAGCTAGTCGTTTCGAGTGTAAACGTCTAGCGCAGTTTCAATCTGTTCCGCAAAGAAAGCTCCATTTTCTTGATCTGCTTTTCGGAGTGTTGCTACAGCAGCTTCGAGACGAGTGAGTTTATCTTCGGTCGGTGCAACTAAGTATTTGGTCAACTCGATCCAACCCATAGCCATATATTTACCATCTCCCGCATCTGCTGCATCTCGTGTTCTTACGAAAAACTCGACAGCGGCATCATAGTTCTTAGCATTTAGTTCGTGTGCGCCGTTAATCCACAGAGCGTTGAAGGTCACATCGTTTGCTTGAGACGCTAATTCAAGCGCTACCCGTGCCGCGGATAGGCCTAACCTCTGACTCTCTAGTGGTATATTTCCCATATCGTCCCAACCCGGCCAAGTGAAAGCTGCAATGTTATATGCCGTACCTCGAGCAAACTTTCTTAATCTGGTTAACCTCTCTTCGTCGCTTTCATCAGTCTGCTCAATGCGATTCAACGCGTAGTGCAACTGCAAACGAGCGACAGGTACGAAAAGGTCACCTCTGTGAAGCTTACGCAGCTCAACCATGAGATCCGTAAGAGTCTTCCATTCGGTTTCCGTTATGGGTTTTAATGCAATTTCGTCATTGGCCATCAAATGGTTCCATTATTATTGGTTGGACACGTATCTGAGAACGATGTTGAGGTACGCGCGCGAGAAGTGGTGCCGAACGGTGGTTAGGCCTAGAAAACGTGAACGTGTTAGAAGCTCTTCCCGATGGATAGAACAAATCGAAATTCTGCGCTGGGGTCATCTAAGGTCGAACCAACTAACGATCCAGTGACATCTAATTCCGCAATCGGTACGGTAATACTGAGGCTCGCATCCATGTAACTGTCTTCACCAGGACCAAAAAAATCCTCGGAGTCAACGCTACTCCAACCGACATGGGCGGCAACAGAAAACTGATCTTCTTGCTCCCAACCAACACCGACGAAAGGATAGACGAATGATGGACCATTCGCACCAAAGTATTCATTGGAAAAGTTTAAGCCGAACGAGGCATTCCAAATATTTACTCCAATGGCAAATTCCATGTAGTCAAGAACATCTCCTTCCGAAGGATATTCAAATCGAATAATGCTCGCACTTACCGTAAACAAATCGCCAATAGTGTCAGACTCCCAGGATGCATACAGATCTAATTCCATGGACGTTGCAGAATTAAAGTTTACGTTTGATGCCCATGTGCCGATAGCAAAGCCATTGTCTAATGCGATATCAAAACCACCTTGGATCGCGGGGTCTAAACCAGTTTGTGACACGCCGCGGAATGAATAGTCAGAACTCAATGTCACATTTGCTTCTGCTTCCACCCCTGATACACTTTGGGCGTATATAAAAAGTGCGAACGCGACAGCAAGATGCAGTCGGGCTAGCTTAGTTAGTCTGTTCATCAGGGTCCTCCTTTATCAAACAAAGTGACCAACACAGTCAAATTGAATCTTACCAGCACCGTGCTCGGGGACACATCCTAGAGCACGTGTTGATTACGACTCTTCTTCGGACTCTTCTTCAGATTCGTCTTCTGTTTCCGTTTCTTCTTCGCCGGTGATTAAGTATCGAATCGCGGCTTCTAACTCTTTGTCTGTGCAATCCAAACAATTACCCATTGGGGGCATTTGTTCACCGAAGCCATCCTTGGTGTGTTGCAGTAGTACGTCGTAGCCCTGAGCAACCCTTGGATCCCACGCTTCGGAGGCAACGAGTGGGGCGTCGGCTACACCTTCATCATGACACGCAAAACAATACGCGTCGTACACTCCCTTCGCTGAAAGTCCTGTACCGCGCCGTATTCTGTTCGGATCGAAGGCGATGACTGTACCACATTCTTCTCCAATTAAACAAAGCTTGCCAAAAGGTTTTAGGTTTGCCGCGATGGCTTCACGTCGTTTCCATTCTTCTTCGTCGTCACTTGTCGCACTAAGAACGAACAATCCTAGCAACACACAACTTACAATCAAAGCGAAGCGGCGTATCAACGGTACTATAGTGTTAGACTCCAAATAAATCGTGAAAAATTATAAGTAGACCTAGGCTTCTATCGCGGCTGTTTCTGTGGCTTTCTCAGGTGATGTTATGATCGAGTTTTTCAGTTCTTGTACGCGATCAGCAACTCGGTCCCAAGACGCTTGCTTAACATGGCCGTAGCCACGTACTTCACTGTAACATCGAATGAGTTCAACCGCGTTGGAGAAGTTCTCTTCGTTCAAATTTGTGAGCAATGAATTCATCACTTCATCAAATTCGCGCAGGAGCTTCCGTTCAAATTTTCGTTCTTCGATATGTTTGAAGGGATCTAGGATTGTTCCTCGTACTCCCTTGAACTTTGCAAGCAGTTTCAAGAACACTCGTACCCAGCCATCCACGCGAACTTTTGACTTTTGTGCTCGTGGTAGCCACGTCGGGGCAAACGCGAATTGGAAACTTTGGACATTAGTGAATTGGTCATCCATAAACCGTTGAAAGTTTGGATGGGTCAGTAACCGCGCAACTTCGTACTCGTCTTTAGTAGCCAGAAGTTTGAAATAGGTCTCGATTGCTAGTCTTGACAGTGTCTCGGAGTCTCCAGCTACCTGTTTTTCTACACTTTGAATCTTGTCCGCAAAAATCTGTAAACGAGCTGCGTACTTCGCATCTTGATACTCTGTCAGAAACTCTGTTCGATCATCTATGAGTTCTTCCAACGTTCGTTCGACTTTTGGAAACATTGCTTCTTCAGGTTGACCTGAAATGTCGAGGAAGTTGGAGTCAAGCGCGAACTTGCGTCCCGCGCGAAACGCTAAGATATTCTTCTCGACAAGGGTGGCGTTGATCGTCAACGCCTGTTCGATACTGGTTGCCTTTAATGGAATCAACCCTAATTGCCATGCATAACCGAACAACGTCATGTTCGCGGTCGTGCTCGCACCACTGACTCGTACTGAAAGTCTGTCTGCATCAATGGTCTTCAACGTCTGCCCGAAAGAGGCTAGCTGTTCGACTAGTTCTGAATTTTCAACATCTGCTTGGCGTTGGAGGACAAACTTCGATGTTGGCACGAGATGTGTATTCACCACGATGTTAGTTCGAGTATCGTCGAGCGTAGTCACTGATTCTTGGGATAGCGAGGTTACGAGATCGGACCCGAGGAGCACATCTGTTTCACGCTCGGAGATTTGGGTACGAAGAACCTCATTGTCGCTGATTCGGACGTTAGCAAAAACTGCACCACCCTTCTGAGCGAGTCCAGTCATATCGAGATTCGAAGCATGTTTACCCTCAATAGTGGCTGCCATGCCTAGGACTTGACTCAAAGTCACCACACCTGTACCACCAACACCCGCGACCAAAATATTTGCACTTGTAGGTAGTGCTACAGTAGGATTCGGAAGTGAACTCAGATCGATTTGTACGGTCTCGGGCTCGACTAGGTCGGCTTCGATTTCGATCATCGCGGGACAATAGCCTTGCATACAACTCAGATCCTGATTACAAGCTGTCTGATTGATCTTGCGTTTCACGCCGAGGTCAGTCACTACTGGTTCGATTGCGCTACACATCGAGGCCCGCGTGCAATCGCCGCATCCTTCACAAACGGCGTCGTTGATTACGACGCGTTTCATCTTCTTCGGAATTAAACCACGCTTTCGACGTCGCCGCAATTCGTTGGCGCAGACTTGATCGTAGATCAAAATGGTGCACCCTTTAACTTGTCGCAACTGCGCTTGCACTCTATCCAAATCGTCGCGATGGCTGACTTCGTAATTACGCTCTTCATAGCGTTGAGGATCGTCGGTTACGATATGTACTGCCGAGACGTTTTCTGCGAGTACCTGTCGCACAATGTCATCTACAGTGAGATCACCTTCAACAGCTTGTCCACCTGTCATCGCGACTGCATCGTTGTACAGAATTTTGTAGGTTACATTCACCCCCGCGGCGACACAAGCACGAATCGCCATGAGACCGGAATGAAAGTAGGTACCGTCTCCTAGATTCACAAAGATGTGTTGATCATCTACAAAAGGAGCTTGTCCGATCCAATTCGCACCTTCACCTCCCATATGAGTAAACGTGTGCGTGTTGCGGTCCATCCATTGCACCATGTAATGACACCCAATACCTGCGAGTGCCCGACTATCTTCTGGAATTTTTGTTGAGACGCTATGGGGACATCCTGGACAGTACAACGGTAATCTAGATGCGTTAGCCGGCGTGTGCGCACTTCCCCAAGGTTCGCCAAGAGCTATGTCCGATCTGGGAATAGAAATGCCGTGATCTCGAAATACATCGATGAGCGCACGAACGATCATATCACAGCTTATTTCTCCAACAGTCGGAAAGAGTTCTTTTCCGTGTCGTGTTCGGCGTCCTTCGATGTCCGGAGCATCTTTTCCATAGAGGATGCTCTTGAGTGTATCTTCCAAGTAGGGATACTTGCCTTCAACCACTAAGATCGCCGGAACATCTTTCAGTAGCGTCTTTACATGAGAGGATTCCAGTGGCCAAACTTGTCCAATCTTCACGATTCGAACACCGATCGCTGCTAGTGTTTGTTCGTCAGCAAATCCTATCAGTCGAAGTGCCTGCCGGACGTCAGTGTACGCTTTCCCAACACCTAAGATTGCTAATCTCGGGTTGTCAGTATCGACAGTTATGTGGTTCAGATTGTTGACTGTGCCAAATCGAGCTGCGAGTGCAATTTTTGAAGCGATTCGAAGTTCTTGTTCTTGGGGGGTATCAAGTAGGCGGATGTGAGGATCTAATTCCGTTTCAGGACACTCAAACGAGAAATTCAGTTTTTCAGTTCTTAGAGTAGTAGCACTGTCCATGATTGCGGTGATCGCAGTTAGCGCGACCCAACAACCGGAGTAGCGCGAGAGCGCCCATGCGGTGAGTCCTAAGTTGAGTAGATCTTCGATATCGCATGGTGTTAGGACTGGGATTTGAAATTCTCGCAACGCACCGATGCTGTTTGAGGGGAGAGTAGATGACTTACACGCCGGGTCATCGCCTACAAGTGCAACCACACCTCCAAATTTTGACGTACCGGCTCGGTTCGCGTGCCGAAATGCGTCGCCCGAACGATCGACACCTGGAGCCTTTCCATACCATAATCCAAACACGCCATCGTAGCTGGCAGTAGGATAAATGTTCGCCTGTTGGGTTCCCCATACAGACGTAGCGGCTAGATCTTCATTTACTCCGGGCTCGAACTTGATCCTATGGTCTTTGAGAAGCTTAGCTTCTTGCGCTAAAGCTTGATCGACGCCTCCCAATGGGGAGCCGCGATATCCACTCACAAATCCGGCAGTCTTTAACCCATTCCTAACATCGAGGCGACTCTGCTCTAACAACAGGCGGGTGATAACTTGCGTCCCGTTGATCCAAATCGGTCCCTCCGTCATCGTATACTTGTCAGAAAGTTGAGTTTCGAAAAGATCGGCGCGACGCTTCATTTAAGGAACATTCGTGTAGACATAGGGGACCTATTATGTTATGCAAAATCAATAAAATATGTGCACCAATACTTTCTCTTTATTGTAAAATGTTAGAATATAAATCTAATATAGATTATTTATTTAGGATGAAATGCGATGCAATTAGATAGACTAGATATTTCCATTCTCCGACAGTTACAGGAGAACGCTTCCGTTTCCATTCAGGAACTGGGTGCCAGAATTGGGCTGTCAGCAACACCTTGTTGGCGTAGAGTCAAGCGACTTCAAAATGAAGGCTTTATTCGCAAGCAAGTCGCGCTGTTGGACGCACAGTTATTGGAACTCAAGGTCAATGTTTTCGTCCACGTGAAATTGAAGACTCACAGTGACGAAATGCTTAAGAAGTTTGAAGAGTCGGTCGCAACCATTCCTGAGGTAGTAGAGTGCTACAGCGTTTCGGGAGATACTGACTTCTTGTTACGAATCGTGGTCGCTGAAGTGGGAGCATACGAGACGTTGCTCTATAAGAAACTCATTCGACTACGAGAAGTCGGGACATTAAATTCGATGTTTGCGCTGCGCCAAGTGAAGTACACCACCGAGCTACCCATCACAGCCGGATCCACGCCTCGCTGATTTACATACGGAAAATACCAAACTTGGATGAGTTCGCAGAGAACTCGCGGGCTGCACATTGCAATGCTAAGCCAAGATTACTTCGAGTATCTACGGGGTCGATAACTCCGTCGTCCCACAAGCGTGCACTCGCGTAATATGGATGCCCCTCTTGCTCATATTGCGCGCGGATTTCTTCGATAAATACTGTTTCGTCGGTCTCGTTCCAAGTCTTCGCTTTTGCGGTGAGGCTATCTCTCTTTACCGTGGCGAGTACGTTGGCGGCTTGTTCTCCCCCCATTACCGAGATTCTAGCGTTTGGCCAAGTCCATAACATCCGAGCGTCATACGCACGACCGCACATCGCGTAGTTCCCTGCACCAAAGGAACCACCGATGATCACTGTGAATTTTGGAACGGAAGTACAGGCAACCGCAGTCACCATCTTAGCACCTTCTTTCGCAATTCCAGAATTTTCGTATTTCTTGCCAACCATAAAGCCGGTGATGTTTTGGAAAAACACCAAAGGGATTCCTCGTCTATCCGCGAGCTGGATGAAGTGCGCACCCTTTAATGCTGATTCGCCAAACAACACGCCATTGTTTGCCAAAATTGCTACGGGATAGCCAAAGACGCGGGCAAAACCACAGACCAAAGTTTCGCCGTACAGTGGTTTGAATTCCTGCAACCGTGATCCATCCACTATTCGTGCGAGTATTTCTCTAACGTCGTAAGGAGTCCTAGTGTCGGGAGGAACAATCCCGTAAATCTCGTTGGGATCGTAGAGGGGTTCTTCTGAAGACTCAACGTCTACTTTATTTCGGAACTTTAAATTACTATCGCTAACGATTTCGCGTGCGATCGTTAATGCGTGAGTGTCATTTTCGGCTAAGTGATCAGCCACTCCCGAGACGCGCGTGTGAACGTCGCCACCCCCAAGTTCTTCGGCACCCACGACTTCTCCAGTTGCCGCTTTGACGAGAGGCGGACCTCCTAAAAAGATAGTACCTTGTTCCTTGACAATAATCGTTTGATCACTCATCGCAGGTACATAAGCACCACCGGCCGTGCAAGAACCCATCACAATTGAAATCTGTGGTAATCCAAGCGCCGACATGTTTGCTTGGTTGTAAAAAATGCGACCGAAGTGGTCGCGATCAGGAAAAACCTCTGCTTGCGATGGAAGAAATGCACCTCCAGAATCGACCAAATAAAGACACGGAAGGTTATTCTCTAGAGCTATGGTTTGAGCACGCAAGTGTTTTTTTACAGTGATCGGGTAATACGTACCACCTTTGACGGTTGCGTCGTTTGCAACGATGACACATGGCGTTCCGTGGATTCTTCCAATGCCGGTGATAATGCCACCACAGGGCACAACATCTTCGTAAAGTTGGTACCCGGCGAGTGGTGAAAATTCTAGAAACGACGAGTCTCGATCAAGCAGTGTCGAGATTCGCTGTCGAGGTAAGAGTTTCCCTCGTTTCACGTGGAGGTTTCGAGCCTTTTCCGTACCACCCTGTGCGATTTCGTCTAGTAAAGATCTCAGTTTCGACGCAATTGCTTGGTTTTCTTGTTGGTTCTGTCGGAACGACTTGTCTCGAGAGTTCACCTTGGACTGAAAATTGTTCATGTTTTGTCCCTTTTTCTCCTCAAGCTCTCACCGTCGCGTTTCCGACATGAGTAAGTACTTCATAAGCGATCGTATTCGTTCTTGTCGCAACTTCATCGACAGATATGGTAGGACCAAAGAGCTCAACAAAATCACCTTCTTTCAAATCAATAACCTGTGTACAGTCTACATGAATTGCATCCATAGTGACTTTTCCTATTATGGGCATGCACTGTCCGCGGAAGGCAACTGACCCGTTGTTCGACAGCGCGCGAGATACCCCATCCGCGTAGCCGATTCCAACAACTGCTATACGAGTACGCATAGACGTGATAAAGGAAGCGCTGTACCCCACGGGTGAGTTCGGTTCTACTTCTCGAATCTGAAGGACCTGTCCTTCAAGAGTGCATACTGGTTCGACAGGACTCTTTTGATTCACAAATGGGTTACCGCCATAGAGTCCTATACCAGGACGAGTCACATCCCCTTGGAACTGTTCACCAATCAAAATTGCAGCCGAGTTCCCAATGCTTGTTGGCGTGTTGGGAAAGTAAGTTTTTATATTCTCGAACTGTGCTATTTGAACCTGATTCTGCGGGTGATCGGGTTGGTCGGCGCATGCCATATGTGTCATTAGAAGACAAACTTTTAAAGAAGAAAAGTCTAGACGGTCCAAACTTTTGGAGTCAAATCCAAGACGTTGCATCCCAGTGTCCACGTGAATCGCACAGGGACGGTTTTCATAGGATTCCCATAGTTTGATCTGATCAGGAGTGTTCAACACGGGGATCAATTTGTGCTGCTTAATCTGTTCTGCAGCTGAGTCATTCATCGGGCCAGATAGTACATAGATATTCGCAGTCGTCAGATCGCGAATTGCTATTCCTTCACTTGGCGTAGCAACGAAAAAGTGCTGGCACCCTTCTTGATGCAATAGGTGCACGGCTCGACGAGCCCCGGTTCCATACCCATTTGCCTTTACTACAGCACCGCAAGCACGCACAGCGCGCGTTTTGAACAATGCGTAGTTTGCTAGGAAAGCTCGTTCGTTAAAAATAAAACGCTTGTATGCCATTAACAGCTAGCGTGCGCTTGACTGTGTCAAAACCACGACTGGTTCAGTGGATTACCGCTTTACTTTTATTACAAAGTTTCGTGCATTAACCGAGATAAAATCCTTCCTCGCTTATTGGAAGCGTTCTTACTCGGTGCCCACATGCCGCAAAAATTGCGTTTCCTACGGCTGGTGCGAGAGGCGGAAATACGGGCTCACCAAGACCTGTGGGTGGGTGTTCGCCCGTATCTATGAAGTGCGTCTCGACGGCTGGTGAGGCTGAAGCGCGCATTATTCGATACTGGTCGAAATTCGTTTGTTCGGCTCGACCGTTTTCAAACGTTATTGACAGGTCCATCATCGTCGATAGTGCATCGATCACGCTACCTTCGGCTTGATTCTCAGCGCCGCTCAAGTTTATGATAGGTCCCACATCAGCGGCCACGGTGACTTTATGCACCGTCAGTCTGCGCCGCACCACAGACTCACCGCTACGATTTGTAACGGTATCTTCTTCGCCCCCGACGCTTACTTCAGCCGCAATACCGATGTGCCCCGCATGACTATAGTAGAAAGCCACTCCCATTCCAGAATTTTTTGGAAGATCTTTCCCCCAACCAGCTTTTTCTGCAGCAAGTTTTACGACACCTGCCGCTCGACCCGTGTGCATGCCTTGACCACGCCTCCCACCACCGATGGCTCTAGGTTCGCCAAGGACTTCGAGCAATACTTCAAGGGAGTCTCGTTGTGCAGCATGTGCCAGTTCGTCAAGAAAACACTGTACTACGAAAGCGAACACATTGGAACCGGGGGCGCGCCACGCGGCACATCGATGTGCCCAGTCTAGTGATGTTTGTTCAACTCGTAAGTTATCTACCATGCCGCCAGGGAAGACGCCACCGCTCATGCTAATAGCGGGTCGCCCACCAGTTGCGAATGCGATATATCGGTTTCGCCATCCAGTGACTGCTCCATTGTCATCAACACAACCGTCCATTTGGTGAAAACCACCTGCTCGAAACAGGTCGTACCGTACATCATCTTCACGAGTCCACTGTAGTTTTATAGGATTTTTGGATCGTCGAGCGATCGCTGCTGCTTCGAAAAGAAAGTCGTTATACAACCTACGTCCAAATCCACCCCCACAACGCATTAGATGTAGTGTGACTTGAGAGGCTTCCAAACCAGTCAATCTCGCTGCGGTAGGAATAGCCCAGCCCGGAGTCTGAGTCGGTGCCCAAAGTTCTAAGGAGTCGCCTTTATAGTGTGCAGTACAGTTTTGAGGCTCTAACGGAGCGTGAGTTACAAAGTGATATTGGTAGAAGCCGCTGGAAGACACAGTACTGGCGGACATTGCCGCATCAAAATCACCGTTATTAGCGATCTGAGTAGCAGGTTCTTGAGCTAGTCTAGCTGCCTCTTTCCTCGCGGCACTCCAGCTGTCTTTAGAGGCATTAGTCTCGTCCCAATCAATCTTGAGCGCGCGTTTTGCTTGGAACGCTTCCCAAGTGCTATTCGCAATAATTGCGACACCAGGAAATAGGTCGTTGCCGGTTCCTTCTAAAGCGAAGGCATCAACCACACCAGACATTTTTTTAATTTCTTCAATGTTTGCTGACTTCACGCTACCCCCAATCGCCGGACACTTTTGATAGATCGCGTATTTCATATTGGGTAGAGACACATCGATACCAAATAATGGTTCACCACGTACCAGAGCTTCGTTATCTACGCCGGTAATGCGAGTTCCGAGCAATCGAAATTGCATTGGACTTTTAAGTCTTACATTCTCTGCGGAGGGTACCGGTAATGTTGCTGCCAAACTTGCGAGTTCTTGATAAGATAACTGTTGACCTGTTCCCGCGTGTAAGACCTGACTCAATTCGGTCGATAGAGTACCGGGAGAAACGCTCCATTGCTCGGCCGCGGCTTGTACTAGCATGGCGCGCGCGGTAGCACCTGCTTGCCGTAGTTTTGCGTAATTACTAGGGATCGCCGTTGAACCTCCTGCGTACTGTTGTCCGTAGGCCGCTGGGTTAATTTCCGATTGGACTACTCTGATTTCAGTCCAATCCGCGTCTAGTTCCTCCGCGACAATCATCGGTAAAGAAGTTTTGACTCCTTGGCCAATTTCTGGATTGGGTGCGTATAGCGTGATACCTTCGGAATCGATTTTGACGTAGCCATTTGGGTTGAAATCGACGTGGTCTGCGTGAGCTTGAGCGCGTGGAAGAGCAAATCCCAACATCAGTCCCCCGCCTACCGTACCGGTCAACTTCAGAAACTGACGTCGGTCTAATTTGAAGATACGTGCGCTTTGAATTGCATCGTTTGGTTGAGCATTCCTTGTGAAGAAATCGGTGATCTCATTCACGCTGTCGTAGTTCACAGTACTCATCGTTAGCCTCCGTTTTGCCCAGACTTGTTTTCGTCTGCGACTCGTTTGATCGCGCTGTGGATTCGGATGTACGTGCCACATCGACAAAGGTTAGGATCCATAGCCTCGTAAATTTCATCGTCAGTCGGTGTCGGGTTCTTGCGCAACAAAGCTTCAGCTGAAATGATTTGACCAGCTTGGCAGTACCCGCATTGGGCGACATCTAGGTCGATCCACGCTTGTTGTAATGGCGTGAGCGTGCCATCTTCTGCCGTGACTCCTTCGATAGTGGTGACCCGTGCATCTCCCACTGCTGACACTGGATAGAGACAAGACTTCATCGCTTCGCCATTTAGCAGTACGGTACAAGCACCGCATTGACTGATTCCACATCCATATTTGGTACCGACGAGTGAAAGATGATCGCGTAGTACCCATAGGAGAGGAGTTCGGGGGTTGATTTCACCGAGGTCGTGTGTAGTGCCATTCACGTTGATCTTCATCAAGAAAATTCTCCGGTGTGTTTAGGTTAAGAAAGAGAGTGTTAGTTGAATTGTGCACATCTCTAGTGACTTGAATAAACGCAACTCAGATGAGAAATTTCCTTTTCACAACACTAGTTCAATATCAGCTACTTGAGAGAAAAATTTCCCCTTTCACCGTACAAGTTGAGGAATAGATTTCTGCTTTAATATCGGTATTTGACGCGTCAAAAACATCGACGCATATAAACAAATTTGGTGGTTGAGTCAGCTTGTCAATTCCAAAAGCTCTTACTCTGATTCAGCGGAATCGGCATCCGATTCTTGATCTGATTCGAGTTCATCGGCATGCATTTTCAGCCAATCCCAAGGTGCGATTGGTTCAAATTCGCGCCACAATCCCAACTTGCGTTTTTGCGCAAACTTTTCTGCTTCACGGTAAGAAACGACATCTGCAACATCGTCTTCATCGGTGGCGGTGGACCATCCATGTCCTTCCATTAAAAGATGTACGTTGAAGTTGGAATTCGGATGATTTACGATTAGTACTTTAACCATTGGTTTTCCTGCATCATCCGTACACATTTGTTCCAAGACCACAGTTTCTTTCAGTAGTTCGTCGAGGAGATATTGACTGGCTTTTTTAGAAAAAAATTGCTCTTCGGGCGTTATTTCTGGAGCATCTACACCCCATAAATCGACTTCCACCCACTCATCTTCAGAGCACGGGTCGTCCTTGGTAGGACAGTATTTGAAAGTATCCCCATCAATAATTTCTGTTACTACACCAGAGGTCACAACAATGTCTGATTCAGTTTCGTCCACAGATTCGTCGGTGGATTCGTCGGCTAGACCGATTATTCCAAGTCCCACTACGAACTTCATAATCAGAATTTTCTGTGTCGTTTGCATGAGAGCTTTCATGAGAGCTTTCCGCCCGTATAAGCGTATATAAGCTCTCGTAATTTTGCGGTAAAGACGGTATCGTTTGCTTTCTCTTGACACAATTCTATTGCGTAGTCTAGAACAGTTCCCTTGGCAGGGTGTGCTTGAATGCGTAGGTTAGCGCCAAATTCTAGTAGTGTTTGAACTACATCAAGATGTTCCGAGCGGATTGCACTCAATATTGGAGCTGGACTTTGGCGATTTCGTTGAGCATTAACTTGGGACCCGGCAACGAGCAGAACCCGAGCCAATTTCGCCTTATGTTGAATATTGTCCGGTAATTCAAACAACTTTAAAAGTAGGGTTGAATTTGATGAATTGCGCCGTTTCACGAGGGCTGGATATTGAATTAAAAGCACTCTTAGCGCGTGATGGTTTCCATCGCTCATTGTTTGCACTGCTATCTCAAACGCCTGTTCCTCGGTCATTTACTGAGGCTCCAAAGAGTCAACTAACACCTCGATTGCTCTAGTGGCTTCAATGTGCGTTGCTACAAAAGTGTTTGGTACGAGTCGCGGTCGCGTCGTTCGTTGATCGATCACTGTCATTCCACATGTCAAGCGACCTTGGGTTTCAATCTCAACGGAGCACTCTTCAAACTTAAACAGCGTTGGATGAGTAACCGCTAGAACTGCACAAGGATCGTGTAATGGTGCACATCGGGAACCCACCAGTCTTTCCGCACGGTTCAATAGGAACTCTAGCAAGGACGCAACAAAAGTACTTTGCGCCGAGTCAAGTTCACTTACCATGGTTACTGTTTCATCTGTTATTTGTAATTGATGGGTTAGATTAAGCCCGCACATTTTGAGTTTTGCACCTGAGGTATAGACCTTGGCGGCGGCATGAGGATCTGCGAAAGTGTTGAATTCGGCGACAGGAGTGATGTTGCCAAAGGACATACTTCCACCCATGATCGATATGCCGCCTATGCGTTTACCCCACTCCGAATCTCGCGCTAATGCTTCGGCAAGATTTGTCAGAGGACCTAGAGCGATTACCCAATCGTCCTTCGATACGCATTCTAAAAGGAAATCGCAAGCTGAGTTGGATTCACAGGTGCGACTGTGAGAGCTTCTGTTGAGCCCGCCTAACCCGTCGCTTCCGTGACTGACGTCATTGTGTATCCTTGGTCCGATGAGAGGTTTACTCGCACCAGAATACACTGGTGTTTCGGCATTTGCAATTGCTACAGTCATCAGTGCATTTTCGGTGGACTGAGCGACAGGTACGTTTCCACAAACGGTGGTGATCGCCTTGACGTTCGCGTGTCTCAGTGCTAGTAGAATCGCGATCGCATCGTCGCATCCGGGGTCACAATCGACAACCACAGACATCATGATCTTGTAATCGGTATTATTGCACGCACTTTTAAACAGTTTTTATACAGAAAGAAGGAAAACGACTATGTCGAGTAGAACTCTCAATCTTGATGAATCAGTCTACACTTACTTACTGCACAACATTCATCCTGAAAGTCCAGAGCAACGAGAACTTCGGGAAACTACCCGGGAAACGTTGAGTATGTACGCGATGCAAATCTCTCCGGAACAAGGAGCATTTATGGCGTTGTTGTGTCGCGTCCTTAATGCTCGCCTCGCGCTCGAGGTGGGAACGTTCACCGGTTACAGCGCACTCGCCGTCGCGCAAGTTCTACCGGAAGACGGGAAGTTAATAACTTGTGATGTATCGAAGGAGTGGACGGACGTTGGACGGGAGTATTGGACCAAAGCTGGTGTTGTTGACAAGATTGATTTGCGACTTGCACCTGCGACTGAGACTCTCTCCCAATTACTTGAAGAATTCGGAGCAGGAACTTTCGACTTTGCTTTCATTGACGCCGATAAAACTAACTATGACGATTACTACGAACTATGCTTACAGTTGATCAGAGTGGGTGGCCTGATAGCTATCGACAACGTTCTTTGGGGTGGCCGCACGTCAGATCCAACGGTGACTGATAATGCGACACTTGCATTGCGCAATCTTAATTCGAAGGTTCGCCAAGACGATCGCGTGTTCGCAACAATGCTACCGGTCGGTGATGGTCTGACTTTAGTGCAGAAACTTTGATAATTGACTAATTAACGAGCTCTTGCCTCGACGTTTATCCTAGCCAGGGTCCTTCGATAGCGAACGTAATACCCGGCGATTGTATGTTCACGTAAAGAACTTTACCATCAGGAGAAAAGGTCGCACCTGCCCATTCGCTGGATCGATAATTAGAGATCTGTATGGTCTCTTTTTCTGCAAGAGTTTTGTCGATCCGTACGTTATTTTCGGCGATGATTCTGGCGGTATTATCGGTTCCAAGAACCAACAGTCGTGCACCGAATATAAGCTCGTCGTCGGCATTGCTAATTCCTGCACCATCTTCGCATACGACGATTTTTCCATTGATAGGATTAACTGTGATGTTGTCAATTGCGTCGGCCATTAACTCACTCGATGACGCGAAACAATTTGTAAGCTTTTCATTCTTTGGATCGTAAGCCCACACACTTCCGTTACGGCTTGGCCCCCCTGCGGTGTCTATGAAATAGACGAGACCACCATGGTACCAACATCCCTCACCACGACAAAATCTTGCGGCTTGTTGCGCGGCGCCTTGGAGGAAAGGTCCGGACATTCCCTCACCCACGGCCTTCGGTCCGCCTTCGAAGGCGGGTTTTAGAGTTTGTGGATCGGCATCAGGATCTTGGATTTCAACCCAACTGACATCGTATTCGCTCTTGAATGGAGCTTCAATTAAATTTGTCAGCTTTCCCTCGTCAACCTGTAGCATATCGAGTCTACCACCGCGATCTAACGAACCCGGTTTTTGTGAGTCATCGTTTGGGATGAAACGGTAGAAACCCGACAACTCGTTGTTGTCTTCCGTGAGATAGACGTATCCTGTTTTAGGATCGACTGCAGTAGCTTCGTGTTTCATAAAACCCATGTCTTTTATAGGTTTGTGCGAGGACTTCCCGAGATGAACTGGTAGTGCTTCAAACACATAACCGTGATCCTTGGGTTTGTGGTCGTTCGTGGACTTTTCTAGAGAGCGTCGATAGACGATCTCTTCACAGCTGAGCCAGGTTCCCCAAGGCGTCGGACCACCCGCGCAGTTCACCATCGTACCTGCCAGAATGGGCGTCGTCGCCGAATAGTTGCCATTCTTGAGAGTCACCGCAGTTACACCACCTCCGGGCACATCTGGAGTATCCGTTCCGTAATCTACTGCTGCTTTGTCGTACGCATCATCCGCCCAATTAGTAAAGCCTGGACCAACATAGCGTTCGTGATTTCGCAATAGCAAAAGTTCGTTCGCTTCGTTTCCTGCTACCACGGCCATACCGTCGTGCCTATCAGGAGTGAGTTGTCCAGTACTCATTTTGTCCCCAGTCCAACCAAATGATCTGTACGTGAAACCTGGAGCAAGCTTAAGCAAATCGAGTCCCGTTGTCGGATCGGAAAGTGGTTTCAACAAAGGCTTTGCTTCTGTCGCTTTCAGTCCAAGCAAGGGTAACACGAATGGGAATGAAGCACCGAACTTGAGTAGTAGACGTCGATTCATAGATTAGCCTTAATGGGTAAACAAATCCAAGTCATACAATTATGGCGAATCGTATAAACCAATTGTTACATTCGCCAAAAAAAGACAGAGAATGGAAGAAACGCAGCCCCCTGCGGCCGCAATTTCGCGACGGTCGCCGCGACCATTGAGACTGCTAGTTGGTGTTAGCATTTGTGTTGCTTTTGTAGTCGTCGTGCTCGGAGCATACACTCGATTAGTGGATGCCGGACTGGGATGTCCGGATTGGCCCGGATGCTACGGGCAGTTGGTGGTGCCAAGTACGGCAGAGGAAATCGCGGCGGCGGAAGCTCTATTTCCCGATACACCAGTGGATCAAGCGAAAGCCTGGACCGAAATGGTCCACCGCTACTTCGCGACGGGTCTAGGTATTCTTGTTATTGGTATTGTGGTACTGGCATGGTTCTACAGGTCGTCATTACGCTTTCCATTAGTCCTGCTGGCACTCGTGATTCTGCAAGGAGCGTTTGGAGCTTGGACCGTAACTCTAAAACTGTGGCCTCAAGTGGTAGTCGCGCACTTGTTGGGTGGATTCGCTACGCTATTGTTACTCTGGTGGTACATGCTCACCCTCAGGTCCTTCAAAATTCCTCAGATAGCTACAAAGTTTCGTACCCAACTGTATGTATTTAGCGCGTTGCTAGTCGTACAAATTTCTCTTGGAGGATGGGTCAGTGCAAATTACGCGGCTCTCATTTGCCCTGATTTTCCTCTGTGTCACGGTACTTTATTACCGGAAATGGATTTCGTTGCAGGATTAAACATTTTTCAAACGATTGGTCCAGACTACACGGGCGGGGAAATGTCGTATGAAGGTCGTGTCGCGATTCAGAACTTACATCGGTGGGCCGCGTACGTTGTGTTTGTGTTTGGTCTAATTTTGGCTTGGCGAATCCGTGAAGTGCCGGGTTTAGTCCTTGGAATGGTGGTGTGCGCCCAAGTCGCGTTGGGCATCTCGAACGTTCTGTTCGTATTACCACTACCGATCGCAGTAATGCACAATGCTGGTGCTGCACTGCTGTTGCTAGTGGTGTTTACTCTATTGCTTCAGTCTCGACCGTTGCGCGAAGAACAGTCTTCTGAGCCCTAGCTCTCGTTATGGATTCTTGGACGGAGCTACGGGTCCAAGAGTTTCCCGATCTTTTTCGGTGAGATATTGATCGAGATTTTCGATCTTTTTTATCGGAATAGAGTCGTTTCCGTCGTAGAGTACGCAGAGTGCATAGGCTGCTTTAGAACGCGCTTCCGCGTTCGGAAGATTCGGTAGCATTTCGTAGAGCTTATCAGGGTCCGTGTTAACCCAAATGTAAGAAATGTATTGATAGTAGTCACCGTGTGCTGACTCACCCAATTCAAGACCAAGATCGACTGCTTTTTGGTATTCTCCATTCCGGACATAGACACTTCCAATGGCTCCATAGGCAAAATTTCTTTGTGCTGCTCGAACTTTAGAAAGTAGGTCTAGTGCGACTTGCATGTCTTGAAAGGCGATTGCCTGTAAGACCTCCGCTTCAAAACCAACCTGTCCTTGCGATAACGGATGTTTTCGTGCGAGTTCAAGTGCTTTTACGGGGTCGGTCGCGACCAATCTACTCACTATCGGTTCAAATAAGTACCGGCTAATGTTGCTAATCGCGGGTTCTTCTAACACCCAAAGGTGTGCAGCTTCCAAGTCCACGCGACTCCATATTGAAACTAGAGTATGGGCAGCTTCGAGTTTCGTGTAAGCGTCTTCGATTTCCAATAGTCTTGATACAGCGAGTTCAGGTGATTTGGAAGTGATGGTTCCGATCGCGGTTACTGCACCGAACCTTTGTAGTGGACGAGGAAAATCTGATAGATTGTCCAAGACGTAATCTGGATCCTGCACTGCCCAGTGGGAGATTACCTTGAATTGCAACTGTTCGCGTACAGCAGTGGCATCTAGGCCATTTACGGCTTCGAACGCCATGAGTGGATTCTGAGTCGTCCACTCTCGGACCACATCAGTTGCTACAATCGATTGAATGTTTCCACTGAGTTGTGTTACAGCGTAATCGAAGGCAAGTTTGGGTTCCGTTTGAGCGATGAAACTTAATACTAGCGCAAAGACCTTCTCTTCGACAGCGTCATTTTTCATCGATGCACCCATTTGGTCAAGAGCTTCAATTCCACTCTTTCTGTACCACTCTATTCCTAGTTCACCTAGTTGAGTTACAAAAGACCCCGCCTGCTCTGCAACGTCGATAACCGCAGCCCAAACAAGGCTTGGATCGTCGACGGTATCAAGGTTCAGGGAAGCCAAATACGATTTCACGAAATAGGCTTCGAGATTCAAGCTAGTGGCAAGTTTGCGTTGCTCAATCAGTGGTTGATCCTCCACAGCTTGCAGAATTCCTTGAAGTGCACGTCTTCGACTTTCATCAGGTAGGGTCTCAGCTTTAGCAATCGTGGCGTCAAAATTAGAAGTAGCCGAGTCTTTAAAAATGGAAATTAGCGCAGCATTAAATTCAGCCCCACTCTTTCTGTGGTCTAGAACGAACTCTAACGCGTCAGTCTGACTCAACATCGAGAATCGTTCTAGTAAGACTGTTTGCAGTTCGGTTCGAGTATCCTTCGACAATTTCCATTGTGCGTCCAAAGATTGAGCTAGTAAATTTTCGACGCTTGATTGATCAAGCGGAACAACTAAGGCATAGAGTGCTGCATTCCGTTCAAACTTGTGCTGTAGTACGGATATTTGGTCAAGCTTGTCTAGTACATTTCGTGTGCGAGAAAGCTCCACATTGCTTGTGGTACTGGAAGAGGGATCGTTAGTCTCTGTCTTTACATCAACATCGATCGTACTCGATCGCTCGATTCGATTTCTATCCTGGAGTGTGGTTAGAAATATGAGCGACGCTCCGATACCGAGAGAGACACCGAATACAAGAAGTGCTACTAAGTTTGCAGTAACTCTTTTCAATAAATCAAGACTTTTTTATTTCATGTAGTGTGCTATTGAGTACATTTCCGTACTGTGAGGTACAGATTGTCGATCGAGAGCAGCGATGGGGAGGACCGTGGCCAGTGCTGTTGTTTCAAAGTACCCAACGTAGTAAATTGTGCGCAACGGTGTGAGGGTCTTTCACCATTGAAAATACAGTTGATCAACGTCATCTTCCGTTAAGTGCTTCTCTAAAGATTCAATCTGCTTATCGGTGAGTTTGTCATAGCGTCGATTCCACCGTAGCAATCGATGCGCGACAGTAGACCGAAGATCTACTGTTGGAAATGTTGAAATTTCATCGGCTAAACCACTAGGATCCCCGTCGATCCAATCATAAATGATTAAGCTGAAATACCAGTCCTTTTCCGTTTCAGGAAACTCTTGAGCGAGGTCTATTGCTTCTTGTACATCGCCGCGGTACCGCAAAGCACGTCCAACTTGGAGCATGGCTACTCTCTTCGTAATTCCCTCCCGCACGTCCCCTAAGAGTTCTCGAGCTAAATCTAGATCAATTCGCGAAATGTCGTCGAAAATTTGCGCCTCCAATCCAACTGCTGGAGTGTCTGACGGAATCATCAATTGTGATCGACTAATCCGTCCGCCCCAACCACGTTCCCAATCAACAATTGGATGGTCACGAGCTAACTTAAAAGCACGAACTGGATCCGATTCTAGCGTGTTATAAACCAACTGTTCTCGTATTTCGTCGATCAAACCAGTATTGGAAGAATCTTTGAGAATCCAGTCAAGAAGTGTGTGCGGTTCTTGTTCTGACCAAATGGGTAACAGCTGCCGAACCACTAGTGTTCGTAATGAAGAATCTTCAATCTGCATGGCATAGGCACCGGCTTCATGCAATGAAGAGTGTGCGATCGTTGCGACTCCCACGCCTGCGGCAACATCTCTCACGTCTTCTGGAATATCGTCGAGATTTTGTAGTATGTACCGAGGTTCAAGTGACGCCCAATACCATGCGAGTTCGTATTGCAGGTCGTACCTCACGTCGTTGGATCCTATCTCTTCCACTGCTTTGATTGCAGCTGATCGATCTTGTTTGAACCAGATTAGTAATACCGCCTCAAGCGTATCTTGATACTTAGGTCGGTCTAACAAATATTCGAACGCCAAGCGAGGTGACTCTTGAGCAAAAAACTTCAATATCGCGCCAAATGAATAACCGGTGTAGTAGACTTCTTTAGGCACTTCGTGAATTTCGTCTAGAACCGCGAATCCATCTTGCTTAAACCACTGAATGGCTAAGCGTGATAATAAACCGTTGTAGTTGTCGGAAAACGATACTATGTCCTGTTTTGACATTTCGGCGAGTCCATACCAAGCAGTTTTTGGATCTTCTATCAGCTCTACATTGGCTACGAGTTGATAGTACTCTACCGCCCGTTTTTTGTCTAGGTTTAGTCTTTCAGAGATGTCGCGCAGACTATCCAGAGGCATTTCTAAATTTGCTCTAACGATACTTTCCATAGCCTGATTTCTATCACTCCAATTTAAATCTTTGGCGTGGGTGATCACCGCTTCCAAATCCACCATCGACCAAGAATCGAATACTGTTTTAACAAATTTTTTTCGACTCTCGTCGGCACTATCTAACGCGAACTCGAGAGCAACATTCGGTTTTTCTTTCGTTAGTCGTTGCAGCAGTGCTATCTGAAGTTCATTTTTCACCCTAAAGGACAGTTTTTGCCGTGTGTTCTGTGCGACGCCTTTGAGCGTGCTTTCAACAGCCTTACTCGGGAGATCAGCCACATAAGAATAAACTGCGACAAATCTTTCTACCGAGTTTTCGTGTAGTCTCTTGTCCGTCAACGGATTAGCACAGAGATCTCCATTATTCGACGAGAACCCCACGGCAACGACAAACAATCCACATGTGAAAAGTGGTTTCACGACGAAATGTCCTTGATCGAATCAGCGATTTTCATGAAGAAAAATTTTGTCTCCCTCATTCAAGTATGTCTCCAGCGTTTGTAACTGGTCGTCCGTGAAATAATTGGTCGAATGATTCCAAAAAATCTGTTGCCGTGCAACGTAGGAGCGAACCCTTGCCCCTGGAAATTGTTGGATCGCACTGAGTAACCCTACAGGATCGGAGCTTGCCCATGGCCAGGATAATCGCAAGTAATAGGAATAACGATCGTTTGACTTTAAGTCGGTGCCTAGATCAATCGCTTCCTCCGTCTTTCCCTGACTAAATAATTCTTCTGCAACGCTTACATAAGCGTTCATCTCTGTCTTTCCTTCGCGAACATCGGGTAGCAGTTTAAGAGCCAGAGCCAGATCATCTGAAGCGATATCTCGCATCAGGTCTCCTTCCAAACCAAAGCCGTGATACGGAATTGGTTGTCTGAGCCCGACTTGGAAAGCGAGCTCTCGTTCGCCTTTATCTAACAATTTCCATGCTAGTGTATGGTAGAGTTTGTTTCGTAGCTCTTTGCTGTCTGGACTTGACAGAACCCATTCGACGCATGCGTTCAGGTCTCGTCTTACCCATTCTTCAACGAGCGCTCTTGCGGCATTCAATTGCAAATTCTCGTTCAGTTGGAAAACCATTTCCACAGCTCGTGCAGGTGATTCAGCCCAGACAAGGCTTTCGATTGCCCTAGTACTGACTTCTGTGTGAAGTGAAGCAGGGAGCAGGTGTAGGTTATCTAGCAGTTTCATTGGTTCTGGTTCCGACAGAAGATAGTACAACGTCCTATCGACACCCATCCAGCCCATTGTTCCTCGGCTCTCTAATTCTCGCCGGAGTTGACTGTAAGGTAGTCCATGCACTTTTCTTAGTGCTTCGATGCCATCTCCATATTTAGCCCACGTTCTAACAATTTCGTTCAATGTAAGATTTTTATCTGGAACGTCATGTTTCAACGCGTAGTCGAACGCTTGTTCTGGTTGAGATTTAGCTAACCAAATCAGAGCTTCAGTGAGAACTTTCTTTCTATGCCCGTAATTTGCAAAAGAGTCGTTGATTTCATCGAGTACACTGATACCAGATTCGTCAATCCAAACCTGAGCTATTGGCACTAAGTTTTCGTAGGCTTTTGGTTGTGATTGAGCAAGTTTTAAAGTTCTAAACCACTCTTTTTTTGGTTCTTCCACTCTTTCACGTTTTTCTGATTCAGAAATGTATTCGGGCAGGTTTGCTTCCTCGCGAAATTCATCAATGATTTGCCTTTTATCGTCGTCATCGAGTTCATCATTGACTGCAACGATCGATTCAAGTAGGTCCAATCGTCCCCAGTCTCCAATGTCCAAGCTCTTTGCCTGTTCGATTGCAGTTGATGAGTCTCTTGTCCCCCACTCAGAAAAAACAGTGTTCAGCAATTGTTTGCGTGTCGGGTCTACACGTGCGAGTGCAAACACCAAAGCCTGTTCGGGGTTGTTCGTTGCGAGACGTTGGACCAATAACGTTTGGATTTGGTCTCTTGTACTTTGTGACACTTCCCAAGAAACTTCAGTAGACTGGGAGAGCCAGTCGGACAACTTCTGTTCGTCAAGTTCCAAAATCCAAGAGGCAATTGCGACATTGCGCGCGAAGGGTTCATCTGGAATCTCCAGATCTTTGATATGAAGAGGTAGTGCTGACTCGTGTGAAGCAACTTTCTTGAATCGACTTGAAAGCGAGGTATTCTCACCCCCGGTATCCAACTTCGACTGTACGACGCTTTCCTCTTCAAGAGGTATTACAACGGCAAGCGTTGCGATCACCACGAGAACGTTTCGCAAACTGTTTAACGCAGATTTCAACGGTGCAACTTGAAACTGAAGCACATGTATTCCCGCATTACTCTTCTCGTGTCTGACGTTCTTCTTCTATTATGTACTGATTTAGTGTTTCGAGCTGGCTATCGGAGAAGTTTTGTACATGCATTCGAGACAACTCGCTCGCTACGTTCGAGCGAATCTCCGCCGTTGGAAAGTCTTTTAACGCAGCTAGTACCGCGGCCGGATCGAATTTCGCCCATTCATAGGAGATGCTGCGATAGAAACTGTCTTGAGCATCATCCGGTAGTTGCAGTGCTAGACTCAGTGCTCTTTCTGGTTCTCCGTTTGCGACAAGACTGACTCCAATGGATCGATTGACCGCTGTAGTCGTCTCTCCATCTCTAGCTTCCGGTAGTAACTCGATAGCAGTTTCGACATCACGAAACGCTAAAGCCGACAACAATTGGGCTTCCAGTCCAATGTTCCATCCTTCAGGAATGGGCTGCTGGGCAGCGATCTGAATTGCGCGTTTTGGATCTGAGTCGGCCATCATTGACAGTACACTCTCGAGTAATCGCCCTCTGTTAGGTTCGGTTTTGGGATATTCCAACACCCAATCCAGGGTCGCGTTCACATTGTCTTGAGCCCATCGATAAACCAATGATTCTGCTGCTCGTGAACGCATTTCCGGATCTTCCAGCTGCAGAACCAGATCACTCGCTTCGTGTGGCGAAGACTGTGCGAGGCTAGAAAAAGATTGGCTCACGGCAGACATTTGGGTTGACTTGGGTATGGTTTCTAAATTCGCTAATAGTTCTCGGGGATCGGAACTCGCCCATGAGTTTACCGCCGTGTTTTGCAATCTCTCGCGCATTCCGCTCGGTTCAACTACTCTTACCGCTTCAAGCGCAGCGTATGGGTCTATTTCCGCCCATACGAACACTACTCGAAAGGTAGGAGGGAACATTTGAAAAGCACCTTCTTGAGGGATATCTTGTGCGTACTGGAATGCGCGAGTGGGATCTTCGCGTGTAATCGATTCAAGAATAAGGTTGATCGAATCTCTCTGAAAGTAATCTCCTGCGTCAGAGTTGAGAATCTCTTGAAGCACGTCAATACCCTCAAATTGATACCAGCGGTGCGCGATCCGACTTGCCAACTCATAACCTAATTCAGTTTCAGCTTCGGGAAGTGCAATCAACTCGTACCATCTTGATTTGGGATCGTCAATGTACTCTGTACTAAATGATTCCATGTAGTGTGATACAGCGAGCGATTCTAAGTTCAGTTCAAGACTGATTTCGCGAATTCGCGACAATGGTAATTCTTCTCGAGCCTCAATGACTCCCTTCAGTGCTACGATTCTTAGTGGTTCAGCTAGATTGGCAATCTCTTCTAACGAAGTTTCCAAATCAGTAACAGCCCATTCACCAAAAACTGTTTTTACCATCTTAGAACGAATCGGATTCTTTTGTGCGAGAGCGAATTCCAACGCTGTAGACGGTGCAACTAGTACCTGACGTTCTAACAGGGCGATTTGTAAAGCAGTTTTGACTCTCAACGACTGGATCCATTTATCGTTGATAGTCCGATTTAACGTTTCTATCAAATTTTGATCGGGTACGGATTCAACATAAGAGTACACTGCTTTAAATCGTCGTACTGTGTTGATGTCTAATGCTGGATCATTCAAATCAGGCCTTGTGCCGTTTTCTTTGTCAATACTATGTTCGTGCCTTAATTCACTTGATCCTTGGTTGCTAGATTGGGTCACGACGTTTGAGTTGTTGAGACTTCCATCCCCGTTGCTGAAATGAAATACAAAAAATCCAGCTACACCGATCACGAATCCTACAGCGATCCAAATGCAAGTCTTGACCAATGAGAAAGGTGCGAGAGTGTTTTTGTCAGAGAGTTTCGTGGAATCGGTCATGGTGAGCTGTTTTCCAACGAACCCTTGTCGTCAGTACTCAGGTAGGATTCCAATTCCTCTATCTGAGAGTCAGTAAACCGTGGATAGGTGCGATGCATCCGAGTCAAGGACAACGCAATTTTGGACCGTATTTCACTAGTTGGAAAGTTTTTCAGTTCCTCTAACAAACTCGTGACATCTCGAGAACCCCACCTTTGACCAAGATCAATTAAAAAGTCACTTTGATCCGATTCTGGTAGCTGCGAACCTAGAGCCAATGCTTCTTCGGTGTCTCCCTGTTGAATTAGTGTGCTAGCGACTGAAACATAGGACTGAGTTTTGGTATCGCCGGCACGAACCTGCGGCAATAGCTTCAATGCCAAACTCAGATCCGAATTTGCGATCCGTCCAATGATCATGGCTTCGGTACCAACGGTACTCTCACCAAGTAGAGAAACTTGTCGTGCAATTTGAAAGGCGCGTTCAAGATCAACCCACGATACTTTATTGGCTAAATCGTGGAGCACGTATGGTCGGTCGGTAGACTTAATAGACTCTGAATTTTCAACCCAATCGATAGCAGCCTCGAAGTCTTGACTTACCCAAGATTCCAACAGAATGTCTCGAGCTCTCCATTGCAGTTCTTCGTCTAACTGTGTGACCAATGAAGCTGCTTCGGTTGGCGAGTCCTGAGCGATTAGATAAATTGCGTCAGTAGCTGCGGACTCTCGAGTAGAGACTGGTAACTCCTTTAATTGAACTAATACTTCTCTAGGATCGTTTTGTACCCACTGTATGACTGCCGAAAATTCGAGATCGCTACGAAATTGACCAGGAGGCACGACTTCGACAGCTGCAAGTGCAACATGAGGATCTTGTTGAGCCCATACTTCGACGACGTTTCGGGCTACATACTCGTGATTATCGGAAGCTAGAGTCAGTGCAAACTTGAACGCCTGATCCGGCATTGACTTGGCGACCTCAACAAGAACTGCGCGCGATACAGCGGCGCGCATTTCAATGTTTGTCATGGAGGCAATGACTTCTTCAAGAACATCGATACCCGAGGATTCAATCCAAGAGGTTGCTAGCTGTGTAAGTATTTGATAGTGCTGTTGATTGAGACTCGCCAGTGCAACAGCTTGCAACCAAAGCTCTTTAGGATTCTCCTCTGAACTAGTTAAAAATTTTTTTAGATGGTAGGTTGTCGCGTAGACCTCCACATCCAGCCTCCTAGCTATTACTCTATGTTCGTCGAGAGTCAGCGAGTCTGTCGCTTCCAGAATACCCTGAAGAGCAAACCGTCGAAGCGCTTCATCGATACTGCTTGCTTGCTCGACCGCCGCATCTACATCTACGACCGCCCACTCAAAAAAGACCGTCTGAACAAATTCTGCTTTTTCGGGGTCGCTTCGAGCAAGAGCAAAGTCCAGCGCTGTGTCGGGGTTGTAGGACGTCAGCTTGGTGAGCAGGATCACTTGAAAGTCGCTACGAGCTTTCGAGGACACATTCCAACTGATATCGACTGATTGTTCGAGCCAGTCAGTCAACCGCCGCTCATCGAGTGCGAGAATCCACGAAGATATTTCGGCGCGTCGGTCGTAGGTGGAGTCTGACAGTGTGAGTGTGGTGATACTTTGTGGTATCTCTGATTGGGTTCGATTTGAAAATTCGTTTGAAGATTCGCCTCCACTCCGTGAATCACCCGAAACGACTTGACTCTCAGTCCCGATTTCCCGTGGAGAGTTCCCATCCGCATTTCGTACCATCGTTGATACAAGGAACGACGCAGCAATACCAATACCTATGCCAAGTATCACAAAGACTGTAACAGTAATGGTTCGTCTGTTCACAAGGTCAATGTTCCTTCAACTTCGGCTCGAAACGAAAATTTTGGTGGAGCAGTAACTCTGTCTCTTTAATCTCATCCAAGTGCCTGATTGCACAGCTTCAATTCAACAACAAGAACGAATACAGACATCTCTATCAGAGAGTTTAAATTGACAAAATTTTTACACTATCAATGCGTTGGAAGGAACAGATTTTGTGTGAACATTCACACTTTAAAGAGTGAATTGCTTCAACACTATAAATCTTCCAACGCCTTTCTATCCGAATCAGACAAGTACTGCTTTAATGTACTGATTTGTTCTTCAGTGAAGCTATCACGAATCCAACGATTCGACAAGACTGAAGCAACGCGTGAACGGATCTCTTCAGAGGGAAATTGTTCTATGGATTCCACTAATCCAGCCGGATCAATTCTCGCCCACGAATAAGCGATCGCTTCAAAGTAATTTAATTGATCTTCGGTGGGGAGTTTTAAACCGAGTTCTAACGCCTTGCTCGCTTGTCCCTCATCTATATAAAGATCTGCAACAGATGAGTAAGCTGCAGCCTTTGTGATTCCGTCTCGGACTCTTGGCAGTAGTTCCACAGCAAGATCGAGATCTTGACGCGCAATTTGACGAATCACTTCGGCTTCTAAGCCAGGTGGTTGATATGAACCCATGCCCATGAAACTTGATCCCTCTGGAAGTTCTTGTTTCACAGCTAGGTCAAAGGCTCGACGTGGGTCCGATTTAATTAAACTGACGGCTAAAGCGCTCACCCAACTACTCTGACTTTCCTCGCTCCCGGGACCGTTGTACACCCAATTTACGGCAGCCTCTACGTCTTGCTCAACCCAAGCTCGCATGATGTCATGCGCAATGGAGCCAACCATCAAGTCTTGAGTCATTTCCAACGCAAGCTCAGCAGCTTCTTTCGGTGAATCCCTAGCTATAGAACGAATCGCATCGCGTCTCACATTGTCTCGAAGGCTAGTTGGGAAGAGGTCTAGATTTTCTAACACGTACCTTGGTTCCTTGCTCGTCCAACTCCGAACGGGGATGTATTGCACCTGTTCGCGCAAACCACTCTGTTCGATGTTGTTGACTGCTTGAAGAGCTGCTTGCGGATCAGACTCCGACCAGGTCATAACAACCCTGGTTAGCGATGAATTGAACCCCCCTTCACTCGGCATCTTCAGGGCAAATTGAAACGCCTGTTCGGGATTATCTTCTGCTGCTTGCCACAACAACCGTTGGATCACACCAGTTTTGATGTTAGCGTCCACAGCACTCTGGTTAATTTCTTCTAGGACGTTGAAACCATCTTGTTTGAACCATTCAGATGCGATATTCAACAATGGTTGAGAACGCCGGTAATTGTTTGGTTCTAATAACGCTATCACCTCATCCCATGCTGCCTTAGGATTGTCTATTTGTCCCGTTGAAAATGCCTGCACATAAGAATCTACACCGCGTTCTTCATCCCCTAGCTCCCGCGCTATTTGACGATGAGTTGATAGAGATTGACCTGCTTGCGAAGCCAAGATCCCGGCAAGGGCATTGCTTTTAGCGTCTGTACTCAATGATTTAGCTCCACGGATAGCACTTTTTAGATCGCTCAGCGCCCAATCCGAGAACACACTTCGCACAACTGGCATGTCGGGTGGTTCGTTCTCCGTTAAAGGGGACGGCGACACATACCATTGCGTAATCCAGTCTGGCTCTGGTACCTTTTGGGCAACTGCATACTTCACCGCGGTTTCCGGCTGAACAATTGCTAGTCGTTCGACTAGAGCTTCTTGAAGTTCGTCCGTCACGAGGTATGAATACTTCTGCGAACCAGATGTGATTGCTTCTAATTCTGTTGACAGGTTCTGTACTGAAAGTCCCGCCACATGAGTGTAGATCGCAAGTCTGCGTTGGAATGCGTCCGTGTGCAAACTCGGGTCTTCTATAGAAGCGACGGAATCTTTGTTGACAACGATATATGCGTTCGACTCTCCGCTCGACTCAGAGTCGTCTCCATGCGAAGATTGCCTTGCACTGTTTGCTATGCCGATCTCAGTTCCTGCACTGGTGTCGTTTGCTGTGATCGAGACGTGTACCAAGTACATGCCTCCACTGCCTAACACAATACCAGAGGAAAGAAACAAGATGGATGTAATGAGAGATTTTTTCATTGGCTTCTACTCATTGAGGTCAAATATTTTTTATGTAAATGAACTCAAGCACAAGTTCATTCGCATCGGTAAGTTAATAGGGGGGTCTTAAAAGAATGTGAAATCATGGAAATGAAACGCTCTGTCTATGGTGAGTACAACTTCATGAATAACTCCATGTCTTCTTGAGAAGGATTGTTCATGTCAACTTCTTTTAGTCTCTCGAGCAGTTTCTTATCGTCCTCGCTAATGTGGCTTTCGAATTTCGCAATCTCTTCTTCGGAGAAGGCTTTTGACTCCTCATTTGACATCGTGATGAAAAGGGCAACTTTCGATTGCGCGGACTTGGGGAAGTCATCAAATGCTTTAAGCAGTCCTTGTCGGTCTTGCTCTGGCCAGGCTATCGCTAGCATTTGATAATATCCGTTCTGCTCGTCTTCAGGTATATGTTCTACGAGCCCTAGAGCTTGTTCTGAGTCTCCTTGTATGAGCAACATGCTACCTAGCGTAGTACAAGCAGAGGCTCGTCCCTCAGTTCTCACTTGTGGTAACATTTCAATGGCGAGGTCGATGTCTCGTAAAGCGATCGTACGCAAAATTGATACTTCCGGTGCTATCGACACTAAGCCACCAGGAAATTCTTCTTCTTCGATAGGTTGTTGAAGCGCGAATTCAAACGCACCCGTGGGGTCATTTTGTGCGATGGACCTAGTCAGAGGGCCAACTAGTGATGCGCGCATTGGATCGGCTACGGGAAGGCTAAGTACCCATTCTTTCGCAGCGTCCATGTCTGTGGATGCCCAACTTTGGATGAAGCTCTGTGCTAGTTGCATCCGCAACTGTTCATCTTCTACTTGCATCACATATTCAGCTGCTTCGGTTGGCGAACTGTCAGTTAGTCTATCGATTGCGCGCGAGCTAGCACGTTCAAGCTCTCCGGGAGGTATTACCTCTAAATGTTCAAGAAGTTGGCGCGGGTTATTGTCTGCCCACCGCCATACAGCATTGCGTACGAATGATTGTCTAAATCTGCTTGCTGGAAGAGTTTCTGCCTTCGCAATCATACCCTGAGGATCCTTCTGTGCCCATATGGAGGTTATGCCGATGTTCTGGATAACTTCAGTGGCTTGGTCACCTAGATTGCTCATCACGTAGTCAAATACCGCTTCGGGATCATGTGTGGAAACACCTCGAAGAATCTGGGGGACTATGGGAACGTACGCAGAATCGCTCCATACAGATGAGACTATTTCGTCAAGAACATCCATACCACTTTCCTCAACCCAAGTGATTGCAACATTACTCAACACATATCCGGTCGTGTCTTGGACACTTTCACGAATCGCCATGTTGACTATTTCGTACCAAGTGTCCCTTGGATTTTCAATCGCGCCTTTCGTTAGGTTCTGAAAGTAGATAGCAAACGCAGATTTCTCATCACCGAGTTCGATAGCGATTTCTCGCATCCGTTCTAAAGGTAAGTCGTCACGCGCGGTTAAAAGAGGACGTACGAAGTAATTGGTCGTTTGTCCACTCATTCCCTTGACGCGGGCAATTGCCCCGTCTATGTCTTTATTAGCCCAGACTTGAAGCACAGTGTTAACCATTGCATTGACCTGTTGTTGCTCGTCTCGGGCTAACGCAAAATCAATAGCTCGATCCGGAGCCGTCGATGCAAGTTTTTGCAACAGCGACGTTTGCAATTCAGTTCGATTACCCGGTGAAACGTGCCAAGAGGGGTCAGCAGATTGTTCGAGCCAACTCAAGAGTTCATCGTCAGAAAGAGCTGCAACCCAAGACACAATGCTGGCCTTGCGATCAAAGGTTCGCTTTGGAAAGACCAACTGGTCGACTCTAGAAGGTACCGCAACTATATCGGATTCGTTAGAGTCAATACTACCTACTGTGTTTGACAGATGCTCATCTCCCTGTACTGTTTCAGTCTGATCTCGAGGAATAGTTGTAGTATCATCTTGAATTATCATTTTGATTCCGACGAAGCCACCGACACCGATTAAAACACCGGCCAATAGAAGGAGGATTCGTGCTAAAAGATTGTTCATGAGACAGAGACCAGAGAATCGTTTTCGACCATTCAGATTATATGACTGATTTTTTGTTCTTACATCTGTTCAACGGGCGACGAGATACACTGATGAACCTGTTTAAAGTACTAATCTTGAAAATCTTTACGGGTGCTACTTGTGCAAAAGAATTTGTTCTCTTAGAGAACGAGTTAACACAAGAAATGAGGTTCACAAGAGATTACTAGTGCCGCTGTGTTTTCTGACCTTAATCCTCAAGATATTGTTTAAGTATTTCTAATTGTGCGTACGAAAAATATACGTGGCTCGGTCCTCTTGCCAAACTTGACGCGACACTCGCACGAATCTCTTTAGTAGGAAAGTCTTCTATTGACTCTATCAGTCCAGCCGGATCGATGTTTCCCCAAATCCAAGAAATTGATTCAAAGTACTCAGCCTGACTTTCCTCGTTTAGTTGTAGACCTAGGTTTAATGCTTTTTTCGAGTCACCGAGCTCAATGTACCTCAGTCCAATTGCTGTAGAAGCACTTGTTCTTGTTTTTCCTTCCCGTACTTTTGGTAGTAGTTCGACCGCAAGCTCAAGGTCCTGGTCACAGATCCTCCAGATCACCTCGGCTTCTAATCCCATTTCATACATTTCCATCCCTAGGAGATTGATATCCGGTATTTCTTGTTTAACGGCTATGTCAAACGCGCGACGCGGATCCGAGTCGACCAAATTGTTTGTAATTGCACTTACCCATGTGTACCGTTTACCCTCATCAAGAGGGGTACTGTATACCCAATTCAAGGCCGCTTCTAAGTCTACCTCTATCCAAATACCGATGACACTTGATGGTAGGAAGTCGTTTGGTCCGCCACGTCCGTGTTTAACAGCAAGTTCCGCAGCTTCTTCGGGGGATACACGTGCGATAACTCTAATCGCATCAACAGTTACCCATTCTCTAATATTCGGTGGAAAACTTTCAATTTTGTCCATGAAGTCCCGTGGTTCGTTTAACGCCCAAATACGGGCTACACGACGTTGGAAGTACTCTCGATCACCACTCTTTTCGATACTAGTAGCAGCTTGATAGGCGGCTTCCGGATCAGATACTGCCCATGTCTTGATTACCCGGGACGTAGCTGACGAGTCCCGGTTCTCGCTCGGCAACTCCAGCGAATATTGAAACGCTTGATAGGGTTCATCCGCAACCGCGTGTTCTAGCAACTGTACGATCAAATCGGATTTAACGTGCTTTTCTAAGTGCTTGCTGTTTACTATATCTAGAACACCAAAGCCAATCTGATCATACCACTGCCTAGTGATGTTTCTTAGTGCTCGAGTGTGGCTAGAGTTATTTGGTTTGTAAAGTGCGATGACCTCATGCCATGCCGCGCGAGGGTCGTTGACACGATTTGTCGCGAACGACAATATGTAAGCGTCTGTCCCTCGCTCCTCATCCCCAAGTTCCTTAGCTACTTGTCGGTAAATGTTGAGCGATTCGCCCCCTAGTGCCGACAATATGCCGATAAGTGCGTTATTCTTGGAGTCTATAGCTAGTTCTTTCGCAGAGTCGATGGCACCTTGAAGATCAGACGTTGCCCAATCTTTAAACACGGTTTGAACCATATGCTGAGAAGTGTCCTTTTTTACATACAAATAACGTTGCAAGCGCACAAATTCCGATTGGTTCGAAATTGGTTCAAATTGTTCGACCACATATTCGGTTGCGGCGTGCGGATTCACTATCGCAAGTCTTTCGATAAGGGCTCTTTGAAGTTCATCTCGAACATGATGCGAACGTTCACGCACGTCACTCGAAATTGTTTGCAACTCAGTCATGAGTTCTTGTGTAGGTAGACCAGCAACGAACGAATATACAGCAAGTCGAAGTTGAAATGAGTATTCATGTAAGCTTGGGTCTTCAAGCGACGCGGCGGAAATATAACTGCTGTGTAAATATAGAAGGGAGGAGTGGTTTAATCGAAAACCTTCACCAGAGCTTCCTACCCTTGAATTGGGTATCTCATTAGATGAAGCGGTCTCCGTGGTTTCATTCGTCGACACCAAGATGTTCACCAAGTACATACTCAAACCACCTAACGCAATCCCAGCGAACAAAAGCATTGAGAAAATTCTTTGAGACTCTTTCATTGGATATTTGTGGAATCTGAACACCGACTTTTCTTGAGTGCGGATACTGCTATTTGTCCCAATTCAAAAAATCTCTTCGTCGTTTTAGTTCGTGGTTAGGATGTCAATAGAGACACAAGTTAATATAAGTGCAACTGGTGAAGCAGTTCTAATTCTTCTTCAGTCGCATTGTCTATGTCAATGTTTTGAACTTGTTTGAACAACTCTTTGTCCTTATCACTAATGTGTTTTTCCACATGTGCGATCTCTTCTTCTGAGTAGTAGTTCCCAACTTCATTCGTAATTTTTAGTCCGACCGCGATTCTCGACCTCGTGAAAGTCGGAAAGTCGTCGAATACCTTCAACAGTCCTTTAGGGTCATCATATGCCCACCTCATTGCGATCCTTTGATAGAATTCTTTCTGCTCAGTTTGATCCAAATCGTTCGCAAGATCGAGTGCTTGTGTTGAGAAACCTTGTTCGACCAAAGAACTGCCAATATGAGCGTACGCGGAAACTTTTCTACCTTCTCTGACCTGTGGTAGCAACTCCAGAGCGAGTTGGACATCGTCGTCTGCGATCCTGTCTAATATTGAATCTTCCGAGCCATAGTCGATTGGCTCTTTAAGCGCGAGTTCAAACGCGCCCCTCGGGTCTGTTGAGACAAGTCGCCACTTTAGTGCGCTAATCATTGACGCCCGAATTGGATCATTCGTGGGTAGGTCCAGTACCCATTCTTTGGCGGAAACCGCATCTTCTTTACACCACGTTTGGATTAGTGTGGTGGCAAGTCTTTCTTGCATTTCTTCATCGGACATTTGCAGGACGAATTGAGCGGCTTCTGTGGGCGATTTTTGAGTAAATTCGTCAATAGCGCGCTCGCTTGCATATTCCCGTAGACCGAGTGGAACTTGTTCTAGTTGTTCAAAAATTTGTTGTGGGTTGTTAGCTGCCCATCTTCGAACCGACAACCGAATTAGATCTTCCCGAAAGTCGCTAGCTGGAAGGGTCTTTACCCTCGCTAGCATGTTCTTAGGGTCTCTTCTTGCCCAGTTTTCGGAGAGACGGGTATCCCGAATGACCTCAATTGCTCGGTCGCCCAGATTACTCATGATATAGTCAAAGACTTCTTGAGATCGATCAGCAGACAAGTCGTCAAACAGCCCATCTAGTACGAAGTAGTAATCGAAATCTTCCCAGGTCGAAGACACTATTTCGTCTAGGATCTCTAGGCCCCTTTCTTGGAACCAAACTATGGCAACACGATTCAACGCGTCTCCCGCCTCTTCTTGGACATTTTCACTGCTCGCTAGATTGACGATTTCGTACCAAGTTTCGCGTGGATTTTCTATCTGATCCTTAGTTAGATTTGTGAAGTGTCTATAAAACGCATGCCGTTCATCACGCAGCTCAATAGCTATAGCTCGTTTTCTTTCGAAGGGTAAGTCAGTATGCGCGTCTAAGATGGCATCGAGTGCATAAAAAGAATCGGGATGATCCAACTCTTTCGCGCGTTCTATAGCTTTGTGTAAGTCGTCTCGAGCCCAGGCAGCATACACCGTCCTGATCATCGAATTGCGTTGGTATTGGTCAAGTTCAAATACAAAGTCAAGAGCGCGAGCAGGTGCTGTTGTCGAAAGTTTTTGCAAGAGTGTAATTTGCAACTCCGTACGATTTGCATACGGAACATCCCAACTCGCTTCCGTGGATTGCCCGAGCAGATCTATGATCTGGTCGTCCGTGAGAGTGGCAACCCAAAAAACTATACCTGCTTTGAGTTCGAATGTACTTTTTGGAAAGACAATATCATTGATCCGGGAGGGGACGACTGCGTTGATAGATGGTGAACTAACTCCGTCCTCGCTACGAGTACTCTCGAACGGAACTGACTCCGCTGTTTGTGTAGATGATGTCTGCTCGACTGAAATGCTGGTCATCTCATCTTTCAGCAGAAAGAGTACACCTGCGACGCCACCAATGCCAATTAGCGCACCTATTACGAAGACTACAACACGTGAAATGAGAGTTCGCATAAATCCTACTGCAGGAACTCTAAACTAATGTCGAGATCCCGAATTAAAGGTCGACCATTTCGGATGCGTAGCGTCCTCGCTCAATCTCAAGTTCGACTCTACAAAGCTATTCAGTCCGAATCACTTACATAAGACTGGAGAACTTCTAGCTGCGCTTCGGTGAAATTGTCTTTCATCCACTGACTGGTTAATGTTTGCGCCAGATTCGATTGAATTTCTGCAGTCGGTAGATTCTTGAAGGACTCGACCAACCCGCTAGCATCGGTGCTAGCCCAAGTATAGGCGATGCTTTGAAAGTATTGGGTTTGCTCGTTCGCAGTTAGTTTGTGCCCTAAGTCAACTGCCTTAGAAGACTGACCTAAATTGATGTACTGGCTCCCTACGGACGTATAGGCCTGCGCCCTTGAACTGCCTTCACGCACTTTGGGCAGCAGTTCGACCGCAAGGTCGAAATCTTGATAGACTATTTGCCCAAGAATTTGTGCTTCAAGCGCAGGCATGTACATGCCGCCCAAGCGTTCTGAGACAGGTTGCTGAAGAGCAATATCAAATGCGCGGCGAGGATCGGTATTAACTAAATTCGTCGCTAACGCACTAACCCACGAATATCGATTGTCCGCGCTCACCGGGCCGTTGAGTACCCACTGTATAGCTGCTTCGGTATCCTGATCAACCCAGTGTCGGAGTATGTAAGTAGGGACATAACTCAATCCTCCAACACCTCCTTCTATTTGCTCAAGCGCGATTTCGGCCGCTTCTTGCGGCGAAGTTACTGCGATAGCCTGAAGAGCACTCGAGCTTCCAACATCTCGCATTTGTGGTGGAAAACTTTCCAAGTTTTCTAGGAAGTAGTAAGGTTCGTTTGTAGCCCAAACTGACACAACTTGCCTCTGAAGACTGTCTCGACGTCCACTTTGTTCAATACTAGTGGCGGCTTGATAAGCTGCTTGCGGGTCGGATTCCGCCCACACGGAAACGACGCTAGACAGTGGTTGAGAATACATCCCTTGGCTGGGCATGTTCAGTGCATATTGAAAGGCTTGATGAGGGTTCTCTTCTGCGGCCATCCACAGTAAACTACTCACCACAGAGCGCTTGACGTCCTCGTGCAAAGCACTGGCGCGCACTTGGTCAAGCGCGCTCACGCCATCTTGCTGGAACCACTGTTTCATGACATTTGCCATCGCTTCCAAATGGTTGGGGTTGTACGGTTCAATGAGAGTCGCGATTTCTTCCCAAATAGCTTTTGCGTCGTCAACGCGTTTAGAACTGAATGACCTCACGTAGAAATCGAGACCGTGTTCTTCATCACCTAACTCTTTGGCGATAGTTCTATACGTCATCAATGGTTCATCTGTAAGGGAAGCAAGAATTCCGGTGAGCGCTTCGTTCTTAATGTCCGCTTTAAAGGACTTTGCGTTTTGGATGGCACTTTCCCTGTCACTCAATGCCCATTCTTTAAACACACTTTGAACGAAGGGTTTGGAGCTAGTCGTGATTCCAAGAGATTTGGACAACCGCACTCCCCATGAGTTGAGTGTTACAAAATCTCTACCCAAGTCTCTCTGCTCAGTCACAAAAGTCATAGCCGAGGTTGGATTTAGCGTAGCTAGTTTTTCGATGAGTGCAGTCTGAAACTCTACAAACACGCTGCGGGACAACTCAAGTTCGTGATCCTTGGAACGCTGCAGTTCCTTAGCAACTTGCTGCTCAGACAAGCCTGCCACGTAAGAATATATAGCTAATTTACGTTGAAACGAGTCCGTTTCTAACGATGGATCGTTGATGCTCGCGACTGATTGATTGATGCTCGTTGATAATGGGCCTCGAGTCTTATCTGGATCAGCATGTGTTGTCGCACCTTCCTCACTCTTTTGGGATTCCAATATTGTCTGAGGCTCGGATGAGGTGTCTTTATCGTTGGTTAGGGTTGTAAGATGAACTAAATACGTGCCCCCACCTCCTAACACAACGCCAGATGACACAAGAAGTAACAAAATGCCTAAAGATTTTTTCATGGGAGTCTAACTTGGAGTGCTGTCTTAGTCTCTAAAGAATTCGATGGGAATGGGAACGTCATGTTCGAAGCGTATGGCTTTTGTGTATTACCAAGAATACAACTCTTGGAGAAGCTTCCGATCTTCAGGAGACGGGTTGTGCATGTCTATTTTTTGGAATTGTTGGAACTTTTCCCGAACTTCCTGAGTCATGTACGTTTTCAAGCTAGCGATTTCATCGTCGGTGTATAGATTCGTAGAGGTATTCATCATGCTTATCGACAATGCTACTCCTGATTTGATCTCCGCAGAGGGAAATTCTTCGAAAGCTTTCAGTAATCCCTGTGGGTCTTGCCAGGCCCAACTCCAAGACATGCTCCTAAAGTAATTAGTCCGTTCATCTTTGGGTAATTGATTTGCGAGGTTAATCGCTTGTCGCGTCTCTCCCTTTTGAACTAACGAAACGCCAACGGAACTATACGCCATCGACCTTCCCTGATCTCGCACCTGAGGTAACAACTCGATGGCAAGATCTATGTCTTGATGTGCGAGCACACTGATGATCGAAGATTCATAACCCGTAGAGGAATATGGAGACGAAGGGTTGTCTTCGATGGGTTGCTCAAGTGCAAGTCTGAATGCCTCTCGAGGATCTCTGTAAACGAGTGCCATAGAGAGAGGGCGAAGAAGCGCGGTGCGCAATGGATCACTATTTGACAAACCTAACACCCAATCTTTCGCAGCTTCAGAGTCTTGGTATGCCCAAGTGGAGACTAAGCTGCTCGCTAGCGTTAACCGTACCTGGAAGTCTTGTTCTTGAAGGACGAACTTCGCCGCTTCATTGGGCGATGAACTAGTCAGTGCTCTTATCGCATTTTGACGTGCTTGTGCTCGATGTTCTCCTGGGACTATGTCTATTTGTTTAAGAATTTGACTAGGATTGTCATGTGCCCATTGCGATATCGCACGCCAAATCATATTGCGCCGAATTCCGCTTGCTGGCACGGTCTCCGCCTTTGCCAAAACAGCTTTAGGATCTCTCCGTGCCCAGTTGAAAACGACATTACTGTCTTGTAGTATGCCGTAAGCTCGATCGCCCAGGTTGTTCAACGCGAAATCAAAAATTTCTTCTGGTTTGTCTTCAGACAGTGCGTTAAATATTTGAGTGAGCGCAAAATCGTATTCGGTTGCATGTGAAATAGAAGACACTATTTCATCGAGAACTTCCAATCCCTCTAGTGCGACCCACGCAACCGCGACTTCACTGAGAGCACGATAGGCCACGCCTTGAACACTCTCACTGTTTGCTACGTTTAGAATTTCGTGCCAAGTATCCTTTGGGTTATCGATCCCTTCAGTTGTCAGGCTATCAAAGTATTTGAAGAACGCGTAGTTTTCATCTCCGAATTCTTTTGCGATTTCCCGCTGACGATCTAGGGATAAGTCTTCTCTTGCCCGCAAAATGGTCGGTAAAAAGTTCACAGCTTCATCGTCAGTCCATTCCTTTACATTTGTGATTGCATCCTCTAAATCTGAACTAGCCCACGTCTGGAACACGACTGAGGCTAACGGGGTCCTCCGGTGCTCGTCCATAGACCAAACAAACTCAAACGCTCGTTCCGGTGCCGAGATAGTGAGTTTTTGCAACAATGTAGATTGAAATTCGTTCAGAATTTCTGTTGCAACATTCCAGGAAGCGTCGGTGGATTGTTTGAGCCAGTTTAGAATTTGATCGTCTGAAAGGGTTGCAATCCAAGATAGGATGGCCACCTTACGGTCAAACGCTTGCTCAGGAAATACTATCTCGTCGATATTGTAGGATGAGGGGAGGTTTGTACCACCTCCCGAAACATCAGAATGCGTTTCGGTTCCTTGTTCTTCGTAGTTTGGTCTAGTAGCCTGCGTATTCGCCGAAGTACCTTCATCGTCTTGTCGTAGAGTTAATGCTCCGATGACAACACCAATACCAATCGCTACGCCAGCCACGAGGGCTAGAACGCGAGTGAGAAAATTCTGCATAGGACGTTCGTCTGACTAATTCTTAGGACAATTCAGATTATATCGCTAGCGGCGTCTCCTCTCATACCGTTTTAGTTCTTGCCAATTACTGAAAATCAGTGTCCCTTGTTGACCGAGATTTTGGTAAACGCAACGAGTCTAGACTCCTCTGCTCGATTGACATTCTCTGTGGACGAGTTGGAGATTAGCAAAATTTTGGTTGACCAATTCGAATTAAAGAGATTTTCAATTGCTTCTCTATGACCAACAGAATGCTCCCAACCCACGGCGAGTTCGTATCTTTCTTGCCGAGAAGGGAATCACTTACGACCGCAAACAATTGAACATCGTGCAAGGCGAGAACCTTTCCACTGAGTTTCTCTCGATCAATCCACGCGGTCGGCTTCCCGCTCTCGTGCTTGACGATGGAACGGTATTAGATGAATCGGTCGCAATCTGTCGCTACATAGAGGAACTCTATCCCGATCCTCCGCTCATGGGTACAGATACACTAAGCAGAGCACATATAGAAGCACGTCAACGACACATTGAATTCGACGGCTTGCTGCCAGCATCGGAAGTGTATCGAAACGCTTACCCGCGTTTTCAGACTCGAGGTGTTGGGGGAAACGTAGGAGTAATCAGTGCGATTCCAGACCTAGTCACTCGTGGTAAGACTCTAATGTCGAATTTTTTTATGCGCTTGGAAGAAGAACTCAACCAATCTCCGTATATCGCCGGAGAAGAATTCTCAATAGCAGATATAACTGCTTTGTGCACCTTAGATTTTGCGACGACCTCCGCGCGCATACCGTTTCCCATAACTTATCCGGCCTTACAACACTGGTATCGAACAGTCTCTGCGAGGCCTAGCGCTAAGGCTTAAAGCGCTACCTCAAAAGCATCATTCGAGTAGTAGTTTGACGGCGCTCGATTTAAGGTGTCGATTCAACAGGCTCGTGAAAATAGTAGCACAAGCCATCAGGAGCAATAACAAAGAACACTTTTAGTTGTTTACCCTCTTGTTCGTCTATTCTCCAATCGCTCACATTGATGTCGCGAGACTCCAATTCAGTTCGAATCTCGGTGATACCGGACACCAAAACTGCGGCACCATCCTGAGTAGGGTCCCCACCGTTCTCAGAGAACCCGATTTTCACTCCATCGCGCTCCAATATCACGAAGCGATGCGGCTGGGTTCCACGCTCGATTTCTCGCATTCCAAAATTTTGTCGATACCAAGATGCTGCCTCATCCGCATTCGACACCGGTAATGCTAAAACATCATTTTGGTAGGGATAAGCAGCGAGGAAACTTGCAGTGTTCATGAGTGGTAATCCAGAGGACTTGAAACCGTTACAATTTTAGCGGTGGCAAGTTGCCTTCATTTCTCTACGGCCACCACATCTTGCGAGTGATATTGGTTCGATTGTCGTGTGAACGGCACTACCGATTATCATATTTCACCTTAAAAATCTGAAAACACTCTCTTGGAATTCAAACGATGAAACTTATTACCGCCTTGGTCAAACCGTTCAAATTAGATGACATCAGAGAAGAGATGATAAAAGTTGGTGTTGCTGGTATGACCGTCACTGAAGTCCAGGGTTTTGGTCAACAAAAAGGGCGTACCGAACTTTATAAGGGTGCCGAATATGCGGTTGACTTTCTTGCCAAGATTAGGATCGAGATGGTCGTTCCCGATGAAATCGTTGATGAATGTGTCGAAGCCATTCAGAAAATATCTAATAAAGGACAGGTCGGGGATGGAAAGATATGGATTTCTCCTGTCGAGGATGTAGTAAGAATACGAACGGGAGAACGCGGTCCTAAAGCACTGTAGTTAAGTTTGGTTTTTCACCGCTGCTTCATTGATCGTTTGCACGGCTAAAACAACATCGGGTAACTGATCCACTACTTTGTCCGCGTGAGGTGAATGTGCGAATTCGCCGGTGAAATACTGTATGGTGTACATGCCGACCCGCTTGGCAACCTCTAGATCTTCGATAGGATGATCTCCTACGTGTATCGCCTGTTGGGGTAGGGTTTTGGTGTGGGACAACACCACCTCAAACATCGCAGGGTCCGGTTTACGGGTTCCCATATTTCTAGCGTACACGGACAGTTCAAAGTATTTCTTTAGCGGTGACCGGTGGACTTCTGAAGTTCCATTTGAGATAGACGCTAACAAATAGTTTTCACGCAACTCACGTAAGAGTGGGATTGCATTTTGATTCAGTTGTAGTTTGTTTCGGTACCCGTGAAAGATGCACAACGCCGCGCTTGCTATTTCGCAGGCTTTACCGGGTTGTACACCACACTCTTGGAGGACTTCTTCGACGACTGCAACACGAATCTTGTTGAAATCGTAGTGGATTCTAGGACGTTTAGCTAGAGTGGCTGCGCGTATATCTGTGGCGCGCGTTCTATATTGCTCAGCAAATTTTGGTACTCTATTTGAAACCCATTCGATCATTTCGGTTTCAGCTCGGAGTACCACTTCAGTGCCACCCCAAAGAGTTTCATCTAGGTCGAACGTTATAAGTCGAATCACTTGTTCTTATTGTTTGAACTTCGTTTTGCTCGAGGATGACTCTGGTCGTAGACTTTTGCAAGTTGTTGGAAGTCTACGTGCGTGTAAATCGCTGTAGTACCGATGTCTTCATGTCCGAGTAGCTCTTGTACGGCGCGCAAGTCGCCACTACTCTCCAATACGTGACTCGCGAAACAATGTCGCAACAGATGTGGGTGCAGAGCATTTGAACCAAGAACCTTGACACCTAACTTTTTACAAATATCTTGGACCGTTCGAGATGCAATTCGTTGATCGTTTCGTCCAGTGAAGAGTGGAGCATTTGGACTAAAGTCGTTGCGACAACCGAGCCATGCTTTTAACGCCGTAATCGCGTGCGTTCCGACAGGAACTAAACGAGTCTTATTTCCCTTGCCCAACACATGGGCTATTTGAGACCGAAAATCGATATCTGAGATGTTGAGATTTACCAGTTCAGATAGTCGTAGTCCACTGGAGTAGAGAAGCTCGATGATGGCGCGGTTGCGTAGATGTCTCGGTTCCTTGCGCGACTCTGCCGTAGCGAGTTGTGTAGTCACATCGACGTCGAGCACATTTGGGATCTTTTTCGCCAATTTTGGTCCGCGAACGGATTTAGCTGGGTTGAATTCCAGTCGCCTTTTGCGTAGTTGAAATTCAAAGAATGTGCGCAAGCAGGACAGTGTGTTTCGAATCGACGCTGGGGACAAGTCTTGACCGCGCAACCAGCTTATGTGGTCGCGAATGTCAAAGACAGTGGTATCTCTTAGACTTGGAGGTGCGCTTTGTCGAACGAAACGTCTGAGCGCATTCGAGTAGGTGATCTGGGTATGGAACGACAGTTGTCGTTCCACTTTAAGGTGAGCGAGAAACTCCTCTACATACTCATCATTATTTGTAGGAGATGGGGTTGTGCTAGTCTCAATGTTGGAGTCGGACGATGACACGAGCGATTACTTCGCCAAGAAAATCTAGGAACAGCGTATCGACGTCCACGTTGAACTTAGCGTGATCAGCGGAACCTATAGCGAGAGTGCCGAGATACGATCGATAAACAATTGGCACTAGCGCGACAGACGGGGCATCGCTCACGGATACTCCGAACAAATGGTAGTACTCTTCTTCGCGACACGTTTCGCACAATGTCTTTTGTAAATCAAACAACCTCGGATGAATTTTGTCTGGTTTGTCCGCGGTCTTGATGTGCAACAGTTCGCCTTCTTCGTGTAGTTCTTTCAAGAACAGCGTCACGTGGTTCACGTGCGTGAAATCGATTAGCTGGTGAAAGATTACTTGGTCGAGCTGCGCAAACCCCTGGACTTCAAGAAGCTTGAGGATGAATGACTTGAGCCACAGAAACTTTTCTTCGTTTCGGCGGCCTATCTCCAGCATTAACTCAAGCTGTTGCTTAATTTCTGAGTTGCTGTCTTCTAGTGCTGAGAGACGGTGGGCAATTACAGTGGACATAACATGTTCTCGAAAAACCAGTGAAAGCGTTGTCTTCTATCTGTTAATGATACTTGTTAGTGCTCATATTGCAACGGTTACGAGAAACTTGAGAAGGGTATAGTTCCGGTGAATGCGAAAGAAGGTTTACCACGCACTATCACTGCGGAATCTTGGCCTTCCCAACGTACCGATACTGTCCCTCCGGGCATCGAGATATTCACTGAATCCGCAAAAAAATCTAGGCATTGTCCGGCGACTGTCGCGGCCGCGGCACCCGTGCCACTAGCTTGAGTTTCCCCAACCCCCCGTTCGAAGATTCGGATTTTGCCATTTGAGTCGTCTTGAATCTCTAGGATTTCGACATTGGTCGAGCGCGGAAAGGCTTCATGTTGTTGAATCTCGACTCCAAGGATGTCGAGTGGTGCACTGTCTAAACTAGGTACAACGACCACTGCATGTGGATTTCCTAAGGAGAGCACAGACACAAATAAGGGTTTCGCTTGGCTAGGAACCTCGAGCTCATACTGTCTTTGTTGTTTGTAGCTGTGGAACGGTACATCGTTCGGATGAAAGTTTGGTGAGCCGAGATTAACCTCAACCGTGTATTCATTGCGTGAATTGAATTGAATAATCTCACACTCGGTTATTTGATTGGAGACTTCCAATCGGACTTCGGATTCTCGTACGAGTCGTTGTTTGTGTAAAAATGCTGCGACCGCGATACATCCATTCCCACACTGTTCGGTTATCGTGCCATCACTATTGAAAAACTGTACGGCGACGGCATTGTTGGAGTCTGTCGAGCGCTCCAACAGTATGAGTTGATCGAAGCCGATGCCTGTATGGCGATTTCCCAAGTACTGAATCGCACTTGGTGTTATTGAGTATCGATCCGATGTCCTGTTTATCAAGCAAAAGTCATTGCCACAAACATGCATTTTGGTAAACACCAGCGATTCTTCGTAATAGCTCAACTTGGGTCCTCGAGGTGCAATGGGTTTATTACCGAATCTCCCTATTTACTCGATGGAGTTCCAAGTTGAAAGTCTGGCCATAGCAAACTGAAGCCGACTATTACCACTGAGTGAACTCGATGCCCAATACGTGTCAAGTGATGTACGATGCGATCGAATTTGTGGGTATCGAACAGAAGACCGGGTTCGAGCTTGGTTCCTTAGAGTCGCGACTGAAATATAGTCATATGGTGATGCGCTAATAGTCCAAGCTAATGGCACGAGAACTTTCCTCTTGTTCAGGTGGAAGCTCTAACGGTCCCTTCATACCACAACCACCAGAACCAAGGCACACGAAGACAACGAGAATAACCCCGCCAGCAAGTACTGCTCTTGAACGAAACTTCGCACAGAGTCGCGAAAAGCACATTCTCGTACGATTCTTGGAATCGATTAAAGGAACATTCGAGTATAGGGGAGATTGTCTAAAATAGCGATTAGTCACAGGAGCTTTTAATGAGTAACAACATACAACACGTTAACGATGAGACTTGGGATTCTGAAGTATTGCAATCCAACGTTCCCGTCTTGGTAGATTATTTTGCGGAATGGTGTGGCCCTTGCAAAATGATCGCGCCCATTCTTGACGAAATAGCTGAAAAGTATGTCGACAAAGTTAAGATTTGTAAGCTCGATATTGACGAAAGCAGAAGCACGACAGCGAAATACGGTGTTCGTGGCGTGCCTACCTTGATGATTATTCGCGATGGTCAAGTTGAAGCAACCAAAGTTGGTGCGCTGTCGAAATCCCAACTGGAAGCATTTCTCGATAGTAATATTTAGCGCTCCGCTTTACTCCTCAATACGGTGCCTGCCAAGCTAGGAATCTCGCAGAATCGAACTTACAAGTTACGATTTATGCAGATCATTGAGTAAAATCTTTATGTAAGATTTCACGATACTAATCGACGAAATCACCATCTCATCTTCCCACACATCATTCACATGATGGTGGTGCCCGGTTTTCACGAGGCTGCCTTCCACTTCCCCAGACTGTAAATTTATTAGCTATCGACCTTCTGCGACTCTGTATCAACTAAAGGACTCCACCATTTCATTCCACCGCACCCCCACTTAATCATGAGAGAAAACCTATCTAGTTCTCACCACCGCCACCACGGCAACTCGAACCCCTCTAACGCCCCCCAAGCACAGCCAACCGAACGAATACATTTATCTGATTTAAAACGGTGTCCGACGCCAGAGTTGGTAGAGTTAGCGGAAGGTATCGGTATTGACAATATCGGCCGCGCGCGTAAACAAGACATCATCACTCAGATTTTGCGGAAGCAGTTTCAAAGCGGGATCGAAGTGTATGGCGACGGTACATTGGAAATTCTTAGCGATGGATTCGGTTTTTTACGATCACCCTACGCAAGTTATCTCGCCGGGCCGGACGACATTTATGTTTCTCAGACGCAGATCCGTCGCTTCAATCTTCGTACAGGGGACAGTATTTCTGGCAAAGTGCGTGCTCCAAAGAACGGTGAACGCTATTTCGCGTTACTCAAGATCATTGAAGTTAACAACCGTCCTACGGAAAATAAGAAGAAACAGCGAGATGTATTGTTTGAAAACCTCACGCCAACATTTCCCGAAGAACGATACACGTTGGAACGTGGTAATGGGAGTACAGAGGACTTATCTGGTCGGATCATCGACTTAGCCGCACCCATCGGAAAGGGGCAACGCGCCTTGATCGTTTCCCCACCGAAAGCCGGGAAGACTTTGTTGTTACAGTCTATAGCTCAAGCAATCACTTCGAACTATCCCGATGTGATTTTGATTGTGCTTCTTATTGACGAGCGTCCGGAGGAAGTCACGGAAATGCAGCGTCTCGTTAAAGGTGAAGTCGTGGCTAGTACATTTGACGAACCAGCGACGCGCCACGTACAAGTTTCGGAAATGGTCATCGAAAAAGCAAAACGGCTAGTGGAATGCAAACACGATGTCGTAATTCTGTTAGACTCCATAACTCGACTGGCACGAGCCTACAACAATACAGTACCGTCGAGTGGTAAACTCCTAACTGGAGGAGTGGATTCGAATGCGTTGAGTCAACCCAAGCGCTTCTTCGGAGGCGCGAGAAATTTCATCGAAGGTGGTAGTCTATCCATCGTCGCCACAGCACTCGTTGATACAGGCTCACGTATGGACGAAGTGATCTATGAGGAGTTTAAGGGTACTGGCAACCAAGAGATACATTTGGAACGTCATATCGCGGAGAAACGAATATATCCAGCAATCAATATTCGACGTTCTGCTACGCGCAGAGAAGAAAAGTTGATGACTGAAGAGGAATTACAGCGAGTATGGATTCTTCGCAAATTCTTACACGAAATGGAAGACATTGACGCGATCGAGTTTCTTATCGATCACTTGAAAAAATCTATAACGAACGTGGAATTCTTCAATTCCATGAAGTCTACGGACGCCCTATAGAATTCGAAGCTCGAGCTTCAAAGTGTCGTCCGGCAATTGTCTGACGCCCTCACCCTGAGAACTGTCCCTGAGTCGAGAACAAGTCCTCTAACGAACTGACAATAGCATCGTCAGACGCGCCGTCTGCAATCAGTACGGTGGTGAACTGCATTGATTCAGCTAATTCTGCGTCGCGAGGGGACGGCACAACGAGTGGTATCGAAACTGCACTCAAAGTGGCAAATTGTTGTCGAATCTCTGAAATTGCAGCTCCACTAGCTGCAACGATCGCTTCTAATTGGGAAGTGGATACTTGGACTTTGGTGGGTTTTCGCTCGTACACGATCCAATCATGGCAAGCATAGCCATCAGCACCTAACCACGCACTTAAATCTCTTCTTCCATCGCGTCCTGCTACGATTGTCACGCGTAGGCCGGTTGTAAACCGACTGCGAATCAAGTCGTAGACCCCTTCGGAAGAATGTTGATTTGGAACCAACGGATGGACCTGCATCGACTCAAACTGCGCTGCCGTCGCGGGTCCCACTGCAATCACTGGTTTGGTCTTGTCCCATTGACAATTTGCTGCATGGAATACCGCGTGGCTAGACACGAACACCCAAAGGTCGGTGTCTATCTGTGGAGTTGGTGTCGAGACTGGCTCGATTTCAAAAACGGGTGCGGTGACAGGCTGGTAACCAGACACAAGCAACTTTGAAGCAAGTCGACTCGCCCCTGGTTCCGTACGAGTGATCCAAATACGTTTGGTCACGAGTGCAAAAGCTCTTCCACTCCCATCGCAATCAGACTCTTTGCCGCGTTTGACGTAAGCCGAATTGCGTCTTGGTCGTCTATTTTCAGTTCCATTGTTTCGGTTCCAGCACTGTTCAGTACGATTGCATGGAGAACGTACTCGGTGCCTCGATCTTCACAATAGATTCCTATCGGTGAAGTGCAATCCGCATTTAGCGTGCGAACGATCTCGCGCTCGCAACCGGCAGCGGCCTCCACTCTTGAGTTCTGTAGCGGTGCGATGGTGGATGCCATTTGTACATCGTCGCGTCTGAATTGAACCGCAAGTGTCCCCTGGCATGGTGCCGGAACAAAATTAGATGGATCGAGGTAAGAATCTATCCGGTCTCGCAAATTTAATCGGTGTAACCCGGCTGCAGCGAGGAGAATCGAGTCATATTCTTCACTATCCAATTTTCGCAGTCTTGTGTCGACGTTGCCGCGTATATGAGCGACATTGTTTGAATTGAAACGAAAGTTCAGAAGTGCCTTTCTTCTCGGGCTCGATGTGCCGATTTTTATGCTTGGATCTAGGCAGAACACGTTCGCTCGACCGACCAATACGTCTCGTGGATCTTCGCGTTGCAAGACTGTAAGGACGGAGAGCTCGTCAGGTGTGTTGCTTGGTACGTCTTTTAAGCTGTGCACTGCTAAATCCGCTGCATCCTTAAGTAGAGATTCTTCGATTTCTTTGACAAACTCATCCTTATTGTTCGGGGGTAGATTTCCCGTCTCGGCTGATCGGTCTCCTGTAGTCGTGACCGGTACATAGGTGATATTTAGATTGGGAAAATTTTGATTAATGGCGTTTCCCACCAACTCAGCTTGAATACGGGCGAGTTGACTTGCTCGGGACGCTATCCTCAACTCACGCTTAGCTTTCATTTTTCGCTGAGGTAAAACAGTGCTTGCTGTTTCTATTCGGTGTTTTGTTGGAGTCGTTCCGCGAGGTATTTACCGAAGTATGTAAGAATACCATCGGCACCAGCACGTTTAAAGCAGAGTAAGCTTTCATATATGACTGATTCTTGCAACCAATTTTGCTGTATAGCCGCCACTTGCATGCTGTACTCGCCGCTGACTTGGTAGGCAAGTGTGGGCATTCCAAACTCTCGCTTGACCTGATGAATCACGTCCAAATAAGGCAGACCCGGTTTGACCATGACCATGTCCGCTCCTTCATCGATATCCATGGCAACTTCTCTCAAAGCTTCCTTGCTGTTAGCCGGGTCCATTTGATACTGGTTTTTATTTTTCGAACCAAGATTACCCGAAGACCCCACCGCGTCTCGAAAAGGGCCGTAGTAAGCAGAGGCATACTTTGCAGCATAGGCTAGTATTTTTGTATTTTTGAAGGAGTTTTCCTCAAGTGCGTTTCTTATAGCTCGAATTCTCCCGTCCATCATGTCTGAAGGTGCGATTACATCAGCACCAGACCGAGTACAAACTAATGCTTGTTCTATAAGAATCTCGAGAGTTTCGTCATTTAAGACGTAACCGTGGTCGTCTATGACTCCATCTTGGCCGTGCGCTGTATATGGATCTAGAGCGGCATCAGTGATCACGCCGATAGACGGAGCGCAAGCTTTTGCAATAGCCACTGCACGTGGAATTAGTCCCTCGGGATTGATTGCCTCGGAGCCTGTGGAGTCTTTTAGTGAAACATCAACCTTGGGGAAGAGTGCGACTGCAGGAATACGCAATCTAACGAGGCTTTCTAGCTCACGTTCAAGTTCGTCCAGAGACACACGTTCAATGCCGGGCATTGATGCTATTGCTTGCCGTTGATTTTTGCCCTCAACCACGAATATGGGGTAAATAAGATCGTTTACCGTGACCTCGTGTTCACGCACGAGTCGACGTATGAATTCGTCGGACCGATTTCGCCGCATTCGGCTGTGAGGAAACTTAGCAACCATGGAAGTTTATAGCAACAGAAAGTGAAAATATTTTGTGTAGACTACCCAAATTCTAGGAAATAGCTAAGCTTGTTGGTGTAGAAATCCACACATAATATCAGCGGATGTCAAGCAATAACATATTTTTATGGCTAAGTACGACTACAACCTCGTCGTGATTGGTGCTGGTAGTGCTGGTCTGATTGCATCCTTGGTCGGTGCAACAGCTGGTGCGAAAACGATGTTAGTTGAATCGAATCGTATGGGTGGTGATTGTTTGCACACCGGGTGCGTTCCTAGTAAGACGTTGATCGCGTCCGCTCGAGTCGCACAAGAAGTGCGAAATGCTTCACGATACGGAGTCGAAACTACGCGAAATGCGACTAATTTTTCAGTTGTGATGCGCCGAGTACGAGAAGCTATCAGTCAAATTCAACCTCATGACTCGGTTGAACGCTACACGTCTTTAGGCGTGCATTGCGAGGGAGGTCATGCTCGCGTAAGCGACCCACATTGCGTTGAGGTAAATAACGAACGACATTCGACGAGGAGCATAGTCTTGGCTACTGGGGCCTCTCCGACTATACCATCCATTCCAGGACTATCAAACTGTCAGTTTCTTACTTCGGAGACACTTTGGGGACTCAAAGAGTTACCGAACCGATTGATAGTTCTAGGTGGCGGTCCAATTGGATGTGAATTAGCTCAAGCTTTTTCAAGACTAGGGAGCAGAGTCGCTATCGTCGAACTGCAAGATCAATTGCTACCGTTAGAAGATACCGATGCAGCAGAAGTCATCACCGAAGTGTTACAGACAGAAGGTGTCGATGTATATGCAGGTTGGCGAGCGAGCGCTTGCAAAAACCAACAGTTAACAATACATACTCGCGACCAAGAGAAGGTTTTAGACTTTGACCAATTGCTGGTTGCGACCGGTCGTACTCCCCGAGTGAAAAATCTCGGACTAGAAGAAAACGGTATTAGCCTGTCAGCGACTCAGACTGTTACCGTAAATGACTATATGCAAACAGAGGTTAAATCTGTTTTTGCGTGCGGTGATGTCGTAGGACCTTATCAATTTACCCACATGGCTGCGCACCAAGCTTGGTACGCGAGTATGAATGCTCTGATTCGTCCATTTTGGCGTGCCAAGATCAACAAAAAATTTGTTCCATGGGCAATCTTCACTGACCCGGAACTTGCCAGGGTAGGGGTGTCTGAAAGTGAAGCAACGCGACTCAATATACCACATGAAGTTACAAAGTTTCCATTTGCAGAATTGGATCGAGCCATTGCCGAAGGAACGACAAAGGGTTTTGTAAAGTTGATCACCAAACCCAAAAAAGACGCGATATTAGGTGCGTGTATTGTCGGTACTGGTGCAGGGGAGTTGATTTCGAGTTGCATCAATGCTATGCGCCATGGATACGGAGCTAACTCAATTCTGTCTACCATTCACGTGTATCCTACGCGCATGGAAGCCGTCCGCTTAGCCGCTGGTCGTCTACGTCGCGCGCACGCTCCTCCTGGACTAATGAAGCTAGCGGAACGACTAAACGCACTATTGCGCTGACTCTTGCGATATCGTGAGCTCATCGCTCATGAAAAAAATTAAACTTATCGAATCAATCGCCCGGGACTCAGTTCTAATTCTGATAAGGACGTGTTGGTAAACGGAGCGTGCCTCAGTAGTCTCGCTCCCAACTTGCTACAACCAGGAGCAGTCTGTACGCCAAATCCTCCAAACGCGCCGTACCAAAAGAACCCCGGATGATTGCAGTCATAGCCAACGACTGGACGTTGGTCCGGCACAAAAACACGTAATCCCGCCCAGCATTCTTTGGGAACAACATCGTGTAGCGTGGTGTTCTCTTCTAGGCGTGCGATAGCCTGAGCAATGTCGATCCTCTCTGGTTGGGCATCACATGGTTCACTTGGAGTTTCATCGCACGGAGACAACATTAAAGACTGTCCTTCCGGCTTGAAATAGAGGTCATCTGTTATCAGGTAACACATCGGCCACGAACTTGAGAAGACCTCAGGTTTACACCGAATACCAGTTCTTCTTTTTGCTTGCACTCCTAGCGGCTCGACTCCAGCTAACTTGGCGATTTCGTCAACCCAAGCACCAGCTGCGTTTACGATGATGTCAGCGTTTACGGTAGATCCGTTGTCCGAAGTCAATCTCCACGATCCATGCACACGCTCTATGGATACCACCCGACAATTCGTTTCCACTCTGCCACCCTGCTCCTTAAAAGCTTGCCGCGTACAGGTCAGCAAGTGGTGGACATCGAGGTGCAACGACCGACTGTCAAATACTCCGCTGGTGAAGTCGCTGGAGAGAATTGGACACTCGGCTAGCAATTGATTCTGCGACAGTCGGACTAGCCAGGGACACCGGTCTATCCAAGTTTCGAAGAATTGCTCGATTGTTGGTTCGCTTTCGTTCCTACCGACTCTCAAAGCAGACATCGAGTCCGCAATGCCGTTAAAACCTCGGACAGGTGATTGGAAGAATTCGATAGATTCTAGAGTGAGTCGATGCACCACATCGTTTTCAAATGGAATGTGCAAAACCGCCGCAGAACGACCGGTACTGTGATACCCTGGTTGAAATTCCGTTTCGAGAACCGTAATGTCAAAGTCAGAAGCGGCTTGTAAAGCCAGAGACAATCCTGCTATGCCACCACCGACAATGACGACCGATTCTCTCACCTTTCGTCAGTGTTGTTACAGTAGTTCTGTAACAAATGCGTCGGTGTGTTCCGCAATCTCATGAAAGACATCGTCTTGACGCGTTCGAGTGCGCTTCAGCGTCTTATATCCGTGATCTGCCGTGTCTAACCACTTTAGGACCGCTTGGTGCTCCGCGGATAGCTGTTGAATGAGATCAGCGTTTGCCATGCCGTCTCGAGTGCCGATCAAGAAAAGGATAGGACAGTGGATCTTGTTGAAGTGGCTGGCTCTGTCGAGTGAAGGTTTCTTTGGATTGTGAAGGGGGAATGAGCTCAGAATGAGCCCTTCAACAATGAGATTGTGTTCCGCTACGGCATGAGTCGCCATCCTACCGCCGAAGCTATGGCCACCGAGAAAGAGCGGTTCTAGATCATTGGTAACAGCGAAGGAAAGAGCTTCTTTGAATGTTTGCGTCGAGACCGAGAGCGTGTCAACTCGGTTTCGACCAGCTTCCATATACGGGAAGTTAAACCGAAGGGTGGAAATCCCTACTTCAGCAAAGGCATTCGCGATACCGTCAAGCGAAGAGTGCCGCATCCCAGCACCAGCACCATGGCCAAATATAACGGTACATCTCGAAGTATTGCCAGTAGTTAAGCAAACACTAACTTTTTGTCCTTCGACCGTTAATGACTGTTCATCACGTGTCGAAATCACGAATCGAGATCCGATACCGACTGAATAATGCGTCCCACTAAGCCGTACTCGAGCGATTCCTTAGCCGAGAGCCAGTGATCGCGGTTTGTATCTTTGTTGACTTGCTCAAGTTTTTGACCCGTTCGCGTCGCGATTGTCTCGTTAATTCGTTCCCGAACTTTGACAATTTCTTTGACTTGAATGGAGATGTCAGAAGCATCTCCCTGTAATCGTCCGGATGGTTGGTGGATCAGAAATCTGGTGTTTGGAAGACAAAGTCTGTTTTCTTTTTCGGCGGCTAAGTAAATGTGCGTTGCGATGCTCCCAACCCAGCCGGTACCAACAGTTCTCACTGGTGCTTCAATAAAGCGGATTATGTCATGAATCGTGTCTCCAGACTCGACGTGGCCACCCGGGGATCCAAGAAACAAAGTAATAAATTCCGAGTTTTCCGTGGCTAAAGCTAAAAGCTGCTCGACAGTTTGCTGAGTTACCTTTTGGTCAATGTTTCCGAAGAGAGTAACGATTCGTGCTTCAAAGAGCGCATTGCGCACTCGAGACAACGCGGAATTACTTGGTTCTTGTTCTTCTGTCTTATTGGAGTTCATTTGTGCAGACTGCTGTACGTGGTGGGGTGTATGGATGGTCTTTGAAGTGCAGGGAATTATGCTCAAAGACCAAGCATGACTACGCGTTTTGCACTTCTTGTTACTTTACGTCGGCGAGACGTTCTTGAATGGCCAGATCAGGAGTCCCTCTCAGAATTTCGGATGAAATTTTAGTTGGGATTGTGATCGCTACATCGGTACCACCTACAGGACTCGCACCAATCTCTAACGTCCAATTATGGATCAAACACAGCTGGTTGACAATCGCTAAACCCAATCCACTACCACCAGTTTCCAAATTGCGTGACTTATCGAGCCGAACAAAAGGTTGCAATATTCGCTGGCGTTCTGCTTTGGGGATTCCTGGACCGTCGTCCAACACATGTATTTCGGCATCGTCTTGAGTCACTCGCACTTGTATCCGCACGTTTTTCCCATATTGCATTGCGTTCTGGACGAGATTTGTGATGCAACGATCTAATGCATTTGGTGCCGTATGAATACTCCCTGGTGGAGTACCAAACCATTCGATGATGATTGAGCTATTTATTGAATGAACAATAGATTCAACCAAACTCCGAAGTTCTACTTTACTAGGTCGTTCCCTTTCACCTTTCGCAAAGAGTGCTGCATCCGTAATCAAGGAGTTCATGCGTTTGAGATTTTCCTCGAAAGCTCGAAGGAGGCTAGGATCAGTATTGTCGGGAAGAAGTTCTAATGCCAGCCGCATTCGCGTCAGAGGAGTGCGTAAATCGTGCGATAGACCAGCAGTAATCGTGGTTCGATTCGATATTAGCGCCAAAATTTCCTCAGCCATGTCATTAAAACTCTTTGCCAACAATACGACTTCATCAGAACCAGTTTCAGGAAGAGGCTCGTAGCTTGAAACGCCGCGAAATGATTGAGTTGCATAAGCCAATTGGGTCAACGGTCGACTGATACGGTTCATGCCATAGAGTGCAGTGATTGCAGTCGCGACAACGCTCACGATAATTGCAATCAACACAAAATTCAATGTACCCAACTGTCGAAAACTAACGAAGAAACGTATCCCTAACCATTCATCTGCGTCCATACTAGACTGAAAAATCACCCAGAACGCGTCGTTCCCTTCGGTCCGTTCTGCAAAGGTGCTTATACCCTCATCACGAAATTGCTCTTCAAAGGTAGTTTGTAGTCTATATAGAACTTTATCAGAGCGCTCAATTTCGCTTAACCCGTTTTGTTCAACAATTTCGTTCTTCAATCCAATCTCGGTATTGATACCTTTTTCGTAGAGTAGATAGTCGAATATCGAGTCGCGCAATCCTACATTCTCAGGACTTTCGTGCCACAAACTCTTAATAAACCGAACGTCCGATATGCGGTCCCCTATTATTTGGTCTCTCAATTGTGAGAACCCAAATACCTGATACAAAATCACAAAGCAAACACCTAATACTAAGGTTGCGGTTCCAATTACTAGACTAAATTTCCCAGCCAGCGAGTTGGCGCGAATTCGATTTATGAGCTTTCTGGACAAAACACGTATCCCTTGCCCCAGACCGTTTTAATGAACGCTGGTTGTGAGGGGTTTGCCTCTATCTTGCTTCGTAAGCGGGTGATCCGTACATCAATACTCCGATCAATACCGGGCTTCTGATCTTCTCCTAGCAATTCTAAAATACGTTCTCGGTATAGAGTCCGGTAAGGCTGTTTGACAAATAGTTTGAGTAGTTCAAACTCTCCCGATGTAAGAGAAATAATTTCGCCGCTCTGACGTGAAAGAGAGATCTGAGTAGCGTCAAAGATGAAATCACCAAAGCGATAAATTCCGTCGCCACTTCGCATTGAGGAAGACCCAGCGTTTCGCCTAAGCACGGCTTTGATTCGAGCGAGAAGCTCTCGCGGATTCAGTGGCTTGTCGACATAATCATCAGCACCAAGTTCAAGTCCAACAACTTGTTCAACGTCATCGCCCATTGCGGTCACCATGATAAATGGCAAATCATGATCCCTAAGCAGTCTAGCTGTCATTTGTAATCCGTCTTCACCGGGTATTTTCAGATCAAGAATGACCAGATCAAAATCAGTACGATTCAGTTCCGCTTCCAGTTCTACGCCATCAGGTACTGTAACGACTTCAAATCCTTGGCGAGTTAGGTAATTAGACAGCAGTTCTCGAACGTTAGGGTCGTCATCAACTACTAAGAGTTTTCCAATATGGTGGACTTGATCTTTGTACGGTGAATTACGCCTACGTAACACCGAACGTATGCGGGCTAACAATATACGTGGGCTAAATGGTTTCGCTACGTAGTCATCAGCACCCACCTCAAGTCCGACAACTCGGTCGATACTGTCGGTAAGCGCGGTGAGCATGATGATCGGTGCTGTTGTGATCTGCTTAAGTCGTTTGGCGATAGACAAACCGTCTTCGCCTGGTAACATCAGATCAAGTACGATTAGATCGTATTGATGTGTCCGCAAAGCTTCGTCCATCGACGAACCATCTGCGACCGTATGGACGTTTAAACCGTGTTTACCTAAAAAGCCTGCGAGAAGTTCGCATAAGTTAGGATCGTCGTCGACGACAAGAACACGTTGACTACTATCTGATAAGCCACTGAGTTGAGTTACTTATTTCTCCATGTCGGAACACTTCCGTTCTTATTGTCTGATGGCTTGTTGTTCCTTCTTGGATCGGTGACGTTCTCAGTGCTCTCGTTCGGTTCCGCAACTCGAACCTCGACAGATGTTTCCTCCAATCTTGGCATCGATTGTTCGTCATCACTGTCCTCAAGATCCGGTTCAATTTGATCTTCGACGCTTTCGACATCGCCCCAACTATAGTATACGTCAGGACAAAGATCCGAAGAACTCTCATCACTCTCGTCTGCACATCGTCGCGCATATTCCTTCTTGATCAAGTTTTGATCATTAGCGCTATACTGTTCTAAGTTCAACATGTACTCTGTGAACTCATCTTTGGTTTGTTCTTGAAGGAACTCTTTCGTGAGTTGATCTTCAACCAGTTCCGAGTTTTGTTCGCTCTCAACATCGGAAGAAGTAGTAGCTTGATCTATGGATGTGGACTCATCGGTTTCATCGACTTCTTGCGCCGCGAGCACGTACGCGGAAAGTCCAATTAGTGTTGAAACTACAGCACCGAAAAGGCGGTGTCTCACAGTCATGCGGTTTAGTCCCTGATTAGTCGAATTATCCACGTTTCAAAACCTCCCTGTTTCAAAACCTGATTTCGTCAGCTTGTGCTCCGAAGTGTGCTGACGACTGATTTGTTGGCACACGCATCCGATCAAATTCAAACTTGAGTGTGCCTCCTCTCCTTCTAAATGTATGCTCTGTCTTAGCGACAGTAGCAGTAAATCATAGTGAATTATAAGCGATAGTAAAGTCGTTTTGGAGGGAATTTAGCTAAAGTTGAAACAGCTTTATGTTCGTTCAAATAACCCTGCAGCTCCTTGGCCTCCACCCACACACATGGTTACGACTCCATATCGATGCTTTCTTCGTGCAAGTTCACGCAAAAGCGTGCCAGTGAGCCGAGCACCAGTCATGCCAAATGGATGGCCGATAGCGATACTTCCTCCGTTCACGTTGTACCTGTCGTTGTCGATATCTAAAACGTCGCGACAATATACGCACTGACTCGCGAACGCTTCGTTAAGTTCCCAGAGATCGATGTCATCTTGTGCTAAGCCCGCGTTCTTTAATAACCGGGGAATGGCAAAAATGGGACCGATACCCATCTCATCTGGCTCGCATGCTGCAACTGTAAATCCACGATATACACCCATGGGTTGCAAATTTAGCTGATTTGCTCGTTCGAGACTCATCACTAAAGACATGGAAGCCCCGTCCGAGAGTTGCGACGCATTACCAGCTGTAACCGTACCTCCCTCTTCGAAAGCGGGAGGTAAGCGCGCAAGTCCTTCCATTGTCGTTGAAGGTCGGTTGCATTCATCTCGATCCACGGTAACGGTACGACGACTCTCGGTTTTGGTCTCTTTGTCGACGTGGAGCATTTCGACCGTCATGGGAATGATTTCTTCATCTATCCAACCAGAATTTTGCGCGTGAGCATACCGTTTTTGACTCTGTACCGCATATTCATCTTGAGTGTCTCTGGTAACGTTGTAGCGCCGAGCTACGACTTCAGCGGTATTGCCCATCGCCATAAATATTTCTGGTTTCTCGTCAAGAAGTCGTTGATTTTGTTGTGTTTGCGCGGGCTTTTGTCGGTTCCGCATGGAGATGGAGTCAACGCCACCTGCCATGGCAATTTCTGTTTGGCCAGTCGCGATTTGATTAGCGGCGATTGCGATGGATTGAAGTCCGGACGAACAAAAACGATTGATTGTCAAACCCGCTGAGGTAATTGGCAATTTTGAGAGCACTACCGCGAGTCTGGCTAAGTTTCCGTCTTGTTCCCCAGCATGACTGCCAGCACCCACTATGACATCCTCAATCTCGTCTGGAGCGACGCTTGGATTACGAGCTAGCAGTGCATCGATTACAACGGCTAGCATGTCATCGGATCGGGTGAGATTAAAACTCCCTCGAAATGACTTTGCTAATCCGGTACGAACACTATCGACAACAACGACATCGCGCATAGAAAGGTCTCCAACAAGAAGAATATTGAATAAGAGCAGAATATGAGATTTTATCAGGATTGCGTTACTGTATGCTTTTTCGCGACTGGGTTTATTGTTTGGTTTAATCGTCACCGTTCTTGGAGTTTTTCGATTGGGTAGTACGACTTCGTTTGACACTTAGAATTTCCGCATGCTGAAAGATTCTCCAACCTCACACATTTACTTTTCTCAACGCTTAAGACTGCACTATGTCGCTTGGGGAGATCCCGACGCACCGGTGTTGCTTCTCATTCACGGTGGTCGTGATCACTGCCGTAATTGGGATTGGGTCGCTACTGCTCTCAAGGACGATTATTTCATCGTCGCGCCTGATTTGCGCGGCCACGGAGACTCGCAGTGGATGGTTGGCGGAGCGTACTCGATAGTAGATTACATTTACGACGTTCAACAGTTGGTTCGCCAAACTGGATTAGCCCCCATGAGTGTTATTGGGCACTCTTTAGGTGCAATCATCGCATTGCTGTACGCTGGAAACTACCCAGAAAACGTCAATCGACTCATTGCGGTTGAAGGGATGGGGATCATGCTGAACCAGTGGCGAATGGCAACGAACCGTATGCATGAACATATTCGCGGATGGGTTGAAGATGTGCACCATCTCTCTGGCAGACGACCTCGAAGATATGCAACTCTTGAAGAAGCGATACAGCGTCTACAAACCGTGAATCCTCACCTTTCTGAGGAGCACGCCCGTCATCTAACCATCCATGGAAGTATTCAAAACGAGGACGGCACCTTTAGCTGGAAATTTGATAACTATTTTCGCGTATTAGCTCCCATTACGTTGTCTTATGAAGAAACCGAACAAATATATGCGCGAATTGCCTGTCCCACCCTTTTAGTGCACGGTCAAGATTCTTGGGTCTTACATCCATCACAAGACGAGCGTGTGAAGTCTATGCAAAACGTCAAAGTGCATTCAATCGCAAATGCGGGCCATTGGTGTCATCATGATCAATTGGACGAGTTTATGCAACTAATACGCGACTTCTTGTAAAGATGAAAGTTGCCGATCTACACTCGTCGGATTGGGCTGGGGTGTGCTATTTAACCGGGGGCGGATCGCTGTTGTTAAGTCAATTACTTAGTGTACCCGGTGCATCTACTACCATCCTTGACGCGCAAGTACCTTACAGTAATGAGGCATTGGCTCAATTATTAGGTAGTAAGCCAGAACAGGCCTGCTCAGAAACAACTGCACGCAATCTTGCTATGAAAGCGTTCATGTCTGCTCAACAACTGCGATCCACAGATTCGCTCTTTGGTTTAGGAATCACTGCGAGTTTAAGTACGAATCGGAAAAAACGAGGTGCCGTAAGAGCTTTCATCGCACTCCAAACCATGAGCCGATCGCAGATAACGGAAGTGAAGCTTACTGACTCCCGAACGAGGGAAGAACAAGAAACCCTGCTCGCGGATGTCGCTTATTCAAAGCTCTGTGTAGGGCTTGAATTAGCGCACGATTCTTACCCCAGTTGTAAGACTCATACCGCACACGCCCAAATATCGCATAGCCGATTGTATGAACGCGAACCATTTACCTTAGGCGCACGTACGAAGGCTTATTTTCCGGGTGCATTCAATCCACTGCATTCGGGTCATCGTAGGATGCACAGACTCGCTCAGGAGCTTTTACAGTGTGAAGTGCAGTATGAGCTCAGCGTCAAGAACGTCGATAAATTGCCACTCGACTATTTCGCTTTAAATCAGAGATTGAACCAATTTGCACCGGACGAAGTCGTGCTCACGAATCTTCCTCATTTCTTCAACAAGGCGAAGTACCTTAGCACCAACGGAGAAATCTCATTTGTAGTTGGGATTGATACGTTTGCTCGAATCATCAAACCGAAGTATTACGACACCGGGGAGCAGCTGGATGAAGTGATTCAATTTTTCATTACTTCTGGTACAAAATTTCTGGTTTTTGGCCGGACGATCGAGAACAAGTTTAAGACCATAAACGATCTTTCAATACCTGAGGGGCTACGCCAAAGATGTCAACAAGTGGAAGCTAAGCAATTTCAGTGCGACGTCTCTTCTTCGACGCTACGATCGGAAACTTAGTCGTCTGACCTAATACATTGGTTTAGCTTCTTTAAAAGTCATTAGGAGGAATAGACATGAACAAATTTGACAACAAAGTTGTTGTAGTATCTGGGACTGCAGGAGTTTTGGGGGAAGCCGTGGGAAGAGCGTTTCACGAATCTGGCGCGACTGTAATTGGTATTGACGTTATCGCACATTCGGCACCATTTAAGACACTGGAATTAGATCTTCTAAACTTAATACAAACAAAACAAGCTGTATCGTCATTGAGCTCAGTCAATATTCTTGCAAATATTGCCGGTGGCTTCACAATGGGTGAAACGGTTGCCGAGACTACGGATGAAACTTGGGACTATATGATGAATTTGAATGTTCGTACTATGTTAAATCTGGTGCGTGCCGTCGTCCCTATGATGCGTGCGTCTGGCGAGGGTGGCAAAATCGTCAATGTCGGGGCTCAGGGTGCTTTGCACGGTATCGCGCGAATGGGTCCCTATGTCGCATCCAAGAGTGTCGTAATCCGAACTACAGAAAGTTTAGCAGGCGAGCTAAAGCAAGAACGTATCAACGTCAACTGCGTTCTGCCCAGCATAATTGATACGGCACGCAATCGCCAAGACATGCCTAACGCAGACTTTTCCAAGTGGGTTTCCCCCGACGCATTAGCACAGGTAGTGCTTTTTCTCGCTTCTGCGAGCGCAGATCCGATTCACGGTGCGGCAATACCGGTTACGGGTTTAGTGTAGCTGGGATAGCTGATCTTCAGACAACTTTCCAGTGATCATGAAAGTTCCGGTCGAAGATGCAATCAATAGACCGTCGCGTTCGCGAGTTGCTCTTGCTTCGATGACTGCGAGATTGCGGCGGCGAGATACGAGCTTGCTTCGAAGAAGCACACATTCACCAATCTGTAGAGGATTACGAAATCGGATTTCAGCTTTTGCCGTGACGCAAACTTCTCCCTGTAAGAAGAACAAATTTGCCATGACATCGTCAAGCAGCGAAAACAGGATCCCTCCATGAGTAACACCGTCGTATCCCATGTAATCTTGAGTTGAAGTCCAGTTAGCGAGGCAGTGTCCTTCAGAATTGAGTGTGAAGCGCACTCGCAATCCGCTAGCGTTCCTGGGACCGCAGACAAAACAATGATTAGCATTTCGTTCAAACATGTTCACTGAATCCAAACTATGAGCTCCGCAAATAATAAAGAATCGCTCTCCCTTTCAACGATTGTGTGTGCGCTACGTGAAAACGAGACCCCACCGAATACTGTTCCTGCAAACTCTCGAAGTGCTGGCGTAGCATTGATTTTGAAATCGATAGGAGAAGACATGAGCGTTCTCTTCATAGAAAGAGCATTGCGTGAGGATGACCCCTGGTCGGGTCACATAGCTTTTCCAGGAGGACATCAGGATCGATCGGACACCGGTGTATTGCAAACTGTAGTCCGCGAGACCAAAGAGGAAGTCGGTATTACTCTGACTCCTTCTGAATGCGTGAGTCAACTTCCCTTTGAGAAGCCGTACACGTCAGATCAACGCACAGATCTAGTTGTTCTACCCTATGTGTTCGTTCTCACTCACGAACCGGAGCTATACCTCAATCATGAAGTTTCCGAGGTAATCTGGGTGCCTCTCAAACTGTTGATCTCCGGCGAACTGCTCACAACAGAAACCGTAAATTTCAATTCAAAAGAATATCGCTTACCTGGATTTCGGCTGAACGATAAACACTTTGTTTGGGGACTAACCTATCGAGTGCTACAACGATTTTGCTCAATCCTCGACCAAACCTAGCGCAACGGATATGCTGTCAAGGATCGAGAGACTCGTATGACGACTCAAGCTCACACCATTGTTGTTGACAGGTCTATAAATGGCGTCGATTTTGTCGACAAATAAGTGCTTTGTTGGCACCGACGCTGAATAGAACAGTGTCTACTCAAGAACAGGAGACGCGACATCGCAGGTGACTCCAGTACCACCTACACCACAGTAGCCAGAGGGGTTTTTCGCTAAGTACTGTTGGTGGTACTCCTCTGCGTAAAAGTATTCGGAAAAAGGAGCGATTTCCGTAGTAATTTCACCAAAACCAGCCTTATTTAATTTGTGTTGATACTCTCTCAGCGATTGCAATAGTTCGTTATGTTGTGTTGAGTCGAAATAAAACGCAATGGATCGATATTGTGTCCCAATATCGTTGCCTTGACGCATCCCTTGCGTTGGATCGTGTCCTTCCCAGAATGTCTTCAGCAGTGTGTTAAATTCAATCTCACTAGGTACGTATTTAATGAGAACAACTTCAGAGTGTCCGGTGCGGCCGGAACATACATCCTTGTATGTAGGATTTTTCGTTTCACCGCCAGCATATCCCACAGATGTGCTATATACACCTTGCAGTTGCCAGAACTTTCGCTCGACTCCCCAAAAACAACCCATACCAAACAGAGCGGTTGCTAGACCTGGGGGAAATGGAGGAGTGATGCGATTCCCGTTGACAAAATGCTCATTTGGCACGTGCATTGACTCCGCGCGATCGGGAAGATGGCTCTTGTTTCTCTTCGTGTTTCTATTGAACATGGTTTCAATTGTCGTCTATACTAGGTTGATTATGATATATTTTTGTTTTCTGAAGTTGCAAGTGGTATTGTGATTAGGTTTTTCTTGCGTAGTGTGGTATTGCTGAGTACGTGCCTGCTTTTCGGTTGTGCAATCATGACCGAACCCACGATATATTCCTACGAAGAATTCTTAGCAAAGGTGTTTAGCGAGGAGGGTCTAGACCTATCAAACGTCGAAGTGGATCTTTCTGCGTCGAATTTAACGTCGGCTACCATTGTTGAACTTGACAACTGTGGACGACGCGTAGCACGGTTACTTGACCGGCCACTAAGCTTGGGTTCAATCGGAAGCGCTATTCTCGATCGTCTTGAACTTAGTTATGCGGGACACTTGGCCATGTACCATTATTACAAGCATTTTGAGAATGAACATGCGAGTGTTCACGAGGCACAACTAGATCGAATCGTAGAGTACATGACCACTGAACGAGATGGCTCGTTGGAGAAGCCATACCGAGCTTTGAGTCCTGTGGATGCAGTACTATTTGTTCAACAGTCTGGTTATCGCGTAATCGGGTCGATTTACGTTCGGACAAATGTGGAACCGATGGTCTTACAGGTCATGCGCTTGAAAGGTGAAGGACCGTTTGACGAAGTCTTTTTCGATTTAAGTGCAATATATCCAGTACTTCTTCGCGAATACGAGTCTCGCAATGCTGAAGATTCACCGCCCCCCTTACCGTTAGCACTGGTGAATCTCGCGAATGCGGGAGATTCGTCAGCGCAGTTGAGTTTGGGTCGGTTCCTTGCCAACGGTGGAGCGACATCCCGCGCAGAGGCTTTGTACATTGCTGCTAGTCGTGCCGACAATGGCTATGCGCACATGCTGTATGGTAATCTATATATCAGTCGAGTGTTCGACTCAAATGAACGCGATGCGCACCGCTATCTGCAAGTAGTTCAATCAAACTATTCCCAAGCTATAGACTACGGCTATCACACTGCGCTTCGGCAACTTGGGTGGTTGTTACATAGGGGGCATTTCGGTGACTCTAAGAGATCTGAAGGGATAGAGATGCTCGAACATGCCGCTTCGTTCGATGATACCTTAGCCCTTAGATATTTAGGAGATGTGTATCGCGTGGGTTATCAACAGCAAGTTGATCTCGAGAGAGCCGCTAGCTATTATGAACGAGCTGCCGAATTGGGCGACCGTATGGCACGCATTGAATTCTATCAGGTAGTTTCACATCCGGAATCGGGCTTAACCGTGAGCAAAAAAGTGCTCGATTGGTTACATGATTCAGCTGCGAACGATGACGTATTTGCTATGCTCGAACTGGGTAATTGTTATGTTCGCGGATGTGCCAAAAAGCCTAATTATCGCAAAGCACTTCGATGGTATCGTAAAGCCGTAGAGACGGCACCAGAGAACCCAGAAGTTGTCAACACTGTGGCGTGGACGCTCGCAGTTACCGACAAAGAACGCTTACGGAACCCCGCATACGCTCTGAAAATTGTCGACCACTTGATGGAGAATGACGAAGAGTCTAGAGCCAATCCGATGATTGTTGACACTTGGGCAGCGGCACATGCAGCACTAGGGAATTTTGTTCGCGCCGTAGAACTGCAAAGAGAAGCGGTAGAACTGGCAAATCGCGATGATAATGCTGCTGCTTTTATAGACGAAATCAAGGGTCATTTAGAAAGCTTTCTTAAAGGTGAAGCGCTTAACGAACCAATTCCTTGAACAGACTCTTGAAGCAGAGGCATTCGAAACAGTCGAAGATTTTCAACAGATTCTGCTCGAGTCGACCCCAATCATCGATGTACGTTCCCCCCATGAATTTGCCCAAGGCGCTGTATCCAAAGCCGTAAATCTGCCCTTACTAAACGACGGAGAACGGAAGAAGGTCGGGATCGCGTACAAGGAAGGCGGGCAGGCAAGTGCTATAACTACAGGGTTAGAAATCCTACCGCAAGAAGTTCGAAACGTTCGCGTTGCAGGATGGATTCGATTTTTGGAACAACATCCTAATGCACTGATTTGCTGTTGGAGAGGTGGTCTGCGTTCGAAAATCGTACAGACGTGGCTACGCGAGGCCGGTTGGCACGTACCAAGAATCCTTGGTGGATCCAAAGCATTACGAACCTTCTGTTTGAACACAATTGACACCGCTGGGCAGCACAACTATGTCGTACTAGCAGGCCGTACTGGTTCTGGTAAGACACAGGTGCTCAAAGAATTACAACCCTCGATTGACCTAGAGGGTCTTGCGCATCATCGAGGGTCCGCTTTTGGTGGGGACACTGCATCCCAACCACCTCCCGTTAACTTTGAAAGCATGCTCGCCAAAGACTTTTTACGATTCCAGCATGCCCGTACCATACTTGTTGAAGACGAAAGCAGAGTGATCGGGAAGCTTGCAATACCTGAGTCACTGTTCAAGACAATGGGGAGATCGCCCGTTGTTGTATTACAAACGGATGACGCTGAGCGAATACAGCACATTTACTACAACTATGTACAAGGGACGTCAGAGGAGTTGATGCTGTCTAATTTAGCGAAAATTCGAAAGCGTCTTGGTCAGGAACGCTATGACGAAATTCGAACTTCTATCCAGAACGCATACCGCACAAGCGATCGTGAGGACCACTTCTCATGGCTCTCACTATTGTTGCGGTACTACTACGACCCAATGTATGACTATCAGTTAGCCCGGAAGAAAGATCGGCTGATTTACAGTGGGCCTAAGAGTGCCGTCAAAGAGTTTTTAATGACCAAATGTGATCTTCAAAAAAGGTGAATTAGTACTCTTGTACAGTTAACTACTTATAGGAATCTCCGGCCAATTAAGGCAGACTCTCGATGTAATCACGATCACAACTACAACCAGTATCGTTAAGAGTCTTCAACTGGAGAAGATAGAGTAAGTGAAACTCGTTTAGGTTGGTACCTGTTCTAATCCAAACTCAAACGATTCCTTGTTTAGTTCAAATCGGAAGCTTGTATCATCGCCAAGAATAAAGTCTATGGCTAGGACCTCACCCGCAATATATTCCTGAAACTGGTCAATAATAGGCATTATTTTCGGTGTCGCTTGATAAGTTACACGAATTCGGTCAGTTACTTGGAAGTCTAATTCTTTTCGTGCAAGTTGGATCCGATGTACGATCTCCCGAGCCACGCCCTCATTTTTGAGATCGGTAGTTACTTCTAAGTCTTGCTCAACTGATATGAGCCTGTCAGAAACTACAGCACTGCCCGGCTTTGCTTGTCTAAAGACGTGAACTTCATCCAAGTTAAACGTTTCCTCGTCCAAAACGATCGTACCAACTTCCAGAAACTCTTCTAAATCTGCGGAAGTGAGTTGTTGAATTAATTGTTGAATCGACCGCATCCGTTTACCTAGTCGCTTGCCTAATACAGGGAAATTCGGCTTTGCTACCCACTCAACGTACTTGCGTTCGTTTTGGTCGTAATTGACCTGTTTCACATTTAGCTCTTTTTTGATGTAGGGCTCTAGCTGTCGTACATCTGCAAGCAAACTCTTGTCTTTGTGGATAACAGTGAGGCGAGAAAGTGGCGTCCTTAGGGAAATTTTGTGATCTTCACGTTGTTTACGGCCAAGTAGAACGATTTGTTGTAATCTTGAGACGGCCGCTTCCAATGATTTGTCTTGGAGTGCTTCGTCCGCGATTGGATAACTACAAAGATGAACCGACGTGTTGGATGACTCCCCGTGTCCGAATCCACTTAACTTCTGGTAAACATGTTCGGATAAGAACGGTGCGCAAGGGGCTAATGCAAGGGTTAGCTCTTTGATCGCGAGATAGAGCGTGGAATAAGCTGCTACTTTGTCAACACCGAGTCCGGGTCCCCAAAATCTTGACCTGTTCAATCGGATGTACCAATTCGTAAGTTCTTCAATGTATACGAACAGTCGTGGCACCACATTGTCGAGCCGATAGCGCTCCATTTCAAAGGCAATTGTCGACTTCATCGTCTGCAGGCGCGACAAAATCCACCGATCGAGAATGTTTGTATTCGAGAGATCTAGTCCGTCGGGAGTCCACCCATCGATTTTCGCATAGAGCTCTAGAAATGAAAACGCGTTATGCCAAGGCAGAAGTACTCGACGAGTCATTTCTCGTACTCCTGAGTCAGCAAATCTTTGTTCTTCACCGCGAACCAAACCGGAGTTAATTAGATACAAGCGTAGCGCATCGGCCCCATGCTCATTCATCAACTGCTCTGGATCGGTGTAGTTTCGCAAGCTCTTCGACATCTTTTTCCCGTCCTCAGCGAGCACGAGTCCGTTGACGATCACATTTTTGAACGGTGGTTGTTGGTACAACAATGTACTAAGCGCGATCAGCGTGTAGAACCAACCTCTAGTTTGATCAAGTCCTTCAGCAATGAAATCCGCTGGAAATCCTTGTTCGAACTGTGCTTTATTTTCAAAAGGGTAATGACTTTGCGCATATGGCATGGAGCCGGATTCAAACCAACAGTCCAAAACTTCAGGGACTCGGTGATATGTACCCTCTTCATTCTCAAGTTGGAAAGTTTTGGGATCGACGAACTCGCGGTGTAAGTCGTCAATATCGACACCGGTGTATTGTTTTAGCTCTTGTCGAGACCCGATACATACAAATGCGCCGGTGACGTCGTTTTCCCAAATCGGTACTGGCGTTCCCCATACTCGATTTCGAGAAATACACCAGTCATTTGCATTCTCTAGCCAGTTTCCCATTCGACCACTTTGAATGTGGTCAGGGACCCAACGGATTTGTTGATTTGACTCGAGCAATGAATCTCTAAAGTCGGAAATTCGTACAAACCAAGAAGGAACCGCCCGATAGATCAAGGGGGTTTGAGAACGATAACAATACGGATAGCTGTGTTGAAGAGTAGTATGCTCGAACAACCCGTCATTATTTTTCAGCCAAGCAATAATGTGGGGGTCCGCATCTTTGATGAACGCTCCCGCAAAGTCCGACACTTCATCGGTGAAACAACCACTCATGGTGATCGGACATACGTGTGTGGGTATGCCGTGTAATTGGGCAATCCGGTAGTCGTCCTCGCCAAAAGCAGGAGCTTGATGGACGATCCCGGTACCTTCATCAGTTTTTACGTAGGCGTCACTGACGATACGAAACGCACCGTCTTTCTTCAAGTTCGCAAAATAAGGAAACAGTGGTTCGTATTGCCGCCCCTCAAGCTGTTGTCCAGTGGTGTGTTTTAAGACTACAAGATCATGCTTCGCACTATAACTGTCAAGTCGTTCTTCAGCCAGATAGAACTTCCGATCTGAGCCTGTATCATGCACAAGAACATAGGAAATGTCAGCACCAACACAGAGAGCTAGATTGGAGGGTAAGGTCCACGGTGTCGTGGTCCACGTGCTGACGTATGCATCGTCGTCTGTTAGCTTGAAGAGTGCAGTAATCGACGGATCTTGAACATCCTTGTAGTTCATCCCCGCTTCAAAATTCGACAACGGCGTTTCCAGTCCAGTGGAAACAGGCATGACTTTATTACCGCGGTAAATGAGTTCTTTGTCCCAAAGTTCTTTCACCACCCACCAGACAGATTCCATGAAGTCGACGTCCATGGTTTTATAGTCGTCATCAAAATCTACCCAACGTCCTAACCGCGTGATAATGTGCCTCCAATCTTGAACATATCGCTCAACAATGTTGCGGCACTCCTGGTTGTAGCCCGCGATTCCAAGCTCATTAATCGCTTGATGAGCGGGCATCCCAAGTTTTTTATTGATCTCGTGTTCGATGGGAAGGCCGTGGCAGTCCCATCCGAAGCGACGTCCCACGTAACGACCTTTCATTGTCCAGTAACGTGGAACGATGTCTTTGATCACGGACGCAAGTAAGTTTCCGTGGTGCGGCAGTCCCGTCGCAAATGGAGGTCCGTCAAAGAATACAAAGGGTTGCTGTGATTCGTTCTGGCGCATCGATTCTCTGAAGGTATCTTGCGTTTCCCAAAAGACAAGTACTTCTTGTTCCATCCGAGGAAACGTGAACACCGATTTTTGATTGATTGAGTCGGACATGTCGTGCGTGAGCAGAAGGGAGAACGTTACTGTAGTACTATTTGACCTGAAAGAAGCGAACGAGTCATCACAAAGCGACAAATTATGCAAGTTGCGCATTAATGTAAATCTCTAGATTCACAATGAAAATGCAAAATTTCGGGGACTATTACGATGGTCAATCACTATGTGTTCAACTCAAAGAGGTACAGCGATCAAATTTAACCCAACCTTGTGTAGTATCCTCATTCTGCTTATGAGCCTACCATTTGCTAAACAATCTGACGCACACGAAAACGTCGTAGTAAGGAACGTACCGGAAATCGACGACGAGGTTCTAGAGTCCATTGAACGATACAGGAATGTTAGAACGGCTTCGGTGGTGGACTGGCTAGGCGACGACCTGTTGATTCGCACTCGATTTGGAGAGTCTTCACAACTCCATCGAGTACGCGCACCTATGGGAATGCGAGAACAGCTGACGTTTGCGGATGAACCTGTATCTGGAGTTCTAGTGCCGGATCGAAAGGAGGTTCATTCTTTTTTGTATCTCCAAGATGTAGGTGGTACTGAATCCTATCAAATTTACGAATACGATCTCGACCACAGTAATCAAACAATGATTACCAGTGGCGACGGCCGTTACACAGGAGTCAGTTATAGTCCTGATAGCTCAAAGATCAGCTACACCTCGACCAAACGAACAGGTCAATATTCCGATCTATACATCTATGATCTTGAAAACCAAGTTGAGACACCTTTACACATCGTCGATGAAGTGGGTTGGTCGTTCGTTGCTTGGCATCCGAGTGCAGAAAAAGCACTCATTCGTAAGTACATCTCGGTCGCAGAATCACACCTATTTGAGATCGACTTCAAAACCGGTGAAAAGAACCGGTTGTTGAAAAAGTACGGTGAAATCTCGATTGGTGGTGTAGAGTATTTACCCGATGGCACAGTCATTCTGATCAGTGATCATGGGTCAAATTTTCGACGTTTACATCGAATCAATCCTGAAACTGGGGAGCTAGAAGTACTAATTCAGTTTAACGATTCAGATGTTAGCTCGTACTCGCTTGCTTGGGATCGTTCAAAGATGGTAGTCTCACAAAATTTGCAAGGGTATAGACTGTTTCATCTGTACGATGTTGCGACGGGAGAATTGTCTCAGCTGTTACCTGATTTCTCAAATGGATTGTTAGGTGGTGCACGATTTAACAGCGATGGCTCGGCGCTTGCATTCACGTTTCATTCTGCACAGGTTCAAAGTGATGTGTACGTACTTGATTTAGCAACGGAAGAGGTTGTACGGTGGACCAAATCTGAACTAGGAGGGATTGATGCAGATAGACTGGTGCAAGCTGAGTTGGTGTCGTATTCCAGTTTCGACAACTTGGAGATTCCGGCGTTTGTATACAAACCTAAGACCGACGGCCCACACCCAGTTTTGGTCTACATTCATGGTGGTCCTGCATCTCAATATAGACCTGGCTTTTCTTCGAGATTTCAATACTACGTCAATGAACTTGACATCGCAGTAGTTGCGCCGAACGTTCGCGGTTCAAGTGGGTATGGTAAAGAGTATCTCACTTTGGATGATTGGAAGAAGCGTGAAGATTCGGTTCGCGATATCGGGGCACTTTTGGATTGGATCCAAGAGCAACCTGATCTCGACTCCAAACGGGTTATTGTTGATGGCGGTTCGTACGGAGGTTATATGGTCTTGGCTTGCTTGGTTCACTACAGCGATCGATTGCTTGGTGGTTCTGAACGAGTAGGTATCAGTAATTTTGTTACTTTTTTGGAAAATACGCAAGGTTATCGACGGGATTTACGTCGAGTTGAATATGGTGACGAACGTATTCCCGAAATGCGCGAGTTTTTAGAATCGATCGCACCTATGAACCAGATTGAGAAAATTCGAAAACCCTTGCTCATATTTCAGGGCTTTAACGATCCTAGGGTCCCAGCCTCCGAAAGCGAACAGATAGCGAAGGCCTTAGACGAATCCGGAATCCCAGCATGGTACGTACTCTATATGGACGAAGGCCACGGATTTCGTAAGAAGGTCAATCAAGATCATTCCTTCTCGGTTCAGATTCAATTTTTGCGCTCGCTCTTAGATGAGTCGATCGCGACGTCTGATTCGTTGATAGACTGAAGGAACTTTGGACTGTTGAATATAAGATCAGCGAAAAATTGGGACGAAATTGGTAATGTCGACTAGAAATGAGTTAAGAGACATCGTAATCCTAGTCGATGCACAAGATCGGCAGATTGGTACCTTAGATAAGTTGGAAGCACATACTGGTCGAGGTTCGCTTCATCGGGCTATTTCAGTTTTTCTTACCAATGAAAATGGTTGTGTTCTCATGCAAAAGAGGCATCCGGACAAACTAGTTTGGGGAGGCTACTGGTCAAATAGTTGCTGTACGCATCCCTTCGTTGGTGAATCAACAATTGACTGCGCAACACGCAGAGTTCGCGAAGAATTGGGACTGTCTGTAGAGTTGACGTTTCAGTTCAAATTGAAATATCAAGCTTCTTTCTCCAAAGAACATGCTGAGCACGAACTTGTTTCCGTATTTACCGGAACAGCCCAAGGACAGGCGGTCATTGATCGAGATGAAATCTCCGAATTAATGTGGATCGAGCCTGAAAAACTCAGTCAGGTGCTTGTTGCGAAGCCAGACGACTACACGCCCTGGTGCATTTTGGAGTGGAAGGAATTGAGGGCACAAAAATTATTGTGACTGGGTGTAGTGACCTGTTCACAGCACTCCAGAATAGCTTGCTATACGCGCGATAAGAACAACAAAGAGTATTAGCGTCAAACAGATTTGAACTATGTAACATCGAAATAAAAATTTCGCACATTTTATCGTTCTCTTTCTCATGAGTGAGTCAATTTCAACAGGGCACTTCACCAAATTTGACTTAGGCTCGCCATAAATATCTTCTAACTCGGACAATTCATTTGTTCCTCAAAATAGTGAGACGTAGATAAGCACAGATGCGACACATACGATTGAAATCACCGCCAGCACGTACTCAAATATGTGATGGGATTGAGACTTATGAACATTATGCGAGTAATACCGGTAGATGAACCAAGTCCGAAATCGCTGAAAAATATTCTTTTTGAGATTCTTCGTTCTAACCATTCGAATTACAAATTCACATTTCCTAGTATTTGTTATGGAGTGATCTCTTAATTAGAATCTGGTAGTACTGCATCTTTTTAGTTAGTTTATATAACTATATATAACTTTAGTTACACAAGGAATAAAAAAATGTACAGAATGGATGTAGGTAAAAAAATCAAACCGAAAAATACAAGGTAAGTAACCCAACAATAAAAAGTAAACTTAGCATACTTTATCGTTTTTTTGAACTTACGAAAGTCGATTTCCAACCGTTTAATATCTGATTTCGGGGTGGCGTAAATCTGTTCTAGTTCGTCCATCATTCTAATTAGTCATATTGAATACCATCATACTGTAAATAAAAATCCATATTACCATGATCAGAACGAACCCCGCGCAGCTTAAGATGTGGTAGGTTTGAGATTTATGACCGTGTTTATCACAATATGTATAAATCCACCAATTACGAAATCGATGAAATATACTCCGACGCTTAACCTTCTTCATCTAAGCGATCGGTATAGCTGATTGGTATCGTAGTCGCACCGATTTTTTTTGGTAAACAAACTGTTTATTTGGACATACATTTAAATTTTCAGTAGTGTGAGTCCATCATGACTCAGGTTTTAACATGTCTTTTAGAGTCCTACTAAAGGACGGAGCTGAATACTGTTCGCCTCGTCTTATCCTTTCGATACACGTGTGAACTAGATTGCACACGCGACCAAGATCATCGTTCACAAATACGCAGTCGAATTCGCCGTAGTGAGACAGTTCATCAATCGCTTGAGACATACGATATTCGACGCTCCTGTGCGAGTCTTGACCCCTTGTACTCAGTCTCCGCTTGAGTTCTTCAAGGGAAGGCGGGATGAGAAAGAAGCTGACCACGTTGAGTGCTTGTTGTTTAATCGTCCGCGCTCCCTGCCAGTCGATGTCAAACAGGACATCGAATCCTTTCTGTAACATCCTGTTGACTCCTTCACGCCGCGTTCCATAGCGGTGTTTGTACACGTTGGCGTACTCTAGAAATTCTTCGTTAACAACTAGTTTGTCAAACTCCTTGTCAGACACGAAGTAGTAATGTTGACCCTCCACTTCATAAGCGCGCTTTGGTCTTGTGGTGGTAGACACTGAAGTTACTAATCTGGGATCCATTTCACAGAGTCTCTTGACAATGGTAGATTTACCACAACCGGATGGTGCTGAAAAGATGAAACAATATCCGATTCTAGTATTCACTAACGTGTCATCGTGCGGTTGAAAAATGGTTGATACTTCGACCGTCTGTGGTTAAAACCTTCGATTGGACTCTACTCAATATTTTGTACTTGCTCACGCATTTGGTCTACGCAAACTTTGAGATCAATTACCAAAGACGCACAAGCAGGTAGTTGTGCCTTGACCGCAAGTGTATTCGCCTCTCGCAATATTTCTTGAGTCAGGAAATTCAAGCGACGACCTACTGGATTTGTTTCGGTGAGGCACTTTTCTAAGTCTTGCAAGTGAATTGTCAGGCGGTCCTGCTCTTCTTTGAAGTCAGACTTTTGTGCGAGCAATGCTATCTCTTGAGCTACTCGGTTTGGATCGACATGTTTATCGAGAGTTCGTAACCGCTCCATCAATCGTTCTTGAATTACCTTCGGTTGGTCCTTACCTAGCTTTTCAATTCTTGCGAGCAAGCTACGCGAAGTTTCTACAGACTCTTGGACAATGGTACGCAGTGCTTGACCCTCTCGCTGTCGTGTTTCGACAAGCTGTTCCATACAGGATTTGAAACTCAACAAGAGTTCGCTTAAGTCATACTCCGTTCTAGTAGTACGTGCTCGTAACAAACTAGGGTTCTGCAGGAGTCGAGTGACATCAACAACGCTCACAATTTTTTTTGAGGGTAAAGCACTGCTTACTTCGTTGATTGCTTGCAGTATTTCTGGATCGAGTTTTTGTGGTTCTTTAGATGCTATCTGTTCGGGTGGTGTCTCGTGGAAAAAAATTTCTACGTACCCACGCTTGAGAAACTGCCGAGTATGATCTTTGATGCTAGCTTCCAATCCTCGTATTGCCTCCGGAATTTTCGTGCGAATTTCTAAACTACGATGATTCACTGAGCGAATTTCCCAAGAGTACGAGGGCTCTTGGATTCGTGCGAAAGCTGTCATGGAACAGGTCATACTAGAAATATGTGCAATCGTATAATTTTTTATGGCACGTTATTGTATTAGGATTAACAAACAGTCGAGTGTATAAAAGAACTAACGGTCGAGGTCACGATGAGTTGCGCCCAATTTCAATCGAAACAAATTTTGTATCAAATTCGGGCGGATCCGCATTAATTACGTGTGGATCAACCATGCTGTTGTGTACTGCCAACGTCGATTCTGGCGTCCCCCAATTTCGGCGCGATACCGGTTTGGGTTGGCTAACTGCAGAGTACGGAATGTTACCTGGTTCTACACACACGAGAACACCACGCGAAGCGGCTAGTGGTAGACAAGGGGGCCGTACTATGGAGATTCAGCGGCTCATAGGACGTAGTCTACGACAGGCTGTAGACTTCAAGAAACTGGGGGAAAGTACTGTTCAAATTGATTGTGATGTGCTCCAAGCTGACGGCGGGACGCGTACAGCCGCGATAACCGGAAGTTGTGTCGCGCTCTATCATGCGCTACAACAGATATCTCCTGATGCTTTTCTCGGTTGGGTTGCCGCGGTTAGTGTTGGTGAAGTTTGGAACGAAGTCTTATTGGACATGGACTATTCCGAAGATGGCCAAGCAGACTCAGACTTGAACGTTGTCATGATGCAAGAAAGAGGCATCGTCGAAATTCAGGGTACGGCAGAAAGAAAACCTCTCGCACATTCGAAACTTCAAGCTGCACTTGAATTGGCGGAACAAGGGGTTTCGGAGCTGTTCAAACTTCAAGAGAGTAGCATCATTACGTGATGCTGTCAGCTACAGCATTCGTTGCTGATCTGATTGACGCACAAGCTCTTCAGTTCGGTCAGTTTAACTTGAAGTCTGGAATTCAAAGTCCATACTTCATGAATCTGGGGAGAGTCGCTTTTGGTAGCGGCATCGACAAGGTAGGGTACGCTTTCGCAAGACGCATTTCCGAGTTGAACTTTGATCCTGACGTTCTCTTCGGTCCAGCATACAAAGGAATACCGTTGGTTACAACGACTGCGACAAATTTGTTGAATTTTGGACTCGATGTCGGTGTCGCGTTCAATCGTAAGGAAATTAAACAGCACGGTGAGGGCGGTTCGTTGGTTGGTGCTGAATTACAATCAAAACGTGTCTTGATTATTGATGACGTCATAACTGACGGTGCTTCTAAGATTGAAGCCGCTGAACTCGTACGTCACGCCGGGGGCAAACCCATTGGAGTATTAGTGGCTCTAGATCGCAAAGAACGAGAACCCATCAGTGGTCGCACATACTTAGAGACTGTCGAGGAGAAGATGGGACTAGGTGTCTATTCGGTCGCGACTATCAAAGATGTGTTGGCATATCTTGAACTTCATGAACACTTTACCGATACTTTAGAATTACTACAAGACTACGTCGCTAAACACTGTGTTTTGACTTAGTTCTCTACTACAGGAATCTGTAAATGTGGCGCAATTCGGCGGAGTTGTTCAAAAAAGAGCTTTTGAGTTTCTTGAAGTCTGTTCTGCGTGCTCGCTTCAAATCGCATCACTATTTTGGGAGCAGTATTCGAGGCGCGAATCAACCCCCAAGCATCTGGAAAGTTCACTCGGACTCCATCAATCGTGATCACCTCCGCTTGATCGAAGGAACTCATTTGACCAAATGCGGCGACCAGATCGAACTTTTCACTATCTGGTACGCGGATTTCAATCTCGGGTGTCGCACTTGTTGGTGGCAGCGCGTCCAGAAAATTCATGAAATCAGCAGGATCTCGAGAAACCGATTCTAGGAATCTACACGCGGTGTAGAGTGCATCATCAAATCCGTACCAACGGTCCGCAAAGCAAATGTGACCGCTGAATTCACCCCCAAGGGGTGCGTCGAGTTCCCTGATTTTTGCCTTGATGTTTGTGTGTCCCGTCTTTTCAAGCACTGCTTGACCTCCGATGGCGAGAATGCTCCTGACGGCATTTGTTCCACACTTTACGTCTAAGACTATTGGAGCTCCTGGACGATGTTGCAGTACATCCCTTGCCAAGTATGCTATTAGCGTGTCGGCTGACACAATGGTTCCGCTCTGGGTTACTACACCGATACGATCGCCATCACCATCGAACGCGATACCGAAATCTAGAGCTTGTTCATTTACTGTTTGGAGAAGTTGTTGTAAGTTCTTTGGGTCAACCGGATCCGGATGATGATTTGGAAAAGTACCGTCCAATTCATTGAACATTGGGACGACTTCGCAACCAAGCTCTTCAAATAGCCGAGGTACTAAAACACCGGTTACACCGTTCCCGCAATCCACCGCAATGTGCAAACTTCGCTCAAGCTTGATGTCCTGGACAATCCGATCCAAATACGAGTCCAAGACATGTTGTTGCGAGACACTTCCCGATCCTTTGACTAGACAGTTTTTGGCGATAAGACGGTGTAAATCCAGTAGTTCATCCGACGCAAAAGGAACGTAGTCCAGGACAAACTTTAAACCGTTGTATTCAGGTGGATTGTGAGACCCTGTGATCACGATTCCCGCAGGGACTTCTAATTCGTGGATAGCGAAATAGAGTACTGGAGTAGGGACTGTACCGATGTCGATAACATTGACTCCGCCATTGTTTAATCCTTGGTGAAGTGCGGCTCTGAGTTTCGTCGTTGAACAACGGACATCTCCTGCAACTAGAACAGTGTCGTGTCCCCGATTTGTTACACGATTCGCAAATGCTTGGCCGATCAAGCGAGTATTTTCTTCAGTTAACTCATCATTTACGCGACCACGCACATCGTATGCTCGAAATATGTTGAGCGGCAATTTTGACACTAGTGGTGCCGTTCGCCTAGAGAGATCTCGGTAGCGCGTTCGCGACTAATTCGACAACTTGTTGCGCAATCTTGTACTTAGACTGTTTCTCAAGTTCTAGTTCGGATCCCGGAAAGACCACTGTTACTTGATTCTCATCCCCTTCAAACCCGATTGTTGGGTCAGAAACATCGTTGACGACGATGACGTCTAAATTTTTACGCATGAGTTTGTCGCGCGCGTTTTTTAACACGTCATTGGTTTCAGCCGCGAATCCCACGACGTATGGTCGGTCATGCTTTGCTGTAACTGCTTGCACGATGTCGTCGGTCGTTTGGAGTTGAATAGTGAGTTCCGATTGCGCAAGGTCGGTCGGACGCTTCAGTTTTTGCTCAAGCAATTTTCTAGGTCGAAAATCTGTCACTGCTGCTACCGCAAAGAACACGTCACATTTGTCGATACGAGACATTACCTCTGATTTCATTTCCTCGGCGGTGTGTACGTTCACTCGTTCAATACCAGCTGGTGATTTCAAGTTAACAGGTCCACTAACCAAAGTTACCTTTGCACCCGCCTCCTCGGCCGCTCGCGCAATTTCAAAGCCTTGTTTGCCGGAGCTTCGATTGCTAATGAAGCGCACTGGATCTATTCGTTCTTGCGTCGGACCAGCGGAAACGAGTACTGAGAGGTTTTTTAGCGCATGGGGCATTTAGTCTTGCTGCCACATCATGCTTAGGAACGACAGAATGTCTTGAGGTTCAGGCATCCTCCCAATTCCTACATCTCCGCAAGCCTGTTCACCGTGTTCGGGATCCATGATTCGAACACCGTCGTGTTTGAGTTGTTCAAGATTACGTTGAGTTGCGGGATGGTCCCACATTGCTTGATTCATTGCAGGGACCACGACGATGGGACATGTGGTAGCTAGGTAAACCGTCGATAGTAGGTCATCGCAACATCCTTGCGCAAGTTTGGCGAGCGTGTTTGCGGAGGCCGGTGTAATCACAAATATGTCCGGCCATTTGGCTAGTTCGATGTGTCCCATCGCTCGTTCCGCATCTAAATCCCATAGATCAGTCCGCACTCGTTTTGAAGTGAGCGCAGACAAGGTATGTTCAGTTACAAATTTGTGCGCGGAGCGGGTCATAATCACTGAGACATCGTGCTGTCCAGTCATAAGCAACCGCACGAGTTCAGGCACTTTGTATGCCGCGATACCACCCGTGACTCCTAGTAGTATTTTCTTGTGATGCATGTGAGAAAAAGAACTTTTAATCGCGGTATTTTCTACAAAATCAATTTTAGAAGGTGTTTCTTCGTTGGATCAAGCCTGTCTATAGGAACAAATACTAGTGCGATTCATTAAAATTCCTCAATCTTTTTTACTACCCCTCGTTATGAGTAAAGTCTGTCAAGTTACGGGTAAACGTCCGATGTCGGGTAACAACGTCTCACATGCGAACAATGCTACGAAGCGTCGTTATCTTCCCAACCTACATTACCATCGTTTTTGGGTCGCCAGTGAAAATCGATTCGTTCGGTTACGTGTTTCCGCGGCTGGAATGCGGCTTATTGACAAGAAGGGAATAGACGTCGTACTCGACGACATGCGTAAGCGCGGAGAAAAGTTCTAATGAGAGACAAGATTAAACTTGTATCCAGTGCCGGCACTGGGCATTACTATACCACGGATAAGAACAAACGGAACACTCCGGACAAGTTAGAGTTCCGGAAGTATGATCCTGTGATTCGCAAACACGTCATTTATAAAGAAGCGAAGATCAAGTAAATCCCAGAACTTCCAGAAGTTGAAACCACCCGCCGAGGGGTTGCTTCTCATTTAGAAGGCTCGCAATTACAAGGCTGTGTAATTCGCGAGACCCGGCTTCGCTGGCCACTCCAAATTCCGGAGAACATACTAGGGCAACGACTAATTGAAGTGACTCGTCGTGCCAAGTACTTGCTGTTTCAATTCGAATGCGGCACCCTAATAATTCATTTGGGTATGAGCGGTCGCCTTCGAGTGCTACCTGCTACTCAATCTCATGAAAAACACGATCATGTAGATTTAGTCTTCAGGAACGGCAAGACGCTCAGATACCATGATCCTCGTCGCTTTGGAAGTATGCACTGGCAACCCGAAAATACGGTTCATTGGACATTGCAAAATTTAGGTCTAGAGCCACTCATCGACGAGTTCGATGGCGACTACTTGTTTAAACAGACGAGAAAACGTACCGCTAGGGTCAAGTCTCTCATCATGAACTCTCAAATCGTCGTTGGTATTGGCAATATTTATGCCAATGAAGCGCTGTTTCTTGCTGGAGTGCGCCCGCAACGAAAATGCGCTAACCTGACTCGCGCGGAAAGTATACGGCTTGTGACTGCAATCAAAAACGTGTTGGAAGAAGCTATTAAGGCTGGTGGTACAACCCTACGGGATTACTTTGGAGTTGATGGTGAGACCGGTTACTTCAAGATGGCACTACATGTTTACGGTCGGGGTGGAGAACCGTGTTTGCGCTGCACAACTCCGTTGAAGACTGTAAAAAATAGTCAGCGACAGTCAGTCTACTGTCCTATGTGTCAGCACTAGCTCGATGTATCCGGAGATCGATAGTGTTTTGCCAAGAATTGTGCTACGACTGGATGTACAAATTCCGAAACATCGCCGCCAAGTGCTGCAATTTCTCGTACGCGAGTCGATGACACAAAAGACCATTTACTGGCCGTGGGAAGCAACACATACTCGAGTTCCGGGTCAAGATGGCGGTTCATTTCTAACATTTGGAATTCATACTCGTAGTCCATCAAGGTTCGTAGCCCCCGCAGTATGAATTTCGTATTTTTAGCACGAACAAAGTCGACCAACAGACCAGAAAATTTTTCTACCTCTATACGAGTTCCATACTGGTTCAAAGCTTGTCGGCAGAGTTCCATACGTTCATCGAGAAACACATCTGGGTCTTTGTCTGTAGCGGTACCAAAGGCTACGACTACTTTGTCGAACAAACCTAGTGCTCGCTCGACAATATTCATGTGTCCAAACGTTATGGGATTGAAACTGCCAGGATAAATGATGATTCGCATGATGAATTTGATGATCCTATGGTCGTGTTTTAAAATTATCGGTGTCCGGAGCTTGAACTACTCAGGCTCATCTTGGATCGGTTACCACCGTCGTAAGTAGTACTATGTCTCCCGTCAAACACAGCGTTACATTCTAAGTTCCATGTGGAACACTAATTGCTTGTAATTGTCACAGTAGTAGTCGATGAAAACGGTTAGCCGTCAACGCACGGTTATAGACGTAGGAGATTGACCACTTCGAAACCATTGATGTAATGTAAAACTCTAAGGAATCACAAAAATGAAAATTCGAAATCTGTTCATAGTTTTGATCGGTACGCTCGGCGTCCCATTGGCCGCGGAGGGCAACGATTTTGATTGGTACTTTATCGGGGGATTCACCGTATTTCCAGAGGGTACTTCTGTTGAAGTTGCCAATACTGAAGGCTATGGCAATAGGTGGGGCATGGGGTTTCAAATAAATGATTTTTTTGGGCTTGAGTTCGCACGGGACTCTGCGCTGGCAATGAATGATTCGGTGATAGTAGAGAATTTTGAACGGGACTTCGAAGATACAATTACGAACTACGATATCAAAGCGGCTTACAATCGTTTTTCCTCGTTTGTTGGGACACTTGCGGTCCCAGTAAGCAAGTCTGTCAACATCGTCGGAAAAGTAGGTTACTCAAACTACTCCTATAGATCCAAAGTAGAGTTTGAATTCAAGAGTGGTCTTCAGTTTAGTGGTAAATTAGAGGAAGATTTCGGCTTGACTCCGACGGCATCTGTAGGTGTTGAGTTTCCGTTTGGAAAGGGTTTCGGTCCAAGACCAGCTATCGAACTGGCTGTAACCAAGGTTTTTGAAGAAGAGGTCGAATCGGTCTGGGGGACAGTATCGTTCCTCCTCCGTTTCTAGGCGGCTAGTTCACGTGGATCCAAAAGTCGTCTAAAGAAGTCGAAACTTTGACTTAGTCAAACCGTACGAGTCTCGTTTCACTGATCCAGACAGTTTGGAGTTTTTGGCGTAAAAGTGCCTTTCGGTGCGACGCTTCGCGAATCCTTGAAGAAAGTACAAAGCGTTCTTAGCGAATGCTCTGTATACCCGTACTTGATTCCAAGGACAACAGAGAGAACTTTACTTCACCGACAGTAGCTTCTTTCCACACCGAATAGGGCTGCGTGTGTATAGTTGTTCGTTTAGAGTGTTCTAAGTAGATCAATCCAAGGTCACTCATATGAGTTTGTAGTTCATGGAGGACTTTCGCATAGATGTTTGAGTCAGTGAACGGCGGGTCGACGAACACCAGATCCCATATTTGATTGTCTTGTTTTAACCAAGGCAAGCAATTTCTACGAATAACCTCTGCTTCTTGTGCGGAAAGATCCAACCGATGGCACGTATCTTTGATCTGATTGGCTATTTTGGCTTGTTTTTCGATAAAGGTAACTTTGGGAGCACCGCGCGAGAGCGCTTCAAATCCAAGCGCACCGGATCCAGCAAAGAGGTCCAGAACTTTCATTTGGGTTATATTGGAACCGATCCAGTTAAAAAGTGTTTCCCGGACCCGATCGGACGTCGGTCGCAATCGTTTTTGGTCGATGAGTTTCAGTCGATGACCTTTAAAACGACCGGAGACAATACGTACTCTGTGATTCAACACGGTGCAGTCTACAATTGCTTAAGACATTGGAATAAGCACATTTTCCACAAAAAATTGATAATGTTGTAGCCAACTGGCAAACGTTGAAGTCTGGTGACAAAGATCAGGAAAGTGTCCACAACAAATAAGAAACCCAAAACTTGGTCACGTTTGGGGAACGCTCTCGCGAAAACTCGAGCTCGTGTGTCGAACGGAATTGCTAACGTGTTTTCCTCGGGACGAGAGATCGACGAGCACTTACTAGAGGAACTGGAATTTAGTCTCTTGAGCGCAGACATTGGCGCGAGCACAACGGCCCAAATATTGGATCGACTTCGAAGAGAAATATCCAAACAGAATCTCAGTTCACGAGAACAATTCATCGGTGCATTGGAATCCGTTCTACTGGAGCTTGCAAACAAGCTATTAAAACCCTTCTCGGTATCGGATTCCCGACCATTCGTAGTACTAGTCACTGGGGTTAATGGCGTCGGTAAAACTACTACCATTGGCAAACTTGCAAAACGTTTTAAGGGCGAAAATCTCTCCGTAATGCTCGCAGCTGGAGACACGTACCGTGCTGCGGCTATCGACCAACTACAGCGATTGGGACAAGCGAATGACATCCCAGTTTTTGCTCAACAGACCGGCTCAGATAGTGCATCGGTCGCACACGATGCATTCCAAGTTGCCACATCTCGAAACATCGATATCCTGATTGTCGATACTGCGGGAAGACTTCATTCGAATAAAGGACTCATGGACGAGTTGGCGAAGGTACATCGGGTCATTCAACGACTAGATCCATCCGCCCCGCACGAGTCGATTCTCGTCTTAGACGGCACGATTGGTCAGAACGCCTTGTTGCAAGTGAAGCAATTCGATAGCGCGGTTCCTCTTTCAGGTTTAGTCTTGACTAAACTCGACGGCACCGCTAAGGGTGGAGTAGTTCTGGCTCTACCTAGTATCACTACGCTACCACTATACTTTGTTGGAGTGGGAGAAAGTGTCGACGCGCTGCAACCTTTTGAACCGGAAGACTATGTCAGTGGATTACTCGGTTCATGAGCAAGGTGGTACTGGAAAATGTAGGGAAAACGTTCGAGAACAACTTTGAAGTGCTTCGGGAAATAAGTGTTACCTTTGATCAAGAATCCGTAAATTTCATAATTGGTCGCTCGGGTGCTGGGAAAACGACCCTAATAAAAATCTTGCTTGGACTCACTTCTCCTACCAACGGAAAAGTTTTCTTTAACGAAGTTGACATTACTACATTGAGTCGCACAGAAATTGCGCGTTACCGTCGATCTGTCGGTATCGTATTGCAAGATCCTTCGCTGATTCCAAATCGAACAATCTTTGACAATGTAGCAATGCCTTTGTGGGTTCGGGGTCTACGGTTCAAGGACATTCGTCATCGTGTCGATCGTTGTTTGAATGTTGTAGGACTAGACGCCGTCAGAGATTTCTACCCCGTACGATTGTCAACTGGTGAACAACAACGAGTGTCGATCGCTCGAGCAATTGCACATCGCCCTAAACTACTCGTAGCGGATGAACCAACAGGTAATATGGACAATCAACTGTCTATAGAGGTACGTTCGTTGTTTGACATGTTTCCTGAACTAGGAACGACAGTTATAGTAGCGACGCACGAACCAGAGTTGACAGAACACATGAAGCATGTGTTTGAGTTAAAGGATGGGTCCCTAAGTCGGGTTACTCCTCAAGTTCGTGTAGCCGAAAGTTCATCATCACATCCGTGAACGGACAAACTCTCCTAAAGCAAAGGGATCCAGAATCCCACGGTTCGAATTTGAGAGTTCGCGCGCACAGCTTGCTTGAAAGCGTGCAACACCTGAGTCGCCATGCATTGGTCACTCTGTTTGTTTGGCTATTGATCGGGGTTGCGTTGTCTCTTCCAGCAGGTTTTTGGTTGGTGCAACACAACATTCATCTCCTAGCTGAACAATTGCATGACGATACGGGATTTACTGTGTATTTTGTTCCAGCAAGTTCTACTCAGACAATCGAAGCTGTTCGGGAGTATGTAGTTCAAAGTACTGTGGTTCAATCAGTAGAGTTGACCTCAGCCGAGCAGGCGATGGCAGAATTTCAACTGGTCACTGGTTATGACCAGGAATTGGCCGCTTTAGAAGACAACCCACTGCCGGCTTCGTTGTCCGTGGTATTACAACAGGATACACCAACTGTTGAAGTCGAGTCCCTACTAGACTCGTTGCGAAGTTATGCGATCGTTGACAGCATCGATTTTGATACCGAGTGGATTCGAAACTTAAACGCGATACATAAAGTTGTTTCAACCCTCATGTGGATTGTTGGCGCGTTATTCGGCTTTGGAGTCGTGTTTGTAACTTTTGCCTCAGTACGACTAGCTATCGAGTCGCGGTTTAGGGAATTACGAGTACTTTCACTCCTAGGTGCATCAGACCGTTATCTACGTCGTCCTTTTATTTATTGTGGAATTTTGTACGGATTCGGAGGTGGCGTAGTAGCGACGGCAATCGTGTTTGGGGCACTATTTGCTATTAAAGATCCCCTCAATCAACTCGTACAGAGTTTCGGTGGAACGATCCACATCGTCTCGTTAGACTATTTTTCTGCAAGCGTGGAGATTGTTATCGGTACCTTTTTGGGTTACCTTGGCGCTCTGTTCGTCTCGATTTGGGAGATTCAAAAGAGACGCACCTTTGAATCGATTCACTAATCTCTACGGCGGGTGCGTGCCGTAATAAAACTCTAAGGACCATTCGGTAATAGTCCCAGTGTCATTGGGAGCTGCATCGACTACTTTCAACGTCCAATCTCCGTTTGGAGACTCTCCATAAAACGCATTAGACAACAAACTCCAGGATAGGGTCGTATTGTGGACTAAAAAGTCATTGAATACTTTATTGACGATACTCTCGGTTCCGTCAGGTGAAATGAGAGTGATACCCATATCCGGCATGAAGTTGTGCGAACCTTCAAGGTTAAGAACCACCGCTTCAATATTCGCTGCGTCGCTAAAACCAGTCACCGTAATTCTCGACTCCACGCCATCACTATCGTAGTCGGGAATGGCGATCGTTGATTGGTTTCTATAGTCATTGGACTTGGTGAAGGTTCCTAGACTATCGGATTGGTGTGTTCGTGCTAAGGCGACTGCATTGTCCAAGTTGATAGCACCGAAACCAAACCAGTTATGAAAGTTGTACCCGGCGCTATTCTGAACCCAAGTATGTCGTAAGATGTGCGGTTTTCCGCCTCCAAAAGCGATACTCACAGGTAGGATATTGGGGTCTACTTTGCGCGCGGTCTTCGCCAAGATGTACTTAACGTCTCGCCATGTTAAGTTTGGATTCACCGAAAGCAGGACTGCTATTGCACCAGATGCATTTGGCGCTGCCGCGGAAGTTCCATTGAATGTACTAATGTAATTGCCCGATGGATTGAGAGCGTCGTCATTTGCCAGGCCGCGATTTGATAAGATCACGTAGCCGCGATCTCTTCCTTGCTGATCGGTGCTGATTGAAGCTGGGAATCGATCTCCATACTCGCCGGCCGGCGCCGAAATCCACAGATTACTTCCAGTTGAAGAATACCCTGCACGAGTATCACTGGCATTCAACGCTCCTACTACAACAAGGAAGGGCAAACTATGAAGTGGGTCACCGTTGGACGAACTACAGCCTATTTCATCCCGAATCGAGTGTTCGATACTCCCACAAGCGAAAAAGCTGTTTCCAGCTGATTTCACGTATAAAGCACCCCGGCTGTCACGTAAGTCAGTAATACCGCGTTGGTACAGGTTGTAAGTCCAAGATGAACTGTTCCCTAAGTAAGGCAAAGTACCGTAGGACATGTTAAATATGTCAACGTCGGAAGAACGAGGCTTATCGTCACTGAAACCCAAAGCCTCCTCGGAACTGGAGTTGGTGCCTAGATAATTAAACCCTCGTAGTCGGCTACGGGGAGCGACGCCGCGACCGCCGATCCCATTATCAGCCACAGCACCGATGATTCCAGCAACTGAAGTACCGTGGTCCCCTAAATTTTCAGGGTTAAAAGGATCGAGTTCGGTAGCACCGTACCATTGTTTGCCAAAAGTTTCGCGAGCTGCAAAGTTGTATGAACCATTTACATCCACGTTTGGAGCTAAATCAGGATGGCACATTTCAAGACCAGTATCGACCACAGCCACCGTGACGTTTTCACCATAGGGACCTTCATCTAACACGCTGTCCATGCTCAGATCCGCACCGGGGACACCGCCACTTTGCGCGAAAGCGTTTTGGCCGGTGTTGTTGAGATTCCAATGATGTTCAAGAAATTTGTCCGGTTCCTCGGAAGGCATCTCTGGTTCGGTAGTCGTACAACGCGATACCACCTCTAACTCATTATTGAGAGTAAAACCAAAGTAGCTCGTGCCATATCGAGATGCCGCACTGATTTCTTCAGAAGTGCGCTCTAACGAGGCAAATCCGTAGTAGGAGGTATTTGGTTCAAAAGTAGAGCTGTCCAGTGGAATCAAAATTGAAGTCCTGTAACTACCCCAGGGGGACAGCGCAGGTACGTCAACTCGATTACTGTACACGGTGCTGCCAGTGTCTCTCAGTGCTTTACGGAGAACGACTCTTGCTTGTGTACTTGATGCGGACGCGCGGCCTGTGTTATACACCGTGAGGCGATATTGAATTCCCGATGAAAATATCGTTGCACGAGAAAAAATTAGGAGGTTTGCACTGACATTCAACTTGTAGTTTGAAGGTGTCGGCCCATTCTCGAGAAATATTTGAATCTCATTCGCGTCGAGAGCTGCGGTGCCGTTTCCTAGAATGTCCCCAATTCTGATTCTAATGGACTCATTTGGATCATTCTCCCAGTCGCGATAAGGTGTTAATGTAAGTTCTACTGAAGTGGTTCCTGCAGGGAAATTAACGCTCGTAGCAGATAGTTCGTAGTCCACGTCGGGAGTTGCAGTACCTGTTACGTCCAGCGCAACGGAGATATTCGTCAGTGACGATTTCGCGAGGGAGACTGTGACAATGATAGCATCTTGTGAGTCTTCATAAACTGAGCTAGTTGGCGCAGAGATTGATATCTTTATAGGTGGTATGCTTGTTGACGATCCACCACCACAACTGGCCAATACCGGAAGAAAAAACAGTAGTGCGACACTAAATGTTCGATACATCAAACACTCACTTTCTACTCTGTGGGAACCATTAGTTTTAAAAACCGAATACCTTACGATTATATCGAGCCTACCTACACAACGATCAAGGAAATAATCAAGTCTTTAGAGGAACTCTTTGCTTATTTGCCGAGCGATGTGAATCAAGTTGAAATGCATCATAAGCACTCAGTTTTTACGAAATTTCTTCTGTTCTTTGAGACTCTTACTCGTACCAATGTTCTCAGATGAGTTGCGTCCTATCGAGAGGTTAATCCTCAACGCTGTTTAAACTCACTCGATCGGTAGTAGTGCTTACCTTTATAGTCGATTTGTTCAAACCTTGAGAACGAGTTTTGTGCCACTGAGATCCTAGAGCACGCTATTTGATCGTTTATAACTAATGCTCCGCGAGAACTCGTTTTGGACAAATGGATCACTGTAGTTGGCAATAAAAAAGCCCGATAATCGGGCTCTTTATTAATGGTTACGGAGTGAAATTTACCAGTTCATATTCGCTCGAAAATATGCGACGCCACCATTAAATCCGAACGGACCGGTCATCGGATATTTTGAACCTGCTACATGAGCCCAAGGATTCCCAGTTGGAAAGATATTCGTCGTGTTTTCAAGTCCAAACGTGAATGTTGTGTTTTCGTCGAACATATAGTTGACTTCGACATCAAGTAAGATGTCTTCGGAAACATCAAACGGGTAAGCATCCGAGAACAAGTGTGCTTCCCAGATCTTGTGATAATATCGAAGTCTTCCTTGAACGTTCCATTTCGCGTTTACCGAATGAAAGCCTGAGAGAGTTAGCCGAAGCTTTGGAAGGCCTTTTCGCAGTTCACGAATGCGTTGTTCGTTAATTACTGCAGGATCATAGTTCTCAACAGTAGTCTTGATAAAACTGGTTACAAGCGTGAAATCTATCTCGCGACGGGCTATTTCCATGGACCTCTCCGCAGCGATTTCTACACCCTCGGTTCTAGTGTCGAAGTTGTTTGTGAAAAATCTAACCGTCCTGAGATTTCGATCAACGACTGCACCGCCCGCTTCAAGTTCATCAAAAATCGCCGACGACAATTCAATGGCTGATGTGCGGGCCAATCGGTCTTGGACATCGATCCTGAAGAAGTCGATTGTAATGTCGGTCTGCAACGCTTTTAGAACCATACCGAAAGTAGTGTTGTGCGACTTAACTGGCTGTAAGCGTTCTCCCCCAACAGCTGTAGCTATAGGGTCAGTTGCGGGCACGGTAACTTCATCTGTGAGACAAGGAGTTCCTGGAACTGGACAGATGTCGCTAACGAGGAAGTTGGTGGTAACTACACGGAAGTTCGCTTGCCCAACAGTTGGGGCAATGAAACCAGTACTGAAGCCAGAACGAATTGCAAAGTTGTCAGTGTAATTTATCAGCGTGCTGACTTTAAAATCGAGCGTGTCTCCAAAACCTTCAAACTCTTCATACCGCATCGCAAACGTAGCAAGTATGTTTGACGTGAACATTTGCTCCGCATCCACCCACAATGCTATGCTTGTTCGAGACTCGTCTACTTCAGCAGACTCTGGGTAACCAGGAAAACCGTTGGAACCGACACCGAACCCTTGGCTGACGAAATCTGGGTTGACGAACCAGGAGTCTTCTTCGCCTTGTTCGGTCACGAAACCCTCACTTCGAACTACTAGGCCGGTCGCAAAGTGTATGTCGTCATATCCCGATGCAACCGGAATGTTTCTATGCATTGACCAGTCGAAGGTCCAATCTGTTTCGCCAGTTTCCCCAACTTGATAGGAAGTTGGGATATTGTTTTGTCGATCGACAAGCTGTGGATTAATGGTGTTGTGCATGTAATACGCAACGACGTTGGTACCCCAAACAAAGCTCATATCAAAGTCCCAGACGTTGAAGATCATTCCTTCAACACCTACAGCAAAACTGTAATCTGAAACTTCACCACCAAATTGCGGAGTGAAGCCCCCGGGGAACCGAGATAAGAAAGAGTAGCAATTTGGATCAGCCTCGACTTGTGCGAGCAAGTCTGCATCTGGTACCAGCTTATCTACGATTGGGACAACCGGACAATCACTACTATCGTCACCTAGGTCCGCGATGAGCGAAGTCTCCCCGCCGTCGATTGTGAACACACCGGAGCGAGTCGTGGGACTTCTGAAGAAAAATCCTCCTTCAACGTCTCTTAAAGAGACACTTCCCCAACCGTACAAAGTCAACCCGTTATCCATCGGCATGTCAAAATTTGCAACTCCTCGGAAATCGTAATGAATCTCAGGAGCACCCCAGATTTGAGCAAAAGGTACGCGAACGTGGGTATTCCCTGCAGCGATTAAGTTTTCTGCTTCACGGACTTGAACGCTTCTAATCGTAGCTTCAGTCGCACTGTAATCGGCACTTACGGTTAGCGAACCACCATCACCTATCGGCAAGCCATAGATCCCTGCGATAGAGAACATGGTACCATCCCCTTCATAAGTTTGAGATCCCTTGACTTGAACAGAGCGTACGCTGTCGCTACTTCGGAGTACGAAGTTCATTACTCCGGCTACGGCATCTGAACCGTATTGAGCTGATGCGCCATCACGTAACACTTCAACTCGCTCGAGAGCAATGGTGGAGATTGCATTAATGTCAACGCCGTGTGCTCCTTCGTTCTTCCCACCGCCAAGCAACGAAATCACAGAACCTCGGTGCCGTCGTTTACCGTTAACGAGTATTAACGTCGAGTCTGCAGATAATCCACGAAGATGAGGGGGACGAATAATAGTTGCTGCATCGGCAATTGGAAACTGTTCAAGGTTGAACGAGGGTACTTGATTAGCGATTTGCGCCATCAGGTCTGCACCACCGTTATTTACTTCTAAGCTCGCGCCGCTGATAATATCAATCGGAACGGGAGAGTCCGAACTGGATCGATTTGGGTTTCGAATTCCAATGACATTGAGTAGTTCCATCTCCTCGTCGTTCTCTGCGGTCGGTTCGTCATCATCGGCATCTTGTGCCGTGGTCGTGACTCCCACCCAGAGTAATGTGCCAGCGAGTAGCATCCAAATTTTTACAATTTTTGATTTGATCATGATTCTCCTATCGTGTTATCCTATAACACATCTATGCCCGGGGGATGGGCATACACACTGAGCCAACACGAGTTAGCAACAAGTTTTGAACGAAATAATTTTATACATTTAATTCTGTACTTTGAACGCGTAGAGACTCATAGTGAGTAGGCAAATAATTTACACCTCGGATCGGTCTTCCATTTCGTTCCCATAATCGTTCGGGTAAAGTTCATTGAAGTGCATTACGAACCTTTCATTTACACTACCAAAAGCAACAATAGTTGTACTGATCGCGTTGCTGGCGATTTGGCCTAGCTCTGAAGGACAGATTCGCTCGCCTTTATATTTAAATGAACTTGAAACGCTAGTAGTCCGTACGACAGATGGATTGTCCGCTCAGTTTAAAGTGGTCACTGTAACCACCGACGCGGATCAAGCTCAAGGCTTAATGTACATTCGTCATTTACCGATAGACCGAGGCATGCTCTTCTCGTATTCACGAAGTCAGATACTGAGTATGTGGATGAAGAACACTCATGTACCCTTGGATATGTGGTTTGTGGACGATCGTGGTCAAATTCAAAAAGTTGCGACTCATACCGTACCGCATTCTTTAGATTCGATAAAGTCAGATACCCCGGTTCGGGCGGTTATTGAAGTAAATGCAGGTCTAAGTTCTCTTCTTGGAGTTACTAAAGGTGCGGTCATAGATCATCAAGTATTTCAGGAACGTGAGTGAGTGTTGAATTGGCAGAATCCTTGATCACCTGGTTCAACGTGTTTGATGTCCGATGAAGCACTTGTGGTTGCCTTGGTATTGGCCTACTTGGACATTGTTCGGGCTAGGTTGGTGTATAGCACGACTTCCCCTCGGATTGCAATACACACTGGGTAGGTGGGTTGCGCGTGTTTTCTTTTCGTGGGTACCCAGAAGAAAGGCAGTCATTCGAGTGAATTTGCAATTAGCCTTCCCCGAACTTACGCCTTTGCAACGCGATGAACTGACACGAAGTACGATCGATGAATTCTCGCGAAGCATGGTCGAAACTCTGTTTGTTTGGTTCCGCGGTATAGACACGCTCTTGGAAAGAGTGAATGTATCGGGACTTGAACAGCTGCGGCCTAGCGAACACTCACAAGGCACGATCTTACTTGGCGCGCACTTTGCTTCCCTAGATCTTTGTGGAACTGCGGTGAGCCACCGCTCACCCTTTCAAATTACCTACCGTGACATCAAAAATCCCGTGGCAAATTACTTCGCAGTCAGCCGTAGATCACGTGCGTACGAAAAGCTATATCTTGCAACAGAATTGAAGACCGTGGTGAATGAATTGCGCCGCGGCAAGACCGTTTGGATCGCAATAGATCAGGATATGGGGACGAGAAAAGCTACTTGTTTCGCACCTTTTTTTGGAGTCGAAGCGTCGACAATCACTACCCCGTTTCGACTGGCGCGTCTAACGGGTGCTCGGGTCGTTTTGATGGCTCATACAAGGAATAACAAAGAACGAACTTGGGACGTTGAGTTACTTCCAATTGAGTTATCGAAGCTCGCAGTACCCGAGTGTTATCTGGCTGATGCAACCGATGTCAATCGAGTGATCGAACAGCTTATTCGAAGTCAACCAGCACAGTACTTTTGGGTGCATCGTCGATTCAAAACGATGGCGAACGGGCAACGACGCGATTACCGAATTACATAGGCTAAGTCACTCGACTAGGGTGAGCCATTCAGGATGGTTTGTACTCTTGCCCTGGACTTGATCAAAGTACATTTGTTGTAGTTGTTCTGTTATGGGGCCTCGAGTACCATCGCCGATGGTACGACTGTCCAATTCACACACGGGGACGACTTCAGCGGCGGTACCAGTCATAAAGCACTCATCCGCGATGTAAAACTCATCTCGAGTGATTCTGCGTTCAATGACTTCATACCCAAGTTCTTTAGCAAAGGTCAGTATCGTGTCCCGTGTGATGCCCGAGAGACAGGAAGTGAGCTCGGGCGTTTGGATGACTCCATTTTTTACTAAGAAGACATTTTCACCTGTACCTTCCGCGACATATCCTTCATTGTCAAGCAACAGTGCTTCGTCATAACCACCGTCTAGTGCTTCGGATAGTGCTAACACAGAGTTGATGTAATGGCCGACGGCCTTAGCTTTACACATGCTGATATTGACGTGGTGGCGCGTGTAAGACGACGTTTGGACTCGAATACCATTCGCTAGAGCAGCAGGGTCCATGTAGCTTGGCCAAGACCATGCGGCAACACAGACATTCACAGACAGTCCCTTGGCGCGTAATCCCATTGCTTCTGAACCTAGAAACGCTATGGGTCTAATGTACGCAGAATCCAATTGATTGCGTCGCACCGTGTCAACTTGTGCGGTAATGAGAGTATCGTATGAAAAGGGGATTTGCATTCGTAAGATTTTCGCTGAGTCAAAGAATCGTCGTGTGTGATCGTGAAGCCTGAATATTTGAGGTCCTTGCGAACTGGCATATGCTCGGACCCCCTCAAAACAACCGACTCCATAATGCAAAGTGTGTGTTAAAACATGCACTTTGGCATCCCGCCAATCTACAAAATCACCATTCATCCAAATAGTGCCATCGCGGTCTGCAAAACTAGCGGGCGTCGCTACCATACTTACAAGTCCTCAGTAAACTTTGTACATCTTTTTCTTAGCCAGCGACCAAACTTCCTAATAACGTTTATGTCCATACCAAGTTTCCCAGAAATGCTTGGAGCTTTAGTACAGGCACCGTCTGTCAGCAATCTGTCGCGCGAGCTTGATTGTAGTAATCGCGCGGTCGTTGAATTGTTGGCTACGTGGTTGGAGGATCTTGGTTTTGATATTTCAATCCAGACGTTACCGAACGATACCAAATTCAATTTGGTCGCGAGGAAAGGTGAGGGAACAGGAGGTTTACTGCTTTCTGGTCATACCGACACGGTCGCGTGCAATCCCGAACTGTGGACTAGTGATCCGTTTGAATTGACGTCTAGGGATGACAAGTTCTTTGGTCTCGGTACTTGCGATATGAAAGGATTTTTTCCGACGATATTCGAGATCTTAGAGCACACATGCTCAACCAAACTGACAAAACCGATTACCGTACTAGCCACGGCTGACGAAGAGACGGACATGGCGGGTGCAAGACACTTACTAGACACGGAAGAGCTGACTGCTGAAGCGGCTATTATTGGGGAACCGACTTCATTAGAACTGGTAACCGCGCACAAAGGGATATTTACCATGAAGATCACAACGCGTGGTAGATCAGCTCATTCGTCAGACCCAAAGCTTGGAATTAACGCGCTCGAGGGGATGCACGGAATACTCACCGCGCTCCTTAATTATCGTGAAGTTCTTCGTCAGCGACATCACCATGAAGCCTTCGATATTCCTTATCCAACCATGAATCTTGGGTGCCTTCATGCCGGTGATAGTGCGAACCGAATTTGCAATAGTGCAGAACTTTTAATCGACTGTCGAACTCTTCCCGGAATGTCCAGTGCCCTGGTAGCAGAAGAACTAAGGCATCTCCTAGTGTCGCTTGAGTCAAAAGTAGGTATGCCCATCGATGTCGATCTGGGAATGCCACCGATCGAACCATTTTCGGCGAACTCTGACTCAAAACTATCAAAACTCATGGAACAACTAACGGGGAAAACAGTTAAGACCGTCGCATTCGGTACCGAGGCACCTTTTTTGCAACATATGGGTCTCGATACGATTGTGTTCGGTCCAGGATCTATTGATCAAGCACATCAAGTCGACGAATATTTGTCACTTGGTCAGGTGCGAACCGCACAAGATACCTTAATTCGTGTGCTTGATGCTTATTGTTTTTGACAGCAACCGACAAAAATCGACATATCAATCATCGGGAACATTCAGAGAATGTGAAGACTTCTGTGCTTGCTCTATCGGAACGTGGAAGACTGAACATAGTCGACTAGACGTTTAACGTTCTCAACGGGTGTCGATGGAATTATTCCATGTCCCAAGTTGAAAATGTGCCCAGGTTTTGCGGCAACGTCAGAAAGGATTCGTTGAGCATGCTCAATAACCACCTTCTCATCTGCACATAACGCGATTGGATCCATGTTACCCTGAATTGCTCTGCACTGTAAGTCTTCCCACACTTCTATCAGTCGGGGTCGCCAATCGAGTGCAAGAACATCGGGACCCGTTTCATACATGATCTTTAGTAAATGCGTGTTACCCGTACCGAAATAAATTCTTGGTATTGTGTCATCAATGCCACGGAACAGTTGCTGGGTAAAGGGGAAGACATAAGTTTGATACTCTTTCGTACCTAGACATCCGACCCAACTGTCGAATATTTGAATTGCATCCACACCGGCTCGAACTTGGAGATTCACATAGTCGATTATCGACAGAGTAATCTTCTCAAGAAGTTCGGACCAACTTTTGGGATACTGATACATGAACTTTCTCACATTCTGGAAATGATGTGATCCCTGACCTTCGATAGCGTAAGCTGCAAGCGTAAAGGGAGCCCCGGCAAAACCAATCAGACTGACGTCGGTGGGAAGATCTTCTAAAACATTTTGAATGGTCAGTGCAATGTATCCGCAATCTTCTTCAGCTTCCAATCTCCGCAAACTCGAGCTATCGCGAGGTTCACGGATAGGATTGGCGAAACGAGGACCCACACCTTCAAAGTAATCCAACTCCAATCCCATTGGATGGAGCATCGGTAGTAGGTCAGCAAAGACGATTGCCGCGTCAACGCCAAGAATCCGCTGCGCGTCCAAAGTGACTCTTGCTGCTAAATCAGGATTTGTAAAGAAGTCTAGACTCTTGGTTTTGCCTTTGACAGCCCGATATTCCGGCATGTACCGTCCCGCCTGACGGTTTAACCAAATCGGTGTATATTCTGTGGGTTCTCCTCGACAAGCCTTTAAAAATGTCGTGTCGCGAGGCCGTTCAATCATCCGTGCGACGGGACCGGGTTAACCTCCGCGTCGTAATCGACTTCAGGGTGTCCAAAACCGAACAGTCGCAAGAAGTCTGCCCGAAATCCGCTGACATCGGCAAGTTCAAAGACGTTTTCCGAATTGATCTGTTCCCAGCTCTTCGCAACATTAGCCTGAACTGCTTCGTCGAGTTCATAGTTATCCATACGAATTCGTCCGGAGCCATCTTCTCTTCGCGGTTCTTGATATAGTTGCTCATGAAAGAGTCGATGGATGTGATCAATACAGTCTTCGTGAGTACCCCTTGCTTTCATCTCTCGAAACAAGATTGAAAAGTACAACGGGACTACTGGGATCGCGGTGCTCGCTTGGGTAACGACTGCTTTGAGAACTGCGATGGATGCTTCGAATCCAGATTGACCAAATCGTTGATTCAGTTTTTGACAAGTCTCGTCGAGGTGTTCTTTAGCTTTTCCGATCGTTCCCCCACGATAAATCGGCCACGTGAGCTCATTACCTAAATAGGTGTAAGCAACGGTTTTAAAGTTTTTGGCCAGTACTCCAGCCTCAGCAAGCACTTCGATCCAATATTCCCAATCTTCTCCGCCCATGACCGCGGTCGTTGATCGTATTTCTTCATCTGTCGCTTCCTCAATGTCGATCTCTGCGACTTCACAATTCCCAGTCAACACATCGAGCTTTAGTGTGCGCGAGCTCATGGTTTGCCCGATGGGTTTGATCGTCGACCGAAACACTTCACCCGTTTTCGGGTGCGTACGGATGGGTGCCGCGAGGCTGTAAATTAGTAGATCAATTGAACCAGTATTGTTCCGAATAGCTTTTATCACTTCAGCTTTCGTATGGTCAGCAAACGCGTCGTCATTGATCGTGTGTGAGAACAGATTAGTTGAACTTGCTAGCTGATCAAATGCAAAGTTGTTGTACCAACCCGCGGAACCAGTTTTTCTTTCGGTAGGTTCTTTCTCAAATGACACCCCAATGGTGTTTGCTCCGCAGCCAAAAGCCGCTGAAACGCGCGAGGCTAAACCGTATCCGGCGGAACATCCGACTATTAGAGCGTTGGACGAACCCTTTACTTGCGGTCTCCCACGCACGTAATTCACTTGGTCTTGAACATTCTTGGCACATCCAGTTGGATGTGCGGTGGTACAGATAAAGCCACGAATTCTTGGTTTCACAATCATCAGGATTCCCTATTCTAAAGATGAAGAATTCTGTGAGGTACTATCGTTGGACATGCACCTTGGGCGACAGCCACCAAGTGTAAAAGGTGATGTACAAAATTGACGAATCAAATTGAGAATAGTGTCAATACAGATTTGTCGGAACCCACATAATTTCATCTGTTGGATCAGATTTTCAAAAGGAAGACTAGTTTGAACAACGAACAACTAATCAATCGAGCTTGGGAAGAACGAGACAAGTACTCTGCAGCTACCGAAGGTCCCGTGCGTTGTGCGGTTGACGAGACTTTAGCAGCACTCGACAACGGTACTTTGAGGGTTGCCGAAAAACTCTTAGGTGAATGGGTTGTTCATCAATGGTTAAAAAAAACTGTGTTGCTGAGTTTTGTCCTCAATCCGGTTGAGCGTGTTGCTACACAGAACGACGCTTTATCGTGGTGGGACAAAGTACCTTCTAAGTTTTCTGGATGGGATTCGAAAAAATTCAGTTCACGAGGTTTTCGTGCTGTTCCTGGTGCTTTCGTGCGTCGCTCAGCATACATCGCACCTAATGTCGTACTCATGCCATGCTTCGTCAACGTTGGCGCTCATATTGGTCGTGGTACGATGATTGACACTTGGGCAACCGTAGGATCTTGTGCTCAGATCGGAGAGAACTGCCACATTTCGGGAGGTACCGGTATCGGTGGAGTACTCGAACCACTACAGGCTAATCCAGTGATAGTCGAAGACAACTGTTTTATCGGTGCCCGCTCAGAAGTTGTGGAGGGTGTAATTGTCGAGGAGGGTTCAGTGCTTTCGATGGGAGTTTTCATTGGAGCATCGACGAAGATTTACGACGCGCAATCAGGTCAGATTCTTCGTGGTCGCATACCGGCGTACTCGGTAGTTGTACCGGGTACGCTTCCGATGCAGAATCAAAACGTCAGTGGATCGAATCCCAACTTGTACTGCGCGGTAATCATTAAGAAGGTTGACGAAAATACACGGGCAAAGACGTCGATTAACGAGCTACTGCGCGATTAGCGAGTTCGTTCATATCGACTAATGTCGTACGAGTAAACGTGCTCTGAATCCTGAGGATGATGGGTTTCTGCGACAATGGTCCATTGGCTTTCGTCATATATTGGAAAGTAGGCATCGCCCTGAATCTCAGTGTTCACAGTTGTTGCGTACAACCTCTGTGCATGTGGTAATGCTTCTGCGTACACACTTGTACCCCCAATTACAAAACATTCTTCAATTTCGTTCTCATCACAATGTTTTTTCGCGTGATCCAATGCTTCTTTGAGTGAGTGAACGACGACTGCCTTGTTCAAGTTCTGTGCTGTACGTGTCAAAACTATATTCAATCGATTTGAGAGGGGCGACGGCATCGACTCAAAGGTTTTACGACCCATAATCACTGGCTTGCCTAGCGTCCGGTCTTTGAAATACTTGAGCTCGTTTGGGAGCTTCCAAGGTAATTTATTGTTGCGACCTATCACTCGATTGCGAGACATAGCCCAAATGAGAGAAATGATCACGACCTATTCACAGAGCATTGCTAGCGCACAACTTGTGGGAAGTATGATTCACCCACTCGCTAACATTGCACCTCTTTTCGATGAAGATCAACGGCACGAGTAGTCCTAACACGATCTAAAGTAGGCCTCCGAGAGTCCTGCCAACTGTATCGATCCTTGGAAATCGTCGTGGGACTGCGTAGAGCTTGTACGGGTAAGGGTTAGATAATTTGAGTGGTTTGCGGGCTACGCCTGACTCGGTAATTTGCATTGTTCCAGAGCCGTCGTTACACGGAAATGTCTGCTTTCAGGACTTCGTGGCTGGTGTAATTAACGATTCGAAAGTCCTCGTATCGAAACTCAAACAGATCGGTAATCGCGGGATTGAGTTCCAGTTGCGGCAGTTCAAGAGGTTCGCGCTCTAATTGTGCTTTCGTTTGTTCCAAGTGATTTACATACAAGTGTGCGTCACCGAAGGTGTGGACAAATTCACCTGGCTCTAAATTGGTTACCTGAGCGACCATGTGTGTGAGCAGAGAATAACTTGCGATATTGAAGGGTACCCCCAAGAAGATGTCGGCGCTTCTTTGATAAAGTTGGCAGGACAACCTATCTTGCGCAACGTAGAACTGAAAAAAAGTGTGGCATGGTGGCAGAGCCATCTTGTCGATATATTCAACATTCCAGGCTGAGACCAAATGACGTCGCGAAGACGGATTCGTACGAATAGAATCGACAACCCGTGAAATTTGATCAATAAATTCACCGTTCGCGCATGGCCACGAGCGCCATTGATAGCCGTAAACGGGGCCTAAGTCTCCATTTTCATCTGCCCATTCATCCCAAATATGAACATTGTTCTCTTGAAGATAACGGATGTTTGAAGAGCCCGACAATAACCAGAGTAATTCATGCACGATTCCGCGAACAAACATCTTTTTGGTGGTTACTAACGGGAATCCATCACTTAGATCGACCCGAAATTGATGCCCAAAAACAGACAGAGTGCCCGTCCCAGTTCGATCTTCTTTTGGTACGCCTTCATCGACAATTCTTTGCAGTAATTCAAGATACTGTTTCATGGTTTAGAGCGATCCGTTAAATTTTGATTGACTGTGGGAATTAGCAGTAAGCCGCCAATCAGAATCATTGGAATTGAGAGTAATTGTCCCATGGTGAGCCAGTTTCCTGCGATGAATCCAAGTTCAACATCGGGTTCGCGAAACGTCTCTGTAAAACATCGTCCGACACCGTATAACAGGAGGAACATGCCGCTGACGATACCACGATTTCTCTGTTTTCGAGAGAACCACCACAATAGACCAAAAACGACTACCCCGGTCACGAAAGCTTGATACAAACTTGAGACGTGGCGCGTCAAGTTTTCGTATTCACCTACACAGGTAGGATTGAGACCTGCAACAGCGTGGCAGGGAAAATGCACTCCCAAAAAGCTCTCTGTTACACGTCCAGGCAACTCAGTGTTAATGAAGTTTCCCAACCGACCGATTCCGATACCGATGGGCACAACCGGAACGACAACGTCAGTTACACTTAAGAAAGCAGTCTTATTTATCTTGCACCACAAGAGGATCGCAGTTGCTACTCCGATGACACCGCCATGAAACGACATACCGCCTTCCCAGACCTTCACTGCCCAGAGCGGATCGGTTAAGAATTTGTCAAAACCATAGAACAGAACGAAACCAAACCGACCGCCAAGGAGCGTACCGACGATGCCCCAAAACAGTAGGTCATTCCATTGCTGGACAGTTAAGTTAGAATGAGTTTTTAGTCGCTTTCGGCCTAGGGTATAACAAACGACAAAAGCAACGACGTAAAGTAGTCCGTACCAACGAAAGGAAATCGGTCCAAGAGAAAAAATTATTGGATTTATATCTGGATAGTTCAACGGATCTCTTTCATAGTGCGGTGTTTTGACACCGAAAATTTGAAAAAATTGGACGTAAATTTATTACATGAAGAAATTGTAATTGAAATACGAGATTGTTACTTCTCGATCTCTGGATTGCCCTGTTCACACTAAATTTGAATGGAGTTGAATCTGTGTGCTTGATACTTCTCGCGTTCAAGGTTGACCAAAAGTACCCGTTGATCGTAGCAGCGAATCGAGACGAATATTTCGCCCGCCCGACAAATGCTGCTCACTATTGGATGGACCATCCAAACATTTTTGGCGGCCGAGACTTAGAGGAACTGGGTACTTGGATGGGAGTTACTACAACTGGACGATTCGCCGCTGTGGCGAACTGGTCACGGAACGAAGAACGAGCATCCGACTACCGTTCACGCGGTGAGTTGGTACGAGACTTTCTTCTTACGGAAAACAAGTCGCTGGAGTATGTGCGTTCGATTCCGTACAGCGAATACCGCGGGTGCAATTTGATCGTATATGATGGAGTTGAATTAGCGTTTTGGAGCAATCACGAGAATTTCTTTACAGAATTCAATCCAGGTTATCACGTGCTCACCAACGCAAATTTAGACAACAACTCCCCGCGGGCTAAATCTGGATTCAGCCAATTTAAGCAATTGGCAACCAAGCACGAAGCCAACTCGCTATTAGAGTTGCTTGGACCTAAAGAACCATATCAAGACGGTGATGCTTTTGTTATGGGAGACACTTACGGAACGCGTTCTAGCACGACTCTATTCTTCAGTACAACCACCATTGTTGTAAATGAACAACAATACGGACCAAGAGCAAAAGTAGGGACACTGATTGCTGAAGAAATAGCGTTATGTACCCGCTAGTACTTTGCCCACACCGGCTTGCTCGAGATGATTACGAACGAATTCAACGATCTCGGTCGCGTCGTCCATAGCTAATACCTCTGCTAGCAAGTGCTGGCAAGACTTGTACGATAAGTTTCGAATTAACCATTTAACCCTTGGAATATGCGTAGCATTCATTGAGAGCGAGTCAAACCCCATCGCAAGTAGTAATACGGCACCTTCAATTGTACCGGCCATTTCTCCACAAATTGAGATTGGCGTATCAGCCCGATGTGCGTCTCTAACGATGGAGTACAAAGCGATCAACACGGAAGGGTGAAATTCGCGGTAGCGATCAACGACACGAGCATTACTACGAGATACCGCTAGTAGGTATTGTGTCAAGTCATTTGACCCCACAGCGAGAAAGTCGACCTGCTCAGCGATAGCTCGAATTTGGAAAACTAACGCCGGTACTTCGACCATTGCTCCGACTTTGGGGTGTCGTACGGTAAAGCCTTCTTCCTTGATCTCGTGAAAGGCTTGATCGACTAGATTCTTAGCGAAACAAACTTCTTCGAGATTGGAAATCATCGGCAACAAAATTCGTAGTTCGCTTTGCAATTCATCACTTGCTTTCAGCATTGCACGAACTTGAACGAGAAAGATATCCGGATGATCGAGGGTTACCCGAATACCACGCCAGCCGAGATAGGGGTTTTCCTCTCGAATAGGAAAGTAGGGCAGTTCCTTGTCCCCGCCGATATCGAGTATTCGCATGGTCACGGGTTTGGGTTCAAACGCCAACATGTGCTGGCGATAGATTTCTCGTTGCTGCGCTTCCGTTGGAAAGTGCTTTTTGGACGCGAACGGGACTTCCGTACGAAATAGTCCAACTCCTTCTGCACCATTGTCAAGGGCTTGCTGAATCTCTTCTAACATTCCTATATTGACTTGGATTTGCACTCTGTGTCCATCGGTTGTTTCTGCTGGCAGTTCGCGCAGTGCTTCAAGTTCCCGATCAAAGCTGGCGCTTTCTTGAATGCGTGTCTTGTATTGGTCGAGGGTTTCAGAGGTAGGATTAATATAGATTTCGCCGCTCGATCCGTCAAGTGCGATCGGGGACTCTTCTGCTTCAAACAACGGTAAATCCATTGCACCCATTACCGCAGGGATTCCCAATGCTCGCGCCAATATGGCAGTATGCGAATTCGCAGATCCGGTCTTTGAGACAATGCCGATGATATTCTCGGGTACGACTTCTGCGATCATGGTCGCGGTTACGTATTCGGCCATTAAGATTGCGTTGGCAGGTGGATTGTTGCGATCGCGACTCCGAATATTTTGAAGTTTCTCTAACAGTTGATCCGCAATGTCGCGTAACATGTCCCCGCGCTCGGCGAGATAGAAGTCTTCGATCTCCTCTAAAGTTACGATATGTCGGGCGAACACACGTTTCACAGCACCAGGCGCCCATTGCTCCTGCTCAAAGATTTCGCACTTGACTTCTTCCACCATCGTTTCGTCGTCGAGAATGTGCAAGTACGCGTTGAATATCTCCTGATGCAATGGATCGAGTTCGTCAAACGATTGTGAAATCTTTTCGTTATGGTCACGAACGGCTTTGAGCGCGACCAAAAATCGCTGAAATTCTGCTTCTGGTTCTTCAGTCTCCCGTTCTGGAACATCATCGAGCATCAAGTCGTCGTAGAGAACAAAACCGGTACCGATACGATAGCCTGGTGAACTAGGTATTGCTCGAAACTTTTTCTGTACCCTATGGCGATGATAGTTTGGAGTAGCCGCAATCTCCCCAAACTCGATGGCATGTGCAATCGTGGACGCCAACGCCGTCGCTAGCGAAGTGAGAAATCCTTCTTCTTCGTCGGTGAACCTTTGAGTGTCTCGGCGGACCGTGAGCACTCCAACGCATTTCCGATTATGGACCATCGGGACGCCAAGAAACACATTGAAATCTGATTCGGCGATGACGGAATTCTTCACGAAAGAAGGATGAGAAGACGCATCAAGCAAGTTCAGAGGTTCAGCGCGTTTTGCAATAAATCCTACTAAGCCGGTGTTTTCAGGTAACGACAATTGATGGATTTGATCGGAGAATGGTCCTTCGTGTGCGATTAAACGAAAGCTATCCGTTGTGTGGTCGAAAGCATACAACGAACAACAATCGACACCAAGATTCATGCCGATCCTCGCTACCGCCATGGCGGCAACCTTACTCCAATCAGGTTGCGCGAGGATGTCGCGGGCAAGCCGTATCATCGCCTCGTACACTTTTATTTCACCTCGAATGGTAAATTTTGAACTAGTTCTGTTAATGCCCGATCATACATGTCGCGCTTAAACTCGACGATTAGATTCAATGGTTCCCAATAGTCCACCCATTTCCATGCGTCGAACTCCGGTTTCGGTACATTTTGAACGTCAATAGCCTCATCTGAGCCGAAATATCGTATGAGAAAGAACTGAACTTGTTGTCCATCATATCGCCAAGTCTTGCTCCTATTCAATTCTTGCATCACCATAGGAGGATAATCATACTTCAAGTACTTTTCAGTGTTCCCGAGAATCTCTACACTATTTTGATTAATACCAGTCTCTTCCAGTAACTCGCGAAATACTGCCTCTTGTGGAGTTTCATTTGAGTCAATTCCGCCTTGCGGGAATTGCCATTGATTTTCCATGTCATTGCGTCTTGCTACGAGCACTTGACCGCGCTCGTTGACCACAATGATGCCAATTGCTGGTCGATGGGTTAGAGCTGTCAAGTTAATGTAAACCTCGCAACTCTAGAACGATAGGGAACTACGCCTGAGCGATACCTTGAGTACGCGGCAATTCGATACCGATTGCTAGACTCTATCCGTCAGCCCCAGACCAGCTCAAGTCTAACTCACGTGCAGCGCGTACTTCATCAAGTCGTCGGACCGCTTGATTATGCGGGGCTTGTTTTACAAAGTCGGCATTTTCTTGCGCTTCCTGCCGAATCTTACACATTGCAGAAACAAACTCATCCAACACGGCTTTGGTTTCTGTTTCGGTGGGTTCAATCAGAAAACACTCGGGTACGAGGAGAGGAAAATAAGTCGTTGGTGCATGCATATCAAAGTCGAGCAAGCGTTTTGCGAAGTCCAAAGCTCTGACTCCGAGGTCTTTCGCCTCTTTATTCAGAGTGATGAGAAATTCGTGAGTCGCACGTCTTGTTGGGTAGGCAAGTTGAAATCCAGCTTTCGATAGCTCAGCCGCTAAGTAGTTCGCGTTGAGTGTAGCATATTCTGCGACTCGAACCATTCCTTCCCGGCCGAGCATCAGAGCATACGCCAATGCGCGAATCAGAATCCCGGAGTTCCCCATGAAAGCGGCAAGTTTGCCGATGGTCAATGGGAAGTAACTCTCATCAAGCCATATATATTGATCATCCAACTTACCCACCATTGGGATGGGCAGGTAAGGTTGTAGCAAGCTATTGACCGCGACGGGTCCAGCACCTGGGCCGCCACCTCCATGAGGAGTTGCGAAAGTCTTATGAAGGTTTAAATGCAGTACATCAAACCCCATGTCTCCCGGACAAACTTTGCCAAGGATGGCGTTCAAATTGGCACCGTCGTAGTAAAGTAAGCCTCCAGCATCGTGTACGATGTCCGCGATCTCCAAAATTCGTCTTTCAAAGACTGCGCAAGTGGATGGATTTGTTAGCATTATTCCAGCAGTCTTCGGCCCAACCACACGTTTTAAGTCCTCAATATCGACGTCTCCGTCTGCTGCAACTCCTATTTCCCGAGTTTTGTACCCACACATCGTCGCAGTAGCGGGATTGGTCCCATGGGCCGCCGTAGGCACGAGAATTTCATCTCGATCAAAGTCTCCGCAGTCTTCGTGGTACGCGCGAATCATCAGTCCCCCCGCTAATTCACCTTGTGCCCCGGCCATTGGAACCAGCGATACAGCGTCCATCCCTGTGACAGTTTTAAGAGTTTCTTGTAGATCCCAGAAACAACTGAGCAAACCTTGACTTGCGAATGCGGGAGTCAACGGATGGTGATTCAGGAATCCTGGTTGCGACGCGGCTCGATGAGCACCTCGTGGGTTGTATTTCATCGTGCAAGAACCGAGAGGATAAAAATTTCCGTCGATCGAAAAGTTTTGTTGTGACAACTTAGTGAAGTGGCGCACAGCTTGAAGTTCTGATACTTCCGGTAAAACAGGATTTGACTCTCGGAGTAGTTCGTCAGGTAATCCGGTTAAGTCCCCTTCTTTCGGAGTTTGACCACCCGCTCTTCGACCGGGCTTTGAAGTATCAAATATGGTCGGTATCGTTGGCATAACTTAACCTTCCTTTAGGGTACGACTAAAAAGTTCGACAAAGCGATCAATTTCGTCATGCGTTCGTTTCTCAGTCGCGCAGAGAAGTAAGCAGTCATCGAGCGTCTCATCAATTTCGCCTAAGGGGAGACCGGCTAGAATGCCGTGGTCGGTAATCATGGACTTTGTCAGAGTTCCTACATCACCGGCACATCGAAGGACACACTCATGAAAGTACGGTGAATGGAAAGCCCGTTGTGCACGACCTGTTGCTTCGAGTTGCGCGACGAGGTACTTGGTGTTCTCGTGACATCGGGATGCAGTATTTCGAAGTCCTGAGACTCCCATTATCGACATATAGATTGTGGCTGCTGTAACTAATAACCCTTGGTTCGTACAAATATTTGATGTTGCTTTAGCGCGCCGGATGTGTTGTTCGCGAGCTTGCAATGTAAGCGTGTACCCCACATCTCCATTCGCGTCTACCGTTCGTCCCACAATCCTACCGGGCATCTGCCGCACATGTTTCATTTTGGAGCAGAGGAATCCAAAAGATGGACCGCCTGAAGCCATAGGAACACCTAGCGGCTGACCATCCCCAATACAGATGTCTGCGCCTGCCTCCCCCCACTCACCTGGTGGTTTCAAAACCGCTAGCGTCAGTGGGTTCACCACTGCTATCAGCATTGCTTTTCGTTCAACGACCCAGTTGGTAATGGCATCAACATTCTCTAAGAGCCCAAAGAAATTTGGCTGTTGTACGACTACCACGTTTGGATCATCAACAATGCATTGTTGGGGGTCAAATACACCGTTCTTGTGGGGAACTTGTACTAATTCGATCCCTTGGTTGCGAACGAGAGTATTTGCGGTCTTCAAGTAAAAGGGATTCACCGCTCCGCCGATGACGATCTTGCGGTTGCGAGCACTGCGGTTGCTTCGTACCGCCATGAGAATTGCTTCTCCTAATCCCGATCCACCATCATAAACAGAGGCATTCGCGACATCTAAACCTGCCAAGGATGCCATCATTGTTTGAAACTCATACAGAAGTTGGAGGGTGCCTTGACTCGCTTCGGCTTGATAAGGAGTGTATGCGGTAAGAAACTCACCACGCGTTGCAAGATCCCACACGGCTGCAGGGATGTGGTGGTCGTACGAACCCGCACCTAGAAAACAAGAACCTAGTTCATCTAGTTTTGCCCGTTCTGCAAGCCGGTGCACCATCTCCATTTCTGTGAGGGAATTTTCAATCGTCCGGAAATTTGCTACGGGAACATTGTCTGGGATTTCGTCAAACAATTCATCGATGTTCACGACACCGATACTTTGCAACATGGATTCGACTTCAGACGACGTATGGGGTATAAAGGGCATGAATACGCTAACCTATTGGAATGCCTAGTGCTCGTTACTATCTGTTTCGCAGAATTCTTGGTACTGTTCGGCAGTCAGCAAGTCCGAGTTGGGATCATCAGATAAGGGTTGAACCACAAAAATCCAACCTCCATCGTACGGCTCAGAATTTACCAAATCCGGAGCGTCTGTGAGTTGGTCGTTCACTCGTACGATTTCCCCCGAGACGGGACTGTAAATGTCCGAGGCTGCTTTTACGGATTCGATTACCGCAACCTCAGCACCAGCATCTACTTCGGTACCAGTCTCTGGCAGTTCAATAAACACAACATCACCAAGGGCGTCTTGGGCAAAATCAGAGATTCCTACGCAGACGGTACCGTCGGGCTCTATTCGCGCCCATTCGTGGGTATCGGTGTATCGTAATTCCTGTGGTGTTTCGCTCATTTGTGTACTTTTTCTCCATGTCTAACAAATGGTGGTCGAACGATTCTTCCCGTTTTCTGCTTGTTCCGGATTATGACCGAAACTTCTCCAACGCTGGCGCGGGGTACTCGCGCTAAGGCGATACTATAACCGAGAGTTGGTGAAAACGAACCGCTGGTTATGGTCCCTAAACCTGCGTTGGATTGTACTTCGTACCCAGATCGCATCACACCTCCCTGTAGCACAATGCCGGTAAGTTTTGTTGCGATACCTTGTTGATAAGTTTCTTCAAGTGCTGTTTGACCAACAAAGTCGCGGGAGGGTTCAAGATCTAGTACCCAAGAAAGGGCACTCTCGTAGGGTGTGTGGTCAGGAGTCATGTCTTGACCGTTCAGGTTCATACCGGCTTCAAGTCTCAAAGTATCGCGCGCTCCAAGTCCACAGGGAAACACACCGGCGTTTAAGAGTTGATTCCAAATTTTTGGCGCGTCCGCATTAGGACAGACAATCTCCACACCATCTTCGCCGGTGTATCCAGTTCGACCGATGAAATGTTCATTGTGATGAATTGCTGTAAAGGGTTGAACTGCCCTTAATTGAGGACAATCAAGTAGTTCGTTAACCGTCTGTATTGCCTTCGGACCTTGTACTGCAATGATGCTCAGATCTCGTCTGGGCTTGATCGAAACCGAAAATGCCGTGGTCTGTTGCCAAGCCGAGACCCACTCTAAATCGGTCGTTGCCACACCAGCGTTAAAAACAATGCGAAAGCTAGTCTCGTGCAACCGATACACTATGAGGTCGTCAATGATGCCTCCTCGTTCATTGAGCATTACTGTATACAGTGCTTGGCCATCGTTTGAGAGTTTGCTCACGTCACTGGCTAGCAATTTTTGCAAAAACAACTCACTCTGTGCACCTTCAAAGTCGACCGTTAGCATGTGAGACACATCGAACATTCCAACGTGTTTCCGGACTGCGTGGTGTTCGTCGATGGTAGAACCGTAGCGCATGGGCATTTGCCATCCCGCGAAATCTACGAGTTGTGCATTTAAACGAACATGATCTTCGTACAAAGTTGTTTTCAATTGACTTTAGTCATGGGTCCGAATCCCATAGCCTCCCTGATGATTTGTCTCTTTATTGCAGGTGCGCGCGAAAAAATCCTCACCCCAAAGTTACGAAACCAGTGAGAAAGAGGGTTCTTCCAACGCCAAGTGCTGTCGAACAACGACATCAACTGTTGCATGATAATTGCTTTAGCGCGACGACGTTGGGCTAGCGTGTGTAGCTGAGACGGGGATATGGTTTGAGTATTCGTGCAAGCTCGTAACACAGACTCGAGCCCCCTGACATCTTCGATACCTAGATTCATCCCTTGTCCGGCTAACGGGTGAATGGTGTGCGCTGCATCCCCAAGGATGAATATCCACGGTTTAGGCAGAAAAGTATGCGCGAGTCCGTGGTTTAAAGGAAAGGACAATCGCTGATCGACGTCAATAACGGCTCCGCATATCCGGTCGCTCGCTAGTGTCATCCGCTCTTTAAATTGGTTGTCGTCAAAAGACTTTAGCTCCTCAAACATCCGATTGGAGACGCTCCACACTACGGCATATGTACGAGGACTAGTGAGTGGTAGGAATGCTAAGATACCGCTACCAAAACGTTGCCAAGCAGTATTGTTGTGAGTGTGTTCGGTCTCAATGACCGTTACTATAGCACGTTGTCCGAGATTTTGGGATACCCAACGGGTCCCCGCTAGTCTTCTCGTTGCGGAGTTTGCACCCTCAGCAATTAGTAGTAATTTGCAGGACACAGTTTTGTCGTTAGTGAGTGTTAGGTATCGCTGAGCCGAGTCTATTTTTTTGATTGCTTCTGCTTCTATACTTCCAACATGCGTTTCACACTGCTTTTGAAGCGTAGTGACAACTTTAGAGTGTTCTGCAATCCAAGCTAAAGAGTCGGAACCAACTTCCTCACGAAGAAAGTCAATGCTGCTCGTGCCTAGTTGTTCCCAGATGTGCATCCGATCAACACGTTGTCGCGGAAAATTTTCGTTGTCGTGTAGTCCGTCTAACCAAGCTATAGATTGTGGGGAGAGTGCTAGTGTTCGTAGATCGAACCCAAGACGCCCGATCGAGTGTTGCTTGACAGGTTGATCCAATAATAACCAGCGATACCGCAACCGTTCGCAAACCAAAGCCATTGCTGTGCCAATGGCACCGCCACCGCTGATTACGATGTCTACATCAGCCATTCATGAGGGCTTCGATATCGTCGGTTGATTTTGGAGCTTTATTGCTTAACACATGATTACCATCTGAAGTAATGAGGATATCGTCTTCAATTCGCACTCCAATACCGCGCCATCGTTCCTCCACATCGTTCATCTTTTCGTTATTCGGAATGTATATCCCAGGTTCTACGGTGAGTACCATTCCCGGCTCCAAACTCCGTGGTTTACCGTTAAGGGTAGTCCTACCAACATCGTGGACATCGAGACCCAACCAGTGCGAACAACCATGAACAAGAAAGCGACGGTCGAGGTTTTGCTCTAACGCCTCCTCTAAGGTGCAGTTCAATATTCCCAACTCTATTAGTCCTTCCGTTAGAACTTTTCTTGAAGTTTCATGAGGATCGCGAAAACGGTTCCCCATAGAAGCGGCTGAAATGGCCTGGGTTTGTGCTTCTAAGACCAATTCGTAGATTGTGCGTTGCGCGTCTGAAAACTTCCCGCTGACAGGGAACGTTCGTGTGATGTCGGCTGCATAGTGATCAAGTTCACACCCTGCATCAATGAGCACCAAGTCTCGTTCTGTCATTTGACGAGAATTTTCGACGTAGTGCATGATGCATGCATTTTCACCACTGCCCACGATGATCGGATAGGCGGGCGATCTTGCTCCCCTGCTTAAAAACACAGACTGAATCTCAGCGTCAAGCTGCCATTCGAACATCCCAGGTTGACATCTCTGTATCGCTCGAATCATAGCATCGGCGGATATGTCCGCTGCTTGTTGCATTTGCGCCTGTTCACTCTCAGATTTAATCAGGCGTAGTTCATGCAAAGACAAGGCTAGATTAATCAAGTCTTCCGGTGCTTCTCGTCGCTTCCGTTTTAGCGTGTGAAGCCAGTCTGGGATGCGTTGGTCAAGCTTACTATTCGCGTTCCACAATGCATGAACGGCTTCTCGACCCGTTATGAATTCGAGAATCTCTGTGTCAATTTCTTGGATCGAAAATGCCGCGTCGACTCCTAAAACTTCGGGCGCGCTTTCAGGACCGAGTCGGTAGCCAGTCCATTGTTCGATATTGGGATCGCGCGGATTGAGAAATATTAGAGTTTCACCTTTCTCATGAAAGGGTGCTAACACCAACACAGCATCTGGTTCATTAAATCCCGTTAGGTAGAAAAAGTCACTGTGTTGACGAAATGGGTAGTGTGTGTCACCATTTCTAGGTACTTCACTGTTTCCGAACACGATCGCGACACCATTTGGTCCGATTGCGGCCATCAATCGACTTCGTCGTCGTTGAAATTCCAAAACGTTCAAATTTCTTCGTCCTTAACGATTTCAAACATATTCAAAACTCCGATACGAAGAAATTCTAAGATGCTTGAAAGAGCTTCTTCAATTTCTTCGAGATCGTCTTCATCTGAGTCATCGATATCTTCCATGTCCGCTACTTGTTCAAGATCTGAGTGAAATTCATGGAAGAAATCAGCTTGTGGTCCATTCAATTTGCGTTCAGCTAAGGGTTTTACCGCCTCCAAGAAACCGAGCAGCCAAAGACGCAATCCAGTTACTCTGGAACTCAACTCCTCTTCGTCTGTGGGAAGCAATAAACGGTACGTGCAGTCGGGATCAATCAGATCGTCGAAAACTACCTTGGAAAATTGTTTGAGCGCGTGTCGATCACACAGACCCGGGCGCATTCGATCGACAAGTCTCGCAATAGCTCCCTCGTCGCCACTTGGCGTTCGCACAATCATGCCAGACACCAGTCCATGTAGCTCACTTTCATGTAACGAAAGAGAGGCAAGTAATGCAAGCGAGCTCAAATCATTTTCACTCATATTCAATCAAGCGACCGCGTTAACTATTACAAAGAAACTAAAATCAAGTTCTTGGCAGAATGGGATCAAATTCTTATGGCTGATGAGTCTATTGTGCAACTCGAAGAAGTCGTTTACCGGCTGGTCGATAAATGCCGTATTTTGCAAGAACAAAACACACGGCTCATTCAGACGCATGAACGGTGGTTAGAAGAACGCAGAAACATGATGCAACGATTGGAGAAGGTAGAAAATTGTATCGACTCCTCTGTCTCGCACCTACAATCGATTCAAGGAACTGAATAGCCATGGAAGTCAATCGAGATGTAACCGTTACGTTTGAAATTCAAGGTAAACAGCATGTCTTGCGCTGTACGGAGGCTGAAGCTGAATCGCTTCAGCGTGCGGCAGAGAAGTTTGGTGAGTATGTTGATGAGATGAGCAACTCAACTTCGACCTCGTATCTTTCTACTGACAGGGTGATCGTTGCTGTAGCCGTTAATGTGCTCGACATGCTACTGAAAAAGGAACAACAGCTGGCGGCACTTCATAAGCGTATTGACACTTTGAACGAAAAAGTTTGCCAGTTTGAAAACGATTTGTTTCGAGAACCTGATTGAGCTGAACGCTCCCAGTGCGTCGTACTAAGACTTCAGCGTTTGGTTCATCGAGCCGGATTGGACACGATGCCAGCAAATTCTATGCGCAACGTTTGTACGAAGATACTGAACACCTATCGAACCGAGAAGTACTAACGGACGAAAACGTTCCGGATCAGCTTGATGTAATCCATTGCGCGGACAGTAGGTCTATGCAGCACTTACCTGATCGTTCGGTGCACCTAATGATTACATCGCCGCCGTATAACGTTGGTAAAGAATATGATCAAGACTTGTCGCTGAAAGAATACATCGCGCTACTCGGGGACGTGCTGCGCGAGGTGTACCGGGTTTTGGTTTATGGTGGCCGGATGTGTGTAAACATAGCAAACGTCGGTCGAAAGCCCTATATCCCTCTACACCTATATCTAATGCAAATAGCACTGGATTTGGGCTTCCTCATGCGTGGTGAAATTGTGTGGGATAAAGGAGCGAGTGCGGGCACGTCCTGTGCGTGGGGTAGCTGGAAATCTGCGCGTAACCCAACATTGCGAGATGTACACGAGTACGTTCTAGTCTTTTCTAAAGATAGCTTTAAGCGGACGACGGGGCAACAGGACAGTATTGGTCGCGAGGAGTTCCTAGAGTGGAGTAAAAGCGTGTGGCGTTTTGCTACTGTTCGCGCTTCAAAATACAAGCATCCAGCTCCCTTTCCTGTAGAGTTGCCATTGCGACTGATTCACTTTTATTCATTTGAAGGCGATGTGGTATTGGACCCTTTCATGGGTTCTGGAACAACCGCCGAAGCCGCTCTGCTGTCGAATCGACGCTACGTTGGGTACGAAATTAATGAGGAGTATTTAAGAACTTCCTCAGAACGTTTGAGCGTCTTGCAGTCTCCAAATAGCTGAGACAATCAAATTTTTTTATAATCAAACTGTCGCGGAGTATTGTGGGGTCGGTTTTTGGCCCGATCCGTTAATACAGACTCAGGAGATCGAGTGGATCGTCGGTGTGCAGGCCGGTCCCGCGACCGGAAGCCTAAGGCCGATCCTAGGTCGCCGCCTTGAACCCCTACGGTTCAGGGTCTAACCACTCCATAGATACTCCGGACAACTCCTTACCCACCGCGAGCACGTCACCATTCAATCATCACTCGCTCGTAATAAGCAGATTCGTACTGCTATGCGAGTACGACGAAATTCTCAAACGTTAGCAATCACCCAGGAAAAGTCCGAAGCCGTAGGGCAAAACATCAACTCATGGTTGAACGATCTTGACGTGGAAGTGGTCGCTTGTTATCGGGCACAGGATGGCGAGGTGGAACTCGAACCGGTTATCAAATATTTGTTTCGCTCGCACATCAGAGTTGTCATACCTGTAGTTCGGAAACAGAGCATGAAATTTACGCTAATTGAAAAGAACTCTAAGTTCGTACCTGGTCCGTTCGGTATCGAAGAGCCAACTGAACTAGATTTTGTCGATCCCTTAAAGATTGATCTTGTGTTAGCGCCACTTGTAGCTTTTTCTTCAGAAGGCCAGCGATTGGGTCGTGGGGGAGGCTACTACGATCAGATGTTTATTGACAACGATAAGTCGGTTTTTGTGGGCGTTGCTTACGACTTTCAGCTCTCGGACGAGTTCTGTTCACATGCGAAAGATAAACCGCTAGATGCCGTGGTCACTGAAACAGGGTGGAGAGTGTTTCGCAGCGAAAAATTAGTGTTTGACTCGAGAGTCTGAAATGGCAGTTAGAGAAATAATTCGAATGGGGCATCCAACGCTCCGTAAAGTCGCTCGAAAATTGCGAACAGAAGAAATCGTTGGAAGGGAAATTCGTACTCTAGTGGATGACATGGTCGATACACTACACGCTGCAGGAGGTATTGGATTAGCTGCACCTCAGATCAATGAAAGCGTGCAGCTAGCGATAATTCAGATTCCAAAACTCGGATCTCGATACGGGGTTTTAGAAGAACTGCCATTGACAGTTTTTGTCAATCCGGAGATTTCTGTGGCCGCTCATGCCGAATCAGCTGGAAACTGGGAAGGATGTCTATCCGTCCCTGGCTTGCGCGGTTGGGTAGAACGCCCACAAAACGTTAATTTACGTTACAGAGATTTAGAAGGTGTTCAGCAGGTACGTGAATTTTCGGGATTTCATGCTACTGTATGCCAGCACGAATTCGATCATCTGACAGGGCACTTGTTTGTCGACCGTATGACCGATTTGACAAAGTTAGTGTTCGAAGACTTGCTCGTTCCTGAGGATGTGTATCACGACTAGTCTGGAGAGCTATGTCACCTGACGAGCTTAAGCAGAAGGTTGCTGAAGCAGCTTTCATTTATTTGGAACAGCTGTTACATGCAAATTGGGTACTTGGTATTGGTACTGGTTCCACGGTCAATTGTTTCATTGATTGCCTCGCGCAATCGAGTCAAACTTTCGTAGGTGCAGTATCTAGTTCAGTTCAAACCACCGACAGACTAAATGCGCACAACATCAACGTAATAGATATCAATGATGTCTCCGAAGTCATGGTGTATATCGATGGTGCCGACGAAGTGGATTCAACGTTCGCTTTGACGAAAGGTGGTGGTGGAGCTCTTACAAGAGAGAAAATAGTCGCGTCGCTAGCAAACAAATTTGTGTGCATCGTAGATGAGAGTAAGTTGGTAAATTGTCTCGGTGCATTTCCAGTACCAGTTGAAGTGCTCCCATTAGCGAGTCACCCAGTTGCAACCCAGATTGGCAAACTAGGTGGGCACCCCAAACTAAGATCTGGGTTGACTGACAATGGAAACTGTGTCCTAGATGTGAGTGGACTGGAAATAGACGATCCCGACTATTGGGAGCGAACCATCAACGACATTCCTGGTGTGGTTACCACTGGTATATTCTCGTTACACCGACCTCAGGAAATATTTGTTGCAAGAGCTGACGGTAGCATAGATCACAAAGTGAGGTCGTAAGAGGTTTTCAACACAGTCCATGGACGCAAATTTGAATTTGATGGATGCGTAATCAAGGCAAATGAAATGAATACAAACGTTTTACAACAACAGAAAAGAGTATCTTCGATCGGTAAAAAATTGAACAATCTACTGATCGAGAAACGTACACTCATCGGCTTTGTACTTTGCGCGCTCGGTACCCAGCTCGGTCTTGTTGGTTGGTTACTATTTTTTCAAATGTATTCAGTAGGAGTTTTTGTTGTTATTTACCCTGCCGTTGTCGTGTGTAGTCTTTTCGGGGGGATGTATGTCGGAAAGCAACAACGCAAGGTCTCTTGGCTCGTTGGAATTCTTGTCTTGTTGGTGGCACTTGTTGTCGGTCTAAGAACGGTTAATCTCTTCGGTTACGGTTTGAGCACCATATACGCCTTCTCGGCATTTTTCTTTGTACTCGGCGGTTTGCTCATACTGAAAGAAGAACGGTTACCGGCAAGCCACAACACATAACGTGTTGCAAGCAAACACGCGAGAACTCTTGGCCAATCAACGATCGACTATTGCGCGGATAGTGCGTCTATCGCAGGAAATTTTCGACCTTCGATAAATTCGAGAAAAGCACCACCACCAGTGGATATATAGTCAAACTTCTGGGCAGCACTGTATTTTGAAATTGCTGCAAAAGTTTCACCACCGCCTACAACCGTGAATCCCCTACAGCTTCCGACGGCATTAGCGATGACGCGCGTTCCTTCGCCAAATTGATCGATCTCGAACACTCCCATTGGTCCGTTCCAAAGAACCGTGCCAGCTTCATTGATGATCTTCGCAAAACGGCGGCCAGTTTCGGGACCAATATCAACAATCACGTCGCCTTCGCTAATTTGATCTAACAAACGGAATAATGCGTTTTTATTTGGTGAAATTTCATCGCAAACCATCACATCGACAGGAAGTTCCAGCGACGGCTGAGTCGCAAGACTCTGCGCGGTAGAGACAAGCTCCTTTTCCACCAATGATCGACCTATCGAACACCCCTTTGCGAGCAGTAGTGTGTTAGCGATACCACCGCCAACTAGTAGCGTGTCGGCTACTTTTGCAAGTTTTTCAAGCACTTCAAGTTTTCCGGCAACCTTTGCCCCTCCAACGACGGCGATTAGGGGTCTTGAAGGCGTTTGCATGACTTTAGATAACGTCTCGATCTCTTGCGCGAAGAGCAGACCAGCAACAGATACCGGAGCAGCTTTGATCGCTTCGTGTGTTGACGCGTGTGCGCGATGAGCTGTTGCAAATGCGTCGAAGACATAAACGTCTCCAATCGTTCCTAGTGTTGCCCCTAACGCCGTGCTGTTCGCCTCTTCGCCGGGGTCAAAACGTAAATTTTCCAAGAATGAAATCTTGCCAGGGACTGTGGTGTCAGTGTTTTGTAGCTTTTGAAAATAGTCGTTTAGGTTCTCAACAAATTCAATCGGTCGGCTTATCAGGGTTTCTAATCTCCGAGCTACCGGTCTCAGAGACAGTTCGGTGTTGACTCGCCCCTTAGGACGACCAAGGTGCGACAATAAAACGATTTCAGAGTTTCTTGCTAAGCAGTATTCGATCGTAGGAACAGTTGCTTTAAGGCGCTCGTCATCGAGTACGTTACCGACCGAAATAGGTACATTAAAGTCGACGCGGATGACTACGCGCTTGTTGTCAATTGAGACTTCACGTAGTGTCAGCATGATTGGACGAATGTTTGTCGGCTAAGAGCACTTTGGTTACGTCAATGATGGCTTGAGCATGAATACCCATGTAATTTAATGCAATATCGCCAGGTGCTGAAACCCCAAATCGGTCTATTCCTATAACTTTACCGTCTAGACCCACAAACTTTCTCCAATAGTCTGGATGAGCGGCTTCAATTGCAATTCGTGCTCTTATTTCCGAGGGCAAAACCTGCTCTCGATACGATTGGTCTTGTGCAAGAAATTGATCCGTACTTGGGATGGATACCACTCTCGTACCGATTCCGGAGCTTTCGAGTTCGTTACTTGCTTCAATGGCTACACTCACTTCTGATCCAGTTGCTAACAAAATCAGTTGCAACGTGTCTGATTCCAATTTGAGGATGTATCCGCCGCGCTCAATATCGTCAATTTGATCATTGGTTCGAGTTAATTGCACTGTGTTTTGTCGAGTTAATACCAATGCTGTTGGGCCAGATGTCCGGCGCAACGCAAAACGCCACGCACAAAGTGTCTCCACACTATCGCACGGTCGCCACACAGAAAAATTTGGAGTGGTTCTCAAGTTTGTTAGTTGTTCAACAGGTTGGTGGGTTGGGCCATCTTCGCCGAGACCAACTGAATCATGGGTGTAAACGAAAATGTGTTGAAGTTCCATCAACGCGGCTAGTCGCACAGCATTTCGAGCGTATTCCATGAAGACTAAAAAAGTTCCTGTATAAGGGATAAAACCACCATGAAGTGACAGCCCGTTTGCGATCGCGGTCATCCCAAATTCACGAACACCAAAGTTTATGTACCGACCACCGTTCATGAGTTTCCCGGCACCTTGCCACTCTGTGTTGTTGGATCCAGTGAGGTCAGCGGAACCACCAATTAGTTCTGGCAATAAAGGACCGATCACATCCAAACACGCTCCTGACGCTTTTCTTGTAGCTACTGCTTTTGATCGTTGAGATAGACTCTGTAAGTATTGGTTCAGCGTCGTGTCAAATTCGGGAGGTAACAAACCCTCCATTCGTCGTCGAAATTCTGCCGCAAGTTGAGGGTGTGCTTCAGCATATTGATCAAACTGATCATTCCACTTTGCTTCTAATGCGGTTCCGCGAGTGCTTATATTCCAGTCTTCAGCAATGTCTGGTGGCACCATGAATGGTTTTTCAAACCAACCAAGATTTTCTCTTGTCGCTTGAACCTCTTCACCCCCGAGTGCGGCACCATGAGTCGCTGCCGTACCAGCCTTTGTCGGTGCTCCATACCCGATTGTGGTCTTAAGGTCTATCAGCGTCGGCTGATCGCAAGAGTCAGAGGTTACTGTATCTAATGCAAGCTTGATTGCGTCGGGGTCATGACCATCGACGCGTGGGATTACTCGCCAACCGTAGCTCTGAAATCGCGCGACTACATCTTCAGTGAACCAGCCGGAAGTTTCGCCGTCGATGGAGATGCCGTTGTTATCGTAAATTGCAGCTAATTTATTGAGTTGCAACGTACCTGCTAACGACGCGGCTTCGTGGGAAATACCCTCCATGAGACAACCATCACCGACAATGACCCAGGTGCGATGGTCGACAATGGTATGCGTGCTCGTATTAAACGTCTGAGCTAGCTGTCGTTCTGCGATTGCCATACCTACAGCATTAGCAAATCCTTGACCCAGAGGCCCAGTCGTCGTCTCTATACCCGGTGTAATCCCGTATTCCGGATGACCGGGAGTCTTGGAATGCAGTTGTCGAAATTCTTTGATGTCGTCAATGGAAATTTCATATCCCGCGAGATGCATGACAGCATACAAGAGCATAGACGCGTGACCATTTGACAGTACGACGCGATCCCGGTTTACCCATGCTGGATTGGTTGGATTGACGTTGAGATACTCGCGCCAAAGAATTTCCGCGAAATCGGCTAAACCCATTGGTGCACCTGGGTGTCCAGATTGTGCGAGTTCTACAGCGTCCATCGCTAACGCGCGTATCGCGTTGGCTCGGTCGATTCGAGAAGTTTTACTCAACTGTTTTTTCCCTATTGGCACGATTCAGTGGTAGAGAATTGTTTCATTCAATGCACAAATATTAAGTTTAGTATCTGAAAAAAGCATCTTGGAACATAGAATGAGCACCTAATTTCACCGGAGAATACATGAACGGCTACGATATTTTTACTTCGGAATCGGTTTCGAATGGGCATCCAGATAAGCTTGCAGATCGGATTTCCGATGCAGTACTAGACGCTTATCTAGCCGAAGATCCAGACGCGCGTGTGGCTTGTGAAACGTTAGTCAAGTCAGAGCTTGTAGTCATCGCAGGCGAAGTACGATCTACTGCCGAAGTAGACATCGAGCACATTGCACGCAACATTGTGCGCGACACAGGGTACACCGAGGAAACAGGTATGGATCCCGACGGCTTTCGAGTTGAATCTGTACTCAATGAACAGTCTCAACAAATTGCCAAGGGTGTAGATGAAACGGCCGGGCATCCTCAAGGAGCTGGCGATCAGGGCATGATGTTCGGCTACGCGACGACCGAAACAGAGGTGTTAATGCCTGCACCCATCACCTATTCCCATCGGCTGATGAAGCGCCAAGCAGAAGTTCGTGGTACGGAATTGCCTTTCTTAGGTCCGGATGCTAAGTGTCAATTAACATTTCGTTACTCCAATGGAACGCCCATCAGTGTTGAAACTATCGTGTTCTCTACACAACATGCTCCGAACTTGAAACCATCCACAATTGAAGAAGGAGTTCGCGAATTAATCATCAACAAAGTTATTCCCGCAGATTGGCTAACTCCCGATACTAAGTGTTTGATCAATCCGGCAGGTAAGTGGGAGTTCAAAGAGGGCGGGCCTCGTGCTGATTGTGGCTTGACCGGTCGAAAAATCATCGTCGATACATACGGCGGTATGGCGCACCATGGTGGTGGTGCATTTTCGGGAAAGGACCCATCGAAAGTAGATCGATCCGCGGCTTATGCCGTACGACACGTCGCAAAAAATATTGTCGCTGCGGAACTTGCTAAGCGATGTGAGGTTCAGGTAAGTTATGCAATTGGTCGACCGGATCCAACATCGATTTCTCTCAACACTTTCGGAACGAGCAAGTTTTCACACAAAGCAATCTTAGATCTCGTCCACGAGCATTTTAATCTCCGACCCAAGGAATTGATTCAAAACCTCAAGTTAAAGCGTCCTATTTACAGCGCAACTGCGGCGTTTGGTCACTTTGGTAGAGAAGAAGACTTGGACACTTTCACTTGGGAACGGAAAGATTTTGCCGAACGCCTAAGACTCGAGTAGCAAAATAGGGACATGGGTGGAACTGATTTTCATTTAAGCTTTGAGTTTTTCCCTCCCAATACACCTGACGGCTGGTCAAAGTTGTTGCGGACTGCGCATCGACTACAAAGTGAAAGACCTGATTTTTTCTCAGTCACTTACGGTGCAGGTGGATCGACAAAACATCGCACTTTTCAAACAGTCAAAGATCTTCGCGCTGAAGGGTTGAACGTCAACCCACACCTGTCTTGGGGTGATGTATCGCGCGATGAAATCTCTTTGACTGTGCAAAGTTTTTTGGAACTTGGGATCGAGGGGATGGTCGTACTACGCGGAGATTCCCCGTCTGGCTCCGTGCCCAGCGTGATGCATAACGCTAGTGAGCTGGTACGATTAATTAGGCATGAAATTGCATCGGAGTTACAAATATTTGTGGCGGCGTATCCCGAAATGCATCCGGACGCTCCGACTCCGTCCCAGGATTTGCAATTTTTACTCGAGAAAGTACAAGCAGGAGCGAATGCGTGTATTACTCAGTACTTTTACAACGCCGATGCGTATTTAAACTTCGTAGAACGTTGTCGGGGTTTTGGAATTACCGTTCCGATTATTCCTGGTGTCATGCCAATTTATAACTACGATCAACTCGTCCGTTTTTCACAGAATTGTGGAGCCGAAATTCCCCGTTGGATCGAACGGCGTATGCATGAATATCGAACTAACAAGAAAGCGTTAGAAGAGTTCGGTGTCGACGTAGTTACAGAATTGTGTGATCGCTTACTCGTTGAAGGTGCCCCGGGCTTCCACTTTTATACCCTTAATCGAGCGCAAATTCCTAGGCAGATACTGCAGAATCTGAATTTGCAACGAGCACCTTCTTAAGCTTACCAAAGTCGACGTCCCGATCGAAGCATGTCACCTCAAATGAATCGTGATGCATTCGATTAAGAGGCTGGGCACCGTGTTCGACAAATATCAATACTTGTAGCTTAGGTAATGGCATCGCATGTGCTAACCGTGCTACTGCGTCAATCGCACGAAACTCGTCTAGTTGGTCTTCTATGATTAGATAATCTGGTCGAAATTCCTGAATTTGTGATAGAGTTTCCGCTAAGGTCTTGGTGTGTCGTACTAGTATTTGATCTGAATCTGTGCATCGGCGGATCTTGTCTTCAAGTGGTTTCGAAACATTCAGGCAAAGAAAGTGACTATTGTTGACGTGTACAGAGTCCAAGTCGTTGCTGCAGTTGCGAATTGGACGTAATTCCGACGGGTCTAACAATAATTTCAATTTTCTCTCACCGAAACACTTATGCCCATGTTGAATCTCAGATACCGAAGGAACTGAGATTTGAAACTCTGGTTCTATTATCGTATCCACTTCAAGTGCGAGTTTGTGCTCCATCGTATCAAGTAACAGTATCCAAGTCGGTGCGTCGGTCGTGGGTTTGACGTCTTCGTCGATCCGACAGTATTGGTAACTGTGATCTGTATATTCGATACTGGTTTGAGATTCGTTCCAATTGACTTCGGCAGAGTCCAAGACTGCGGTTAGGAAGTGTGATTCAAGTAAAAACGAATCAGATCCGATGACGATTGGAAGTGTGTGCAATGCTCGCGCTTCTGAAGGTAGATGAACAGTTAAACTCAGCTGATCGTCGTCATTGCCAGCTATTTCAAACCGTCCCTGGGCACAATCGACGAAATGCCGAAACTCTACTAAACTGTGGGCGATCTGTTCTTTGCGCGTCTTTGCCGTTGAACTAAGCGCGCTTGCATTGGATTCGTCTTGCTCAGAGATCGAGGAGTCCTCAAACTCTATACTCAGATCCTCCATTCGTTTGCTAACTAGATCAAATGCAGTTCGTAAACCGATAAAGTTAACCGTAGTCGAAGTGTACGTTCCACTACTACCAATATCGATGAGGATCTTCCCGTCAGCACGTGCCGTTAATTCAGCACCAATAGTGACCGCTAGATTGCGCAACTTCCAGCGAAATACTTCGGCCAGACTTCGATACATAAACCCATCGGTAGCGTCGCAATTAATGAAGTCAACGGTTTTGTTTGTATTTTCTGCTAGCGAGTTAGAAATGTCTTTTTCAAGCTTGGTTCCAAACGTCATAAGGTTGGTCTTAGTGTTTTGTTTTGCTGTGTGCAGACAGTAGTTGGCTAGCGTGAGCTGTTCCAGTTTTAACCTTTGCGTTTGGTTGGATGCATCTGTTCCGCGTGTATGTGCAGACAGTATAGCATTTAAAGACTCTAACCGTTCTACAAAGTGCAAAACTTTAGGATCTTCAAAGTGTTTTGGGAGTGTTATTGGAAATTTCGGAATATATGCAACTGACTCGGTATCTCCGTCCGTTTTTTGAACTCTAGGCACTTCTTCGTCAGTGCCACCTGATGCGACAAAGTCTAGGCGTTCTAGCAATTCATCGATCTTTGAGGTTTCACGCTCAAGAACCGTTGATATTTTTGATTCTACAAGGAAAGTAGCGACATCGCGCAAGACATTAGCAACTCCGCTGTGCGATTCTACGAGCTTAAGTTTCAGATTTTCAAGAACATTCTGAACAGCATTGAAGAGTTCCTTTGTTTTACCAGTTTTTTTGCTGCCAAGGTGCTGGAGAACCGATAGTAGTTCGTTGAGATTTCCTTTTAGGTTAGAGTCTATATATGCAGACAGCAAACTTACGACTCGATCAAACTCCGTTCCTGGATGTTTCTCAGACGTTGCTCGCTTCCAAAGAGTTTTCTTACTCGTTTGTTTCACGCGACTTTAAGGTTCGTTGTTTCAAATTTAGTGTTGGATTTTCGAACGAATAAACATAATATTTTCACGGAACGTAGAGACTTCGGTAACTATCGGGGTCTTTTTTTTACACTTTTTACGGAATATGAGGGCTAACTTTATGCGCATTGGCGTTCCTCGCGAAATCAAAAAAGACGAGAATCGCATCGGCTTGACTCCGACCAGCGTGCGCGAATTAACGAATGCTGGGCACGAAGTTGTCGTTGAAAGTGATGCAGGACTCAACATTGGATTGTTTGATTCAGATTACGAAACCGCAGGTGCTCGAATCGCCGATGATGTCGCCGAAGTCTTTGACGCGGAGATGATTGTAAAGGTGAAAGAACCTTTAGCTGTTGAGGTAAAACGATTAAAACCGGGTCAGATACTGTTTACTTATTTGCACTTAGCTCCAAATCCAGAGCTCACGCGAGGCTTAATGGAGAGCGGTTGCACTGCGATCGCGTACGAGACGGTTACTGACGCGAACGGAAGGCTTCCCTTACTTGCACCTATGAGTGAGGTAGCCGGCCGTATGTCCATTCAAGCAGGCGCGCATGCATTAGAAATCGCTCAAGGAGGCCGGGGTACTCTACTCGGAGGGGTTCCAGGCACTCCTCCCGCTAGGGTAACCGTTCTCGGCGGTGGTGTAGTCGGAACAAATGCGGCGAGAGTAGCGATGGGTATGGAAGCAGACGTAACAATATTGGATGTTGATTTGCGCCGTCTAGCAGAACTCGACTTGTTCTTCGGTCCAGCAATAAGGACAATTTTCTCAACTGTGGATGCTGTGGATAACTACGTAACTGATTCAGATTTGGTCATCGGAGCAGTACTGCTACCTGGAAAGACTACACCGAAACTTGTTTCTGAAGATCTGATTCGTCGAATGCAACGTGGGTCTGTCATTGTGGACGTCGCTATTGATCAAGGTGGTGTATTTGCGACTTCACGCCCGACTACCCATACGGATCCCACATATGTCGAACACGACGTCGTACACTATTGTGTCGCGAATATGCCTGGTGCGGTCGCCCGAACGGCAACATTTGCTTTAAATAACGCAACATTGCGCTATACCGTCGCGTTGGCAAACAAGGGATTAAAGCGAGCATTGTCAGAGGATGTTTACCTCCGTGAAGGTTTGAACGTATATGACGGTAAAGTTACTTATTCAGCGGTAGCAGAAGCGGTAGAAGAGTCCTTCCATCCGGCGGAAGACTACTTTCCAATATAGACAATTTCTAAGCAATCGACCGACTCTGATCGTTCAAAACCAAGGGACGAAGAAAAAAGTACTTTGACTAAAATACTAGACCGTGAAATCATCTCGCGCTTGGCGCGTTGAATAGTCCATATTTGCAGTCTTTTTGCTGCGAGTCATATCAACAATTTTTTTCGTACGTGATTATCTCACGACGAATCGGCGTATTCCTTGAATTAATTTGAGACGTAGTACTTAATGCGTATCGCATATATCGCAATAATTCTTTTTTTGGTTACGGTCGGTTCGGTCGTGTTCAATTTCACGACGCCGTTCCATTTTGATGCCATTGGTTCAAATTGGGAATTGATCGATATTACCGTTTATATCACTTTCGTAATTTGTGGTGTAGCGTTCGTAGCACTAGGTCTCCTCATGGCTTGGTGGGTCTACAAATTCCAATACCAGGAAGGTAAATTCGCAGAGTACGAACCAGAGAACGCAAAACTTGAGAGTCAGCTCACCATTATTACGACGATTGGTGTGGTTGTCATGCTCGCGCCAGGTTTGGTGGCGTGGAATGACTATATCAACCCTCCGAATGATGCCTACGAACTAGAGGTCTATAGCAAGCAATGGAGTTGGATGTATCGTTTCCCCGGTGCGGACGGAATCTTCGGTGCGGCTCACAATAAATACGTTGATTTAGACAACCCCTTTGGAATGAAACCCGATGACAAATATGGGGAAGATGACATTCTGATTGTGGATAAAACGGTAAAAATTCCTGTCGACAGACCAGTGAAGGTACTTTTGCGCTCTCAAGATGTGCTACACGATTTTTGGGTTCCCGCGATGCGAGCAAAAATGGATGCTGTACCAGGCATGGTCACTTACTTCTGGTTCGAACCGATTGTGGAGAGAGTGTATGAGGTGCTGTGTGCGGAACTTTGTGGTCGAAATCATTTCAATATGCGCGGTGAAATGCATGTAGTTTCGATGGGAGAATACAGCACATGGCTAAATGATCAAGTCACATGGGCGGAATTACAAGCAGGAGCAGTACCCCTCTCACCGGAAGCGGCAACTGGTCGGGATATTGCCAATGAGAAAGGCTGTTTCGCATGCCATTCCGTTGATGGAAGACAGTTGGCTACCGGCCCAACTTGGCTCGATATCTGGGGAGGTACTGTAGAGCTAGACGATGGTACTACACGGGTACGGGATGAAGCTTACATTGTAAAGTCCATTCTCGATCCTCATGCCGAGATCGTCTTAGGATATACTCCAACAATGACTGCTATTGAACTCACCGAGGAAGAGTTGCAATCCATATTAGATTACATGAAAGTTCTAAAAAGCGAACCAGCAGAAACGGTTATTGAAGACGAACAGGGTTCCTCAGACACACCACCAGAGGGTGAGTCAACCACTGAACCCACGGAAGAAACCGTCCCAGATTAAACCTTGACAAGTAAATCGAACAACTAGAAGAATATAGATGGCTACAGTAGAAGTACCCTATCAGGAAACAGTACCCCTTCACCATCCAAAAACTTGGATCGGGAAGTACATTTTCAGTCAAGATCACAAGATCATCGCGGTGCAATATGGTATTACTGCTATGGCAGTGGGTCTGGTTGCACTAATCCTGTCGGAGTTTATGCGACTTCAGATAGCGTTCCCCGAGGCAGGATTTATGGCTTTCTTTACTGCGGATCACTACTACCAAGCGATCACCATGCACGGGATGATTATGGTGATTTATCTGTTGACGGCTTTTTTGCTCGGCGCATTCGGAAATTTTTGTGTGCCATTAATGTGTGGTGCCCGCGACATGGTATTTCCTTTTGTGAACATGTTGAGTTACTGGGTGTACCTGCTGTCGGTGATCATTTTGATGATCAGTTACTTTGTTCCTGGAGGTCCGACCGGAGCGGGTTGGACACTCTATCCACCTCAGACCATAACTCCCGGATCCCCAGGTTTTGATTGGGGTATCGCGACAATGTTGATCTCGCTAGCAGTGTTTATTGTCGCGTTTACGATGGGGGGTCTCAACTATATTACCACGATTCTCCAAGCTCGAACGCGCGGACTGACCTTGATGCGTATGCCGCTCACCGTGTGGGGAATTTTTATCGCGACCTTTCTCGGATTAATTGCGTTCCCTGCTCTTTTTGTTAGTGCGGTGATGATGTTGTTAGACAAATTCTTAGGTACCAGCTTCTTCATGCCCGCTATTGTTTCTCTAGGAAATAAACTGGATTATTCTGGTGGACAGCCACTCCTATTCCAGCACCTGTTTTGGTTTTTTGGGCACCCAGAGGTCTATATCGTAGCTTTACCAGCCTTTGGAGTGATCTCCGATCTAATTTCCGTCCATGCCCGAAAAAATATTTTTGGATACCGCATGATGGTGTGGGCTATCGTCGCGATTGGAGCACTTTCGCTCATCGTGTGGGCGCACCATATGTACGTTGCCGGCATGCACCCGTCGTTTGGATTTTTCTTCGCGACGACTACCTTAATTATTGCCGTACCGACTGCATTAAAAGTGTACAACTGGATCTTGACCCTATGGCGCGCCAACATTCGGATCACCGTTCCGATGTTGTTCGCGCTTGCGTTCGTGCTTACTTTCATCGTGGGAGGGATCACTGGGCTGTTCTTGGGTAACGTGATCATCGATATCCCGCTCTCGGATACCTACTTTGTGGTAGCACACTTCCACATGGTCATGGGAGTATCACCCATTCTTGCTATTTTTGGTGGTATTTACCACTGGTATCCAAAACTCACCGGGCGCATGCTTAATGACACCATCGGTCGGATTCATTTTTACTTTACTTTTATTGGAACGTATGCAATTTACTTTCCAATGCACTATTTAGGGTTTATTGGAGTTCCGCGACGCTACTACGAAACTGGAATATCAGAGTTTTATCCGGTCGCTGCCCACAATCTGAACAAATTCATTACGATTGCAGCTCTGATCGTCGGAGTATCACAGATCTTGTTCATTTTCAACCTTGTGCATAGTTATTTCAGAGGTAAGAAAGCACCAGCAAACCCATGGGGCGCGAACAGTCTGGAGTGGTGTACTCCAGAAACTCCACCGCGACACGGAAACTGGGAAGATCGCTTACCGACGGTGCATCGGTGGGCGTACGACTTTGGCGTTCCTGGGGAAGAGAAGGATCACATCCCGCAAACGGTTCCTCGTAGAAAAGCAAGCTAAGTAAACGCATCACTAATAGCTAAGGACTGCAATTACACCGCATGACTGATACCACGTTATCAACTCAGGAAAGTATCTTTACGAGTACGGCCAGAGATTGGTCGTCCGACATGACCACCTTCAAGGGCGTACCTTGGGGCAAGGCGATGATGTGGATCTTTCTACTATCCGATACTTTCATATTCACCTGCTTCTTAGTGGGTTATATGGTTATGCGAATGACTGTGACCCAAGCGTGGCCTGTAGCCAGCGAAGTGTTCGCGCTGACGGTTTGGGGCGTTTCTGTACCTCTGTTGCTGATCGCCATCATGACTTTCATTCTGATCACTTCCAGCGGAACGATGGCGATGGCAGTGAATATGGGGTATCAACGTCGGAAGTGGGCAGTATTTTGGCTTATGTTCGCGACTGCGTTGCTTGGAGCTTCTTTCGTTGGTATGCAGTGCTTTGAGTGGTACAAACTGATCTCTGAGGGAGTGCGACCATGGCATAACCCAATGGGCGCACCTCAATTTGGTTCAATCTTCTTCATGGTGACCGGATTTCACGGTTTGCACGTGTCCGTGGGCGTTGCCTATCTGTTAATTGTCGCCACTCGGGTTGTTCGAGGAAAATACGATCACACTAATTTTGAGATTGTTGAAATAACCGGCCTGTATTGGCACTTTGTAGATCTCGTCTGGGTGTTCATTTTTGCATTTTTCTATTTATGGTAAGGACTGAGGTTTAGAGTTACGTGGCAACTGAGGGTCAACAGCATCCGATCAAGATTTACTTCTTGATCTGGTTGTTATTGTTCGTGTTTAGTTTTTTCTCATATCTGGTGGACTATCTAGATTTACAGGGAAACCTCAGATGGTTTTTAATTGTGGTCTTCATGCTACTCAAAGCAGGTTTCATAGTTGCCATTTTTATGCACATGAAGTGGGAGCGATTTGCGTTGATTTTTGGAATTCTTACGCCACCATTAGCTCTAGTAGTCCTGATGTTCTTAATGGCAATAGAGTCGGATTATGCGTGGTCGACAAGAGTTGTTTACATGGGCGAAGATCCAGCCCCAAAACCCGAGCTACCTGAGCACATGTCACATAAAGAACATGGTGAGGAAATAGACCACTAACTAGGAAATCGCGGTACTTAGACGGTGTGCCGTAGCTGAAGTTTTATATTCCGTACGGTACATGAAACAGAGTGTATCTAGTCAATAGATACGCCAGCCACGTTGTTAGAAGAGGTTTCAGTTCTTAGAACGCGCCCCATTCAGTCTCGGTTTAAATCTTGGATCTAAGATCCAGTCTCAACGAACATTGGAACGTTTTGAGAGTAAGGGTGTTCTCACAACTAGAGATTGAGGTATCGATTACCGTTACGGCAACGACTGCCTGACCCAGGGACGTTTTATTAAATGATAAGAGTGAGTGTTCAGTTAAGCATCACCATCACTTGAGTCTTCCGGACATGGTGTTCCGTGTTGAAGTAAGTAAATTGAACCGACTGATTCCGCGCTCAGACACATCATCTGTTGTTCTTCTTCTGAAGCGATCTCCTGCATGGTGATGGGCACGACGTTAAACCCCTTTTGTACAAGCTTCTCAGTAAAGTCCAAGCCGTAGATTCGTACAAAGTCAGCTGGAGCTTCCTCGTCTCCACCAGAGTGAAATTCGCGAGTCGATACACCACGACAGGGCACATTTACGATCGCCCATCCATTGCTAGACAAAACCCGAGAGATTTCTGCTAGGGCTTTATCGTCGTCCTCCACTGCCTGTAATACATGACTGCAATATACCACCTCAAATGATTGATCAGAAAACGGGAGTGCTTGTATATCAAACTGAATCAGCACATCATTTCTGACTAGGTCTCCGCTTACATACTGTTGAGTAGCGAGGTCTTGTAAGTTGGGCACAACACAAGGTTCTGGCGCGATATGCAGTAAGCGGCACTGTTTGCGACGGAGAATTTCCTTTTTTTCGGCGAAGAACAAGTGCATGACACGGTCTCTCTCTCGTCCTGCACACTTGGGGCACACCGAATTAGGCCGTTTGTACTTGGACCGACCGGCGGGTTTGAATTTTCGAAACGTCTGGTCACAGATGGGACAAAATACACTCTTTCCAGCATATAAGACGTGCGCATATTTCCTCCTAAAGTTTCGAAATCTGTGTTCTAGTGCTAGAAGAAAACGAACTTTCATTGATTTACAAGCAAGCTCTCGACTCGATGGTTGAACTTGGAGATCTTACGTTCGATCTTCCGACTAGCAAAGGACCGAAACCAAGTGGACACTGGAATCCATTCACTATTGCCTAAGCCATCGACAATCATGAGACGGCAGTGTTGCAATGAGTCACGGACCACGATGATATTGTGTGGTAATAAGTCGCGTGTAACAACTAGCTCCCGACGCAACCAGGATTTAAAGTCTGCGATTCCTTTCTTAAGACTGTCATCAATGCCGTAGGGTACTTCTTCCTCTAAATTTCTTGGGAACTTGCTATCAAAATTTCGATAAATCCGAGTCACGATTCCCAATCCGAGGTCAGTTTCCACACTACCGAAAAACTCTGGGATATGGTGCCACAAAGCCGGTGTGTCTCGTGCGAGCAATTGTCTATATGCGGTTAGTTCTTTCTGCTGATCATCCCAATGTTTCACGGGTCGCAACTTTTTTATTCCTTTTGTTAGTTGCCGACGAGTTTGAGGAGTACGGTCTTCACGTAGTACTTTAATACACTTGTTTGAGTCTTCTGGATGGATAAAGCACAATCTAGTACCACCAATCGCAAAGGGAGTGAGTTGACCCACATTCACGATAGTATGTTGTTCAGGGACGCTTGAGTCGATGAATCCCATGACTGTAAATTACCACTTTGATAGAGTCTATCAAGGTTTTCCTTGGATGAGATTTACTCTTCTTCGGGTGGGTTTGCAAGCCCTAATCGTTGGTGCATCAGAGGGCTAGTAGTCGTGTATTGCAAGAATGCTTTTTCTTCAGGAAACAGTCGTTTTTTGATGGCGAACGAAACTAGAGCGGCTTCGTGGAAACCTGACAGAATGAGTTTTTTCTTCCCAGGGTAATTGGCAATGTCACCTACGGCATAAATTCCTGGAATGTTAGTTTCAAATCTTTCCGTATCAGTTTCGATTTGATTCTTGGTAATCTCTAGTCCCCAGTCAGCGATTGGTCCTAACTTTGGTGATAGACCGAAAAAAACCAACAGGTGATCGATGGGTAAGGATACAACTTCTCGATCGGGTTTCGTGATGTGAACTTCCCTGATTTTGCCGTTGTCGCTTACTACAGTTGTTGCGTTACCCACAAAAAAGTCCATAGCTTTGTCGGCAACGAGGTCTCGCATACGCTGTACTGATGCGGTAGCAGCGCGAAATTTTTCACTACGGTGTATTAACGTGAGTGAAGATGCGAAATCTACTAACTCTAGAGCCCAATCCAATGCCGAATCCCCCCCACCAAGGATTACTAACCGCTTGTCCTTGAACTGAGACCTGTCAGTAATTCGATAGTGTAGGAAGTCGGAACTGACATCCTCGGTACCTTTGGCTCGAAGTGGCATTGCTTGAAAAGATCCCACACCACCGGCAATCACAATTGACTTCGTTTGAAACACGGTCCCCTTAGAAGTCTCAACTCTAAACGTTTCCGAGTCTATCGATTGAATTTGAACTACTTGCTGATCGAGGTGAAAGCTGGCGTCAAACGGTTGTATTTGATCGCTCAGTCGACTTACGAGCTCTTCTGCACTACACACGGGGATCGCGGGTATGTCATAAATAGGCTTATCCGGATATAGCGCGGTACACTGCCCGCCAACTTCGGGTAATGCATCAACGACATGAGCTGTTATGCCCTGTAATCCCAATTCAAAGACTTGGAAGAGACCACAGGGGCCAGCACCAATGATTAAGGACTCTGTATCGATCATAGACTGTTTTGTTCCTTAAAGTATTGTACGATTGGAGGCTTGCAGAACTTAATCGTAATTCTTGGCAGAATTGTGCTTGTATTCCGCTAATACAAGGGTTTCCAAAGCGTGTCGCACCAACTGTGGATTAGCTTTCCCTTGAGAAAGACTCATAACCTGTCCAATGAAATATTCATAGAGTTTCTCTTCGCCAGCCAATAGCTTTGGAATGAGCTCTTCATTTTCTTCGATGACTCTTTTAGCCCAGTTGGAGATTTGATCGCGATCAGAGATCTGAGCCATGTCCTGCGTCTTCATGATCTGGTCGAGATCCAGATCAGTTTCCCAGAGTTTTCTAAGTAAATCCTTTCCGTTGTTCACGGATAGTGTTCCGTCTGTTACTCGTTCGATGAGTTGAGAAAGCTGTCTCGCAGAGATAGCAATGTCTTGTGTCAGAGACTGCTTCCCTTTCCGCAACGCTGTCACTTCGCCCAGAATCCAGTTGGCAGTCGCTTGAGGGTCTTTACACAACTTTGCGGTAGCCTCAAATAGTTCTGCCAGAGGTTTTTCGAGCGTGAGTCGATATGCATGGTCTGCTGCCAAATCAAAGTCTCTTACAAATCTGTTTCTCACCGTAGCAGGTAATTCAGGCATACTCGATTTAATTTGAGCAATTGTCCGTTCAGCAATCGGAATAGGAGGCAGGTCAGGATCTGGGAAATAGCGGTATTCTTTGTGTTTTTCTTTTGGACGCATAGATCGAGTGGAACCAGACACTGGGTCGTACGATCTCGTCTCTCGTTGAACTGTTGCACCCGCGGACAATACCGTGACTTGTCGTTCAATTTCATACTGCAAAGCGTTTTTTAAGAACTTGAATGAATTGAGATTCTTTAGTTCACAAGCTGTTCCGTGGCTATTGTTTCCTTGTGGACGCAAGGATATGTTTGCGTCGCACCGTATCGCTCCTTCGTTGAGGTTTCCAGAACCCAAACCGAGCCAAATTACGAGAGCGTGAAGCTGCCGTAGAAACATTGCCGCCTCCAAAGGAGTACGCAAATCTGGTTCAGTAACGATTTCTAATAGAGGCGTACCTGCACGATTGAAATCAAGGACCGTTGAGTTAGGTAGCCAATCGTGTATCGACTTCCCTGCATCCTCTTCGAGATGGGCTTGTCGGATTCTAATCGCTTTGGTTTGACCGTCTTCAAACCATAGGGTGAATAAACCAGAACCGACGATCGGTTGAGAGTACTGACTGATTTGATAGCCTTTGGGAAGGTCTGGGTAAAAATAGTGTTTTCGCTCAAATAAACAAACTCTCGCAATCGAACCGTCGACTGCCGTCCCAAATCTAATAGCGTGTGTTAACGCTGCTTGATTTAAGACAGGTAATGTTCCTGGGTACGCTAAGTCAACAAGATTGGCATACTGATTAGGAGTAGCCGATACGTCTCCATTTAGGGTACGCGAAAACAACTTAGTTCGAGTATTGAGTTGCACATGGACTTCAAGACCGATTACGGCTTCCCAACTAGCATCTATTTCACTCATAGCTTAGGTCGATGGAGATGCCACGAAGTTTCACTTTGGAAACGATACGCGACGTCGAGTATTAGTTCATCGCCGTATTGTGGTCCGATAAGTTGCACGCCGATGGGTAATCCATTCACCAGTCCACATGGTATGCTTACTGCGGGCAAACCGCACAAATTAACAGGGACCGTAAATCGGTCTTGCCGGTACATATCTGTTGAGTCAAGTTGTTCATCGAGCCGAAACGCTGTCGACGGCGCAGACGGTGCTAGGACAACATCCACCTTCTGAAAGAGCTCTTGATAGAGTGCGTACACCATGCGACGCAGTTTTTGAGCTTTCTGAACATAGTTCTCCGGAGAATTGGTGGATAGAAAGTAGGTTCCGGCTAGCAAACGACGTTTCACTTCATCGCCGAAACCTTGACTCCTCGTGTTTTCGTATAACTCCTGAATCGACGACGCTGACTTCGTTCTAGTACCATAACGGATGCCGTCAAACCGGGCAAGGTTCGAGGACGCTTCTGCACATGAAATGATGTAATAACTGGATAGTGCTAAATCTTGGTCAAATACTTCGACATCTTTGAACTTATTACCTAGCCGCTCAAGAGTCTCTCGAGATCCTTCGATACGAGCTACGATTTCGGAATCAAGATCGTTTAATAGGGAAGCAGCATATCCAATAGTCAGAGGGTGCTTTACGGATACTCTTTTGTCGTCGCTCCATGATGCTTCACTTGTTGCGTCTCGTGGATCGTGCCCCTGCATTATTCGAAACATTGTGGCTGCGTCTTGTGCGGTACGGGTGAGCGTACCCGCCTGATCTAGGCTCGACGCGAACGCGATCATGCCATAACGCGATAAGCGTCCATACGTCGGTTTGAATCCGGTTACACCACAGAACGAAGCTGGTTGGCGGATCGAACCACCAGTGTCGGAACCGGTCGCGACCGGAACGAAACCTGCGGCAACAGCAGCCGCTGAGCCTCCAGATGAACCTCCAGGGACTCTGCTTAAGTCCCAAGGGTTTCGGACTGGTCCCCAAGTACTCGTTTGATTACTAGTTCCCATCGCAAACTCGTCCATGTTGGTTTTTCCAAAGTAGATGCCTCCTTCTTTTGAAATATTTTTGACAATAGTCGCGTCATAGGGCGAGATGAATGTACGTAGTAAATTTGAGCAGCACGAAGTTCGTTGTCCTCGGACGCAGAAATTGTCTTTGTGTGCCACCGGTATGCCGGATAGCTGTCCGTTGATGCCTTGATCTCTAGTCTTGTCCGCGCCTCTAGCTTCAGCTAGCACTTGCTCCGGTTCGACGGACACGAAACAGTTTGTCTGTTGGTCAAACTGCGCGATTCGATCAAGAAAATAACGGCACAATTCCTCCGCGCTAATCTGTTTGCTCTCAAGCAATTGTCGTAATTGCTCGAGGGTTTGGTATGGGTCCACTAAGGCTCGATTACTTTTGGTACTACGTAGAAGCCTTCGGCCGTCTTAACTGATTCAGTTTGGTTCAAGTTTTCATGTGCTGACGTTTCCGGCTCATCTGATGTCCGCAAATGTCCAATATCGATCGGGTGGACTAACGGATCGATTCCGTCTGTGGGTACAGTGTGTATCTGGTCCACATACTCTAAGATTAGTTCTAAATCGGCACAGATTGTCTCTTTTTCTGCGTCACTCAATGTGAAAGCACAACGTGTGCAGAGTTCAGTTAGTATCTTCGAATTCAATGTAGTCTAAGTTACAAAACGGTCGAAGAATTTAAGCCATGTGATCGAATTTCGACGATAACCGGACAAGGTCGTGTGTTGCGATGAAAGTTTTTTCGTAATTGTGCGATGTTTTGGCTCTATCTGTATGGAATTAGTGCATTACGCGAACTAACATATTGCAACTGACAGAGTTTCTTTTATGATATTAACCTGACCTAACCGTCCACCAAGTATCTCGCGCAATTACACATCGTCAATTTCTGCCCGGACGAGCTGACTACAGGTTTCCTAGACGTCCCTTTGCGCGTTTACACCATCTCGTAAATTGAAACGACTAGAAGAAAGTAGCAAATTATGTTGAAAACCATCCGCGGTCTATTCTCCCCCGATATGTCTATCGATTTAGGGACAGCGAACACGTTGATATTCGTCAAGAATAAAGGGGTGGTTCTCGACGAACCTTCAGTGGTTGCTACGCGCGTGAACGACAACTCAATAGTCGCGTTAGGCAAAAAAGCTAGAACGATGCTGGGTAGAACCCCTGACGCGATTCTGGTCACGAGGCCGATGAAAGATGGACACATCGCGGATTTTCGAGCCACAAGCACGATGTTGCGGTACTTTATGGAACGTGCGACAGGTAACAAGTTTTTTTCGGGGAGCCCTCGAGTACTGGTTTGCATGCCATGTAAATCTACTGAAGTCGAAAAGAAAGCAATTAAAGACACGGTACTTGGAGCGGGAGCACGCGAAGTATTTCTCATTGAAGAACCATTGGCGGCGGCAGTCGGTGCTGAACTCAACATACAAGACGCCAACGGTTCAATGGTTGTTGATATCGGCGGTGGAACTACCGACATTGCAATCATTGCCTTAAACGGTATTGTTGTTTCTGAGAGTATCCGCGTCGGAGGTGATGAATTCAATAATGCCGTGATCCAATACGTTCGCCGGAAGGAGGGTTGCGTTATTGGGGAGACTACCGCCGAACAAATCAAGATTCAAATCGGTACGGCCATATCAGTAGATGAAGTGCAGGAGGTTACTGTGATCGGGCACGACTTAGCTCAGGGCATACCTCGGACTTTTCGCCTTAACAGCGACGACATGGTTGAAGCACTTTATTCGTCAGCTACGACAAAGGTTGTCGGGGCAGTGTTGTCGGTATTACAACGATGCCCGCCAGAACTGGCAGCCGATATCGCAAATAGCGGTATCATGTTAACAGGTGGCGGAGCCCTACTGAATGGCTTAGATGAGTTGTTGAAACGAGAAACAGGCATGCCGGTGTTGGTGGCCGATGAACCTTTGTCCTGCGTCGCGAAAGGTTGTGGTCAGATTCTTGAGTTTGACTACTTAGACAGTTTGGTCATTTGATTTTCTCGTCCCAGCTCCTTTCATTGAGTTGGGCTGTTTAATACGGCAAGGAAAACAACAAGAATTAAGCGAGTTCGACGATGCAAAACGGGTGGTTTCTCACGTAAATGTCCGCCGCGCCTCAAACGTCGAATATCCACACTTTGTTGGTACTCTGCTTTATTTGCATACTCTCGATTTGCTTAGAGTACTTTACTAACGTTGTAAATCATCCGCGACAATTTGTTACTTGGGTCACGCTTGGAGTACAACGCGTTGCGAATGGATATGAGGACATTCTCAGGTTTTCAAAAAGTTACTTAGGCGATCGCAACGAACTCTTAGAACGCATTGAAGCCTTAGAGGTTGAGAATGAACAGATATCCTCACTCAATTCTCAACTTCGCGCATTGGAAATATCAAACGTCGAACTACGCGAAGTACTGGGTTTTCGAATACGGGAACCGACGCTTTCCTATGTAATTGCCGAGTTGGCTGCTCCTTTAGTATCTCCCGCAAGGGATGAAGTTACGTTAAATCGGGGGTTAGCACACGGTGTCAAAGAGGGCTCAGCGGTGCTTGATGCTTCAGGAGTTTTTGGCCAAGTGGTTGAAGTGCTTCCTTATACAAGTAGAGTATTGATGGTCACGGACAAGCGCATCGCGGTACCAGTACGAGTTGAAAGATCTGGCCTCCATGCGGTGCTTTCAGGTGTAGGAGACTCGAGACATCTCACTCTTGAACATGTTGAATTGACGGCTGACATAGAAGAAGGTGATTTATTGATTACTTCTGGTTTAGGAGGTACATTTCCGTACGGCTACCCGGTCGGAGAAGTGACTACACGCGAGGATGACGAAGCTGGGGTGGCAGTTCGGGTGACCATCGACCCGCGCGCGGAACTAAATCGCCGACGTTATATTTTGATTCTCACTGGAGCATCGTATTCTGAAACTCCCGCGGAATAACATCGGTTTTATCATTACCGCGTCATTGAGTATCTTCGTCTCTGCTTTTCACAGTTTCGCGTTTTTACCTGAGTTCGTTAGTTACTTCACACCCAACGTCCCGTTGTTGGTGTGTTTCTATTGGGCTTCCAATACCAACACTTCAGTGTCTCTACTGATACCATTCACGACGGGTTTCTTTCTTGACACTTTATTTGCGTATCCGTTCGGAGTGAATTCACTTATTCTTTGTCTAATTACCTATTTAGGTATGAAGATTCCTAAACGAGAGAATAAAGCTGTGCTACGATTTCAACTCGCTGGATTGGGTTTGGCGAGCATAATCGCTGAACTTGCGAGATATTTAAGTCTGATTATTGTCGCAGGCACCACGCTACCGTCTCCACTTGTTCTCGTATACTCAGTGATAGGAACTCTGGTGACTTGGGTTCTTGTGGTCTTTCTACTTGACCGATGGTTAGTATCTGAAGAAACAGAGGTCTCATTTTGACAGTTGCTTGGTGGTCTAAGAACGAATTTCAAACTGAAGAACACATTCATCAGTGTCAGTTCGGTTTGTCAAATTTGATACGGAGCAACTCAATCAACAAATTGCTAGCATGATGCTGAAGTTACTACTCAAGATATTTCTAAATACGCTCACTATCTTAGTTGTGCTATTCGCTTGCTTGTTTTCCCTCGCGCGCATTGGATCGTTGTTTGCTCCAAACTACGTTGACAACCTGAACCAGAGATTTGCTGAACAGGGGTTAGAGTTCTCAGATCTAACAGTTAGTTGGCGCGGTATTAATCCGGTGATAGAAATTGGAGAAATAACTAGTTCAAGCCTACACATCGAAGACATCACTGCAGAACTAGATACACTGGCTTCGTTTTGGCGCAATACCTACGTGTTTCGCACGATTCAAGTGGAACATGTAGCGTTGAATGTAGTCGAGCAGTCTGCTTGTAGATTTGAACTTCCCGAGTCTGGAGATAGTACGTTTAGCATTGACACACTCCTACACAATGCTAAAACCGTTGATGTTGCGTTTAGTAGTTCACTAACTTGCGGCTCTGCAAATTTTGAGCACGAAGGATTTTTCCGGACAGTAACTCAAAACGATCTATATCGCCTTCACGCAACGATTAGTGATCTGGCTGAGTGTGATCATTGCTCAATTTCGTTGCTCTACGAATCAAGTTCTCGAGGGTTTTGGCGGCGTACACAGGAACGTGTGCTCAATGTTCAAGCGCACGATTTTGTCGTGCCAACTAGCTTGCTAGGTTGGGACTTTCTAGAAGAGACGGTCCTAAATGCACAGGTGTTGATGAATGGGACCTCAGCATCTGCATCCCTGATTGGAAACATTGACCTGCAACCAACCGATCCTGTTGAAAACCCAGCAGGTCTATTTTTGGATTTGAGCTTTGGTGCTGAAGAGCTCGGTTTCGCCGGAAAAATAGACGCGTCGTTGGTGGACCGCAACAATGAAGTGGTCGCCAAGTTGGAGCACTTTGTACAACAAAATCTCAACACCAACCATGTCCACGGATGGAGTCATGACGTTTCTGCCGAGACCGTCAACACTTTCATGAGCATTTTTGGTGTGTCTGGGCACCCGATTCGAAACATGGTCGATGGGCTCGCACCTACGGGTACATTAGCCACCGTGCAGTGGGTACAGGACAGTACAGGTGTTGTGTATTGGGCGGCGGTAGATCAGCTCGGCTTGCAACAATACCGAGGTATACCTTCTTTGACATTGGATTCCTTAGTTCTCACTGGACGCGGGGCTTTAATTCTCGCTGAAGCCACGACACAACAAATAGACATTGAGGAAGGGAGATTTATATTTTCACCGTTCTCCTTAACGACAGTGGATTTTTCCGGTTTAGCGATGTGGAAGCAAGACTATTTAGGTTCCACGCTGTATGGCCATTGGATTCCAACCCCGGACGCAGACGCGATTGACTTCAACATTGAATTTAGCAAGTATTTTCCCAGTGCCCGACAGCGAGTTAAGTTTGCACTTGATGCACCGAGCGTCTCGGCTACACAGTTGCGCCCCTCATTAGGTGCGTTCGTACCGCAAGATGCTTTCACTTGGATCGAGAACGCAGTGAATCAAGCTCAGTTTAATGAGGCTAGACTACAGTTTGTTCATAGTATGAATGAGTTAAACCAGCAAACAAGCTCCATTGAGATTTTTGCACTCATTGACGATGCTAAGGTGACGTTCCTCGAGGATTGGCCGGAAATTATTCAGGGTTCAGGGCGCTTCTGGTTGACACGAGATGGTCTCATGATCGAGGTCACTTCCGCGTACACACACGGTAGCCATATTGAAAAGGGTACCATATTCTTGCCCTTGGCGGAACCACTGCTAGAACTTGAATTTACCGCAGATTCAAACTTCTTACTCCTACAGAGCTATCTAGTGGATACGCCAATAACAGAACTACTTCCCTTTGATCCTTTAGAGTATGATGGGTCTGGCGCGATCGACTTGATGGCTTCGATGAAAGTTCCGCTGACGCCAGAACAAGAGAGTTTGTGGGATGTACACCTCGAACTAGTACTTGCGGATGTGTCATTGGACATCCTACCCGCGGACATTCAACTAGACGACGCGTTCGGTAGTGTGGGTTATCAATTTCCGCACTTTTTTTCCAGTTCGGAACTATCGGCGACGTTTTACAACGATCCTGTCTCATTGAATTTGAGCACTCGAGATGGCGGTTTAGATTCTCCCGATGTAGTATTTGCGTTCGATTTAAATACTTCGGTTGACTCTATATCCCACGTTACGGGTGAATGGATACACTCTATTGCCAGTGGGACACCTCAAGTTTCCGGTGAAATAGTCTTTCCTATCAATGGTGAAACAACTCCTACTATTGATGTCCGCTCTGATTTGATAGGCGTTACTCTTACGCTTCCAAAGCCTTTTCATAAAGTAGTTGATCACAGCCGCCCGATGCACGTGCACATTAAATTGGCAGAACCAATGACGGTGGACATTACGATGGACGAACTGAACATTCATACCGTAGAAGCTGCGGGTTCTCCCATGCGTGGAAGTGTGGGCTTAGGTGTACCTCCACCTCAAATCACTCAATCTACTAGAGATTGGCTCATCGCGGGAAATGTGTCCGAGCTCGTGTTCCCAATCGACCAATCCTCTGATACGTCGCTACCCGCTGGCTTGGACATCGAGTTCGACGACCTTCGAATCAACAAACTCGTACGTGGACGGTTCCAGCTGCATGACTTAGTATTGGACGGTACTTTTGGAGGCGAGAGTTCTGCGTTGACAGCAACTGCGGAGGAAGGAAGCGCGTCTCTGTCCCGAGAACAAGGCCAAGAATGGAATCTTTCAGTCGAACAACTGCGGTTTTGGCTTAGCGCATTCGATACCCCGGACGATGCACCTATGGATCCAGCAATTTTCTTACAGTTGCCTCCAGTCAGTGTGTCTATACAAGATTTGTATTTGTTTAACGAGGATGGAGAAGCAGAAGACTTTGGAAGTTGGTCGTTCGAGCTAGAGACAACTGACCGTGAAGTTCATTTACAGGATGTCGTTGCCGACATCCGTGGTGTGACCGTAGACACTCGCGATCATGTTGGGATAGTGTGGGACACTGAGAAGAACGAAACTCGGTTCAATGGCGTCATCTCAGGCGATAATCTATTACAAGTGCTTCCAAAATTTGATGTCGAAGCAGAAATCGAAAGTGAAAACTTCACCGTCAATAGTGACTTAGTGTGGCCTGGTTCGCCGTTTGATGTCGACGCTTTGAAAATGAGCGGAAGAATCCATGGTGATGCTTATAACGGAACGTTGTTAGAAGTTGATGCTGGTCAAGGTATTCTCAGACTTCTCAGCATGTTCAATATCGCTTCAATCATACAAGGCATGAACTTCAATCCCACCAGTGTTTTCGCGAAGGGATTTCAATTTGATCGAATCTTGTACGATGTGACCTTGGACCAGTCCATCGTGCAGATCAAAGAACCAATCCATATCAAAGGGCGAAGTTCGGAACTGATGTTTAGTGGCAATGCGAATTTAGCCGACGCGAGTTTGACTATGGATGTTGTTGTTAGATTGCCCTTTACCACGAATTTGAAGTGGTATGTCGCCTTGATGACAGGCAACCCGACAGCGTTTCTGGGAACACTGATTGGCAGTAGGATTTTTAAATCTCAATTAAACCGAATTTCAAGTGCAAAATACAGAGTGGAAGGGACTTTCGAGACCCCAGAAATAGAACTTATCGGCTTCTTTAATGATGACTTATCGGAGTCACCGACCGAGGGCGAAGTGATTGATGAAGAGTGACAATTCTCGCGGGAGAGCAAAGAAATGACAGAGACCGTATCAAATAGTGCGAAACAAGACCTACTGACAACGGGGGACATATCTGATGGTCAATTAGAAACCATGATGTCTAGGATGATGTCTCGTGAAATCGATCGAGGCGAACTCTTTTTCCAGTGTAGGCGAAATGAATCTTGGTCTTTGGAACAAGGTATCGTTAAGAGTGCCGGTTTTTCGGTTTCTCGAGGCATTGGCGCACGTGCGATTAGTGGTGAGAAGAGTGGTTTTGCGTACGCTGACGACATTAAGCTGGACGTACTTGAGCAAACTTCAAGTGCAGCGAGATCAATAGCTCGGGTTGGGAGTTCACAGAGTACTAACATACCCGTGAAACAACAATTTCCAGAGTTCTATCAGGGGACCGACCCAATTGTTTCAGTCTCTAAAGAAGAAAAAGTCAAGCTCTTATCTCGCATCGATAATTTTGCCCGATCGTTGGATCCGCGCGTCAAAGAAGTTTCGGTTTCGATCAATGCCAACCACGAGTCTACCTACATTTACTCGAGTGATGGCACGGACCAAGGAGACGTTCGTCCGCTGGTACGTTTTGGTGTGTCAGTCGTAGTAGAACAAAACGGAAGGCGCGAAAATGGTAATGCTGGTGGTGGCGGTCGGCACGACTTGTCTTGGCTGTATGAAAATGAATCTGCAGAGAATTTTGCTCGGGAAGCCGTGCGACAAGCGCTTGTGAATCTTGAAGCGGTAGACGCTCCCGCAGGGCCGATGCCTGTAGTTCTTGGACCGGGCTGGCCTGGTGTGCTATTACACGAAGCTGTCGGTCACGGATTGGAGGGAGATTTCAATCGTAAAGGCACTTCGACATTTTCAAATCGAATAGGAGAACGTGTCGCATCTCCATTGTGCACTATCGTCGACGATGCAACGATCCCAAACCGTCGCGGTTCGCTCAGCATTGACGATGAAGGAACTCCTGGTCAGAGAACCGTGTTGATCGAAAACGGGGTTTTGCGAGGATATATGCAAGACAAACTAAATGCAAAGCTCATGGGTGTAGCTAGCACGGGGAACGGACGTCGAGAATCCTACGCCCATCAGCCGCTACCCCGAATGACGAACACATTCATGCTCGCCGGTAATAGCGATCCGGAAGAAATTGTTAAGAGCGTAGATAGGGGTGTCTATGCGAAGACGTTTGGAGGCGGTCAAGTCGATATCACTTCAGGACAGTTTGTATTTTCTGCGACGGAAGCCTATCTGATAGAAAACGGAAAGATCACAGTACCTGTTAAAGGTGCCACGCTCATCGGGAACGGTCCTGAAATCATGACCAGAGTTTCTATGGTTGGCAACGACTTGGAACTAGATCTAGGGGTCGGAGTTTGCGGTAAAGAAGGACAAGGAGTTCCAGTAGGAGTCGGTCAACCTACACTAAAGATTGATCAGATTACCGTTGGGGGAACTCAAGCATGACCACCTCGTTGGTTGATGTAAACGAAGACAACACACAAACGGTACATTCGCCAGATGACGAAGCAAAACTATCAGAGTTTGTGAGTCGAATCTTAGACGTTGCTAAATCGGGAGGTGCAACTGCCGCTGAAGTTACCGCTGGGGACGATATAGGACTCGACGTTAAGATGCGGGAAGGCGATATTGACACTGTCGAATTCAGTCGCGATCGGGGCTTTGACATTACCGTATATCGCGGCGATCGACGAGGCAATGCCAGTACCACTGATACGCGAGAAGATTCAATCCAAGAAGCAGTGAATGCCGCGCTCGCGATCGCGGAACACACTGAGGAGGACTCTTTTAGTGGTCTAGCAGATCCCGAGTTGTTAGCTGTTAATTTTCCCGACTTGGATTTGTATCGCTGTGATCCGATGGATGTGGAACAACTGAAAGATGCCGCAAATACGGCCGAATCTACTGCTCTGGAATTCGATGAGAAAATCTATCGATCCGATGGGGCAAGGGCGAGTGTTTCATCGAATTGTGTTGCTTACGGAAACAGCTTCGGCTTTTTGCACGCATACCGCAGTTCTAGTTCGAGTCTTTACGCCGATGTAATCGCGAAGAGTAGTAATGGGATGCAACGCGCGGCATGGTTCACAATGGGACGTCAGCGTAGCGAACTGGACTCACCTGAACTCGTTGGTACCAAAGCGGCAGAACACGCAATTCGAAAGCTAGATCCTCGACCAATTCCGACTGGAGAATATCCCGTACTCTTTGACCAAACCGTAGCGATGGGGCTCATTCTGCACATCCTCAATGCACTGTCTGGTAGACCACAGTATTTACGTTCAACTTATCTCCTCGATTCTTTAGAGAAACAGGTTACTTCGACGGAAGTATCGCTAAAGGAATATCCTTTTATTTCAGGTGCAATGGGTAGTCGCGCCTATGACTCCGAAGGCGTGGCGACCTCAGAAAAATATATCGTTGAAAATGGCGTGGCGAAGAACTATTTACTCGGTAGTTATTCGGGTCGAAAGTTGGGAATGCAATCGACTGGGAATGCGTCTGGCGTATGCAACTTGACGGTAGAAGCACAGACGCTTCCTCTAACGGACGTTTTAAAGCAGATGGACCGAGGTTTAGTGGTTACTTCGCTTATGGGTCAAGGAGTAAATATCTTGACGGGTGATTACTCCCGAGGCGCGTCTGGCTATTGGGTGGAAAATGGAGAGTACTCCCATGCGGTTGATGAGCTTACCATTGCCGCGAAACTAGACGATATGTATAAGAATATGGTTGCATTTGGCGACGATGTGGAAATCCGTCGTAATATTCGCACAGGATCGATTCTTATCTCCAATATGACAGTTGCAGCGTTGTAAACTGGTACCGTTTCTATAGCATTCGCTTTATTAACTGGAATTCTCGCATCTACGTGTCGTTGGTCCCATAACTTAGGACCTACTCGATTTTCTGGAGACCGTGTAAGTCTTACAGGACAGGGGGACTGCTAGATAGGTCCTTTTCACTCGCGCCGACGTTATCGCGCTCGGTGCGGACTTTCTCTACAAGGTAGTCAACGATTAGAAAAATCCGTTTGCGCGACTGAGCAGTTTGCGTGTTCACCAGGTATTTACCTTCAACTACCACGCTCGGCGTTCTCTTTAATTTCATTGATTGAGCCTTCTCGTGAATATCAACAATTTCATCCACAATTGTTTCATCTTCGTAAAACGTCTCGCGGAATACTTTTGAATCAATCCGCGCTTCTTCTTTAAATAGTTGCTCGATGTTTTTAGGTTCATGCATTGCTCGTTTCTCTTCGTGTACTGCGTCAAACATCGGTATATGCACAGCGTCAAGTACATCTAACTTTACTGCCGTATAGTAGGCCTTCGCGAGCATTGCCCAACTTTCCTGAAAGACGACAGCTTCGCGCTTAAATTCGACATCGTCTTCTTTGTTTGCCAACCATTTCGAGATGTGATCTTCAAACTTTTTGCACGCGAGGCAACCGTAAGAGAAGTACTCGATCACCGTGATTTTCTTGGTAGGGTCAGTAGCACTGGCTTTGATTTCGGCATCTTCTTTGCTCTTCAGAACGAGGTAGTCGATTCCCGCTTCGAATTCTTCAGTGCAAGCTCCACCTTGAACTAACCATAACACCGTACACGCTATACTTGCTCTTTTAAGGATTAGTGATTTCATCGTGCTAATTTAAGTTGGTAGGTTACGATTATGCAACTTTGTATTTCTGATTCTTGACGCGGCAAATAGACTCCTAGATTGATTACTCCCCGCTAATTACAGGTTGCGGTGCTCATTGCACATCGCAATAGACGGAGCCATCTGAACAACAGGGTACTAATTCAACGAAGACAATACTCAGAAATCATTTAGACTTGGAATATGGGAGTTTCGCTCATGCTGTTTTTCATTCTGGTTCACCAAATCGATCAGCAATTAGTTGTTTGATTGTTTCGTACGCCGCTTCTGCCTCTTCACCATGGGTCTTCAAGATCAGCTCGCTACCTTGAGTAGCTGCAAGAGTCATGATTTGCATCATACTCTTTCCGTTGACAAGTTGGTCTTCAACATATCCAAGTTCAATTGAACAGGGAAAACTCTTCGCAACTTGAACAAATTTCGCGGATGCGCGAGCGTGCATCCCTAGCTTGTTCACGATTTTGACGCGTCCAAGCACTTGTGCTAACCGTTACCATAGTCGCGATGTCGGATGAGTACATGCGGGTAAGTCGACTTGAAGGCTTCAGCCAGTCTTTCGGCCATGTACACGGAGCGATGACGTCCGCCCGTACATCCAAGAGCGACGGTGAGGTATGCCGTATTTTGTTGCTCAAAAAGAGGCAACCAACTAGTCAACAAGTCAACAATTTGTTGATACAACTGTTCGACGACGTCCTGTTCCTCGAAGAATTCTTGTACGTTGCGGTCACGACCACTCATCGCGCGCAATTCAGCAACCCAATGTGGATTCGGAAGGCACCGAAGGTCAAATACGAAGTCAGCATCGACGGGAACGCCCTTGCGATAGGCAAATGATCTAAATAACAGCGACAATTGCTGATTACTCGATTCGATTAGACGCTCTTTGGTCACATTGACGAGGTCGTGCATGGTGAGCTCAGTCGTGTCAATATGTAGATCAGCAACTTCCGCCAAATGCGCTAGTACTTTACTTTCGCTTTCAATGGCTTGTCTAAGGTCTACACCTACACGTTCAAGTGGGTGGCGGCGTCTTGTTTCATCAAATCGTTTCACCAAAACCGCACTTGTAGCGTCGAGGAAGACTAAACGTGGTCGAAAGTGTTGTGTAGCTAAGTCGTTCAAAATTGTTGGTAGCTGAGTCAGATCTGAAGTCGAACTTCTTGCATCTACGGAAACTGCGATGTTGGCTTGACTATCACGAGAAACGCTGTCCTCGACTAGTTGCACAATCAGTGGAACTGGAAAGTTATCGATGGATTTGAACCCACCGTCTTCTAAGGCGTGCAGTACTGTACTCTTTCCTGAACCAGATCTTCCGGTGATTACATAGAGCTTCATATCAATCTATTTGCCTTGCGTAGTGCAAGAAAGTACCTCGTAATTTTGTAGGTGATCTGACATTTAGTAATTGGCTGAGCTGGACAGGGTTGCTGCACACCACCGCAATGGTCTTAAGGATTTGAAGGTGCATCTCGTGGGTTTCGGCAGGCACAACCAATGCGAAAGCTAGGGTAACTGCCCCCGCGTTCCCAAAAGAGACCTCTGGCACAAATCTAAGTAATGCTCCAATCGGTGCTTGGCATTCGTCAATTCGGCAATGAGGTAGTGCTACCTTCGTGTCGTCAATAACTGTGCATCCAAGTTCTTCACGTTCGGTCAACTTTTCTAATAGTTTGCGTGGATCGATGGACTTGCTTTCTTGGTGGATTATTTGCGCCGCATGCTGCAACGCAGACTTCCTTGAGTGACAATTGTGTACGAACTTTACCGTTAATGGGGTAAAGATCGATTCAAAACAAATCACGACGCGTCGGTATTCGAAACTCCGAGCCTATGTTGAACGATGACTTGTAAGCTTTTCCTTGTGCTTGATGATCTGACGATCCAACTTCGCAACGAGGCTATCTATCGCGGTCTGCATATCAGTAGCTGATGCGTCAGCATAGATTTCATTTCCAAGTGCGTGTACTGTAGCTTCTGCTCGGTGCGTTATCTTATCAATGGAAAGCACGACATGTACTGATGTGATACGGTCGTGATGGCGTTCTATTTTGCCTAGTTTGCGTTTCAAGAAAGAACGTAACTGTGGGTTGACCTCAATGTGATTCCCGGTGATATTTAGTTGCACTTAATTGCTCCTGTAGTACGGAAAAAAGTTGCCATCTGGCACGGCTCTGGCTTGAAAGAAAAATTACAACGTTTAATAGAGTTTTTCTCAGAACGATTGTAACCACCGGTTAAGCACGGATTCGCCGATGCTGTACAGCAGGTATATGTAAAGACTCGCGGTACTTTGTTACGGTGCGTCGAGCGATCGATATTTGTCTGTCTTTCAGTTTTTCGGCGATGGCGGTATCGGTGAGAGGGTGAGTTGGATCTTCGTTTTCGGTCCAACGTTGAATCATAGCTCTAATGGTGGTACTCGACACGTCGTCCCCGCGGTGGGCACGAAGCGCACTGGAAAAGAAATACTTCAACTCAAACGTTCCTCGAGCACACAATAGGTACTTCTCGGTCGTAATTCGCGATATGGTCGATGTGTGGACCCCAACCATGGTTGCTAAGTCGGATTGAGCCATGGGGCGCATAAAGAGTTCCCCGCGCTCGAAAAACTCTTTCTGTTCTTCAACAATCATGAGCGCGACTTTGAGTAAAGTCTCTTTCCTTCGATTAATACCGTAGATTAATGCTTGAGCTCGATGGAGATACTCTCTAAAGTAACTACGGTCTGTCGACGAGAGAGAACTCCGATTCAGTGTTTTGTACTCTTGATTGATCCTTACAGTCGGAGAGACTTTATCGTTCAGAGAGACCGTCCATTCCCCATCTTGCTTACTCACTAGAACATCAGGTACGATATACAACGGATCAACATTCGCGAAGGTTGCACCAGGACGAGGGTTTAACGACTGTATCAGCTCGATGGCAGCATCTATCTTACTCCCGGACAGTGGTAGTTCTGAGTGTATTTGCTGATGAGTTTGGTTTGCTAAGCATTGGAAGTGGTCGCGTACGATTGTTATCGCTAGGTCACGATTCTCTTTGTATTTTGGTAAGCTCCAAAGCTGTAGGAGAAGACACTCTTGTACGCTTCGAGCACCGACACCCGATGGTGCCATCGATTGCAAAACTATAAGTCCACTTTCAAGCTGTGCTTGGGAAACGTTTAGATTTTCCTGGCTCTCTGAGACAAGTTCTTTCCAATTGAAGAGGTACCCATCCTCACCGAGTGCATCGATGAGGTAACTAACAACTCCTTGCTCTCGTGTAGTAACATCAAGTTGCTTGAGTTGCTCTTGCAAATGTTCTTGTAAGGAAGTGGTATAACTAGCAAGTGCTTGACTGTCTACACTACTAGCGTCGTTCCCGTCTGCAAGATACAAATCAGACCATTCTGTCTCAACATTCAGTTTGAGAGAAGACAGATCAGCAGAAGCGTCGTTATCAAATGCTGTAGCAAAGTCTTCGCGATCTTGTGTGGTCGCTTGTGGCTGAACGTCTTCAAATGGGTCCTCTTCGTAGTCATGCTCTGAGTCGTACTCAGCATGCTGTTCCAGGGGTTCGTCATTTATGTCTAGTAAGTCCGATTCGATGTCATCGACGACCTCAAGGAATGGGTTTGTAGCACATTCGGTGCGTATCTCTTGTTGAAGTTGCACAGCTGACAATTGCATCATTCGAATCGCTTGCCGCAACTCGGGTGTAAGGTTGGTTTGTAGCCGCTGTTGCAGTACGAGAGACGGTTGTTTCACAAACAGCGACTCTTAAATTTTGAACTCAGAACCAAGATAGGATCGACGAACTTCTTCGTTTGCGAGGATGTCTTCAGTCGCGCCCTCGGCGATGACGTGTCCTTCGCTCACAATATATGCTCGATCACACAGATCGAGGGTATCTCGAACGTTATGGTCTGTAATGAGTACTCCTATTCCCTTTGAGGTTAAGTGCCGTACGTTATGTTTAATGTCTGCTACAGAGATTGGGTCAACTCCAGCAAACGGCTCATCCAAAAGAACGAACTTTGGTTGGGAGGCCAGCGCTCTCGCGATTTCTAACCGTCGACGTTCTCCCCCTGACAGTCTTTCACCTAAATTATTCCGAACTTTCTCAAGGTTAAACTCTTGGAGGAGTTCCTCGACGCGTTGTTGCCGTTCAGCGCGACTTGTCCCTGCGTGTAGTTCCACAGTCGTGAGAATGTTTTGATAGGTAGTCAATCGCCGAAATACGCTTGCTTCTTGGGGTAGGTAGCCTAGTCCAGCACGAGCCCGTAGATGCATAGGGGCACTAGTAATCTCGTTGTCACCTAAATGGATTGTCCCTGTGTCCATGCGAATAAGTCCCACTATACAGTAGAAACTGGTAGTCTTCCCAGCTCCGTTCGGACCAAGTAGGCCGACGACTTCTCCTGTAGAGACAGACACCGATATATTTTCAACGACTAACCGTTTTCCGTATCGTTTTGAGATACCGTCTGCAACCAATGTGGTTGAAGACACTACGTCGCTGTGGTTAGCAACTTCGGAGTTCATATCGCATTCATTCGAACTAAGGTGTCTCCTCGTCCAGGAGCGTGATTTCTACTTGCTCACTATCTTCGCCTTTCGTAGCGACAATCTTTTGAGTGTCCAGCTCAATACGAATCTTTTGTGCGCGAATTTTGGCTACCTCCGTTTGAAGTTGAACGTCCCCGATGAATTCAATCCAATTTGCTTCGTTATCGAACGTCAACTCCTTCGCAGAAGCACTGATTGTTTGTGATCCTTCTTCTTCGTCAACGATCTCAAGTTCTAACTCAAGCGGCTCGCCGGTGGCAGTGATTGAGAGGAGTTGAGTACCTTTAACTTTAGCTTGTACTTCATCCGCACTTAACGTCACTTCATCAGAATCGATTTTCACGTTTCCCTTCGCTGTAAATTCGCCTTTGGAAAGGTCGAAGTCAGTGTTATCAGCTTTGATATTGGACATTCCAAACGAGAACGTTGGTACGCACCAAAAGAGAAGTAGAGTGAGTACCAGATACTCAAAGAAGACTTGTCGTTTACTCTGTTTCCATACTTTCATGTTGAATCTCTACTTGGCTACCTGGTTCTGAACTTGACGTTAATCGTTTAGTTTCGAGATCAAAGTGAAACGAGTCTGCATCATATGTAGAAACACCTGCTTTGATATACACATCTTCATCGCTATAGAGGGTGTTGCTACGCGGATCGAATACTACGTTCATCCCATTGAATAAATATTCAGGATCGTTGATGTCGCCTGAGTGTACGTTGACGTTTCCAAGCAATTCGATCGGCTCTAAGAGTTGACTCGGCTCATCGGAATCTGGTTGGACTGATCCGAGATCTGCGGTCATGTGCCACTGTTCACCATTTTCTCTCTCCACTGAGATCTTTAGACGTTTGAAGAGCATCTTAGTTTGAGCAGTAAACTGCTCAATCTCTTCTGCGGTTAGTTCATATGCAAGTTGTCCAGTCTCGGTGAACGCTTGAACTTGTACTTCTTTGAGATAAATATCCGGTACTTCCGCGAGATCTGTTGTCGTACTTTCTTGAATCTCTTTTGGGAAGAACAGATACAGAATTACTCCAAGTATTCCAGTAATTGTGGCACCAAAAAGAATTTTCTTTGTCATGCTTGCTGGACGCTCAATAACAGATCTGAAAACTCTCGTATCGCTCCGGTACCGCCAGCTCGAGTCAGCACGAGATCTGCGGCTTCTTTGAGTCTGGGTACTGCATTGGCGACTGCAACCGCCAAACCTACACGTCCAAAAAGTACTAGATCGGGGATATCGTCGCCAATGTGCGCAATTTCTACATAGTTCAAACCATGTGAACGCGCAAATTCTGCTAACGCCGCGGACTTGTCTGTCAGACCTTGATACACGTCGGTAATGTTCAATTCCCGCGCGCGTTGTTCAACAGCAGCTGATGTACGTCCGGACATAATCGCCATTCGAATCCCATTTTGTATAAGAGCGTTAACACCGTACCCATCGTGAACGTGGAATGCTTTGAGTTCGTTGCCGCGATCGTCGATCGATATGATGCCATTGGTCATTACGCCGTCGACATCGAGAATTACAGCCCGCGTAGCCTCAAGTTTAGCTTTAACGAGCGCGGTTAGTTCTGGAGAGGTCATTAAGCGTATTTCAACACGATGTAGCCGATCCAAGCGGTCAGCAACAGTGCTCCTTCTAATCTTGTAATTATCTTTTTTGCACCAACCGCGTAGGCAAAGAGAGCGATGACGATGGTAAGAAGAAACATCATACCGTAGTCAGTCACAAATTCGTGTAACGTCAGCGTGGATGGGCGCATTAAAGCTGGGACGGACAGTACTACTAATAAGTTGAGCAAATTTGAACCGACGATATTGCCTATCGCAATTCCGTATCCTCCTTTGATCGCTGCACGAAGAGTAACCACCAATTCAGGTAGACTGGTACCCACTGCGACGATCGTCGTACCGACGTCAAATACCTCCACGTGTAACGCCTCAGCTAAACTTCTCGCCGGCACTACAATTAAGTAGTTTGCAGAAATTACTAATACTACTAAGCCGATCAGAGCTTGAAGTGAGGCTCGCGTAGTACCCATGCTGGGTATGTCACTCAGCGCGCTTTCGAGTTCGTCTGGAAGTTGCTCCGCTTTTTTGGAGGAACGAACCATACGATACATGATGAATCCAAACAAAGTCAAAAAGACAATTCCATCTCCACGCCCTAGACGCAAATCTACTAGACAAATTCCAGCTAATACCGTCGCAAACAACAACATCGGTAGCTCGCTTCGTAGAATGCGTTTGTCGTAGGGTAATGGGACTACCATTGCTGTGATGCCGAGGACAAGCCCCATATTCGCGACATTTGAGCCGATGGCATTCCCAATAGCGATGTCCGGTTCAAATTTGAATGAGTCGGTGATGGCGATGAAAATTTCAGGCGCCGAGGTACCAATGGAGACTGCAGTGAGACCGATGAACAGGTCAGATACACCTATGTTTCGGGCGAGTGCCGCCGTCCCTTCAACAAAGAGATCAGCACTCCAAACGAGGAGTACAAAACCTGCTACAAGCAAAATTAACCACAGCCAGATCATGTTTAGTTATGGACTATCATTGTGAGTTGAACGATTTTAACAATGAGCGAAACTCTCGTTCCGCAACATTCCTTCCCTTGATGTTGGGACTTCTCCTCTGTCTCGCAGCGTCGTTCATGGATCGAATTTCCACCTAACCACAAATATATATGCAACTCGGTGACGAACTCAAAAAAAGGTTAACGCAACAATTTGCAGATGCTCAAATCTCTGTGCAAGTTCAAGGAGCTTCAGCGGTGCTTGGTGTCGTATCCAATGACTTTGCAGGTCGTTCGCAGGTACAGCGTCAGCAATTGATCTATAGTTTGATTGGCGACCTAATTCAAACCGGAGATTTGCACGCTGTTACCATTCATGCCAAAACCCCCACTGAGATTGACGATCTAGCTTGATGGATAGCTTGCGTATTCGAGGTGGGACCCCGTTAAACGGGGAACTTCGACCTGGCGGATCAAAAAATGCAACACTTCCAATTCTAGCAGCGACTTTGTTGTCGTCTGGGTTGGTAGACATCAGGAACATACCTGAAGTACGCGATGTCACGCTCATGTTGGATTTACTCGATACGCTCGGTGCAGAAATCGAAGCCAATGGAAACGGTGGCGTTTCTATCAATACATCCGATGTGCACAACCTAGTAGCACCCTATGATCTTGTTCGCAAAATGCGTGCATCGTTTCTCGTGCTCGGCCCATTACTTGCGCGATTCGGACGCGTGGAAGTCTCCCTGCCTGGCGGCTGTGCAATCGGTAGTCGTCCCGTGGACCAACATCTCAAGGCTTTGCGCAAACTTGGTGCAACTATCGATTTAGAACAGGGTTATGTAACCGCAAGTTGTAAGGACAAACTCAGGGGGGCTGATATTGAGTTCGATGTTGTGACTGTGGGAGGGACGCAAAACGTGATGATGGCGGCTACCTTAGCTGAAGGCACAACTCGGATGCGAAATGCCGCGAAGGAACCAGAAGTCGTGGAACTTGCGGACTGCTTACGTTCCATGGGAGCACAAATATCGGGGGACGGTACCGATTGTATTACGGTCATTGGTCAAAGGCAACTGCATAGCGGTAGTTGCCAGGTAAGCGCAGATAGGATTGAAATAGGGACCTTTCTCGCAGCCACAGCCGCAACCCACGGTACGATTCGAATCGTTGACACAGATCCAGTTGTACTCGAAACAGTTCTCGAAACGTTTCTAAAGTTCGGAACTACGATCAACGTTGACGGTTCAACTATTGAACTTGCTGCAGATCAGTGTGAGCTGAAAGCCACAGATATTGTCACCGATGTGTACCCCGGGATTCCCACCGATCTGCAAGCTCAATTTCTCGCACTAAATTGCGTTTCAAAAGGAAGTAGTAGAGTGGTGGAGACAGTGTTCGAAAATAGGTTCATGCACCTCCAAGAACTAGTCCGCCTAGGTGCAAATGCCTCGTTAGAGAGCCCTACTATAGCGGTCATTCGAGGGGTAAACGAACTCCGCGGAGCTAAAGTAATGGCCACAGATTTACGGGCTTCTTCTAGTCTTGTGATCGGTGCCCTCGTAGCTGATGGAATTTCTGAGATTAACCGAATCTATCATCTCGATCGAGGATATGAACGAATTGAAGAAAAGCTTCAATTGCTCGGGGCGGATGTGGAGCGTGTGAGCACGAACTGACGTCTCAACGATCTTCGATTGAACGTGCAATTGCAACAATATTGATGCAAAAATCTTACCCACGTGGAGCTTGATCTTCACCAACAACCGATAGCTGACGAACTCGCTCGTCTGTCAACACGGTTAGAACGTTCAGAAGCCACACCGAAATGGCGACGAGTTCTCGGCAGTTTTCTCTCAAATCGAAACACCAAACGTATCAAAGGCTTATATATTTGGGGAGGAGTCGGTCGAGGAAAAACCTGGTTGATGGATCACTTTTACTTACAAATAAGAATTGAACAGAAGACTAGAGTGCACTTTCACCAATTCATGCAAATGGTGCATCAGCAGCTCGCTCTGCATTCTGAAACGGAAAATCCACTTGAAGTGATCACGACGAAACTCGCGAGGGATACCCGGTTGCTATGTTTTGATGAATTCGTAGTCTCTGACATTGGAGATGCGATGATTCTTTCGGAACTCTTGAAGCACATGTTTCAGCTAGGCATAGTTCTGGTAGCGACTTCTAACATCGAACCTCACGAACTATACAAAAATGGATTGCAGCGCCGGCGATTTCTACCCGCGATCGAGTTGCTTAAGGAATTTTGTCAGATCGTACACTTAAATGGACCGATAGACTACCGCTTGCGAGCACTAAAACGGACTAAGTTGTATCGAGTTGGTACAGAATTAACCCCTGAACTTCGGGAAAACGACATGCTTCTGTTTGGTGGGAACGTTGACGAATCTGGTCCGATTCTAAAGATTAATGACCGAAAAATTGAGTCCGTCTTTTCCGAGCTAGGCGTAGTTGGATTCACGTTTAAAGAACTCTGCGTTGCGCCAAAAAGTGCGCCAGACTATATTGAAATAGCAAGGCTCTATCATACTCTCTTTATCTATCAGGTCCCCCATTTAACAGCTAGTTTTGAAGATGCTGCGAAGCGCTTTATCAACTTGGTCGACATACTGTACGATTACAACGTAAACTTTGTTGTACAGGCTGCTGCTAGCGTAACTGATCTTTATCAAGGCACTCGACTTAGCGAAGAATTTGAGCGTACTGTCAGTCGTATTGTGGAGATGGCTTCAGAAGAATTTTTATCTCGAGCACATCGAGCTTAGCTAGGCATTCGGTCAAGCCTAACGACACCGAAATTCATGCGACCTCTATTTCAATTTTCTTTATTCTCGATGCTCTTGATAACTTGGATCACGACGATCCATGCCTCGCCGGACATGTTACCGGATGCTCTGAAACTTGGAGCCAAGGATTGTGGCTATTGTCATGCATCGTCCACCGGCGGGGAAGCTCTCAACGAACGTGGAACTTGGTTGAAGAACGAACTAAGTGAGCGATCTGAAACCACCATCGATGTGGAATGGTTGTTGGAACGAGAGGACGACGAGACCAAAGAAACGACCGTCGCACAACCACCACCAGACCTCGGCCTGGGAGCTGAAACAGAAGGTAGCGATGAGATGATTGATCACATCGAACGTAAGTTTGACTACTCCTCGAGTCATGGAGAGTGGCCAGCATACGCCGGCGATTTGAAGGCAACCAAGTATTCACCACTGTCACAAATAAACGAAGACAATGTCTCCAAATTACAAATAGCCTGGACGTGGACCTCCAAGGTTGATACAGGTTTGTATGATCCTAAAAATTCCAAACGTCCGCCTGACTTCTCGAAAGCTACTCCATTAATGATTGACGGACGATTGTTTGTAAGAACGCGATATTCCACCATCTCGGCAATTGATGCAGTGACAGGAGACAATATTTGGAATTTCGACCCAGGTACCAAGGACGGTCCAGTCCCCCCAATGTACGGGTTTAGTACTCGAGGAGTAGCTTATCATCGTGAAGCAGACGATGCGCGCATATTTTTGGTTACCTCTGATGGTTGGTTGATCACGTTAGACTCTCGATCTGGAAAAGTGATTGAATCGTTTGGAACCGACGGTAGAGTGAACTTGCGAACTGGCCTTCAAAGACCGCTTGATCCGAAGTACACTTCATGGAGCAACGCACCTACGGTTTGCGGTGACGTGGTCGTTGTCGGGAGTCAAAGTGATGACAACTCTCACGAGGCTCGTATCAGCGACGACCCGACTAAGTGGAATTTACCCCTCGGAGACATTCGTGGTTTCGACGTGAAAACTGGAAAACAACTATGGGTATTTCACACCGTACCACAAGAGGCAGAATTTGGAAACGAGACCTGGGGAAACGATTCGTGGCGCTGGATGGGAAATACAAACGTGTGGAGTAACGCTAGTTGTGACTCGGAGTTGAACTTGGTGTATTTACCTACTTCCGCACCATCACATCACTTTTATGGTGGCGAGCGTCCTGGTGCGAATCTTTTTAGTACTTCGATCTTAGCTCTCAATGCGAGAACAGGAGAACGGGTGTGGCATTTTCAAACAGTACACCACGACATTTGGGATTACGATAACCCTGCAGCCCCGGTGATCGCGGATGTTACGATCAACAATAAACCCCGCAAAATTGTCGCAGTGGTAACTAAAACAGGCTTTCTTTTCGTATTGGACCGTACTAACGGGGAGCCGATTTGGGAGGTTGAAGAAGTTGAAGTACCACAGAGTTCGGTGGCTTCAGAACAGACTGCGAAGACTCAACCTCGCCCAACTTGGCCACCCCCTTTCGAAATGCAGGGCATAACGAAGGATGACATTCTCGATCTCTCTCCGCAGTTGTACGAACTTGCGGAGAATGAATTAAAGAAGTACGACTACGGTGAGTTGTTTACGCCACCCTCAACACGTGGTACGGTGGTCGTCCCGGGAATTGGCGGTGGAGCAAATTGGTCGGGTGCGTCATTCGATCCTCGTCTTGGTTGGCTCTTTGTCGCGTCGCGACGTCTTCCTACAGTTGTCCGATTATCGTTAGCAGATTCTCAGCACAACGGAGTTGTAGTTCAGTCCGATGCAGAATTTCGAAGCTTAGGGGGGATTCCTTTTGTCAAACCGCCGTGGTCAAGTATTACAGCTTATGACATGGGAACAGGTGAGATTCGCTGGCAGGTACCAAATGGTGCCGGGCCGAAAGATCATCCACTATTAAAACCGCTTGAAATCACTGAAGATCTGGGCAGGGCCGATCAATGCCCGAGTCTTCTGGTTACTTCAGAACTAATTTTCTACGGTTTCGGCGATGTCGTTAGTCAGTTGCGGGTAATGGGTAAGGACTCTGGCAAACTAATATGGTCCTTGGACTTACCAGGTGCCGTGGCGGGTGCACATCCAATAACTTACGAGTTAGGCGGAACACAATACATCGTTATTGTTACAGGAGCACCGACCGAGCCCCTAAAGGTGGTCGCATTTACGCTTGCGGATCAGTCCGACGAGTCCTTGGAACGCGATCGTTGAATGCAATAAAAATTTATCTTTTTACGCCGTTATCAGATTTCTTTCGTACGTAGAGTACCAGTTCGTGATCGATCAATTCATATCCGTGTTGCTCTGCAATTTCGTGCTGTAATTGCTCAATTTTCTCATCAACAAACTCAATCACAGTTCCGTGATCGACATCAACCATATGATCGTGATGTGACTCTGGAGTCAGTTCATATACCGAGTAATCTTCCGCGAAGTTGTGTCGCTCAACGATGCCAACGGATTCAAATTGCGTGAGAACCCTGTAAACTGTTGCTAGTCCGATAGATTCGTCCATGGCTAACAGCTTCTTGTAAACGTCTTCTGCCGAAAGATGGTGCGGGTTCGCTTCTTCTAACACTTGAAGCACTCGCAACCTCGGTACAGTTACTCGAAGTCCAGCTTCTTGAAGTTGAGATTTGGACATGTTTTACCCTCACGCGAGGTACTTTGTCTTACTAGTTTATAGCGAAATTGACAAAATCAGAAAACTCCAACAACCCAAAAGCATCCTTTTTGTGGAAAATTGAATGTTTCCTACATTATTTCGAGGCCATTCTGGTAAGGGTTACATCTTGTGGGTCGAAGGAACGCAAAAGTTAGTGAGACTAAGTGTCTAAAGTTTTAGAGGTCAATGATCTTCGTGTCAGTTTCGGTTCCGAAATGGCTGTCGACGGAGTTTCGTTCTCCATAAATACAGCGGAGACTGTAGCTCTTGTAGGCGAATCCGGATCTGGGAAGTCAGTCACAGCACTTTCCGTGTTACAGTTACTGCCCTATCCCCTAGCTCACCATCCGTCTGGTAGTGTTCTTGTGGAAGAACAAGAAGTAATCGGTGCTTCTCGTGAACAACTCTTGAAGATTCGAGGAGCTAAGGTGAGCATGATCTTCCAAGAACCCATGACCTCCTTGAACCCCTTGCACAAAATCTCGAAACAAGTCGGCGAGGCGTTAAGAGTTCACAAAGGGATGTCGCGTCAGCAAGCTCTAAAAAGGACTTTGGAACTACTAAAGCTAGTAGGCCTTCAAGATGCCGAGAGTCGTCTTCAAGCCTATCCGCACGAATTGTCCGGAGGTCAACGTCAAAGGGTCATGATCGCGATGGCACTAGCCAATGAACCGAAGTTGTTGATTGCGGATGAGCCTACTACCGCCCTTGATGTTACTATTCAAGCGCAAATCTTGAAATTATTGGGTGAGCTTCAGCAAGAGATGCAAATGGCAATGCTCCTGATCACCCACGATTTAGGGATTGTTCGTTCAGTCGCTCATAGAGTCTGTGTCATGCATGACGGATTGATCGTCGAACACGGTACGAACGCGGAGATTTTTGGCAATCCGCAACATGAGTACACCAAGCATCTATTAGCTGCCGAACCATCTGGTGAACCAGCCTTTTCTAACGATCAGGCTCCGATTCGAGCTGAAGCCCGTAAGTTTACGGTGAGATATCCTCGAGGGAAGGGTTGGTTTGGAAAGACGAAATACGTGGTAGCCGTTGATGATGTTGAAGTCACAGTTCGGGCAGGACAGACTGTCGGTGTCGTTGGTGAATCCGGGTCTGGGAAGACAACGCTAGGCTTGGCGATGTTGCGCTTGCTTACCAGCGAAGGCGACTTGGAGTTTGATGGGAAAGATATCCTTCCCTTAAAACGGCGAGCACTTACTCAATTACGCAAAGATATGCAGATTGTGTTTCAAGATCCTTATGGGAGCCTTTCACCGCGGATGACAGTGCAACACATCATTGAAGAAGGACTTGGGGTACACGTGCCCGGTTTATCCAGAGCACAACGGCAAGCTCAGGTTGCTGAAGTTATGACAGAAGTGGGTTTGGATCCAGAAACTATGGTTCGCTACCCGCACGAATTCTCGGGAGGACAACGCCAACGCATCTCCATCGCGAGAGCCATGATATTGCGTCCTCGATTCGTTGTTTTGGACGAACCGACTTCGGCTTTAGACATGTCTGTCCAAGCTCAAATTGTTGATTTGTTGCGAGATTTACAACAAAAACACAATTTAGCCTATCTGTTTGTCAGCCACGATCTAAAAGTAGTGCGTGCACTCGCGAATTGGTTGATAGTGATGCGAGATGGTAAGATAGTTGAACAAGGACCTGCGCAAAACGTATTTAACTCTCCGCAGACTGATTATGCCCGCGCGCTATTTGGTGCAGCACTAGACATGAAAGTCGATGAAGAATTTGTACGACAGTAACACTTAGGAGATAAAAAGAATGGCACTAGAAATCTACGTCGCTGGCGTTCTCGTTGATGACCAAGCCAAAGCTCTCGACTTCTACACCAAGAAGTTAGGATTTAACTTGAAGCACGACATTCCGGTGGGTGAATATCGATATCTAACGGTAACATCGAGTGTAGCACCAGACGGAGTGGAGTTGTTGTTGGAACCCAGTGCCCATCCTGCGGTTCCTCCGTTCAAGGAGGCTTTAGTACGAGACGGTATCCCTGCGGCTTCCTTTCGGGTGCGAGACCTGCAGTCAGTCTACGAAAATTTGTGTAATCAGGGGGTAGTCTTTGTTCGAGAACCGTTTACGGCAGGAGAAACAAAAATCGCGATCCTAGATGACACCTGTGGAAACTTGATTCAGTTAGTCGAATTTAATGACTAGGATTCAGTTGAATCGCTATCTTCTGACGAACTTGATTCGGCACCGGTAGCGTTCTTGCTACCGTCCAAAGTCAGCGACTGTACCATATCTAGCACGTTCATGGGTACCGGGAACACTATAGTCGACGATTTTTCGCCGGCGATTTCAGTTAACGTTTGGAGGTATCGTAGTTGCATGGACTCTGTTTGAGACGCGAGTTTCGTTGCTGCATCTACTAGCCGCGCAGAAGCTTCAAATTCCCCATCAGCGTGGATGACTTTCGCGCGCCGTTCACGTTCTGCTTCTGCTTGTTTCGCGATGGCGCGTACCATCGTCGCGTCGATGTCCACATGTTTGATTTCGACGTTTGCGACCTTGATGCCCCACTGGTCCGTTTGCTGATCCAAAATAGCTTGAATATCCTCGTTTAATCGATCGCGCTCCGCGAGCAACTCGTCGAGTTCATGTTGTCCCAAAACTGAACGGAGCGTCGTTTGCGCTAGCTGTTCAGTTGCGACCATATAGTTTTCAACGTTGATGATCGCTTCTTTTGGTTTGAGCACGCGGAAGTACAGAACCGCGTTTACGTTCACAGAGACATTGTCTCGAGTAATTAGGTCTTGCGATGGCACATCCATTGTTACCGTTCTGAGATCAACTCGGATGGCTTTTTGTAGGAACGGGATGACCACGATCAATCCCGGTCCCTTAACGCTTTGAAAGCGTCCTAAGAACAAGACTACAGCACGTTCATACTCGAGCATGATGCGTAAAGAAGCAAACAGTAGGAAAAGGATTATTACTGCGGTGACTAGTACATAGGTCCAAGGCATAGATTAAGTGATCCTCTCAACTTTTAAGGTAAGTCCGTTAATATCGCGGACGACAACTTTGTCATTTCGTGCCAGGGGTACATCGGCAGTCGCGGTCCATGTTTCACCCTCGGCAAACACCCGACCTTCGTCGGTGAAATCGGCTAATACCCTACCCTCCTTTCCGATTAATCCATCTAGTCCTGAGACCGGTCCCTTTTTCCGTTGTTTCAACGCGGTTCGGATCACAAAAATTAAGAGTAGAGCCGTTACTGTTGAAATCGCGCCGACAACAGCAAATGAAATTTGAAACGCAGGGATGTCAGTATCGTAGAGTAACAACGATCCGGCAATAAAGGACACAATTCCTCCGAGACCAAAGATCCCATACGACGGCGTGATAGCTTCAGCAATGAACAAGATAACACCGACTACCAACAATGCCAATCCTGCGTAGTTCAAAGGTAGAAGATGCAACGCGTAGGCACCCAACACTAGACAAATAATCCCAAGGATTCCAGCTCCACCTAAGCCTGGGTTGTAGAGTTCGATGATGATGGCATTAATGCCCACGATTAGTAGTAGGTAAGCAACGTTAGGATTAGTAATAATCTTCAAAAACTCGTACACCCAGTCGGTTTCAATTTCCACAACCATCGCATCTGCAGTATCCATGACGACTGTATTGCCATTTACATTCTCGATGGTGGATCCATGTATCTGTTCAAGGAGATCCTGAACGTCCTGTGCAATATAGTCAGTGACGTTGAGTTCCAACGCCTCAGATGCGGTTAGATTCGCAGCTTCTCGAACCGTTTTTTCGGCCCACTCCACATTTCGTCCACGGAGTTCTGCGAGACTCTTGATATACGCTACTGAATCTTCCAAGATCTTCCGATCCATTGCGCTAGCACCGTTCTCTGGCGCGTCCGCGGTCTCGTCTGATTCGTTTGGTGATTCGGGTGTTCCAGGTACGCCGGGCACGTTGTTAGGCGTCGACCCCATCGAGACGGGAGTGCTTGAACCGATATTGGAAACAGGGCACATGGCTGAGATGTGACTTGCATAAGAAAGATATGTGCCAGCGCTGGCAGCTCGCGCACCGTTCGGCGCGACGTAAGTACAGACGGGGACAGGAGATGACAATACGTCTTGGACAATAACACGCAATGAGTCGACCAACCCTCCAGGTGTGTCAAGTCGAATTACAACCAACTCGACGTTGTCGTCTGCTGCTTTTTCTAATGCTTTAGTGATATGGTGCGAGGTTGCTGGACCGATCGCACCTTCAATAGTCAGGACTCGAACTTCGTTCGCGGTAAGTTGCGAGAAACCGAGTAATAAGAATCCCGCGCTGAGCAATAGTCGTACGAGGGTCCGCAATCGCCAAGACCTGATCAATGCTTACCCAGTAAACGAATCATTCATCACCAATAAACTGCAAAGTACCATATTGTAGCATTCTGAATCAATACAGTACTTACCTTTACGTAGCGGACGCTCTTATGGATTCGTAACGGGATTATCGTTCGGAGAAGGTATCGTGCTGCTTGTAGTCTCGCCGGCTCGACTTCTTAAAACTGTGCCATACAGAGATTACCTTTTTGTCCAGTGGTTCGACTAATACAACGACTGCGTCAACTCTTTCGATGGTCTTCGGTGGATATCCTTGTTCTTGCAGCTGTCTCATCTTTTTCTTACTGATCGCGAAGGACATTTTCCCTTTGCCACGATGCTTTTGAACATCGGCGTTGTAGAGTACACATTGAATAGTTTGTAGTGTGATGCCGCGTTGTTGAGCCGCTCTCTGAGCGTGCAGTGTCAATGTGTAATTACCTTGTAATACAACAGCACTGTTCATAGGGAAGTATCGTTTGACCTCGAACGCGAGATGCGTACTCAATAGATAGGTTCTGCACGCAAATTAGACAACCAAACCCTTGATAGTTCCGACTCAACTACGCTGTTGAATGATTCGAAATACGTTCGTGGATTCCTTGATAGAAGGGTTGCCGTTGTCGGTGAATTTATTAGTCTCGTCTAGACATAGAATGTACTTAGCTCATGAATCAAAATTGCCCATGCACAGTTTCGCTGAAATCGGTTTGGCTTGAATAAGTCTCAGTCGATAAAAGGTCGCGGTGCGACAAAAAATCCTAGTTCACGATATCTCCGATCGGAGGTTGAGCCAGTGGACGATGGTTGGTCGACACTTCACGAACTTAGTTTGGAAGATTTGGCTTGTGCTCCCGATACGGAGTTGCGACCGGATAGAACAGCCAACATCATCACAACAAACCAATCTCCCGATATTCCTTTTTCGCAGTCGATCAATCCTTATAAGGGCTGTGAACATGGTTGTATTTACTGTTATGCTCGTCCCACACATGCGTATCTGGATTTATCGCCGGGGTTGGATTTTGAGACGAAGATTTTTTACAAGACAGAGCCGGTAGCGCGGTTGCGCGAAGCATTTCTGAAGAAGTCTTACGTTTGTGCACCCATCGCGTTGGGAACCAACACAGATCCATACCAACCTGCAGAAAAGAAACTTGGTATCACGCGAAAGCTTCTAGAGACTTGTCTGGAGTTTCGCAATCCAGTATGCATCGTAACAAAGGGTGTTTTGATATTGCGAGATCTCGACATTCTGAGAGAACTTGCTAAATTAGAATTAGTTTCTGTGGCGGTGAGCGTCACCACGTTACAGAACGAACTAAAGACTAAGCTAGAACCAAGGACCGCGTCGCCAACAGCGCGTCTGCGAGTAATTCGCGCATTGGCACAAGAAAAAATCCCGGTCGGAGTAATAGTCGCTCCGATCATTCCAGTGCTGACAGACCATGAAATCGAAGAAATCCTCGAACAGTGTGCCCAATTCGGTGCACAGTTCGCTACTTATGTGATATTGCGTCTTCCACTCGAAGTTGCGGGGCTGTTTGAAGCCTGGTTAAACGAACACTATCCATTGAAAGCAAACCGCGTCCTAAGCCAAGTCCGAGAAATTCACGGAGGCAAACTCTGCGGTTCCGAATTTGGACAGCGCATGACCGGTACAGGGGTGTTCGCTGAGCTGATTCGACAACGGTTTAGATCAGCAAAGCATAAGTTCGGGTTGGACGTTCCGACGGGAACACGCGAAACAGGTACAACGGACACCTCGACACTTCGTACAGATTTATTTCGCAGACAACAGGATGTCAGGGACCTTTGGGATTAAATGGCGTAATTTGGTTAACGCACCACACTCATTAGAAAACAACTTCATTTGGTGATACGACTATGACAAAAGTCTTACTCTTACATCCAGGGGAGATGGGTTCCTCACTGGGGAACAATTTAGTGGAGAATGGCCACGAAGTCTTTTGGGTTTCAGAGGGTAGATCAGAAGTAACCGGAGCGCGCGCCACTCAAGCCAGTTTGACGCGAACCGGTTCCTTAGCCGAAGCAATAACCGAAGTCGAAATCGTACTATCGGTGTGTCCTCCCGAGAACGCGATTGAAGTCGGTCGAGCCGTAGCGGAGACTGAATTTTTTGGAACTTATTGCGATGCGAACGCAATTGCTCCAGTTACGGCACAGCGACTGTTAGATATCTTCGGCGAACGATATGTAGACGGTGGTATCGTCGGTCCTCCTCCCCGTGTCCACGGACACACTCGGTTGTACCTGTCTGGATCGAACGCGAAACAAATTTCAGATTTGTTTCAGGCTACTCGAGTGCACACTGAGGTCTTGGTAAATGGACCATTAACAGCATCGGCAATGAAGATGTGTTATGCAGCTTACACCAAAGGCTCAGCTGCCCTAATCTTGGGTATTCGTGCGCTGGCCGAGCACTATGGTGTTAGTAGCCCGTTGCAAGCAGAATGGTCTCAGTCACAAAACTCGATATGGGATCGATCTGAACGGATGGGACCGGGTACGAGTCGAAAAGCTTGGCGCTTCGCGCCGGAGATGCGCGAGATCGCGAAGACTTTCAGCAGTGCGGAACTACCATCTGGCTTTCATGAAGCTGCTGCAGAGATTTATTCTCGCATGTCTTCTCTAAAACAAGAGAAAGATGTAGATACTACTAAGGTTATACCGTACATACTCGCGAGGAACGACTCTGACACTTGAAAGGAGGAGCCGTTTGCCGATTCGCAGTTTGATCTTAGCTAGTGTCCCAGTCGAATGTCTCTGCGGAAGGACGAGTCCCGATTCGAAGTAAGGCTTGTTTAGTTAAGTCGAACGCTGCTGATAACTCTTCAATTTTTGTCCCACGGAACACAACCGAGGTGCCAATATTACCATCGCGTACAAACGGGTAGCTCCCAACTTCGATCGTCGGAAAATCTCGTTGAATCTGATCCAATTGGTGAGCAATGTGACTCTCCCCCACAGCTACTTCTAAACTACAGGAGTGCAGGGGCGCGCTCACGGTGATTTCAATAGTCGGCAACATGGCACGTAAAACACTTGGAATTCCAGCCATGACATACACGTTTTCAAGGTAGAAACCCTGTGGACCGCCCGTCAAATTTTCTATAAGACTTGCCCCTTGTGGCACTCGTGCCATACGCAATCGGTTGGTCAACGTACTCGTCGGTGCTGAACGTTTTTTAATTCGATTAGCAATGGTCTCGTTTTCGACCAAGGGTACGTCAAACGCTAATGCGATGCTCTCAGCAGTAATGTCATCGTGTGTGGGACCAATTCCACCAGTGGTGAAGACGTAATCGTGGTTTATACGCACTTCATTGACCGTGTCAGCTATCCTTTGGTGAATGTCCGGAATAACGCGTGCTTCAGCAACACGAACTCCCTTACTACTTAGATATTGCGCTATGTAATGTAGGTTTGAGTCACGTGTTCTACCGGATAGTAATTCATTCCCGATTAGTAACACACAACAAGTTATCTGTTTCAAGGGTCTGGCGATCTAGTCAATTACAACATTGCATGTTGCGATTTTTACAAAAAATTTTAATACACGTTGATTTGCGTGTTCGAGGGAGGTATGGACATGGTAAGAACAGTGTCCTAGTGTAGGGTCTTGGTAGTGTATCACAGCTATGTTAAATCGGTGGAGCTTCCTTTTTCTACAATGCTTTGAATCATCCCGTCAGATACGTTTAATTCTCAACTCATTCACCTGTTTTTTGCACTAATCTCATGAGTGATAACCAGAGCTGTTCTGAATTCTCGTTAACGCAGGGAGAATGTATGCGAGGAACAGCACCTCGAGTGGACTTTTGGATTTTGCTCGAATACACCGAAATGTGGGGTCACGATCCGATCAAAACGAATAGTCTACCGTCGGATGTTCAACTGTGGTTGACCCGAATGGTAGCTTCACTCATAGAAGGTGGGCGATTCCCTCGCGTACAGATGATTCGTGGTAATCGTGCTTCTAACTCGGGGTACAGCATCTACATTGCCCAGTCCGGGCAACTACGACATCATACGTTGAATTCCTACGATACGATTCTCGATCTTGACATCTACAAAGAAATTGGACAACTGGTTGAGTCGAACACATACTTCGTGTGTACCCATGGTACACGAGACCGGTGTTGTGCAAAGTATGGTCACCGAACTTGGACTGTGCTGAATGAATTATCCGACGGGCGAGCGTGGCAGTGTAGCCATTTGGGTGGGCATCGATTTGCACCCAACGTTCTGGTACTACCGCAAGGGAGACTCTATGGAAGAGTGCGTGCAGAGTCTGCTGCAAGTTTCTATCACATCGTCGAGGAACACGAGATTGCGACTATGTATTTGCGAGGTAGATCGGAATTCACTCCTGAAGAGCAGATACAAGAGTTGGGGATAGAACCTGTACGAGACAGACCTATTCAGATTCGGGAAAGTTGCTCTAAAAATGAGCTAAAAACGGTATTCCCGTTTACAGAAAATTAGTCTTTCCTTCTTTAAGTTCTGTTGTGACCCAAGAACGAAGCTTCTCGGTCTGTTCAGAGATGTCGCCAACTACTTGAAAAGGCGCGCCGATATTGAGTTTGTATCGTTGGCCAGTTTTGTGCAGCAATTCTCGAAAGATCATGATATCTTTCAGTTCTGAGTTGATGTACCAACTGAGGTAGTACAAGAATGTATTACGTCCTGTAATGTGCATGGGTAACACGTTGATTTGATACTTCTGGGCTAGATTCAGCGCCGTAATTTGCCAGGGTCGCTCTTGTAAGCCCTTGAGAGTCGGGCGCGCTAGCCGACCAGAAGGGAAAATCACTATGAGACGTCCATTCCTAATCGCGCGAATTAGTGCGCCAATGGTCTCACGATTACGAGTTGCAGTTCTAAGTTCGTCGCGCCACTCAACGGGAATGATCGTTTCACTCAACCCCGGTGACACTCTAATGGCATCACGATTTGCTACAAAAATGATGTCATCACGTATCGATTTCAATGCGTCGTAGACAGCAATTCCATCAGCGATACCAGCAGGATGATTTGGAGTCACGATGGTCGCACCAGTTTTAGGCACGCGCTCCAAACCTGACACCGTCAGTTTTAACTTGAGCAAATCCGACATATAGTCAAATACTTCGCGCCCACGCATCGGTGCAATCTTATCCGCCATACGGATTGCTTTGTTGTAACCTAGGATACCGTCGCCCAGTTTGCGGAGCCACCGCCAAGTTGTCGGGCGTTGCATGAGATTGATCGCCCGCTCTTCTATCAATAGATCGACGATGTGTACATCGGGTTGTGTTTTGGCGTCCGAATAGGGGGACGAAAGAGACACGGGCTTTACGTTAGACACACTTCTTACGTGAATTTGTTGCAGGTGGCCTCGAGCCAATGGAGAGTCATATATGTTGGTCTGACAGAATTCCTGAACACGAGAGCTACAGTTTATTTTACGAGTTATCAGCCCGAATCAATAAACATAATCCTTACGGTATGAATTGAGTCGAGTTGCAATCATAGGGGTGGATGACATTGATGAAAAGACCTCATTCATTAAATTTCTACAGTCCGATGTTTGTTGAATCCAATGATGACTAAATGTAGTAAGACATCCTGCTTTTCTTGTCTCGGGTACCTGTTCATAGCAATGGTGACTTGTGTGTGTAGTATTGATATTGTGAGAGCACAAGTCAATAGTGGAGACTTGAGAGCGCTGTTCGACGATATACTGAATGAAGTTAAAACTGCCGACGTACGAACGTTAAAGAATTGTGCGTACACGCAACAAACTACCATAAAAGACGTTGGAAGTACGCAAGAACGCTATGATCCAAGCAGTGGTTTAGGTGTGGAATGGCAACTGCTAGAGCTAAACGGTAAAAGTCCGACGGACCAACAAGTTCACAACTACGAACCAAAACCACGACAACGTCATCCAGCGGTCTTAAATTTTGATTTCATCGACCCCGATTCCTTGCAACTATTGGATGAATCTCAATCAAAATTGAAGTTTGAGTTTAAAGTCGTCCCTTCCTCGGGACAGGGATTGAATCAGCATGTGAAGAATCAGCTTACGATCGATTCAGATACGGGACAGTTGCTTGAGGTGAAGAGTGTTGCCCAAGAACCTTTCCGTATTCAACGTTGGACGCAAGTCAACGAGTACGAAAATGTTTCCACGTTTCGTTTTGAGGATCAAACCAATGGTACAGTTTTAGAACAAGTGTCGTTCAAGCTTGAAGTGAAATCGGGGAATAACACACTGTACCATGAAGTTACCAAACAATTTTCAGATTTTGACTGCTCCTATGCTTCAACCAGCGAAGACACCATGAATACCGACGAAGGTCAATTTAATGATGAATCGGATACTCGAGTGCCACTCGATGATTCATCGAACTCAGAAGTTCCTCCAAATTGGTAAGCCATGCCTTGGATGAGGGTCTCCCTAAACGTGGCTCAAAATAAACTGGGATTGATTGAAGAGAAGATGCTCCGCCACGACGCACTATCCCTAACAGTGTCGAGTGTAGGAAATGAGACGTCTTTGGAACGTACGTTGCATGAAGTACCAGAGTGGTCACATGTTCGAGTCGAAGCTCTGTTCCCCCTGCACGATGACATTCAGTCGGTATTAAACGCTGTTAGAAAGATAGAAACTGAAACATTGGACATTCAATTCGTGGGAGACGATGAATGGAAACAGGCGACGGAAGTGCAACTGGAACCCAAGGATTTTGGCGGGTTGTGGGTCGTGTCGCGAAAGGCACGAACGTCGGATTTGAAGAATGTCATTCGATTAGAACCGGGTCTAGCTTTTGGTACGGGAGAACATCCGACCACTAGTATGTGTCTCTCTTGGTTAGCGAAGCACCCACCCGACAACAAGACCGTACTTGACTTCGGTACCGGTTCTGGAATTTTGAGCATCGCTGCCAAAAAACTAGGTGCTCGATCCGTTGATGCGATTGACATAGATGTTCTAGCAAGAGATACTGCATGTGAAAATGCACGTTACAATGATGTGGAAGTATTAGTAGTAGAGACGATTCCGGCGGGAAAAAGGTACGACCTGATTCTTGCCAACGTCCTGTTGAATACGATCTTACAGTTCGCCCCTACTTTGACTGCTTGTCTCAGTCCGGGTGGGACTATCCTTCTCACGGGTTTGCTTCCAAATCAGATTGATCGAGTTAAGTCCGCATATCCCGCGATCGAATTTGAAGAGATAGTGTGCCAGGAAGAATGGCGCATGATGATAGGTAATAATCAACCAGCCATTTTTTGAGTAAGAATTTGACTTCAAAGGCTCCACAAACTGCGTTGTTAAGCGTGTACGATAAGACCGAACTGGTGGATTTTTCGCGAAATCTTCAAGCTTTGGGGTGTATGCTCTTAGCGAGCGGTGGAACCGCCGCCGCTCTTGATGATGTGGGGATTAGTCTCGTCACCATCGAGGAACTAACTGGCTTTCCGTCGATGATGGATGGCCGCGTTAAAACTCTACATCCACTAGTGCACGGCGGCATTTTGTCCCGTCGCGAGAAAGATCATAACGATGTCGTAGAGTATCGAATCAAAGAAATCGACATAGTTGTGGTCAATCTATATCCCTTCTCAAGCGTCGTTTCACGAGAAGGTTGTTCTCACGATGAAGCAATCGAAAATGTTGACATCGGCGGCGTAGCCTTGATTCGAGCTGGGGCTAAAAACCACGAACATGTTCTTGTTGTAGTGGACCCTGGTGATTACAGTGAGGTCATCGCTAGATTTCAAGAAAACAAGTTAGATTACGATTTTCGGTACGAGATGGCAGCTAAGGCATTTGCGCACGTAGCAGCCTATGACGTTGCGATAGCACAATACTTTTCACGCTCCGACAAGTTTCCTGAGACTTCGTTTCTTGCTTTGACCAAGACTTGCGGCTTGCGATATGGAGAAAATCCTCATCAGGAGGCGGCTCTATATTCCGCTGATGATTCCAACAGAGCAGGTACTGTGGTTTCCGCAAACTTATTGCAAGGTAAGCAACTGTCGTATAACAACATTTCCGATGTTGATGCGGCGTTAGAGTGCGTTTATCGCTTTCAGGAGGCGGCGTGTGTGATAGTAAAGCATGGGAATCCCTGCGGAGTCGCGGTCTCCAAAAATGCCGAACTGGCGTATCTCAAAGCATTTGCAACGGATGCCACCTCAGCATTTGGCGGCATTCTTGCGTTTAACGTACCCTTAGATGGGGATACATTAAAAGTGATTATCGAAAACCAGTTTGTCGAAGTGATTGTTGCACCTCGGATTGATGCTAGGGCTCGGCAGGTCGCTAAGCAACGCAAATCTCTCCGAGTTTTGGAAACTGGTGCACCTTTCTCTTTAGAAAATGGGTTACAGTATCGCCACGTTTCCGGCGGATATTTGTTGCAGGACCCCGACACTCAGAAGTTGGACTCAGGAAACACTCAGTGTGTTACGGATCGCGCCCCTACAAAGATCGAATTGGAAGATCTAGAGTTTGCTTGGGAAGTCGTTAGATGTGTTAAGTCAAATGCGATCGTCATCGCGAAGGAAAAGAGCACCGTTGGTATTGGAGCTGGTCAAATGAGCCGAGTAGTGAGTGCTAAAATTGCAACCATGAAGGCACAGGAAGCTGGCTTACAGATGGTTGGTGCAGTCCTAGCTTCTGATGCTGCTTTTCCGTTTCGAGACGGAATCGACACCGCCGCGGCAGCCGGTATTAGTGCTGTTATACAACCTGGTGGTTTACGTCGGGATCAAGAAGTCATCGACGCGGCCAATGAATCGGGTATGGCGATGTTGTTTACGGGCGTTCGACATTTCAGACACTAGGAACAATTCAAAGACTTTATGAAGGTGCTAGTTATAGGATCTGGGGGTCGCGAGCACGCACTAGCATGGAGCTTGGCTCAGTCCTCGGAGGTGTCTGAGGTATTCGTTGCACCAGGAAATCCAGGTACAGCACGCGAACCGAAGGTTCGCAACGTTGCGCTGAGCGTTTCAGATCATGACGCGATCGAAAAGGCGGTGCAGACACATTCGATCGATTTAACTGTTGTCGGTCCCGAACAACCGATCGTGGCGGGATTAAAAGACTTCCTCGACAGCAATGGCCACAAGTGTCTAGCTCCCTCGATGTTCGCGGCACAACTCGAGGGATCAAAGTCCTTTGCTAAAGAATTCATGAAGAGACATCAGATCCCGACGGCAAACTCGTTTGTCACTCATGACATCGACGAAGCATGCGCGCGCATTCGCCGGAGCGAATTCCCAATCGTTATAAAAGCGGACGGCTTAGCCGCCGGTAAAGGAGTGGTGGTAGCTCATTCGTTGAATCAAGCACTAAACGCAGCTCGCAATATGTTATCTGGTCGTGCGTTCGGTGACGCAGCCTCCACGATAGTCATCGAAGAGTTTCTAGCCGGCGAAGAAGCAAGTTTCATTGTTTTGACGGATGGAGAGAACGTACTCCCGTTTGCAACTTCACAGGACCACAAACCAGCTTTTGACGGAGACAAAGGGCCGAATACAGGTGGAATGGGAGCATATTCTCCGGCACCTGTGATCGACGATGACGTCCATAAGAAAATAATGGATCACATTGTGAATCCGACGATTCAAGGGATGCAGGAGGAAAACAATCCATATCACGGTTTTTTGTATGTTGGTCTGATGATCCAAGAACAAGAACCTTACGTGGTTGAATATAACTGCAGGTTTGGTGATCCGGAAGCACAACCGGTTTTGATGCGCTTGCAAACAGATTTTGCGACGCATTGTCTAGCTGCCACTGAAGCAGGTGGTTTGGCAGGTCGACAGCTCAAATTCAAGAAAAACTGTACCGTTGCTGTGGTATTGACCTCACCAGGATATCCCGGCAAATATAAGACTAACCTACCAATCTCAGGTCTAAATTCGAACGTGCCAGGCACCAAAGTATTCCACGCTGGTACGAAAGAAGAACAGGGTCGTATCGTCACCAGTGGCGGTCGGGTGTTGACTGTGGTCAGTTCAGGTCCAACCGTAGAACTCGCGCAACGGAATGCTTATGCACGTGCAAATAAGATCCAATGGTCGGGGGTACATATGCGCACAGACATTGGCCATAAGGCGATTGCACGTGAACGCAAGAAGACTGCTTGAGCTTTACGATTTTCTTAAGTGACTTCTGACTGTAGTCTAAATTCAATTGACTCACCGCGCCTGATGGACAGAGTCATCGAACTCATTGATGCGAGTCTACGAACTTTGTCCGGGTCGAGTCGTAAGAGTATCTCTGCTCAAGAATTTCCGGAAGGGAAAAAACTAAACGAGATTGAATCTCGAATTTCTGCCTCCCTAATGCGAGTCAATCACACCGGCGAAGTGTGTGCCCAAGGTTTGTACGAAGGTCAAGCATTTGTTGCTCGAGACACAAATACTAGACTGCATCTTCGTACTGCTGCCGCAGAGGAAGTAGAGCACCTAAACTGGTGCCGAATGCGATTGCGAGAACTATCGAGTCCAGAGAGCCTGTTAGCACCCGTTTTTTTTCTCGCCTCTGTAGGTGTAGGTGCAATAACAGGTGCGATGGGTGATGAGATTAGTTTAGGGTTTGTTGAAGCAACAGAGGACGAAGTAAGAAAACATATCGACAAACATTTAGCGCAACTACCAGAAGAAGATGAACGTTCGCGAGCTATACTCGACAAAATTCGAGAAGATGAGATCCGGCATGGCACGGATGCTCTAGAAAGTGGCGGCGTTGAGTTTCCTCGTTCGGTGAAACAGTTCATGACTTTGATGTCCAAAGTCATGACGATTACGACTCAACGTATCTAGCCTAAGGAACCCTTCGCATCACCGCTTTATTAGCCATTCGACACTTGCTTGCTCAGCGGTGGGTGATAAATGAGCTGGACACTAACGCCATCCGGGTCATATACGTAAAAGCTCCGAGCACCGTCTCGATGTGTTTTTGGTTCTTTCGCGATTTGTACCCCTCTGTTGCAAAGGTACGAATACCACTGATCCACTTCAGCTTCGGAATTTAGAATGAATCCGATGTGGTCTAAGTTCGAGTCGTTTGGATTGCCCCTATGAATCGCGAGATTGTCGTTCCCATTGGTTAAATACACGTTATCGGTATCGGGTTCCCATTCCACTTGCATTTTCATAATTTCAGAATAAAACTTGCGGGTCGCTTCATAGTTTGTGGAAGTCAATGCGACATGGTGAAGACCTTGCGTCCTAAGCGTGGAACTTGAGGACTCAACTGTGTTAGGTTGGTCCGAGCTGGGCGAGTGTAAGGCAAAGGTGTGGGTTATGTCAATTCCAGCACGCCGTAGGATATTGGACACATGGCAGTATTTTTCCGTGCCTAGATGCAACGCCCGACTTATTATCGATTCGGTTAGTTGGTGCCCCGTTAGGTCGAAGTGTAATTGAATGGCACTTAAGTCGATTAAATCTGACTCTTCTGGTGTGGTGATCACTTGTGTACGACACTCAGTAATGTCAACCTTGGACTTGTGGAGTATGTGGATTGCAGAGACTGTGCAACAGCTGCCAAGACCCATGAGTATTAAATCTTTTGATGCAATTCCATCTCGTGGGAAATCAAACAGGTCCTGGGCTCGTAGTGAGACTGTGTATTCAGAATGCGAATTGCCAGTAAAGCTCTGTTCTGGCTTCATGTTGACTGTAATGGTCATGAGTAGTCTTTAAGTTTGGGATGGTTTGTCGTGAAAAGAGCAGTACTAGCTATCCCGTTCGAGGGTCGAGACATCGAGTTGGCGAAGTACCAAATTATCACGAGACTAGTGCTATCAAGTGAGCTAATTTATAGTCTTGTCGACAATGATGTAGAAGTGAAGCAATAAAAATTTTCGAAGAGTAACAAACATAGAAAGACTTTTATGCAACTAGACCTCAAAACGATTCGAGGCGACATTCTCGGGGGAATTACCGCATCGGTAGTTGCGCTCCCAATTGGAATGGCTTTTGGAATTGCGTCGGGGATGGGTATTTTAGCTGGCCTCTATGGTGCGGTAGCGTTGTGTCTCATCGGGAGCATTTTCGGCGGTACGAAGACACAAATATCTGGTCCAACAGCTCCAATGACAGTCGCAATGACTGTGGTAATCGCCACGTATGCGGACAGTAGCGTCGCGCAAGCTTTGGTGATCGTGGTATTCGCAGGTCTTATCCAAGTATTGTTGGGTCTCTCTCGTATTGGTCGTTTTGTGGTCTACACACCCTATGTGGTGATTTCTGGATTCATGACAGGAATCGGTTTGATTATCGTTCTCGTACATCTGCCACCGATTCTTGGTTCCCCGACTCCTGGTGGAGGTGCTATGGGTGCAGTAAATGCGCTCCCTGAAGCATTTGCCGCAGTGAATCTTCACGCAGTGTTCGTCGCATTAGTGACCATCGTGACGGGCTTTTTGTGGCCGAAACAATTCCGGCGTTTTATACCTGCGCCTCTTCTCGGACTAATTGCCGGTGGCTTACTAGGCTATTTTTGGTTAACGGGTGCTCCAACTTTGGCAAGCTTTCCGATTGAGCCGCTCAAATTTTCTTTAGAAGTCCCAAGTGCAGGTTTTCTGCTACGCGCAATCGAACCAGCTCTTATACTCGCGTTGCTCGGGTCAGTGGATAGTCTGCTGACTTCGTTGGTCGCTGATTCTATGACAGGCACGAGTCACAATTCGAATCGAGAATTGATCGGGCAAGGATTAGGAAATATCGCTGCTGGATTGATAGGTGGGCTTCCAGGTGCTGGAACCACGACTTGTACGGTAACTAACATCATGTCCCAAGGTACGACACGATTGTCTGGGATAGTCTGTGGTACTTTATTGCTTACCGTCGTACTGTGGTTAGGAAAGTATCTTCCACCGATCCCATTATCCGCCTTAGCAGGAGTCATGGTGTTGGTTGGCTTAGAAATAGTGGATTGGAATCTAGTTAAGCGACTTCATAGGGTACAGGCTTATTACTTGAGTGTGGTTCTACTCACCTGCGGACTAACTATTTTTGTTGACTTGGTTACCGCGGTCGCAGTGGGACTAATCGTCGCAGGTCTCACTCACGCGGCTCAATTGGAATCTCTTGAGCTCGACAATTTGAAATCTCTTCCGTTACTGGATTGGAAGTTTCTTCACAGACTTGATCCGGATGATCCCGCATTCGAAGAAGGAATGGAAGAAACAGGAGTTGATATTTTTTCGGCTAGAGTTGGGTTGGTTGAATTCAACGGTATTTACACGGTGGCTTCGTCTCGAGAGTTGTCATCAGTCATTGGAGAAGACATAAAGGATCACGAAGTCGTTATCTTTGATTTTTCGAAAACCGTGCACATTGACGACAGTGTCGCAATGGTGATCGTTCGCTTGATCAATATTGTGGTCAAGAGCGATACACATCTAATCATTACTGGCTTGGGAGGAGCGGTTGCCGACACGCTGAATTCATTGGACGTATTGAATCAAGTGCCAGAAGCCCATGTTGTCCAAGACATGGATGAATGTAGAGCTTTAGCAGCACAGCTACTTGAACTTGAAGACGAGAAAATAGGACCTCGCTAAAATCTGGTTTGTTGACAGCAAGAGTAGGAACCACCATGGGATTTGCACTTTCAGAAATCGAACTCACCAGCAATTCGTTCAAACCACAAGGGCGAATTCCCCAGGATCACACTGGCGAGGGAGAGGACTACTCTCCACATTTGGCGTGGTCGAACGTGCCCGAGAACACCGAGTCATTCGCTGTGGTTTGCCATGATCCGGATGCGCCGCTCCTTACACCGAGCGGATACGGATTTGTGCATTGGGTTCTATATGGCATTCCTAGACCTGTTCGTGAGCTACCTGAGGATTGTGAAGAGTATGTTCATGGTAGGAACCACTTTGGCAACATTGGGTATGGCGGACCAATGCCTCCACCCGGTCACGGCACTCACCATTACTACTTTTGGATCCTAGCTCTGGATACGATGTTGTCGCTACCCGCTGGTTTGAATATGGCGGAATTGTTTGGCGAGATTGAGCCAGCAGTCGTAGGCATGAACCGACTCATCGGGACATATTCCCGAAGCTAATCAAAGACCACAAATTCTTGAAACTCGGTAACCGGGCAGATTTATTGAACGGGGATCTATATACCTAACTTGACACTACGAAGCACTTTGAAAAAAACGCATCACGATCAAAAAAATCGGTTTGGTTTGGGATAGGTTATTTTTGTGCGGCGGAGGAAGACCAGTTTAGAATCCTAAGTACTTCTAGTTGCACGGTGTGGGACTACCCTTCACTCAAATTGAATTGTCAAGTGTAGTACATGAGTCTGATTTAGAAATTAGCCAGTCGTTCTCAAAAACTGAAATTTGATGTGGAAGGGAGACGGTTACAGATTCGAGAAATTCGTAGAACCGTATGCTGACATCTCTCCTCTTTGAGTTCCTCTCCGTTACAAAACAATCTATACTTCGTTCGTGTAATTAGGATTTCTCGAATTTGCATCTCTGAGTAAGAGTGTCATGGTAAGTCGTGAGCGTCTCTGTTACCATCTTTTTGACTGTCAAATTTCTTGCTCGAGCCCACACTGACTCAAAATCTTGTTTAGCTCGCTCAAATTCTCCAAGTGTCCTTTCAACCGCGAGTGAGACTCTTTCCACACTCAGTGGGTTAACTAAGTAGTCATTTGGTACTAAGTCTGCCGCGATTCCTGTCGCGGTGGAGATTACCACTAAATTTGCTTGAAGCGCTTCTAAGAACACATACCCAAAGCCTTCTCGTTCAGAAGTGGCGACGAGTAGTTGATGATCGGTAATTAGATCTTGGACATCGGTCCTTTCTCCCAGGAAGCTCACACGATCTTGTAGTCCAAGATTGACAACTAGCGATTCAAGTCTAAGTCGCTCAGGACCGTCACCAACGATCGAGATGTGATTTGGAATGTTTTTCCAAGCTTGAATTAAGATGTCAAATCTTTTTACCAGTACTAATCGACCAACTGCGATCGCTTTAAGATCTGAAGTCACGAGCATCCGTTCAAAATGGTCTGGACCTGCGGATGATCCACTTTTCGGGCGACTGCTGGACTAACCGCGATGATAGTGTCAAAATTCTCGTACAGGTGAGGTTTGATGTTAAGGTTGTGTACAGTCAATATACACCTGCTTGGAAATTTCTCTCGAGTTAAAGAAACAACCTGAGCTGCTTTTCGACCATGAGCATGAACGATGCTAGGATTTACTGCAAGGACCTGTTTGGTAAATTCTCGCAATAAGAATGGACTGTATCGCCATCTATCGAAACGTACGGTTCGGAACCCAACCGAGTGATCAAACAAACACTTGTAGGATTCATGTGCAAGAATCGTGACTCGGATATTTGAATTAACGAGACCGTGCGCTAAGTCTCGTACGTGCCGTTCGATACCTCCTCCTGTGTTTAGTCCGCTGATTGCGAAACAAACGGAGAGCGTCTGACTAATGTTGCTGGTTAGGGTCAAGGTTGCGTCTCGACAGATTCGGACTGTTCGATCGCTTCAAGATACTCTGCTTGTATTCGCGACGCAACAATCTCTAATGCTCTGATGGAATCAACAGTATTGTCGTCGATAACTTCTGGAAATGAAATCACTAGACTACCGTCGAGATCTACGACTTGCGGATCTTCACTCATCTCCTTGAACAATGAGTGTTGCGAAGGTACGATGCGCCACTGAAAAAGTCGAATCGTTGGCGGCAGTCTCTTTGGCAGTATGTCGCCACATTCTTTGTCATTAAAGACTCCGACTGTACCTTTGAGAGGTGCGGCGACAACATGTCCATCAAGTCGTGTCAATGCTTTCCAATTTCGAGCAAATTGTGAGAGGTACACCCCGCCCATACCGTGTCCTACTATAGTGAGTCGAGTGATCGATTCATTGGACTCCAACAACGACGCAATGTCTTGCCTCACGACTTCGTCAGATGTGTTAGGACAGTCGTTTGAATCCCAACGGACAAAGAACGTGTCGGTGGACTCGTCATCCATGGTTTGAAGAGGTCGCGTCCATTCGAAACCATCGGTATTCGCGTCGTGTATTGCAATTAGTAGTCGATTCACGGCATCGCTTGGAGGTTCGATCCGGTGCAGGCCTAGAGGCAGTTCCATCAACGCAGAGTGGGAGTCTTCGGTGCTTGTAGTAGTTACTTCCAGATCGTGTAAGTTAACCGAAGCGACGGAAAAGAGTTGAGTGGTCGAGAAGAGAAGGGTCGCCGCGAACAGCAACTTAACTCGCAGCCAGTTTTCTCGCATTGAAATAGTTTGGGAGATTGGAACTACGAGCAGTTTGAATCCAAAGACGAGTCTATTCTTCGCCTGTCGGATGGACTTCCTCAAGTGTTTCTGCGTCATATACGATGCCACCTTTAATCACGTACACGAGGTCATCTGAACTACGAATATTTTCAAGAGGATCTTTCTCGAGCACGACAAGATCTGCCAATTTACCCACTTCGATGGTACCAACATCTTCGGCGAGTCCAAGCATTTCGGCACCATGTCGTGTCGCGGCTCGCATTGCTTCATAGCTACTAAAACCACCCTTGGCTAAACTCCACAATTCCCAGTGATAACCGAGACCTTGCAGTTGGCCGTGCGAACCGACGCCGACTTTACCTCCAGCTTGTACGATCTTGTGACTTTGCTTGGCTTGAAGGAGAAATACATGGTCTTCTTCGTGTACCCAAAATGATCGGCGGAGTTTGCTATCGAGAATCTGTTGGGGTGTGAAGTTTCGAAGTTTTTCGTTAAGAAGCGGCGATTCTTCCGCGATGAAGTAGTTCTCCCCCCTTGGTCCACCGTATACGACCAAAAGCGTGGGGGTATAAGCAATTTGTGATTGTGCGATGAATTCAACAACATCTTTGTACATTCCGATTACTGGCAGACTGTGTTCGTTGCCGCTGAAGCCATCGATTACGTGTGTAAGATCCAGTTTAGTGTCTAGTGCTCCTTCTGCGGTTGGCATGACTTTCAGTTCCGCCGCGGCCTGAAGCAGCCACTGGCGTTGTTTTCTGTTACCCGAAATGTACGCCTTAATGTGTCGAACGCCGTAATTTCCGATGTAGTTTTGAAGCACTCTTTTTGCGTGTGCTTGACTCTCAAAATCATGGTCGCTAAAGACACCCGGTCCGGTGGAGAGGGTTCTCGGACCCTTCATCCGGCCAGCGTTAACTAGATCGCCGTAGTCAATGACGTCCACAGTACTAGGTTGCACGTCGGTCGCCGTGGTAATTCCATAGGCAAGATTAGCACGAAGCGACCAAAGATCAGGATCGAGGACGTTACGATACATCTTGAAATGAGCATGAGTATCTACGTATCCAGGGAAGATGTACGTTCCAGAAACGTCGATAATGGTCGCCTCTTGGGGAATCTCAATATCAACGCCTATCTCTTTGATGCGATCCCTTTCAATCAATACAGTTGTGTTCTTCAGTTGATTGTTGGTTTCCGAAGTCATCGACGAAACCGTACCTCCTACGAGTGCGATTAATCCCTCCGGTATCTGTCTTGCGTGATAAATCTTTACTGGGATCTGTACCAGTGAGGACGATTCAATTGATTCCTGTTCGGATTCATCTTCTGAATTACTCGTGGTTTCTTCACAGTCTTCGTCCGTAGTATCGTTTTGCTCTAAACAATCAAAAGCTATTTCTATATCAGCGATGGACCGGTAGAAGATATTGTTCCCGACACTCCAATACACAACTGAGGAATCGTGAGACCATCCAAAATGGTCAACTCCGGTTTTAACAAGCGTCAAGAATGGAAGTTTAGGATCATTGATTGAAGTTTCAAAGCTTGCAAGATCGGTTTGTAGCGTACGAAGTAAATAGAGTCGGTTGGTGTGTTGGACTAGAACGTACTGGCCGTTGGGTGAAAGTTCTAGATTTCGAACGGGAATCTCGCCTTCGTCATAATAAATTCCCGATCCTTTGACAGTTAAATGAGATCGAAAATCTGAACCATCTAAACGTATCGAAACAAGACCGGAATTACCTGACCGAAAAATACCAGGATAGAGATACGCGTACAGTCGGTTCTCATCTGGTCCCCAATGTTGATTCGTAAAACCACGGGCGTGCCGAACAACACGATCTTCAAGATTTCGCTCGGTTACACTAATTTCGACAATGTCAGTTCCTGGAGGCTGACCAAAATCTCCTCCGTCGGCAACGCGTTCATGTTGAATGCCTCTAAAAGCGAAGATTGAGTTCCCGTCAGCAGCCCAGAGAGGTTGTGTATAGAACGCATTGTTACTAGAAACTCGAGTTGGTCTTCTGTTTTCTCTTGCCGGTACGGTCCATAGGGCACCACCATCTGCAGACCAACTCACGAATGCTATTTGTGTACTATCGGGCGACCAGGTCGGATGTGCAGAAAAGCCAGGGACTTCTTCGATATGCCAGAGTTCATTCGTGTCTCGGTCAAACACGTAGATGTCCGCCATAGCAGTAAACACGAACTTTTGTTTATCAGGCGAAAGTTCCAGGTCATGAATCATTCGTGCTTTAACAGGTTCTAATCCAATGCGGTGAGGAAAGTACAGTCTCGGTCCCAATTTTTTGTTGATTTGAACGCTAAATGGAATTTCCCGTGCCGTAGAGTTGTCGTCTTCAAACACCTCTGTGACACTCTTTCGCCACAGTCTGCCACCCATAGTGAAGACGATCTCAGTACTGTCCGGAGTAAAAGAGTAGTTAGGAAAGACGTCGCGTGTGAATCGGGACTCTTGCTCGTCGCGCTGTACTGGGAACGCGAACCAAACGTCGTCGCCTGTGGTTAGGTTTCTAATACGGAGGCCAGTCTGTCCCTCCGCCCGAGTGCCGTAAGCAAGATAACGTCCATCGTTAGAAATTTGTGGACGAAATGCACCACCGGAAGATCCTGTCAACGTGTCCTCATAGTTATTCTTAAGTTCTCGTCTTACAACTTGCCAAATGGGTAAGCGAAGGTCATAACCGAATCCACCGTATTTACGGGCGTAATACAGATATTTGCCGTCTGGACTGTACACTGCCCCCAACGCGTTATGCCGCGCATTGCGCGCAGCAGATTTGTTGATATACGTGATCTGAACTCCTGATCCTCCATTGAGGTGATAAGCCCATATTTCGTAGGTGGCAAGTCCCCAAGACGACTTTGATACGATGACGTGGTCCCCTTTTGGAGACCAAGAAGGCGATGCAAAAAGAGCATCGTCATCAGCGTCAGAGAGGTTTCTCGGATTTTCCCCGTTAGCATCCATGATCCACAGGTCTTCCTTTCCACCTCTATCTGAGATGAAAGCAATCTTAGTGCCATCTGGTGAATATACGGGTTGTGAGTCAAACGCCATACCAGTAGTGATCGCGCTAGCTTCCCCACCTGTAATGGGCAAGGTGTACAAGTCGCCCAAGACTTCAATGATCAACGTGTTGTTTACAGGAGAAACGTCCACTGCGAGCCAGGTTGCTTCGTCGGTGGTGATGTTGATCTCTCGTACACCGTCTAGTGGAAGATCCGCCTGCGCGATCATTAAGAACGAAAACGAGAACAGAATTACAAAATATTTCTTCATCGTAGCGGGCGTGCCTTACGTTCTTCGTTGTTCGAATTTTTTTCCATGTGATCTTGGACTCGCTTTAAAGCTTCTCGAGTTTGTTTTAACTCGCGAATTACTTCTGCAGTATCCAGCTCTTCGCGTAGTGTCGCAAGTTGAGCTTCTTTTGCTTCTTGGACATTTGTGACCACGATTCCGATAAAGAGATTGATGATCACAAAGGTTGCGATCACGACGAAACTCAGAAAATAAATCCAAGCCCACCAATAGCTCTCCAACGCGGTATACATGATGTCAGTCCAATCTTCCAAAGTAACTATTCTGAACAGAGTTAACAACGAAATTCCTAGTGACTCCCAATGCGTGGGATCGATTTCATGGAACAAGTGATATCCTGCGACACCGTAGACGTAAAAAATTACCGTCATCAACAAAACGACATTGATCATGCCAGGAAGAGAATGCATCAATGCAGTGACAAGAACTCTGAGTTGTGGTAATACAGAAACGATACGTACGACACGTAAGAGCCGTGCGATTCTCGCGATCATCGCTAACTCCCCAGTCGCAGGAATTAAGCAAAACAGAATAATTGCGAAGTCAAAGCAGTTCCAGCCATCACGAAAGTAATGGTGCACTCTTGGATAGTTGGCCATCATTTTGGTTAGCGCTTCGACGATAAAAATCCACAGAATCACGTCATAAGCGAAATTTATATGAGTGGAGAAGTGTGAATGAATGTAATCCGAGGTGTCTAATCCGACTAAGATGCCATTGAGCACGATGAACGCGATTATTGCACCTGAGAACCAAGAACTTGCGACGATGCATTGCGCCGTTTGCTGGATCGAATCTAACAACATGACACTCTTTGGTCGAACCTGTAGGAAGTTTCGCGGACTAAGTATTTATTGGTCGGGTTAAATTAAATGAGTTCCACCAGGGACTCGATGGTACGATCGGCACCCAACGTACTTACAGAGACTCCTTGATTGTAACCGTAGGGTACCAGAACGATGGGACAACCAGCACCTCTAGCGCAGGATACATCGGTGATGGAATCTCCCACAAATATCGCGCGTTCAGGAGGTGTGTTCAATTCTTTGCAAGCATGTAATAGTGGATCTGGTTTAGGTTTTGCTACCGACAGAGTGTCTCCACCTACGACCACGTCGAAATAACTGAGTAGGTTTAATTCCTTCAGTAGCAACTTGGACAAGTCATACCGTTTGTTGGTAACCACCCCTAATTTGCACCTTTTCTTAGCTAAATGCTGAACGGCCAATCGGACTCCCGGATACGGTTTGCTGAATATTGCGATGTGACGACGGTAGTATGCTAAGAAACTGGTATAGAGTCTTTCGACTAGAGCATCTGTAGATTGTTCATTGTGTCGCTCTAACGCACTGGAAATCATTTTTTTGGCACCGTGCCCAACCCAATGACGCGTAAGCTCTATTTCAACTGGTCCGAGTTCGACAGAGCTTAGAGTAGAGTTCAATGCATGGTGAAGGTCAGGGGCGGTATCGACTAGTGTCCCATCTAGATCGAACAGAACGGTATCGGTCATGTCAGATTGTTACGACAATTCCGATCGCATTTTGTCGATAATGGTTTTGTAGTTGCTACTACTGAAGATTGACGAGCCCGCGACAAAGAAATCTGCCCCAGATTGCCAAGCTTCGCGAATGTTCTCAAGACTGACGCCACCATCAACGGCAAGACGTGCATCTGAGCCATGGGAATCCAGTAACTTGCGAGCCTTTTCTAGTTTTCTAAAAGTCTCTGGGATAAACTTTTGACCACCAAAGCCGGGATTGACACTCATCACCAACACCAGATCGAAATTTCCTTGTAATTCGTCTAGAACATTCAGTGACGTGGATGGATTCAAAACTATACCGGCTTTTGCGCCTCCTCTCCTAATCCTGTTTAAAGCCGCATGCACGTGATTTGTTGCCTCAGGGTGTATAGAAATGTACGATGCTCCGCCGTCGAGGAATGCATCGATCATGTTTTCGACAGGTTTCACCATCAGGTGCACGTCAAACTCTGTCTCCGGGAAGTGAGTTTTTAACGAGTTTAGTACGACCGGCCCGAAGCTTAAATTCGGTACATAGTGGTTATCCATCACATCGAAATGGATCACATCGGCGCCGGCGTCTAAGACAGCTTTGACTTCGTGTCCGAGTCGTGCGAAGTCGGCAGCAAGTATAGAAGGAGCAATTATCGGATTCATGCGTTTTGCTTCTGTCGGTTGATGATTAGATGAGGTGGCATATTATCAGGAACTATTCTTGATTCATTCTGCTAAGCGCGTGTATACGTCTCACAAGGAAGAATACCGTGACTAGGTTATTCTGATAGTCAATAGTTCTTGGTCGATCAGGTATCGGGGGAATCTCGCAATTTCGACAAACTATTGGGAGAACCGATGTCAATCCAATCGCCAGCAAATACTTCCCCAGTTATTTTCCGCTGGTGAACGAGTTCAAACATCAGATCTCTAGTGAGCGAGAATGGCTTCGCTTCACGTTCTTGAAAAATGTCTGGGTGAAGGACCGCAATGCCGCTATAGGTCAGGTCGTGGTGAGTTAAATCATCAAATCGCTGCACGATCTTCCCGTCTAAAGCAAAATCCCGGTTCGATTTGTTCCTAACGGGCGTGAGCACTAGATGCCCCTGATTCGTTTGATGACGAACTAGACGTGTAAACGGAAAGTTTGTCCAAACATCGCCATTCATTAATAGAAAAGAATGCCGTCCCAATTGGGGTAGCGCTTTGACAATCCCGCCACCTGTATTTAAGAGTTCGCGTTCTCTACTAAAAGTGATTCGAACACCAAAACGGGAACCATTGCCTAAATGGTCGACCAACTGGTCTGCCAGATGATGTACATTGATTACGATTTCTTGTATTCCAGCGAGTCGGAGCCAACCAATTTGATGCACGATGAGGGGCGCGCCTCGAACTTCAATTAGTGGTTTTGGAGTCTTGTCAGTTAAGGGACGTAAGCGCGTGCCTGGCCCGGCCGCGAGGATCATAGCTCTCAATTTTGGCGACGAATTTTGTGTAAGGTCACAGGTATGACATTGCGTTGGAGCCACAGTCCGAGCGGTCGTACAGTTTCGATTTCTTCGCAAATACCCTGCGCTTTACGTAAGGTTGGAAGTACATACTTTAAATGGGTCGATTGTTCGCGTTGTAGCCAGAGACGTACGAAGATACCAGCCGCCTTCAGTAACCGTTGTAACGCGGTGAGTTTCACTTCGATTGCAAAAGTTTGTTGGGTCGTTGCATTTTGGTGTTCAGTCGTCGAAACACAAGACCAAAATGATCGAATTTGCTTCTCGATTGTGCCGTGATCATGATCCCAGTAACAGTCGTAGAGAAGAGATGCAAGGTCATACGTTATCGGCCCAACTAGAGCATCCTGATAGTCAACAACGCCTAGAAACGGTGGGTCGTGTCGCACCAACAAATTTTTACAATGAAAGTCTCGATGAACGGTACAAGTTGGAATCGCAGAAATTTTAGTGACCAAGTAGTCAAAGCAACTTTGAACCACCTCAGTGTTCACATTGATTAGTCTTCGACAAAGGTAGTCTTTGAAAATTTCGAGTTCGTAATTGAACCTAGCTTGTTCGTATTGTGGGATGATTGGATCTGATATCTCTTGAATCTTGCCTAGAGTGTGGAACGCTAGAGTCAGAACTTGGTCTACGTTACCCAATACATACTGAGTATGGAAATCTTCCTCACCTACATCCTCTAAGAGGAAATATCCTCTGTTGCTGTCAAACTCATAGATTGTTGGAACTGGTACACCGTGGCGTTTGAACATACCTCCGAAATGTATGAAGCGGTCATTGAGTTCCGTTTCCGGGGGTGAAAACATGAGGATATACGAAGCAGTTTCGGTTCGACATCGCCAAAATTTCCGCGTGCTCGCTTCTGTTTTGAGAGGGATTACTTCCTTCCAGGCCAAGTCTGAATGGGAGGGAGTCCAGTGAAAGATCTCATGTTCAATGTGATTAAGCATAATCATCGTCAAATTTTAGGTTCATGATTGATCGTTCGCACAAGTTAACGCTGCAATGGGCAAGGGGTACAGGCCTGTTCTTGTGCTGTGCGTTGTCGTTGGGGGTGTGGGCGGAAGCAGACTTTGCTAAAAGTATTTGGCGAGCTTCTAGTACGAAGACTTGCGACGGACAGTACGACGTGAGTCTGATAATTAAGCCCCAAGCAGACGCTCCCCGAACCGATGAAGTTACGGTGCATGCAGATCATGTTGAGCTTCACCTGAAAGGCACGAGTAGATTGACCGGAGATGTTAGTTTACAACTTGGTGATCTCTATCTAGCCGCGACGACGCTAGAGATTGACGCGATAGACCAAATATTCAGTACCACGGATGGTATGACGATTATTAACGAAAATTTCGCGCTACACGTCGATGCGACGACGATTGAGGCTAAGGCTAGATCACTACAGGTGAGAGGTGCTGATTTTGTCCTACTACAGGATGGCTATCGGGGAAAAGCTGAACGTCTTTCCGCTAACGACATCGGAGCAGAATTCGAAAAAGTATCTATAACCTATTGTCCGCCGGAAGTGAATTCTTGGCTTTTGTCTGCGGGCCGCATTCGTTTGAACCGTGCACAAAACATTGCGGTCGCGCGAGATGTTCAGCTGAGTGTCGGGAGACTTCCAACTTTCTATGTACCGTATTTACGCTTTCCTCTGACCGGTGCGCGCACTACCGGAATGCTACCACCCAATTTTGAACGCAATAGTTTGCGTGGGTATGAACTTGCATTACCAATCTATGTCAATCTCGCACCAAACTACGACCTAACTCTAACTCCACGATTGTCTTCACAACAAAATCATAGTTTGGAAACGGAATTTAGATACTTAACGCGAGTCTCACATTCAGAGTTTCACGCAGTATTCTTGCCATCAGATGATGAGTATTTAGATTATTTAGCAAGTCGCATTGATCGACCTTCCGTATCCTCTGCGCGTCCATCTCGACGGTGGTACGTAGGGGTGCAACACAACTTCGCCGTAGATGGCTGGTTGGGAGATGTAGATTACTCTTTTGTGAGTGATGAAGATTTCTTACGTGATTTTGGAGGTTCCATTGATGATCTCGGACGAGTGGGGCTCTGGCGAACAGCATATGTCTCCAAGTTAGGACGTGACTATCAGTTGATGTTTTCAAGCGAACGATTTGAACCCTTTCGATATTGGGGTACGTCGGTATCAAAGTTACCTCAGATTGAGTACCGACATCAGGTTCCTCTATTTGGATTCAATCTCGGTTTTGACACTCATTTAGCTCGGTTAAAGTCAGTAGACTTAGAGGACGAATTCGAAGTTGAGCGCCGTCATGGGAACGTGTTTCTTCAGTTGCCGCTACGAAAAACTTGGGGTCAGCTGAGTGTCGAAAGTTCTCGAGCCTATACTTGGTTTGAACTTCCAAATGAGAGACACACTCGGCATACCACGACAATAAAGTTAGACTCGAGACTGATATTTGATCGCATACCAGTTGCGATAGCCCGCTCCATGCAATCACTCGAACCAAGAGTGGTGTATGTTAAACGGGATTCTGGGCAACAGCGGTTACCTTTCTCATTTGATGTCGGGCCACGCTCCGTTACCATGGATTCAATTTTGAATCCAACACGCATCACGGGGTACGACCAATTACCTCCGGTACATTCGATTGCGTTTGGATTGAATGGGAGTCTAAGCGATCTAAATGTGCGTCGAAAATTGCTTGAGATTCAGTTGGCAGTTTCGGCACCACTTGAGACTTTCGATTACAACCCACACAAGACTCCAGCGTTCGGACTCGCAGTACTTGGATCTCTCACTGTAGACTTGCAATGGAGTGCTGCGTACTTTCGATACTTCGACTTGATCCGGGAAGAAGCCAACGAATTTAGGATACGGTATCAACAAAATCAAACACGTGTCAATGGTTGGCTACGCTACGAGCAAGAAGCGGAAACCTTGCAGAGTTATGTTGACGTCGCGGTACCCGTAGCGCACGGCTGGAACATTTACGGACGTTGGCATCATGATTGGGAGCATGATGCGCACGTCGACTCCTATGTTGGAGTAGAGTTTTCTGGTTGCTGTATGGAATATCGTTTGCTGTGGCAAAGAACCATTCGATACGAATGGCTACAATCAGAACGAATTCAGTCTCGGACTGGACTTCGCTTTGAACTGTCGATGAAGGGACTAACTTCTTTTGGAGATAACGTGTTATCAATCGTAAATCGAAATATCAATTCACCTGTGATACTGTATTAGAGAGGACCAAATGTTTCATAATTTGAAGAGTAAGAGAAGTTCGTCTCGATCCCGCGTGAGCTCTTTATTGCTCATGACTGCATTCATCGGAGGCGCATACTCTGTTCAAGCTGAGTTGGAATTACTGGACGGTGTGGCTGTAATCGTCAATGATTCGGTAGTGATGGTTTCAGAAATCGAAAAGGAGTACGAACTCACGTTGGCAGATCTCGCGAGTAAGGGTACGACTAATTTTCCGCCTAAAGACCAAATCGTTGAACAAATCACCGAGAGGTTGATTTTGGAGAGTATTCAAATCCAAGAAGCAGGGTGGCGCGGCATCGTCGTGACCGATGAAGAAGTAACAGGTATTGTTCGTGAGACCGCGCGGCAGCAGTTTGATATGACGATTGAAGAGTTCCGGGAACTTCTCGCCGAAGAGGGACTGTCGTACAATGAATTTCGGGAAGACTTGCATCGCAAAGCACTGCTTGAGAAGGTACAGCAACGCCTGGTAGGCCCGCTCGTGCAAATTTCGGCTCAGGATGTCGCAGCGTTTCGGGATTTACCATATTTTGATTACCTCTCAGCCGATCGGTTTCGCGTCGGACATATATTGTTAGTTCAAGAAGATTCGAACGCTACGAGTGCGAATGAGTTGCAGACTCAAGCCGAAGATCTTGTCGAACAGTTACGAGAAGGTTCGGACTTTGCCACCATGGCTGTTAATCACTCTTCTGCTTCCACCGCGCTTGAAGGCGGGGATTTGGATTGGCGACGGGCTGAGGAACTACCACAATTATTTGTAGAAGAAGTTCTAGAGATGGAAGTGGGCGATGTCTCAGACCCGATACGGAACGAAAGAGGTTTGCATATTATCAAGCTAGTCGACAAACAAACCGCGACTAGGGATCAAGAAGAAACTTTGGTTCGACATATTCTGATTCGGCCGAACGCAATTAAAACTGAAGTCGCGGCGAAGAAAGAACTTGAGGGAATTCGACAACAAATAGTTGACGGGGAAGACTTTGAAGAACTTGCTCGGCAACATTCTGACGATATTTCAGCACGCGAAGGCGGGGACCTTGGTTGGACAAATGGTGAGAGACTCGACCCAATATTTCTGGATGTAATGAACGCCACCGAGATTGGCGAAATCTCCGAAGTCTTCGCATCCGCAGATGGTTGGCACGTATTAGAAGTCCTTGATCGCAGGGTAATTGATGTGACCGAACAAGTACTCGACAGATTTGCATATAACGCCTTGGCAAATCGATTGTTTGGAGAAGCGTTCCAAGATTGGTTGCAAGAAATACGTGCAGAAGCATTCGTGAAAATTGTTCGAAAATCTTTTTAAGGTTGTTCGGCGCGTGCCTTGGTGAAAGCTCGCAAAAGGTTTGGCCAGCACTTTTTGTATGACGCAAGCACGCACGCAAGGATTCATGATGTCCTAAACGTTCAACCCGAGGATCGCGTTCTTGAAATTGGTCCTGGCCGGGGCGAACTTACCGTAGGAATTCTGCAAGCGACTAAGAATGTGGTCGCAATTGAGATAGATCGAGACTTATCTCGACACCTTCGTACAAAATTTCCAAAACTTGAGGTCGTCGAAGCTGATGTCCTCAGCGTAGACCCATCGTTGTTTCGCGGGCGGCGTGTCGTAGGCAATTTGCCTTATAACATTTCTTCTCCCTTACTCATTAGGATGACTGCGACCTTAGATTGCATTGACATGCACTTCATGCTCCAAAGAGAAGTAGTCGAACGATTGGTCGCGATACCCGGTACCAAGGCTTGGGGTCGGTTGTCTGTCAAAATACAACGAGTCTTCGACGTTTGCCCATTGTTTGATGTAGAGCCCGAAGCATTCGAACCACGACCAAAGGTATTGTCAGCGTTTATACGCATGACCTACAGACGTGAGCATCTCACCCCCAAGAATCTATTAATGTTCGATGCTATATTGCGACAAGCCTTTAGTCAACGGCGCAAAACGATCGCGAACAGTCTCGCGTCTTTTCAAATCGATTGGGCGCAAATTGGTATTGCTGGGACTCTACGCGCCGACCAACTGACAGTGGCTCAATATGTAAGAATTGCAGACGAGTCAACTCGCCAAACGTAGTCCAATGACCACCTATGTAATTGGAGACATTCAAGGATGTTTTAACGAGTTCACTAAGCTATTAGCGAAAATCTGTTTTGATCCTTCAAAGGATTTACTCTGGTTAACTGGAGATTTGGTGAACCGCGGACCCGATAACGCTGAAACATTGCGGTTCATTCGCGATTTAGGGTCTTCAGTCGTAGCTGTACAAGGCAATCATGATCTACATCTGATTGCGATCGTTTTTGGCGACCATACGGTCCAATCAACCGACACGTTTCACGATATCCTGTCGGCCGATGACTGTGAACAATTGTGTCATTGGTTGAGTAAGTTTCCATTGTTACATACTGAAGCAGGATATATTCTCGTTCATGCTGGCATACCTCATATTTGGACTCTCCCTCAAGCGCAACACTTTGCGCAGGAAGTGCAAACTGCGATGGTGGGGACATCTTCTAAAGATTTTTTTCGCCGGATGTACGGGAACGAACCTGCACTATGGTCCGACTCTTTGAAGGGGGTAGACCGACTACGCGCCATCACGAATTACTTGACTCGCATGCGTTGTATTGACCCAGATGGCCGACTGAACTTTGAGCATGTTTTAGGGTCAGAGCAGTGCCCAAGGAATTTTCAGCCTTGGTTTGAGTACTCCCCGCAGTACACAGAACACGTTGCATTTGGTCATTGGGCTAGTATTGGCGGCGTCACTAATCGACTTCAGTTTCATGCTGTTGATACTGGGTGCGTATGGGGGCGACAGTTAACTGCGTTACGGTTACCGGACCACAAACGGTTTTCAGTTTCCGCAGATTCAATTTAGTAGCATATCGGGTATGGACGGGGACGAACAGTTGGACCGGCAAGTCAAAATTCCCGGTACGGTTTACTTAGTGGGTGGAGCCGTGCGGGAAAAGTTAAGAAATGCTGAAGTAGACACTGACAAAGATTGGGTGGTGGTGGGTGCTACTGTAGAAGGAATGCAAGCTGCGGGATTCAATCAGGTCGGTGCTCACTTTCCGGTTTTTTTACATCCGATTTCGAATGAAGAATATGCGCTTGCCCGAACTGAGCGAAAACTTGGCCAAGGCCATAAAGGCTTCGCCACGGATTGCAATCCAAAGGTCACCATAGAAGAAGATCTACAACGACGCGATTTGACGATAAATGCCATGGCGATTGGAACCGATGACACGGTGATCGATCCTTGGGGTGGCCAAGCAGACATTGATGCAAAGATGTTGCGACACGTTTCAGACGCGTTTGTCGAAGATCCGCTACGAGTATTTCGGGTCGCCCGATTCACGGCACTACTACCTGACTTCGAAATAGCAAAGTCGACACTTGAGTTAATGGCGCAGATGCGAGGAGAATTGTCTACCTTGCCTGCGGAACGAGTGTGGGTCGAATTTGCTAAAGCAATGCGCGGACTCACTCCAAATCGCTTCTTTGAAACTTTAAATGAAGTCGGTGCGGTGGATCCTTGGTTTAGTGATCTCGCCACTTTGAGTGTCGCAGGGCTGATCCGCGAACGCTGGCTTCGCCATGCCAACGCAGTTGCTGCGATAGGCTGGCTCCACGACGAAGACTCCGTTACAAAGTTTTGTCGTCGGCTGAAAGTTCCAGGTAAGTTATTTCGCTTAGTGCGGAGTGTCGCGCGACACGGTCAAGCGCTCTGCGAACTAAAAGAAAAGAGTCCTACGGACGTGATGCGTGTGCTTCAACTTAGTCATGCTTTGAGACCAGGTGACGCATTTACTCGATTGGTCGATGCTGTCGAAGCTTGTTCGAGTACAGACTTAACTGCAGTTCGAGATTTAGTGCAACAGCTAAAACAGCTGCGAGTGGAAAGTGTGTCCCCTGAACAATACGGTCGCGAGTTGCAACTTCGACGATTGAATTTCATCGAATCCAAGTTCACTCGGTAACTCTATTGAACGGGATCCAGTCGGTCCAAATCCCATCGAGGTCGCACTGCAATCGCGAGAGAGTCGGACAATCCAGCTGTTAATCGCTGGTGCCCAGCGAACGCTACCATCGCTCCATTGTCGGTGCACAAGTCGTCCGAAGGAAAGTACACCTCGCAGTCAAGGGTCTGTGCCCTCTCACGTAAGTGTTTGTTCGCTGCGACTCCTCCAGCAATCACGAGAGATTTCACTTTCGTTTTCTCGACTGCACGCTGGCATTTGATAATTAGAGTGTCTACGACAGCGCTTTCAAATGATGCTGCGATGTCGGCAAGATTCTCAGGCGACAGCGGTAACCGTTTTTCGACTAATAGCCTCACGGCTGTCTTTAGGCCACTGAAGCTAAAGTCTAGCCCAGGGCGATCAGTCATTGGTCGAGGTAGCTTGAATTGAGACTGGTCCCCAGTTAGTGCTACACGGGCAATTTCGGGACCGCCTGGATAGCCGAGACCGAGCAGTTTCGCGGTCTTATCAAACGCTTCTCCCGCTGCGTCGTCGAGCGATTGACCCAATAGTGTGTAGTCGCCGATCGCTCGCACAAAAACTAGCTGCGTGTGTCCGCCGGAAACAAGAAGAGCAACGAATGGAAAGTCAGGAGGATTCTGATCGAGTAACGGAGCCAACAGATGGGCTTCCATGTGGTGTACTCCCATAGCGGAAATATTTAGAGCCCAGGCGAGGGAGCGTCCAATCGATGCTCCGACTAACAGCGCGCCCATCAACCCCGGTCCGGAGGTGTACGCGATGGAATGTACATCACTGAGTTCGAGTTGTGATCGCGCAAGCGTCTGGCGGATCAAGGGGACGAGTTTTTGTACGTGGTCGCGCGAAGCGAGCTCGGGCACAACCCCACCGTATTTTTCGTGCAGTTCGGTTTGACTGTAGATGCTCTGTCCGCAGAGTCCTCGATCAGTGTCGTATAGTGCTACGGCAGTTTCGTCGCACGACGTTTCAATACCTAAAACTAACAACAGTGCACGGACTCAAGTCGAAGCTAAGTGAGGTCTCGTAAGACGGTTGGGACAACTTGGTCGAATGGAAGTTCCACCTTAGCTTCTCGTTGATATTGGTATTCGATTGAATCTTGACTTAGACCGCGCTCTCCTAAGCTTATTCGGTATGGGATACCAATGAGGTCAGCATCGGCGAACTTTACACCGGGGCGTTCTTCACGATCGTCATAGAGCACTTCTATGCCTTGTTTCGTTAGTTGATCATAGATTTGGTTCGCGGCACTCTCAACGTCTGAGCTTCGCGGCACGTTCAAAGCGACTAGGTGTACTTGGGCTGGCGCAATTTCGAGTGGCCAGAGCGGCCCAACATCATCATGCTTCTGCTCAATCACTGCTGCGGCCAAGCGCGTAATGCCTAGTCCGTAACAGCCCATAAATACATTAATGGAATCTCCGCGTTCATCTAAAACTGTAGCATTCATCGTTTGCGAATACTTCGTTCCGAGTTTAAAAATGTGTCCTACTTCAATTCCTCTCAATATTGATAGCGGTCCACTGCCGTCGGGAGCTTGATCGCCTTCTACGACTTTACGAAAGTCTTGAATTGCTGAATTTCGAAGAGACTCGTCTCGATTCCAATTGACTCCCGTTATATGAAAGTCATCTTCATTCGCACCACATACGAAATCACTGAGCACTGCTGCACTTCGATCGACATAGTAGGGAATTTGCAGATGTACGGGTCCGATTGAACCAACATTACAACCAACACGATGGCGCACTTCACTCTCTTTCGTAAATGTTAGCGGATTCAAAACGTTTGGTAGACCTGCCGCTTTAATTTCGTGCAGTTCGTGGTCTCCGCGTAAGACCAACCCGATAGGCGAGTCTTTGCCTTGTACGATCAATGTTTTTACAGTCTTTTCAATTGGGACATCTAAACACTCGACTAGACCGTTGATCGTTCGAACTTTTGGTGTAGAGACTTTGGTTAGAGATTGAGAGGGAGGGGCTACCTCTCCAGTTGCAACTGCTTCAGCTTTTTCAAGATTGGCTGCATAGGAACTGACTTCGCTGTAGGCTATGGCGTCTTCCCCCGTGTCTGCGAGCACGTGGAATTCACGATTCTCTTCGTCCCCAATAACCCCTCCATGCGCTTCGACGGAACGGAAATCAAGCGCAAGTCTACTAAATATCGACGAATACGCTTCATGCATTGCGATAAAAGTAGCGTGCAACGACTTCTCGTCGATGTGAAATGAGTAACCATCCTTCATAATGAATTCACGCGAGCGCAACACACCGAAACGGGGTCGAATTTCGTCTCGAAACTTCGTCGCAATTTGGTAGAGATTACATGGTAATTCTCGATAGCTTTTGACGTTCTTTCGGAATAAATCGGTGATTACTTCTTCATGAGTGGGGCTTAAACAATAGTCGTTCTTATGCCGATCTTGCATTCTTAGTAAATCAGGTCCCATGACATCCCAGCGGTGTGATTCTTTCCACAGTTCTCCCGGTTGCACGAAGGGCATGAGGACTTCTTGAGCGTCTTTCTTGTTGAGTTCTTCGCGTACGATTCTTTCAACCTTTTGCAGTATTCGGACTCCAAGTGGAAGCCAAGTGTAGAGCCCAGACCCAAGTTGTCGAATGAACCCACCCCGAAGTAAAAGAATGTGACTCGCGATCTCTGCATTCGCTGGGATGTCGCGAAGAGTTGGGATGAAGGACTGACTAAATTTCATGTTCTAAAGATGTTTAATAGACAAATAAGGTGGGGACTCAGTCCAAATGTAGTTTAACTGTTTGAGACCGACATTTACCTGTCTTACTAGTGCACTGAAAATGAAAGAGAAAAAAATTTAGCCTTTAACGCTGCTGTTGTGCCTTAACCCACTAGTAAATCGGTGTCTGTTGATAGTGCAATTGCCTTGTCATTTAAACAGGCATCACCCAAGTAGGTGATTAGTACTGAACAAGCAGAGTATTTTAGTTCTCATTTTTCAAAGGGTTTGACGCACAGATGGAGCATCTCTACGTTGCCATATTTAAATGGTTCACAACTATTTCTTCGTAGAATCACAGAACTTTGACGAAACGGTAGTATATTGTCAATTAGGGATCGTACGACTCTATAGAATGGTTACAAAATTTCGATGAATGAAATGACTTGTTATAATCGCTCTTTACCGAGAGCTACATCATACAAGGAATGTCACAGACAATGTAGCAAGTTTCAATAGTTCTTTAAGCAATCCCTTCAAGTGAACTGTCTCACGACTGAAATGCTACAACTTTTACTCTTAAACAATAGTGACACTTATTTGTTTATTGGCACATCCAAAAACGACTTCGACATTACCACGTGAAACCGAAGAGTCTTTGCGTGAAGCTTGAGTGGGGTCGAACAAAAAATATTTTGATTTGCTAACATAAGGAATACTATTAAATACTGATATTTGTACAATAGTTACAATTTTAACAAATTCTGAACGAAAAATTCGCTCTTTTCTACTGGAAATTCAAACAACTGTAAATTAGGCACTATGGAACGACCGGAACTACGATTTTTACCCTCTGGAACTCCAGAAGGAATTTCTTCGAAAGCTGTCTCTTCTGACAATGATGCCAACCCAAGCGTAATCGTTCGAGAACTGATTCAAAACTGTCTCGACGCGGGTACTCCTCCCGGGAGTCAAGTTAGGGTTGATTTCGAGTTCGCGAAAATTAGTACTTCGACTGTACCGGGGATAGAAGCCTATCGAAAAGCGTTCAACGCCGTGATGAGCACTCATAAAAACATGTCAGACTCTACGGAAGCTCAGTTGGAGCGGATTAGGGCTAGCTTATCTAAAGATAGAGTTTCTGTACTTCATGTTAAAGACAACGGAATTGGTCTGGATACACAACGAACAAATGCGTTGCTAAGCGATGGATTAACCAACAAAGTGGGAGACAGGGCGAGATCAGCAGGTTCTTATGGACTAGGACACTACACCACTTTTCCTGCCTCAGATCTACAGTACGTGATTTACGGAGGTGTAACCGAAAATGGAGCGCGAACTATGTCAGGGCATGCTATTCTTGCATCTCACTTTTGTGAAGAAGACTTACTCGGTAAAGATGGCTATTTCATTATGGGTGAGCCTAAGCGCGATATTCTTAATCGATATGCGTTTCCTTCGAACGGCCAAATTCCACCGTTGGTGGACGACAGTTTGGATGAAATAGAGAAAAACTTTGGCCGTGGATCAGTCGTAACGACAAGGACAAAAATTCCAAAAAAAAAGACGAACAATCGTCCAAGACTAGTAAGGTTACCGGGGACAGCACGTCAAATAAGTCATTGAATTCAAGTGAAGGGTCAGGTTCTCGAACGGCGTAAGCGACAGGATTAAAGCGTTTCTCGCCAACGACTGAGCTAAAAAAGTTATGCGAACTCATTATTGTGGCGACCTCCGTCGCACGGACGTAGGTAGCACCGTTGAAGTATGCGGCTGGGTGCACACCCATCGCAATCACGGTGCACTAATCTTTTTGGATCTTCGTGATCACAAAGGGTTGTTACAAGTCGTGTTTGAGTCCGAAAACGCGACCGTGTTCGCATGTGCCGAAAAATTGCGGAACGAGTTTGTAGTTCGTGTTAGCGGCAGAGTACAACATCGGCGCGACGGGGAGACAAATCCAAAATTAGGTACGGGGGAGATCGAGGTTCTAGCGAGTGAGCTAGAGGTCTTAAATACTTCTGAAGTACCCCCTTTCGCATTACATGAGCACATAGGGATCGGTGAAGATGTTCGATTGCGTTATCGATATATTGATCTGCGTCGAGCCGAAGTCCAACAGAGGCTGCGCGACCGTGCCTCGATCGTGAGTCAGATAAGAAGATTTATGGAGGCTCAGGGCTTTGTCGACATAGAGACTCCTACCCTAGCACGATCGACGCCGGAAGGTGCTCGGGACTACTTAGTACCGAGCAGAGTTCACCCCGGAAACTTTTACGCACTACCTCAGTCGCCACAGATATTCAAACAACTGTTAATGGTGTCAGGTCTTGATCGCTACTACCAGATCGCTCGTTGCTACCGAGACGAAGATATGCGAAGTGATCGCCAACCGGAATTTACTCAACTTGACGTTGAAGCTTCTTTCGTTAATGAAGAAGAAATTATGAACTTAATCGAAGCCATGCTAGTGGATTTGTTCAAGGTTCAAAGTGAAGTGGACCTCGGGAAATTTCCGGTAATCGGATATACAGAGGCAGTGGATCAATATGCATCAGACAAACCGGATTTACGTAATCCCCTAAAACTAGTCGATATCGATGACTTAGTTACTGACTGCGAATTCAATGTGTTTGCAGTTCCAGCAAGAGACTCACAATCTCGCGTCGCGGTGTTAAGGGTACCCGCGAGTGTCGACAAGCTTTCCCGAAAAGGTTTGGATGAATTAGTTGAATTCGTTAAGGAATTCGGTGCTAAAGGACTAGCGTACATACGGGTAAAGGATCGTTCAGCCGGTCGAGACGGTCTGCAATCACCGGTCCTAAAATTTCTAACAGATTCTGAATTGTCAGAGATTCTGGATCGGTGTGAGGCGACGTCAGGGGACATTCTCTTTATTGGGGCTGACAAATCCCTGACGGCAAATGTTTTTCTCAGTGAATTACGTGATCGTGTCGCACAAGATCTTGATCTGGTCCAAGAAGGGTTCTACCCATGTTGGATCGTCGATTGGCCGATGTTTGAGCTCGATCAAGATCAGTGTTATACGCCAGCTCATCATCCTTTTACGCGCCCTAACTGCTCGCTTGCTGAATTTAACTCGAGTCCATATGAAGCCAAAGCTCATGCGTACGATGTGGTGATAAATGGCTATGAAATAGGTGGTGGATCTTTGAGAATTCACGATCTCGAAATGCAACAGGCAGTGTTCAGGGTGCTTGGAATTTCGCAGGAAGCTCAAGTCAAGTTTGGTTTTTTGCTAGACGCGTTAAAGTTGGGTTGCCCACCGCACGGCGGTATTGCATTAGGGCTAGATCGCCTGGTCATGATTTTGACCGGAGCACAGTCAATTAGGGATGTAATCGCCTTTCCAAAAACCCAAACAGCCTCATGTTCTATGACTCAAGCGCCGAGCGAGATCGATCATGCTCAACTCCGAGAGCTGAATCTAACCCTAAGTAAGAAAGGTAGGTAATGGCCGGTCATTCAAAGTGGGCAAACATTAAACATCGTAAAGCTCGCCAAGATGCAAAGCGCGCTAAGGTTTGGACGAAGGTCATTCGGGAACTTACTGTCGCAGCACGGTTGGGAGGTGCAAGCCCAACAGACAACCCACGTCTGCGTGCGGCGATGGACAACGCACTCACTGTCAATATGCCAAGAGACACAATCGATCGAGCGATAGCGCGCGGAGCGGGCAATAGTGATGAAGGTGCGCTGGACGAAATTACCTACGAAGGCTACGGGCCGGGTGGCGTTGCGTTTTTAGTTGAGACGATGACCGACAACCGTAACCGCACCGTTGCGGCCATACGCCATGCTTTCTCCAAATACGGAGGCTCCTTAGGTACTACGGGTTCGGTAGCGTTTCAATTTGACCGCCGTGGTGTCTTACATTTTGATCGAACCACCGACGAAGATACCATTATGGAGTTAGCACTCGAATCAGGTGCCGAAGATGTTGAGAGCGATGAAGACGGAAACTCTGTAGTATTCACCACTTTTGAGACGTTTAGCGAGGTGTTAGCGGTGTTCAGGGAGGCTGATTGTGTACCCCTGCACTCGGAGACCACCATGTGGCCTTCTACTACATCGACATGTGACGAAGCATTGACCGAAAAGACACTAAATCTAGTGGATGCGTTAGAAGAGTTGGACGATGTTCAAAACGTTTACACTAACGCAGAGCTAAGTGAGCTATCAGAGTCGCGATGAAGATCATCATCGGTATAGATCCTGGTTCTCGCGCGACTGGATATGGTTTAATTAGCTGTAACGGTTCGGATTTGCGATATATAGCTTCGGGGAGTATCAAAACGCAACAAAAGAGTTTTTTTGATCGATTGCGCGATATCTACGATGGAGTAGATCTTGTATTGTCCGAATACACCGCCGACATTTGTGCCGTTGAAGGTGTGTTCATGGCTGAAAACCCAAACTCTGCACTAAAGCTTGGCCAAGCTCGTGGAGTAGCTCTAGCCGCTGTGCTCGCAAGAGAAATCACCATCGTCGAACATAGCGCGCGTAAGGTCAAGAAAGTGTTAGTTGGGACAGGGAGTGCGTCCAAGCAACAAGTACAGTACATGGTTAAGAGTCTGTTGCGCCTGGACGGAACCATGAGCACGGATGCTTCTGACGCTCTTGCAATCGCGATATGTCATGTCTACAGCATGCGAACTGATAGCGGAGAAGGACACAGACACTTAAACCCACGCGACTTTTACCGGGGCTAAATTCACAATTCACCGACATTTGTATTACCCATGCTCAGCCGAATAGTTGGAAAGTTTGTCGAAATTGACGAAAATACTGCATTAGTGGATATAAATGGCTTAGGGTACGAAGTCGAAGTTCCGTCATCTACCTTCGACGACGTATCATCAGGAGCCAAGTGCACGTTGTTTGTGCACGAAGTCATACAGCAGGATGCTCACACACTATATGGATTTACCAACAAAGCGATGAGAGATTTCTTTCGAATTCTCATCAAAATCCCAAGCGTCGGTCCTCGAAGTGCATTAGCTATTCTGTCTACATACACGTTAGAGCAATTGAATCGCATAGCACAGGACCGCGACATCGGTTTCTTGACTCGGGTTAAGGGTATTGGGAAACGCGGGGCGGAGCGAATTGTTGTTGATCTTGCGAATCGGCTTGACGACTTACCCTTCGCGGTGAGTAGTTCAATAGACCAATCCTCTGACCTCAATGAAGCGGAGCGCGCCCTAGTGAATTTGGGTTATCGTCAAGGGGATGCTCGCCGCGCTGTGGAAGCAAACTGGCACGACGGAATATCCATTGAAGACTTGGTGCGTGCCGCGCTCCGACACTTGGCCTCGACTAAATGACGGTGCAAGCAGATCAGGTTCGCGTCTTAGACGCTTATTTGCAACAAGATGAAGCTAGCTTTGATAGGCAATTACGCCCAGTTTCGCTGGATGAATTTGTCGGCCAAGAGTCTCTGAAGGAACGACTCACAATCTTCATTGAAGCCGCGCGCCAACGTGAAGAAAATCTTTCTCATGTACTGTTTCACGGTCCGCCCGGACTGGGCAAAACAACCTTGGCGCACATTCTCGCGAACGAAATGCAATCGCCACTTCGGATTACTTCAGGACCGGTACTGGATAAGCCGGGTGATATGGCTGCGATTCTAACAAATTTGGAAAAACAAGGAACCTTGTTCATCGATGAGTGTCACCGAATGCCAGTTGCGGTAGAAGAGATTCTTTATCCTGCGATGGAAGAGTATAAGTTTGATATCTTGCTCGGAGAAGGTCCCAGCGCTCGGTCAATACGGATGGAACTACCGCCCTTTACAATCGTTGGAGCGACCACTCGAGTTGGTTTATTAACGAATCCCCTATTGGATCGGTTCGACATCGTATTACATCTGGAGTATTACGCGAACGATGACCTCGCGCAGATTGTGCTACGGTCCGCTCGAAAGCTATCGATTTCGATTCACGAAGACGGCGCACATGAGATCGCACGTCGGTCTCGAGCGACTCCGCGAGTGGCAAACCGGCTATTGCGATTGGTTCGAGACTTCGCGCAAGTTCGAGCCGATGGTGTCATTACTAAGGATATCGCGGATCAAGCCTTGAGTCTGTTTGAAGTTGATCAAGCAGGACTTGATTCGTTGGACTTGAAATACTTAAACTCGGTCGTTCAAAAATACCAAGGTGGTCCAGTCGGCATTGAGACGCTGTCGGCTTCACTAGGTGAAGAACGCGACACTCTTGAAGAAGTAGTGGAACCATTCTTAATTCAGCAGGGTTTTCTCATGCGAACTCGACAAGGACGCGTTGCTACAAGATTAGCATGGGATCATCTTGGCATCAGCAATTTTGGTCTCGACTTTGTGGATAATCAAACAAACACGGATCGTTAAGAAGAACCAAGGAGGATTTTCCGATTTCTGCCTTTTTTACCTTTATAGAAAATGCTTCACCCCCAGTTCTCGCGATTGTTGGGCTTTTAGTAATAGCTTCCGTGGTATCTTGGACCATGATCTTAGTGCGCTATATCGCGTTAAGACGTGCGAAGCAAGAGCTCGCTGATTTTGAAGACTTGTTTTGGGGCGGGACGGATCTCCGTCAACTGTATTCAGAATTATCGGAAGAATCAGCTGTGGTGTCAGGAATCGAACGCATATTTGTTGCAGGGTTCCATGAATTTGAACGAATGAATGTCGAGGGTAGTGTTGATGCTGACGCAGTACAGATTTCAGTTACAAGAGCTACTCGAGTTGCCGTGACACGAGAGGAAGAACTTCTCGAGACTCACTTGGGTTTTCTTGCGTCGGTCGGTTCGGTCAGCCCCTACGTCGGTTTACTCGGAACGGTGATTGGACTGATTTACTTATTTGCCGAGTTAGGACGCATGAGTCAGGCGACTTTAGCCTCCTTAGCACCAGGGATTTCAGAAGTACTAGTGGTGACCGCAATGGGGCTAATTGCTGCCATTCCAGCAGTAATCGCATTCAACCGTTATACTGCACGTATAGAGATGCTCATGAAGCGCTACGACAGTCTCATCGATGAGCTCGTGTCTATTCTCTATCGAGCTGCAAGAGGTCACGCGCAATAATGGCACAACGTCGCCGGCCCATGTCCCAGATCAATATTGTGCCGTTGATTGACGTGATGTTGGTCCTACTGATTGTTTCCATGGTTACGGTACCTCTTCTAAACCAAGGCATTGAGGTAAACCTACCACAAGACTCTTCGGGTGCTCTTGAAAACTATGACGAAGATCCCTTGGTGGTAACTGTTCGGGCTGATAAACGAATCTACGTTAACGTGGGGGTCTCTGCCGAATTTGATGAGGATTCATTCATTTCATTTGATGAAATGCAGGAAAGAACAAGTAAAGTGTTAAGTGCCCGGCCCAACGTACCGGTGTTTGTTCGCGGAGATCAAGCACTAGACTATGGGTACGTGATGCAAGTTATACACGCACTTAAGGAAGCCGGTGCGGACGATGTTGGCTTGGTCACTGAGCCAGAGGAGATTTAGTGTCCATGCATTGGATTCGAGATTACGGTATCGCGTTTGTGCTGGCACTATTGCTCCACGTGGCTGCTTTAATTTTTCAGTTTGCGCTAGTAGGCGGTTTGAAGTTTCAGTCTGAAGAAGTCATACTCCAGCCAAAAGTAGTGCGGGCGACTCTAATAGTATTGGATACTCAACAGAACGCCCTTGAGATGACGGCACCTCCCAGTCTTTCCCCCATGATTCCCTTACCGGAAACAGCGTCGACTCCCACAGTCGAAGAAGAGAAGGACATTCTAGATGATTTAGATTTGTCCGATGAGTCTCAAAAGCGATTGCAAACGTTAGAAGAACTCCGAGATTCCACTCTTGAAGACGACATCTCGGAAACGATACAATCTCTATCAGACCTAGCACTGGACGAAGAAAGCGCGACTTACGTCAACCTGATTAACACTGCAATTTCGGACAAATGGGACCGTCCACCGAGCGCGAGAAGGGGAATGGAAGTTACTTTGCAAGTTGAACTTTTCCCTAACGGTGAGCTAAACACGGTAAATATAGTAGAATCTAGTGGTAATGATGCCTTTGACAGGTCGGCGGAGAAGGCAGTCAAAGACGTAAAACGATTTACGGTACCAGAGAACACGGAATTGTTCGAAAAAAATTTCAGAGTATTTAAGCTTCGATTCAAACCAGAGGACCTCCTGCGGTGAATCGCGTAACTCTCGGCTTCTTACTACTCCTAGTTACGTTCCCCGTTCTACCACTTGAAATTGTCATTACACAGGGTAATGACAAAGCGAGTAAGATTGCCGTCGTACCATTTGGTACACCTGAAGGTGTGAAAGACATGGCTTCGATTGTCGAGTTTGATCTCTACAGGAGCGGACAGTTCGCACCGATCGCCACCGAGGACATGCTCTCTTTACCGCAAATACCCAATGAAGTGAATTTTCGCGATTGGCGAGTTCTAGGAACGGACTACGTAGTCATTGGTCAGATCGAAAAGGAAGAGGATGAATTAACAGCTACTTTTTACGCTTTTGACGTGAGTTTGGAGCGCAAGCTTGTTGCTGGTAAAGTCACCGGTGTGTCGAGCCAACATCGTGAAATTGCACACATGGTCGCGGACAAGGTGTTTGAGGGCATCACGGACATACCAGGAGCATTTTCAACAAAAATAATGTATGTTTTGGTGGAGGGTCGCGGGACCGCAACCCCGAGTTGGCGTCTTGAGATTGCCGACTCAGATGGCCAGAATGCACAAAGGGTACTGGAGTCTCTCCAACCCATTATGTCCCCTACTTGGGCTCCCGATGGAGAGACAATCGCGTACGTCTCTTTTGAAACTGGGACTCCCAATATCGTTGTGCATGAAATCTACTCAGGGGAGAGAGAAGTGGTGGCTGCATTTGAGGGCATTAACAGTTCTCCAGAGTTCTCACCCGATGGTAAACGACTCGTCATGAGTTTGTCGCGGGACGGTAATCCGGAAATCTACGTGATGGACGTTGCTAGTCGTAAGTTCAAACGTATTACAACACATCGTGCGATCGATACCGAACCAGTGTGGACTCTGGATGGTGAAGAGATTGTTTTTATGTCGGATCGCAGTGGTAACCCTCAGATTTATCGGATAGATATAGAATCCTTGAATTCGAAAAGATTGACATTTCAAGGCGATTACAACGCGCGTCCGCGAATATTACCCGATGGCAAGCACATGTTGTTTGTGCATCGCATCGATCGTACTTATCATATTGTTTGGACTGCTTTGGATAATTCTGGGGACAACATCGTATTAACGAAGAACGTACTAGATGAATCACCATCAGTTGCTCCGAATGGATCGATGATAATTTTCGCGACGAAAGAGCAGGGTAAAGGGATATTAGGAATTGTCTCGGTTGACGGACAGGTGGAGTTCAGGCTGCCGTCATCTGAAGGCGATGTTCAGGAACCTGCTTGGTCACCCTTTTTGTCGACGACCTTAACTTTTCAACAACTTTAACTATTGGAGTATTTTTGCATGGAAGCCAATAAGCTTACGACATGGCTACTGTTAGGTGTTCTAGCGGTATTGCTCTCTTCATGTGCTATCCTACCCTGTGGTTCTGAAACCGATCCGGTAGCCGAGACACCAGAAGTAGACGTGGATCCACCACCACCGCCACCACCTCCACCGCCACCAGAACCGCCTGAACCTGAACCTGAGGAAACGAAACCGTTTGTAGCGGGTACCGACGAAGAAGGTAATGAAGTTTTGGTACCGACAGACGACGATGGCAGGGCAATCAATACGACTTTCAACTTTGAATTTGACAAGTCTGACATATCAACCGCCGATTTCGAACGATTACAACAGATTGCCAAACGACTTGTTGAACACCGTGACCGAAATGCGACGATCAGCGGACATTGTGATGAACGTGGAACTAGAGAATACAACTTAGCTTTAGGTGAACGAAGAGCAAAAGCAGTTGCAGACTTTCTGATGTCAGCTGGAGTTCGTGAGTCGCAAATTACGACTGCGACATTCGGGGAAGAAGTTCCCCTCGACACTGCGAGTACTGAAGCCGCTTGGGCAAAGAACCGCCGCGCGGTCATCGATATTAGATAACAACGGCTTCGCGCGAGGTCGCGAGACAAACCATGATAGGTCGGTTGTCCCCACGGTATTGGGTGGCCGGAGCTTTCGCCACAATTCTTACCAGTGTTGTGGCGTTTGCTCAGGTAGACAACTTCTTGGAAGAGGATAGTAGTACCGAAGTTGATCAGGATGAAACCGATACGACAGAATCTGAGGATTCAGAAAACGGCAATCTCAATCTCTCCATCCTTTTCAAAAAATTAAATGATCTCGAAAGTGAGAATCGTACTTTAGTTGGCAGGATAGAACAGCTCGAATATGAGATTGAAAAGATTCGCCAAGATAACCGCGAGCGATACAAGGAACTCGACGAGCGCGTTCGCGGGTTGACTGGTCAAACTAGTTTGCAATCATCCGATCAGGATGTCCTTAATTCTGATCAAAGCACCGAAGACGGGATGTATCGAACAGCAGTCAACCACATCGGTGAACAGGAGTATGACGAAGCAATTTCTGTTCTAAATGAGATGATCGAATCCTATCCCAATGGTAGTCACGTTCCGATGGGTTTTTATTATTTGGGTGAACTCTATAGAACGAAAGACCCAAAGGAATTAGAGGAAGCCAGACAGAATTTTGTCCAACTGATTCGGTTACACCCAGAACACGCAAAAGTTGGTGAAGCAAAGTACAAGCTAGGAACCATCTACGACGAACTTGGAGATAGTTCAACTGCATTGGATTACTTAGACGAGGTTGTACAGGACTATCCAGGTACAAGTGCTGCTCGCTTGGCTGAAGAATATGCAACAACGCTACGAGAAGCTGAAAACGACGAAGAGTCTTCTGAGTGAAATGTCAGGCTGGATGAGTTGATGCGTAAGAGAGTGGTGGGTCGTCTGGGACTCGAACCCAGGACTCACGGGTTAAAAGCCCGGTGCTCTACCAGCTGAGCTAACGACCCATTTCAGAATGGCGTATTTTAGGTGAAGTTTCTTTCACAATTCGCAATTCAGACCATAGTCACCCTCGATTGTCTCAGTCAAATCGTACTCGCAACATGATCATCGTGTTTAATCGAAGGATTTAGTCAGATGTCATCAGTCTCTGCGTACAACCTCTTAAATTCGTTCGAAAATAAAAGTGCTAGCTAGTCGCTAGAGACTTGATATTGATGGGGAACGAGGTTTACATCCATTGAAAATTTGGCTATTGATTCAGAGTGTAATAACGCTAGGATATTTTGCTCTCACAGTTTTGTTCTGGGGGAAATGGCTATTTTGTTTCTACCGATGGTCATAGTTCCACTTTTCATCTTTTTTCGCTTGGAACATCTGGCCATGGGAAATGGATTTGTTAGGCAGACTGACTTGCGATTACTCACTGTATTCCTTGTTTGGATAGGTGTCTTATTGGTGGTATTACCCTACACTCTAACTGAGATCTTCTAGTTCGTTAAAGAGTTGTTTTTCCGACCGGGTCGAAGTAACCTGTTTTGGATGTTGGGTTGGGTCGCATTCGTGGCGACAGGAGTTCAATTAGCGTGGACTGCGACCTGTATTCCTTGGATCAAACTCAAAAAACGATATTGTGGTTTGTTAACTCTAACGTCGTCTTTCAACTCTGTTGCGAATGTATCAGGAAGGCCGTTTAAGCTCGTTGGTGTTTCTATTCTGGTTATGTTTCTCGCTCTAGGCCTGGCGTTTGCAATCGGTGCTGTGTTGGTATGGTTCGGAGGCTATTCGTCAGCCGAAGTATTTGACTATCCCAGTCTTACAGTGCAGTATCAACTGATGATTGGAGGTTTTCTGTTAATGTTAGTTCCAGCCTACATTCTGACCTGTTTGTGGTGGCGACGCGACACATTAGTCACCACTCTCACTAATGGTGCTTCAAGCTAACAGCGTGTGAATTCATCGAACTCAAGGACTTCGAACATGGATTTCAACGATATGGGACTTCCGTAGATCGAATAAAAACCTAGACGCGATTGTTTCGTGTCAATTTACAGGGTCCGGAGCAAAAGTGACATCCTAATCCAATTCTCCGATACCCAAAGTTATTCAATGCAGTCTTCGCTTCCGCGGTACCTGAATGTCCTCAGTTCCCGCTTCGGGATTTGGATTGTGTTTTGCAGTTCTCTGTTGCGATACAACCACATAGGAAGACGTCTGGCTAGTATGTGTGGTTTGAATTACTCGCCTTCTGTACCCCGTTCTTAACCCACCTCTGGGGTTATCATTGAACAATGCGAAAGCTCTTTTTGTCGATCAATTACGCTCGAGTCTGGATTGGTACGCTAGCCACCGCAATGGCAATGAATATGCAGTATGCTGCGCGGGGTTGGTACGTCTATGATATTAACCAGTTGAATAGTGACTTGGCATGGGTCCTTATGGCATTCACGCTTCCCCAGATATTTCTTTCGCTGCCTGGTGGAGTATTAGCGGACCGCATCGCGAAAAGAACGATAATCGTAGTCGCGCATGCCCTCAACGCGGTAGCTACAACGATTGTGGGGCTCTTGATCTTAGGAAATCGAATTGAACTCTCTCACTTTATATTGTTTGGAATCGTGAATGGGTCTATTCTGGCACTGTCGTTTCCGGCTCGACAGGCTATTGTTCCGCATGTAGTCAGGCAAGACGTGGTTTTCTCTGCACTTGCGCTCAGTGCCACTGCGGTGAATATTTCACGAGTGGGTGGACCAGCATTAGCTGGTTTGCTAATCCACTGGCTGGCTCCAGGGGACCACAGCAACGAGCTCGCGGTGGGAATCGTTTTCCTTGTTATTGCGAGTCTATATCTCCTAGCCTCATTGATCTCGTTGACAATCACTGTACCGGGAAAAGCAACGGACACTTCTCACGAGACTAGTCTCAAGCGAGACTTGTACGAGGTAGCCGAGTTTCTTGTACATAAACGTATTGTCTTTTCGCTCGTACTCTTGTCTGTATTTGCCTATATGTTTGGACACACTCTAAATGCATTTATACCAGCGTTCACCGAGAGTGTATTACATGGAAGTGCTCGGGAGTATGGGTTCCTTTTGGCGACTCTCGGCATTGGTTCGATCGTAGGATCGTTCACGGTCGTATGGGCGAGTGACCTTCGCCGTCAAGGATTATGGCTAATTGGACTTCAAATCACCTGGGGAGCACTGATCTTTAGTTTTGGATTTACAAGTTGGATGTGGCTTGCATTTGTATTGTCTGGCCTAATCGGTTGGTTCGCCGGTGCCGCCATGGCTTTGAATCGTTCCCTATTACAGAGTCATGTCCGAACTAGTTTGTTGGGACGCGTCATGAGTATCGACATGATGGCACACGGTATGATGCCATTCAGCGCGTTGCCGTTAGGAATACTAGCAGATGCGGTGGGCATTGACTTTTCATTGTCAGTCGCGGGTGGACTATTGGTACTGACCATTGCCTTCGCGGTATTCGGTGTTGGCGCGCATCGCTCCATCACCAAATAGATTGTCCTGTTAAGTTGATGAGTGGAAACCGCAGTTCCCTTCATCACTAGTTCATTTGGTTACGACAACGCTAACAATGGATTGATCGCCGGCCAAGAGTCTTGCGAATTGAGAATGTGCTGACCCAACTCGTCAAGGTCCCACGGTCCTTGCTCTTCATCTTTGACGGCTAAAGGTTGTAGATTCCAACTCAGTAGTGCCACTCGGTTTCCAGCGACGAGCCAAGTGCGACCGGTAATGTCCTTTGCTGCATCAGTACACAACCAAACAACCATCGGTGCGACTTTCTCGGGAGCCAGTTGATCTTTGACTGCCTCATCAAAGATGTCTTCTGTTAACCTTGACCAAGCGGTCGGTGCAATAACGTTGACGTTAACTCCATACTTGCTACCCTCCAAGTATAGGCTACGAGCCAAACCGGCGATTCCCGCCTTTGCCGCGCCATAGTTGGTTTGACCAAAGTTGCCGAAAAGACCAGACGTCGAACTTGTCATAAGAATCCGTCCCCCATGACCTTGTGCTAACATTTGGTCGTAGGCAGCTTTCACGGTGAAGTACGTACCTTTGAGGTGAACGTCAATCACCGTATCCCACATCTCATCGGTCATGTTTTTAAAAGTCTTATCGCGCAGGATGCCGGCGTTTGCTATCAAAATGTCGATCTTTCCGAAGTTTTCGACGCCATCTTGGATCATTTGTTCTGCATCGCTCTTATCTGCAACGCTCCCATAGTTTGCGACTGCGCGACCTCCAGCTTGTACGATTTCTTCGACTACTGAATCAGCCATGCTCTGGTTGCCGCCAGTACCGTCACGCGCACCACCCAAGTCGTTCACTACGATATTTGCCCCTTCTTTCGCGAGCAACAATGCATATTCACGTCCTAAACCACCACCAGCCCCGGTTATGACAACTACTTTTCCATCCAATAGTCCCAAGATAGTCTCCTTGTTAATTAAAAATTTGTGAAAGTTTAATGATCAAAAGAGGCTCAAGCCCTGTGCCTCGGAGTGTTCATTGAACACGGTTTATAGTATCAAACAGTCGTCGCGTATCAAACTTACACTTCAAGAACGGACTTGTCCATCTGAAAAAGAATCCTTGAGTTGTGTCACGGACACGGTCGATTGTCTCGGCAAATTCTATCGAAGAAGTCCTTTTTTACGTAGTGTCTCTCTCATAGAATGCGTCCATGGTATACACTCGCTTCTTTTTCTAACCGGCTCAACGCAATCTGGCAGTAATTGGAGTCTATTTCGACGCCAATTCCTTTTCGCCCTAGAGTACTAGCCGCGATTAACGATGAGCCACTACCAACGAAAGGGTCAAAAATAGTGTCTCCAACAAAGCTGAACAGTTTGATACATCGTTTCGGCAATTCGAGCGGGAATGCTGTTGGGTGCCCCCCGGCACCTTTTTTACTTTGTCCGTTGAACGTCCACAGTCCGTTTGTCCAATCGATGAACTCTTGCCGTTCAATGTCGCTCTTCCTTTCACCTCTAGTCTTTTTCCATGATTCTTTGTACAAAACGACAATTGTTTCTACGGGTGCAATCACGTAAGGAGCGGACGCTGACAACCAAGATCCCCAAGCAGTGCGCCGAGACACGTTTCCTTCGTTCCAAATAATCGAAGAGTGATAGCGCCAGCCGATACTCTTGGCGATGGTCGTGAAATCTGCACATACCGATTGCTGTCCGCCCTTGTTTTTGTCAAGTGGTATGTTGAGACACAATCGACCATCAAACCGACATAGGTCGTAGCATTTACGTAACCATTCATCTGAGAAATTTAGGTACTCGTCATAGGAAAGGTTATCGTTCGTGGAACCATATTCGATGTCAATGTTATAGGGCGGCGAAGTAACAATCAAATCAATAGATTGCGACTCGATTCCATCGAGTCTCAAGAAGTCTCCGTTGTACAAAGTAATTCCGTCCGTGTCCAAAACAACACTGTCGTGTTCTACAACCGAAAGCGCAGTCATAATATACAGTTGTCCCATGATGAGTCCATTGGGCTGAACAATTTTATGGAAAATTGTTCAGCAATCTCAATAGCAGTAGGGACTAAAAATTAAAATTTATGCCATGAACCCTACCGAATCGTTCGTCTGCGGAGCATAGAGACATCGAATGCTGGAAATAGCTAAAGACTACACGCTCGCTTTAGAGGACGTTCCAAATTTCAAACCAGAAGACTTGTCCAAAGACCAAGTCGTACGGTTGAAGCACGAGATAACGGAATTGTTAAACAAGCGCAATGCTGTTCTCGTCGCACACTACTATGTCGACGGTGATGTTCAAGATATAGCTCATGAAACTGGAGGGTGCGTCTCGGACTCGTTGGAGATGGCAAGATTTGGTCGTGATCATCCTGCTCCGGTACTTGTGGTGTCTGGGGTTCGATTCATGGGTGAGACTGCGAAGGTGTTGTCACCTGAGAAAACAGTCTTGATGCCTACTCTTAAAGCTGAGTGTTCCCTCGATTTAGGTTGTCCCCCAGATGAATTTAGAGCTTTTTGTGAAGAACACTCCGACCGCACAGTCGTCGTGTACGCCAACACATCTGTAGCCGTAAAAGCTTTATCAGATTGGGTTGTTACGTCTAGTGTTGGTCACAAAATTGTCGAGCATCTGAAGACTCAAGGCGAAAAAATCTTGTGGGCTCCAGACAAACACCTTGGACATTACATCCAACAAAAAACTAAAGCGGACATGTTGCTTTGGTCGGGTGCTTGTGTGGTACATGAAGAGTTCAAGCATCAAGCGCTGTTGGATATGAAAAAGGTCTATCCAGATGCGGGAATCTTGGTACATCCCGAATCTCCATCGTCGGTGATCGAATTAGCGGATGTCGTTGGTTCTACGAGTCAAATATTGAAAGCTGCTTCAGAGCTTCCGCAGAATGTCTTTATCGTCGCGACTGATCGTGGTCTGTTTCACCAATTACGCCGCGCCGAACCTCAAAAGCGTTTTATTGAAGCCCCGACTGCTGGGGATGGCGCTACCTGTAAGAGCTGTGCACATTGTCCTTGGATGGCTATGAACGAGCTCAAGACACTAAAGCACAGCTTAGAACATTTCGACAACGAAATTCATGTAGATCCAGAGATGGGAGCACGTGCTATGATCCCGTTGCAACGAATGTTAGACTTCCCCCGGTAAAGGAGTTTCGGTAATCAGGAATTCAGCGCTGCGGCTTCTCGTAATTCCTGAATTCGTTGGTTCAAGCTTGCTTCAAGAATAGAACTCGTACCTTCAATAAGCTTTTTCGCAAATTGAAGATTTTCGATCGCGTCAGGAAATCGACCACGTAACGCATACACCTCGGCGCGGGCGCGATGAACTTCGAAAATATTCTGCGCCAACCCAGCTATAGCTTCCAGTTCTAACCACAGATCAGGATCATTACTCGATTGGCGTACGACACGTTTGACGACATTCGTAGCGTCTTCATACCGTTCCAAGGAACGTAGTGCATGCGCTTTTAGCAACGACAACGGTTCGTTATTTGGGGTGTTGGCTAGAGCCGCGTCAACGAGTTTGAGAGCGCGCTCGCCCTCGTTAGCTTTAATCAGCAAATCGGCAAAACAAGTAATCACAACGATGCTATTCGGATCAGCGTCGTACACTTCTTCCATCAGTTCGACAGCCCGTATTTCTTGGTTATTTCGAACGAGAGCAAGTGCGAGATCGTACTTCTCGTGAAGAGCTTCACCGTCTAACGACTCTGCGTGCGCCATCGCTGCACCAGCCGTGTCAAAAAAACGGTGCATTACACGAACTCGCATCAATTGGTATTCCAAAGACTTTTCGAAGTCATTTCCGTCCGTGGACTGTGCTTGGTTTCGCAAGTCGGCTATGCGTTCGTCGGTGAGTGGATGGGTCCGTAAAAAAGATTCTGGAGTGGAATCAAATCTGAATTGTTCCTTCATGCGTTCGAACATGCGCACGGCCCCCATGGGATCAAATCCAGCATCTGTTAAAGCATTTAAACCGATCCGATCCGCTTCGTGTTCTTGAGTTCTACTATATTTGAAAACGAGATTTTGGTTCAACGAACTACTGACTGCCATTGCAGCAAGTGCTGGATCAGTTCCACCGGCAGCAAAGATGACCGCTGAAGTTAAATAACCTAATAGCTGTGATACTTCCAACTGGCGCGCCTGATCTATGCGACGAGCAAAGTGCCTTTGACTCAAATGTGCTAGTTCGTGAGCGACAACGGAGGAATACTCGTGAATGTCGTGTGCAAAGATTAGTAAACCTAAGTTTACCCCGATGATGCCACCAGGTGCCGCGAATGCGTTGAGATCTTCCGAGTCTACGACAATCGGCGTCAGATTTGCTACACGAAGGTCAGAGTGTTCTGCTAGTTCATAAAGGTTCTTTCGCACGAAATACTTGAGAATGGGATCGTCCACAGTAGGGACGTTGCGGTGGATTTGCATCAGAAACGCTCTCCCTAAACTCTCCTCTTCATAGGGTGAGAGAGCTGCGGATTCTCGGTCGCCAAGATCCGGTAAGAGGGTATCATCTGCGCTCACAACAGATGAGAGAACGAGTGTTACGAGAAGTCCCTTTGCGACTCTAATTATGAAACTTTCCTGAGTACTCATGCGTCTGGCTTTATACTTTAGATGTTTTTGCAACGCGATAGTTGCACACTTTCAATAATTCTATATTCTATTGTAGGTGCATACCAAGCCCCATCGCAGGGCTAGTTTTTTTGGAGGTACCAACGGTAGCTGATCATGGAAAAAGACGTGGTCGTTGTTCTGGATGTCAAGGGACTTCAATGTCCTATGCCTTTACTAAAAACAAAAAAAGCACTCAAAGACATCCCACCCGGTGGTCTTCTACGGGTTTATGCGACCGATCCGGGTTCCGAGCAGGATTTTCAAGTGTTTTCATTACACAGTCGCCACACGCTGTTAGAATCAACTGAAGCGGATGGGGTATTTTCATACCTGTTGCAGAAGAATGCCGTCTGATCAAACATGCAATTTGTAGAGGTTGTTAAACAATGGATTAACCGGTACTTCTCAAATACCGAAACCATCTATCTGCTCGTCGCAGCATTGGTATTTCTACTGTTGCTGCTCACCATCGGACGATATCTCGCACCGGTATTAATCGGGTTTGTGTTTGCATACGTCTTGCAAGGCATCGTAGATCGCCTAGTGAAATGGAGAATACCCCATTTGTTAGCAGTGATCATCGCGATGCTATTGTTCGTCGGAGGATTGTTTGCCTTAGTGCTGGTAATTCTTCCGGTAGTATGGACCCAACTTCAAGAAGTGCTCGAACAATTGCCCGAACTAGCAGATGCAATCGAAGGAGCGCTGTATGACTTTAGCGATGACTATCCTGCCCTGTTATCGACCGCACTAGTCGACGAAGTCCTTGCTGAATTTCGTACTACACTGAGAGATTCTGGTAAAGCTAGCTTAACTTGGTTCGTTAAACAACTACCTAATTTGATCGCGACAGTAGTCTTTTTGTTACTTGTACCCATTGCTATGTTTTTCTTTCTGAAAGACCGTGAGACTCTCAAGCAATATTTCGCGCGTTTCTTACCAAAGAAACGACCCATTATCGATCGCATAGGACAAGACGTAGCCATGCAATTAGGTAGTTATATTCGCGGTAAGTTCCTAGAGATATTGATCGTGGGAACGGTTACGTACGTTGCCTTCATACTTCTTGGTCTAAAGTATGCCGCCTTACTCGCGCTACTTGTTGGTTTGTCGGTAATATTTCCGATCATCGGCGCTGCGGTTGTGACTATACCCGTTATAGTTGTCGCCCTTATGCAGTTTGGGTTGAGTGCTGAGTTCCTGTGGATTATTTTGGCTTACGCTGTGATACAAGCTCTCGATGGGAACTTACTCGTACCCGTACTATTTGCTGAGGTGGTTAAGCTTCATCCTCTAGCGATCGTGGCATCAGTTCTAGTGTTTGGTGGATTAGGCGGGGTGTGGGGTTTGTTCTTTGCGATACCTTTAGCTATTTTCATCAAAGCAGTCGCGGAAGCGTGGCCACGAGAAGAACCATTGATAGCGTCGCCGTAAACGCGTAATGGACATTTTGTGCGCCAGCTCGAACAGGGACTGTAGAAATTGAATAGAGATAACGGATTACTAAGGGGTAGTATCGTCGCTTTAGTCACGCCCATGGACGAGAGCGGAGCGGTCGATTGGAAGAGTTTGGATGCCTTAATAGACTGGCATATCGAAGAGGGTACGCACGGAATCGTATCGGTTGGGACGACAGGGGAGTCCGCCACTCTGACCGCGACGGAGCAAACTGCAGTCATTGCGGCGGTTGTGAATCGAGTAGATGGTCGTATTCCTGTGATCGCGGGTACGGGTGCGAATTCGACACAACAGGCACTAGCACTCACACATGCGGGTCGAGCCGCAGGGGCGGACGGTTGCTTGATTGTTACTCCATATTACAACAAACCACCCCAAGAGGGTCTCTATCGACACTATTGGACCATCGCAGACCAAGTAGACTCGCCGATAGTCTTATATAACGTACCCGCAAGGACGGCTTGTGATATGCTCGCTCCAACGGTTGCAAGACTAGCCCAACATGAACGCATCATCGGAATAAAAGAGGCATGTGGTACGCCGGAGAGAGTCTTGGAAATTAAACAAGGAGTTGATCCGAAATTCTTAGTCTTGTCGGGAGAAGACGCCCAAACATTGACCATGATGCAATACGGGGCGGTCGGTACAATTTCTGTCACCGCGAACGTTGTGCCGAATTTGATGTCCAAATTCTGCCAAAGCTACCTATCGGGGAACAACGCCGAGGCGAATGAATTGGACCAGTTACTACAACCACTGCACGAAGTTTTGTTTCTACAAACTAATCCCATACCCACAAAGTGGGCGTTGCATGCAATGAACCTAATTCCAACAGGCTTGAGGCTACCATTGGTTCCGCTAGCTGAAGAACATCATGCCTCAATCCGAAACCAGTTAGTAAAGTTTAAAGCGTTATGAGACACTCAACAATATCTGTTGTCCTTCTTTGTCTTGGTGGATTTGTATGGAACGGTTGTAGTTCCTATGATCGGGAACACATTGATGTTGATAGAGCGTCCGACTACACGGAAATTCACACTACACCGGAACTGGTCATTCCATCCCATATGGACGCGATTGAGGTAGAAGACCTGTGGGTTGTACCCGAAATCGAAGATCGGCCGTTAGCACCATTTTTTGGTAACGAAGTACCTCGCCCGAGGCCGATCGTTGGTGACTCGGATCTAGAACTCGTGAGCATTCAAAATCTTGGGCCAAATCGAAGTTGGGTGGTAGTACAACGCGCGCCTGAGACAGTATGGCCAGTGATGAAGCAATGGATTCAAGATGCTGGAATCGAGATTCGTCAAGAAGATCGACGTAACGGATCTTTGTTTTCTGAGCCTATCACATTTGAGGACGCGGAAGCTGATTCACCTCGTGCACTCATCGATCAAGGTAAACTGGATGTCGAAATCAGTGGTGGCACCGACTGGATTGCAGTTCAACTTGAGAATGGATTTCGCAGAGGATCGACAGAAGTACACCTTCGTTATGTGAACGATTCTTCTGACGAGGTGGTAACGAGCATTGAATGGCCGGAAAGATCGGTGTCTATCGATATCGAACGAGCGTTACTTAACAGTCTCGCGAAATATGACGCGTCAGGTTATGTTGCGCCTACAGTTTCAATCGAAGCCGCGAACATCTCATTGAAACCGAAAGTGGAAGTAGTTGAAGACGAAGAAGGATTCCCTGCACTAATATTTCATGTAGACTTCACTAGAGCGTGGGCGACAATTCAGAAAGCACTGAATAATGCAGAGATCGATATTCTTTCTCAGGAATCCGCAGAAAGTTATTTTGAAGTCGAAGTGTCAGAGAACGTTTTACGGAGAAAGGAGAAAAGTTTCTTTCGTCGCCTAATCCGTTTAGGGAACGAGGGAACTAATAAATATCCAAGTACAGTTCGGATTCTAATGGAAGCGTCAGAAGACGTTGAAGATAAGTATACGATTAGGCTTACAAATGTTGAATCAGAGGATTCTTTACCTGTTGAGTTCGCTAGGGAACTATTACTTATTCTGCGAGAACATCTAATCTAGCATTGCAAATATTCGACTGATTCAATATGGTGCTGACTAGGATCGAGGCGTGAAATATGCTTCGCTCGGAAGCGGCAGTAAGGGTAACTGCACTGTCATTGTCTCACCACAAACGACAATCTTAGTCGATTGTGGTTTCGGCTGTCGCGAGACTGAAAACCGGCTCGTTGACAAAGGCGTTGATCCTGCTACGGTAGCAGCAATTTTTATTACTCATGAACACGGGGATCATCGCCGTGGTGTTGGTCCTTTCGCGCGAAAGTACGGTGTTTGTGTCTATGGGACCAATGGAACCTTGTCCAAGGTTGATATTAAGAGCTGTAGATTCGAGGAAATTCAGTGCGGACACCCTGTGAATGTTGGTGATTTCGTCGTTCATCCCGTTGCAGTCCCGCACGATGCTCGAGAACCTTCTCAATTCGTCATTGAACACGCTCATCGAAGGCTTGGAATCCTGTCGGACATTGGTTCCCTTACGCAACCCGTCGTGGAACACTATCGGCACTGTGACTCACTGTTCGTTGAAGCCAATCATGATTTGGACATGTTGTGGAATGGACCTTATCAATACTCACTAAAAGTTCGAATCGCAGGTGATCAAGGACACTTATCGAACGATCAGACTGCAGAGTTTGTGAGTTTAGTACACCACTCTGATATGCAATCCTTAGTTCTCGGGCACTTGAGCCAGGAGAACAATCATCCAGAGATCGTCAGCAAATGTTTCCACAAATTTCGTCAGTCTATGGACGTATGGATTGCTACGCAAACGGATGGTACGGATTGGATCCTAGTGGGTTGACTAGACTTGATATTGATTATCGATCCCCGCGGACGCTGTGATGCGTTCGTTATCGTAATGAGTTTGAGCACAACAGTTAGATTGGGTTTGTACTAGATCAAGAAATTGTTTGACCGATGGTTGTTCAGAATATTTGTTTCTGCACCTTCGTAGGAACTGAAGGAATTCTGCTGATTCAGTTTATCTAGTAATAGATCGAACTGTTCGAGTTCGAGTTGCGTATGTTTTCCGAAGAGGTGAAACCGCTGCACAACTGAGGCATAAAATTTACTACCCCTGGAGAGGTGCCAGAGTTGGTCGAATGGGCCTGACTCGAAATCAGGTGTGTCCTTTGGGCACCCAGGGTTCGAATCCCTGCCTCTCCGCCAAAATTTGGGACAAGTACACCGACTTACGACATGCGGCGCGACTTCTTTATGAGATCCCACGCCTCATTGATCTCGCTCGCTTTTGCTGTTGCCGCTTCAATCAAAAAAGCTGGTAAGTCTCTACCCTCAAATTTATCAGGATGAGTTTCCGCAATCTTGCGTTGATATGCGCGTTTCACTGATTTATCAGAATCGTTCGACGACACCCCCAATGTCTCATATGCAGCTTTGAGCTCTCCATTTTGCGTAGAGGTTTGTCGATTGCTGCTGGTTCTGTCGTAAGAATCACTTCTAGAATACTGCCTTCGTTGTTGGAAATGTTCACGATGTGACTCATAGCTCGAATATTGTTGCCAATAACTTTGATGGTGTCGCGCAATATAGTTCTGTGCGGTCTGTGAGTTGATACCGAGTGCGTCAGCGTATGCTAGCAGGAGTGATTGTTTCGTACTACTGACGCCGTCGATCGCGGCGAGGTTAACCATAGCTTCGAACAGCAGTTCTCGGGCTAACGAGCCCATTCCCGACGATGCGCGCAGTTTCTCGAGGCAACGTTTAAGGTCGAAGGACGAACTCTTACCTTCATTGAACCCGTCGATGGCAACGCGACGCTGATCGCTACTGAGCGACAAGCGGTCCATAAAGTTATTCGTCTGACGAATTTCCAGTTTGGAGACCCGACCGTCGGCCTTGGATATGTGCCCTGCTAATTGAAAGAATGTTTTAAAGCCGGTTTCCGTGATGCTGACACTACCAGATTCACGGTGCGTGCCAAACCGCCCCGGGTTCGAACTAAAGCCTCCGAAATATCCAGACCGTGCACGAGTGCGAGCGCGGTCGTGTGGTGAAAATGTGAGGAACGATGACGCGACAAAGATCGCGGGAATAATACCCCAGGCACTAAAGCCCAATCCGACTCCCACTGCCACGATCAACAAGAAAATACCTACGGCAAAGAGGAATCGCATTTGCTCAATGGACAAGAAAACTGTTTAGAAAAGCTGGAGTGAACCACATACCTCGCGACCTAGATGAAATCCGTGTTTGACGCTCGGTTGTTGCATTCATGCACGAATCGTTCCAAGCTTGTTTTTGAACGAATACAGTATACCCTTCCGTCGCCTCGTTTACTCGCTCTAATGCAAAACATCCAACCGATTGTTCGTGTGTGGTAAAACACGATAGAATCGCCAAGATTATGGATTGATACAATTTTCCGCAACGAAAATTTCTTAATTTCATGGAAAACAACGAGTACATCTTCGAAGCTCTGACAGAGACGTTTCAGTCCGACGTGGTAAACCGTTCTCACGAACTACCGGTGTTGTTGTTGTGTTGGGCTACCCAGATTCAAGCCTCGGTCGACACCAAGCACATTTTGGAACGGCTTGCAGCACAATTTCAAGGAAAATTTGCGCTTGCACTGATGGACGTTGCGAAGGATCCGAGAATGGCACAACAACTACAAGTTCAGGGTCTACCCAGTATACGCGTGATTGTTGACGGCGGTATCGCAGGACAGTTAGAAGGACCACAACAAGAAGACAGTTTACGACAGTTGATCGAACAATTTACGATGTCGACGGGTGAACGACTTCAAGAGAGCTTAGAGTCCGTGTTAGCGGCAAGAGACTGGGACCAAGCGCTCATGATAATTGAAGCTTCGTTGAACCAGGAACCTAACAATCCAAAGTATTTAGCCGAACAAGCTGACGTCTTGATTTGTAAAGGAGATTACGCGAACGCACAACGCGTTCTTGATTCCATGCCAGAGGACGGAACGGAGAGACAACGTCCTCAGAATCGGATGGAACTTGTTCAAGAAGTAGCAGGGATACGACCCTTTGATGAGCTTGAGCATCAACTGCGAAATAAGCCAGACGATTTAGAGGCAGTCTATGAAGTGGCCTTGCATCATGCGATGGATCTTCGCTACGAACAAGCACTGGATAAATTGCTCTTAATACTTCAGCGAGATCGCAAATTTCGCGATGACATTGCGCGCACGACAATGATTCGCGTGATGTCTCTCATGCCGCGCGACTCAATGATCGCACAGAACTATCGTCGGGAGATGTTTAGCTTGATGCACTGATCGATTCCTGCATCGACCGGCACCCGCGACCATTCCCGCTGCTCAAGAAACAGAAGTTTTTATTGCTTGTATTGTCTGCATCCGCCCATATACACGTCTTTAGTAACAAGAGGAAAGCTTGACTACATTAGGAATAATCAAAGCAGACGACGTCGATGTCGAACTCAGGTCGTTATTCGGCGACACTCACGGGATGTTCCAGCAATTGTTCGACTCCACAGGTCCGGATCAGTTAACACTCCGCAGCTATGATGCTCGTAAATATCACTATCCCGAAAATTTGGATGAGTGCGACGGATATTTAATTACTGGGAGTCGTTATTGTGCGTTCAGTGAAACGCGCTGGATACAACGGTTAATTGATTTTGTCCGCATGCTTGACCTCGAGCGCAGGAAGTTAATTGGCATCTGTTTTGGGCACCAATGTATCGCATTAGCTTTGGGTGGATCGGTAGTCAACGCGCCGCAAGGTTGGGGCATGGGAGTACACGAATACCGATTACTCTTATCCGGAGTACTTTCTTATGTGTCTACACCAACTATCCGTTTGCGATGTAGTCATGAGGATCAGGTCGAGCGTTTACCGACTCGAGCAACACGCTTACTTACAAGTGAGTTTTGTGAAAACGCCGGAATGGTTGTTGAGAATCACTTTATCTCCTTTCAAGCACACCCGGAATTTTGTGAAGACTTTACTCGAAATTTGATTCTGAACCGAGAACGAGATCTCGGTCCAAACTTTGAGCCTGCGTTAGCGTCGTTGGATCACGAAGTCGACAGCATTTCAGTTGCACGTTCCTTAGTGCGGTTTCTTGAACGCACTTAGTTGCTGAAACGTTTGCCTGAAGGCCGTTGCGTGTTTGATGGTGCTTGTATTAACCGCGTCTATGGCGGAAGAAGATGACCCATACAAGCAAATAGACTGCAATAGTCTTTAGTGGCATGAAGAGCAAACAACAAAAGGTGACGACTCGCAGAATTGCTGGGTTGAATCCCAACCGATTCGCGATTCCGGCACACACGCCAAGAATCCATGCAGAATGCCGCGAAAACGCCTCGTCCATGTATTCTGCAGTACGTTCGCCTGCCATGTATCGATTTCTCATAATTCCTTTACCTTAAAGATGTAGATTAGGTTGTAGTTACTAGTACTTTCTCCAACTTCATGAAGGCGTACAGTAGTATCATGTTCTATGGTGCTCGCCTGTTGTGGAGCAACAGCGGGCAGGTGGGTCACAAACGTCGCAACAAACAGTAAGAGTACAAAGCCAGCTGTAATCCCGAGAGCCAACAAGGAAAATCTTGGGGAACTGTACCGAGCTATTCTGATCATTGAGCCTTACCTGCTCGAAGGTTGTCCGTCCCAGTGTGCCGTACCGAGTCTCTTCGACCATGAGATCGCAAATATTCGGGTGTAGTCATGTGGGTTGTCTATTTTCATTCAGCGTTGTATTGCAGGTTACCAAGCACAAACCGTGCCAAACACTTGTCAATTTGATCACAAACTAGGGACGATCGAACAAATTCTTCTATAGCGTCCAGACCGTCACAAAACACCCAAAATCTGCGGACTTACTCAAAACTACTGTCTTAAGTGCTTGTGAATCGTTGAAATTTACCCAAGCATCTTGGACGACGAAATCGAATCCAATCAAGACCTCATCATTTCTTTGTGTGTCTTTTTGACATGTCTGAGTGGGGTAGCCTCTTCATGAGGATCAGTTCTGTAAGGTGTGCTGGCTGTTGATCTGCCTCGTAGAGGGACTTTGTGTGTAAACAAGTCTGTCGAACACGGTTAAAATTGCAATCCACCACAAGCACAAGCCACGTTGTACTAAGGGAACTAGCCGTATCACAGCTTTAGTGGTACAATAATTGCGTAGGAATTCCAAATCTAACCATTAAGAGGCATGAAATACCCATGAATTACCACGTCTTTACGCGTTACCTAGTTCTTTTCTCACTCGGCTTAGGAATGACTTCTACCGTCTTCGGGCAAGTTCAATCTTTTGATAAACTAGTTGATTTGGACGACACCGAGGGAATTAAACATCGGCTACCGTTCGATTTTCACGTACAGCCAGGCGAGCAAACTACACTGACAGTTACAGGCAGTCAGCTATTTCACGATGCACTGATTATCACATCAAAAGACGGCGGAGTTGAATTAGATCTTGATCTCGTAGTTCTCTGTCCAGATTCTCGACAGCAGTTTGCGAAGCGCAAAAGCTATCCCTCTAAACACTACAACGGTTACAGCCTTCACCAAGAAAAACGAAATGGTTGGCGCTTAGAGTTCGGTAAGGACTGTGTGGTGCATACCAAAGATTTGGGCAATCCGACTATCGAACTTACTACTGCTTCCTTGGCATGGATAGATCTGTCTAACTCCGGAACACTCAGAGCTAAGGAGATGGTAGCTGAGCATGTACGAATCAATATGGGCGGTTTATCGTCCACGACGTTGGATCACGTTCAAGCTGACAGAGTGCACATAACAGTCACCGGGTCGAGTGATCTGAGTATCGCGTCTGTGGAGGCCCATACGACGGAAGTGTCGCTGAGCGGGCTTGCTGACTTTGAATTGGACTCGTTAGTCAGTCCCAATGTCGAGTTCGATCAGAGTGGATCATCAGATTCAAACACAATTGATATGGAGACACAAAAATTAGTTCTGTCTGTCAACGGTTTGAGCAACTTTATTGCAGATAAGGTTCAGATACCCTTAAAACAAGCTGAATCGAGTGTTGAAGTCTCGACAATCGACTTGAGTGGATCGGCTGACGTAACTGTTCAGTCTCTTCGGTTACCGCAACTGGAAATGAAGGCAAACGGACTCTCGGACTTGGATTTAGGACAAACAGTTACGAATGGATTGAAGCTCAGTGCTGGCGGTTCTTCTGATGTTTCAATCAAGAGCTTAAGCACAGAACAGTCACAAATAGATACCTCAGGTCTGGCGGATGTCGAAATTGAATCACTTGATAGCGATGAAGTTGAAATTCAAGCATCGGGATCCGCAGACGTTGAAGTGCAGAAAGTAACAGCAGCGCACTTGGATGTCCGATCGAGCGGACTAAGCGATGTTTCAATCAAGAGTAAAGAACGAACGGAATCGAACGTTGACGAACTAACCCAATAGTAGAACGCCAAATCTGCCGTAATAGTCTTGACAGGTTTCGTGTTATCTTAAGAGTTGAATTTCAACATTCAACACTTCACTTTTACTGATAAGAAGTCGACGTCGAAATACTTTTCGTGTTTGACGTGCGCTGAAATGTGGCGCAATATCCTCAACGAATAGTCATCTTCGTTGAATTCCCCTGGCGACTCTTGAAGCATCGCGACTCGATCTTCGATATTCTCCAAGTCGAGCGCTAAGACGTATTCAAGCTCGATCAAATTCAATTCTTTATGGACCGAGATGCTTAATTTTCGCTGTTCGTCGTCTGGCCTACTCTGTTGAAGAATATGCAACGTTTCCTCGTTGGCTAGTTCGATATTACTTCTAATCTCATCCGACAATTTCCAGCGGGTGCACACTTGGTCTAAGAAAGATTGCAGTTCCTGAATTGCCTCCGGTCTTAAATCGCATTGAGTTTTAATTCGTCGCGACGAGGTAACTCGCCAAAGCAACATCAGAAAGATCGCCGTGAGTCCCCCGACGGTCATACCGTTCTGTAAGAGATCGCCCCACATTCCGGTGAATAGACCAGGAAAAATGAACTGGTACTGAAATCCAATACCGACCCACATGGAAATACCGACAATCAATCCCGTTCGATAGTCTAATCCGCTGCGCGCGACCATTTGCAAACCAACTACAAACAGTAATCCCAACACGATTAGCAGATATGCACCAACCACGGGTGGAGGTAGAGAGACGATTATTGCTTGCAACTTCGGTAAAAACGCGGCGATTAGGAAGATTCCGCCGATGAACATTCCCACTCGCCTAGATGCGACGCCGGTTAACTCGGTCACCGAGATGGAGCTGGAATAGGTTGTATTGGGCACGATAGCTAAACAACCCGACAATAAATTTCCGAAACCGTCAGCTCCTACAGCACCTTGAACTACGCGATAATCGGGTGATTTGGGTTTCCGCTGTGAAACACGTTGAATAGCTATCGAGTCTCCGATAGTCTCGACCATGCCAATGACGGTAACAAAAATGAATGATGGGAGTAGAGTAAAAAATGAACCGTAAAACGAAGAGTTCAATGAAAAGTCAAAAGACATCTCGGAAAATTTTGGTATCCCGATCCATGCAGCGTTTTGAACCGGCGTAGAGTCATAAATACCGAGGATCGCGGCCGCGATCGTACCGATAACAATGCCAATCACGGGCGTCCACAGACGTAGCATTCCTTTTGCAAGAATTCCCAATCCGACACCTATAAGAACCGTTAAAAACACAACAAAAGGAGCTCCAAAAGCAAGATGTTCTTCCTGTACGTTCCCAAAAAAATCGAACGCTATTGGCATTACCGTCACAGGTATCAACATGATCACGACTCCGCCAACAGCTGGAGTGATTACTTTTCTGAGCCAAGACAACTTGAAGGCGAAAGCGAATTGCACGAAGGACGACACTAATACAAGTGCTCCTAACATCACCGCACCCCCAGCCTCCAAAGCAGCGATACTCACCGCAATGAACGCTCCTGATGTTCCCATCAGTAGTATGTATCCAGAGCCTATCCGCCAAACTGGTCGAGCCTGTAAGAAAGTGCAGATCCCACAGACGACGAGAGAGGCGAAGACAGCATATTCCAAATAACTCGCACTCTCGCCAGCTGCTTGAATAACGATTGCCGGCGTAACCACGATTCCCGCGATCGCAATAATCGTGAACTGAAGCGCTAAACCAAACGCTAAAGGAGTAGGAGGATTTTCATTTACTTCGTAACGTAATGGTGATGACATAGGGTGAGAGGTTCCTTAAATGATGAGCATGTTGTAAAAGCGTTGAGACTTCGCTTGTTCGCGCCTATTCATCCGATTATGTGGGTCTGTTGTACGTCAATGGTAAACCTGGTTGATCTGAACAAATTTCGCCATTGGCGTACATTAGGTTGCCATTAACGATCGTATGAGTAATTTCGTTAGTAAATGCACAATCATCAAAGGGAGTCCAACCGCACTTGGACCATACCGGGCGCGCGGCAACTGAGATGCTCCCCTCGGGATTGACTACGATCAGGTCCGCAAAGAATCCCTCTCGTACGAAGCCACGGTCTTTCAGTTCAAATCGTTTTGCCGGTGCATGGGCAACCTTTTCGACAAGTGTCGTGAGTCCAAAAATACCCTCAGTTACTAGTTCCAAAAGTGCAGGTACGGCGTATTCGACTAAGGGTAAGCCGGCAGGAGCATCGACAAATTTCACAGCTTTTTTCTCTTCCAGAGTATGCGGTGCATGGTCGGTCGCGATCACGTCGATGCGGTTTTCGTTTACAGCCTGCCGTAAGGCTTCTCTGTCTTGTTCATACTTGACTGAAGGATTGCATTTGATCGACGCTCCTTTACTCGCATAGTGTGAGTCGTCGAAAATTAGGTGATGTACACAGACCTCGGCAGTGATCTTTTTACTCTCAATTGTGCCAATTTCAAACAACTCCATTTCTCGTGCGGTGGTGAGATGTAATACATGGAGGCGGGCATCATGTTTCTTGGCGAGCCTAACCGCGAGAGACGAAGACAAATAACAAGCTTCAGCTGAGCGGATCTCAGCATGTAGTTGCGGGGGTGGGTTGCCGGCATACTTTCGACGCGCCTCACTTTCATTTTTTTGAATAGTGGGCGAGTCTTCACAATGTGTCGCTATGACTAGCGGACACGAAGCAAAAATGTCTTCTAAAGATTGTGGATTGTCGACGAGCATGTTACCAGTCGAAGCACCCATGAAGACTTTGACGCCGCAAGCTAACTGGGGGTCGACTCGCTTAATTTCTTCAATATTGTCGTTAGTCGCACCCAAGTAGAAACCGTAATTTGCAACCGAGGTACGGCTAGCGCGATTGTGTTTAGCAAGCAAATTTTCGTGTGTTGTGGTTTGTGGTACGCAGTTGGGCATTTCCATATAGCTGGTGATACCGCCTACCAAAGCCGCACGAGACTCCGTCGCGATGGTTGCTTTATGCTCCATTCCTGGTTCGCGAAAATGCACTTGGTCATCAATCATGCCGGGTAGAACCCAGGACCCTGCTACATCAATCTCAGTGGTCCCACCAACCGTACCGCCAACCTGACTGATTCGATCTTTGCAGATTGCGAGATCACCTTCCAAAATTCGTCCTTCATTGACGATTTTCGCGTTTTTCAGGACAATGGTATTTCGCACTCTACTGATAATCTCTTCTGGACACTTGGTTGGGGTAAGTTAAAGTAAAGGAACGTTCGTTAAAGTTCTTCCAAAAACCTTTAACATAATGTGAAGCAGTATGTTACATTTTTTAGTAGAGTGAAAATTGAGATGGGCGAGAGCGTTAACCAAACTGTACAGTACACTTTCAAATGATTTCTGAATTTGCATTAACACAGCTCTTTGCGGAAATACCCGAGCATGCTATTCTGACGGATCAGTACCAGAAAGAACCTTTTGAATCCGACGCATACACTGTCAAAAAAGAATTACCAGGTGTCGTAGTTTTAGCTGAGTCTGTTGAACACGTACGTAGCGTACTACGGGTGTGTAACGAATGTGACATTCCTCTGGTAACGCGAGGTGCGGGGACAGGTCTATCGGGTGGTGCTCGGCCTCACCGCGAAGGAGTATTGTTGGTTTTGTCGAAACTAAACAGCGTCCTCGAAGTAGACCCACTAGCTTGTACGGCCACGGTTGAACCCGGTACGACAAATTTAAGCATATCGGAGGTAGCTAAGGAACACGGATTGTTTTACGCGCCTGATCCTTCTTCGCAGATTGCGTGTAGCATAGGAGGAAATGTCGCTGAAAATGCAGGCGGTGTGCACTGTCTCAAATACGGTCTGACATTGCACAACGTCGTTGGACTGACAGTTCTCACAATCGAAGGTGATGAATTAGTGCTTGGCGGCAAAACTTATGATTGGGAAGGTTATGACTTCTTAGCGCTGATTGTGGGTTCTGAAGGCATGCTCGGCGTGGTTACAGAAATTACAGTTAAATTGCTACCGATTCCTCCCGTTAGGCATGTTCTGCTGGGCGGGTTTGATGATGTAGAAATTGCAGGTAATTGTGTTGCTGGCATCATTGCAGCGGGAGTGATTCCCGGTGGTCTCGAGATGATGGACGAACTTGCAGTTCGTGCCGCGGAGGAGTTTGCGGAAGTCGGTTATCCTAAAGATGCGAAAGCAGTACTCTTATGTGAGCTGGACGGGACTGAGGAGGAAGTAACTAGCGCAACTGACAAAGTCGCGGAAGTTATGAAACAATATGACGCTTCGGTCATCGAACTTGCGACGGATCCAGAGCAATGTGAACGACTTTGGTTAGGACGCAAAGTTGCGTTTCCAGCCGCGGGGCGCATGGCATCAGACTTCTACTGCATGGACGGTTCAATTCCACGATATCAGATTGGACCAGTACTAAAGGCTATCACCGGTATGTCTGAACGTTATAACCTCGGTGTCATGAATGTTTTCCATGCTGGCGACGGAAATCTACACCCGCTGATTCTCTACGATGCGTCTGACAAGAATCAACGCGAGGGAGCCGAGCAATTTGGGGCGGAGATTCTTGAACATTGCATTCGCGTGGGCGGTACGATCACAGGTGAACACGGTGTTGGTGTGGAAAAAATTGATCAAATGTGTTCGCAATTTTCACTTCCTGAAATTGAACAGTTTCACCGCATTCGCAATGTGTTCGATGTCAACCGAAATATGAACCCAGGTAAAGCGATCCCAACCTTAGCGCGATGCTCAGAGTTGGGCGGTATGCATGTCCATAAAGGACAAGTGCCGTTTCCCGAACTTAGTCGTTTTTAACTCCGTGGCGAACGACTCCTCGCCGTTGCAAGACGCGGTCAATACTGCACTGGAACAGAAACTTCCGTTGCGGATTACGGGTGAGGGTAGCAAATCGTTCTTGTACACTGGGGATATAACGGTTCCACTTTTAACGACATCCGACCACAAGGGCGTGATTGAATATCGACCTGAAGAACTCGTCATCACAGTACGCGCGGGTACGAAGTTGACTGAACTTAGGGACATTACTGCTGAACATGGGCAGATGTGGGCGTGTGATCCACCTCTGTTTGATGGAAGGGGTACGGTTGGAGGGGCTATTGCAAGTGGTTGGTGCGGTCCAGGTCGACCATGGTACGGTACAGTACGCGACAGCCTCTTAGGAGTCGAAATGATCAACGGATACGGAGAACTTCTAAGGTTCGGCGGAAAAGTGATTAAGAATGTAGCTGGGTTCGATGTAGCTCGTCTTCTCGGTGGGTCTCAGGGAACTCTGGGCGTCCTACTGAGCGCCAGCCTTAAATTACTTCCGATTCCGGAACAAACTCGATCAATCGCTACTTCCCTAAATTCGCAAGAATGCACATCACTGATCTCGCAATACACACGAAAGACTTCGTCGCTGTCGGGGACCTGTTACTTCGACGGGAAGCTGTATTTGCGTTTCACTGGTGTCGCCGCCGCAGTTAACCGAGACATGAAGGCATTTGAGTCGAATGCCGAAATCGACCCGCAATTTTGGCAAAAACTACGCGATCATACACTTCCATTTTTTGCGGACGATAAAGCCTTGTGGCGAATTTCTCTTTCACGAAACTCGTCGTTTCACGATGAGGATACACAGGAACTTGAAGAGTTCTTAGTAGAGTGGGATGGGAGTCTTTTGTGGTGCAAGACACAGAACTCAACGCGTCCGACTATTTCGACGAAACCTTATGCAATCCGTAGCTTCCGAAATGTCAAACATGAGACTTCCCAATCCAGTAAGTACGCGCACAGACTGAAACATGCCTTTGATCCACAAAGGATTTTTAATCCAGGAGTCGAACTGTAATGCGCACGATGATCGCTCCAACACTTAAGAACGAAGAAGCCGTCCAAGATCTCGTCGCGGAGATCAATAAGTGTGTGCATTGTGGATTCTGCAATAGCGTTTGTCCAACGTATCAATTGACCGGGAACGAACTTCAAGGGCCTCGGGGTCGTATTTACCTAGTGAAGGGCTTGCTAGAGCGAGACGACACCAATGAAGCGCTCGAAGACAGTTTGAGCAAATGCTTGACGTGTCGTGCGTGTGAGCCGGCGTGTCCGTCAGGTGTGCGATATGGCAAAATTGCGGAAGAAGCACGATTTCTCATAGCCAACCAGTCGAGCCACCGATCATTCTTACAGAGAGTGCTGTTAAACCTAATCCCTAATCCTACCAAATTTAAGCAACTATATCGAGTTGGTCGTTGGTTTCGCCCTTTTATCTTGTCTAAATCGGTTCGAGAGGCGTTATCTCGCAAACTCCAGGTAGCGACCACCATCACGGGAACGGAAGAAGGAACAGTAATTCTTTTACAAGGATGTGTGCAGCAAGCACTCACCCCAGAAGTAGTCGCACATTTAGCAACGCTGTTAGAAACACGTGAAATTCGTTTCCGGGTCGTGTCCCAAGAAAGCTGCTGTGGATCCTTGAATTTACACTTAGGAGAGAAGGAAGCTGCACAGAGCGAGATGACAGCGAACGTCTCCCAGATACGGATTGGGTCGGACGACGTCATTTTGTCTTCGGCTAGTGGCTGCGGCGTGACTCTGAAGGAGTACGATCGCTATTTACCACAGGTAGCAGACGCGAGTAGTTTTGCCCGAGCCGTCCGCGACATTAGTGAGTATCTAGTTCAGTATGAATTCAAAAAAGCTCATAAAGCTGAGCGTGTAGTGTTTCAATCGCCCTGCACACTACAACACGGACAGCAAATTAGTGGGATTGTGGAAGCTATTCTCACCCGTACGGGCTACGAGGTGATACCCTATCGAGATGCAAGTCAGTGTTGTGGTTCAGCCGGAACGTATTCACTTCTACAGCCCAAGCAAGCAAGAGCACTTCGAGATAAAAAAATATCAGCGTTAACTGATGTTGCCCCCGACGTTGTTGTCACAGCGAATGTAGGGTGTCAGCTCTTTCTGGAACCTGCGTTAGACGTACCGGTATTGCATTGGATCGAATTACTCGAGTGAGTCCCCTTCTTCAGAAGTGTTCCCCGAAGATTCGTTCTCGGTAGGAGATTGTTCAGGAGCCGCAGCATCGTCATTTGTCATAGATTCCGTTTCGTCTTCTTCCACAGTTTCCTCGTTTAGTTGTCCCAAGTCTTCATTTGATGGTTCTTCTTCGGGCAACGGTAGGTTTCCGGCTCGTATATCGTTGATAAGTTGATGCAATGTCTGCATCATGATCGGCGGTTCGTTGGGATGGATGACGTATTTGTTCGCTACAAGTAGCGAAGGGGTTCCAAGAATACTTGCACGTCGTAACTTATCATCATTTTGTTCAACCAATCTTCGCACGCGATCACCTTGGTATAAATTTTCAAATCGTGTTTTAGTGATTCCGTGTCCGTCCAGAAAGTCACTGATTCTGGTCAGAGAATTGAAGGTGTTGTTGTTTTTTGCAGCTTCTTGGAAGATTCGATCGTGATTCTGATCTAGCGCATCGCTGAGTTGTAGCGCAACGTGTAACTTTGCCAATCTCTGCGCTTGCAAATTAAAAGCAACGTGAATTCGTGAAAAGCTAACGTTTTCAGGAAGATTTGCTTCAAATTGCTGTAAACGAGTTTCCAATCGTTGGCAGTGGATACATTTGTACGAGAAGAACTCGACGACTTCTATGTGATCCGTTTGTGCGTCGCGATCACCTTGGTATAAATTTTCAAATCGTGTTTTAGTGATTCCGTGTCCGTCCAGAAAGTCACTGATTCTGGTCAGAGAATTGAAGGTGTTGTTGTTTTTTGCAGCTTCTTGGAAGATTCGATCGTGATTCTGATCTAGCGCATCGCTGAGTTGTAGCGCAACGTGTAACTTTGCCAATCTCTGCGCTTGCAAATTAAAAGCAACGTGAATTCGTGAAAAGCTAACGTTTTCAGGAAGATTTGCTTCAAATTGCTGTAAACGAGTTTCCAATCGTTGGCAGTGGATACATTTGTACGAGAAGAACTCGACGACTTCTATGTGATCCGTTTGTGCGTCGCGATCAGCAAGCGTTGAATATTTTTCAGACGAGTCAAACACACCTAGGGTGTAGAGGACGGCATATATCACAAATGCGGTGATGATTAATCCTATCGTACCCAGGATACTCCAACGTACGATTTTTACAGACCGGTCCTGTTTTTGCTTCTTCTTTTTTGCCATGTTTTCCCGAATTAAGTATTTGAAAGTGTATCGCTACGGTCATTCCCTTGGTTCGATCACTTCCACCTGAAACTGTGAGGGAACGATCAATTTGGAGCGAGGCAACTCAAAATATTATTGAAATTGTGACGGGAGTTGAAACCAAGCTGTTCAATAAGGCTTGACAGAGGCTTATTCAAACGAAGCTACAGAACACTCAAAGACCACCCGACTAAGCCCTGAAATCCAGAAAGTCACTAAAAACTTGTCGCAGAATATTGAATAACAAGTCGGTATTCGCTATCATTCTCGCTCACAAACCCAACGACAATATCTGATCTTAGTTGAAAACCGTAAGCACCCGGGCGCAAGATGTCGTCCACGATTGGTATATTGTGGATGCGTCACAATACACCTTAGGCAGACTAGCCGCTGCGCTAGCACATCGTTTGCGCGGGAAACACAAACCCCAATATACGCCACACGTCGACACTGGTGATTACATTGTCGTCGTTAATGCTGAACAGGTTCAAGTGACTGGTCGAAAGGAAACTGACAAGATATATTACCGCCATACAGGCTACCCCGGAGGAATTAAGTCGAGGACGTTAGAGGAAATGCGGGAAAAACGGCCGGAGCAGATCATTCAACGAGCGGTGAAGGGTATGTTGCCGCGCAATCCTTTGGGGCGACAAGTGGCCCGTAAGTTAAAAGTGTACCGCGGTAGCGAGCACCCACACACAGCACAACAACCGCGTGAGTTGACGCTATAAATTTGTAGAGAGTACGTTATGGCACTAAATTCTGGATATGGTACGGGGAGGCGTAAAACGAGCACAGCTCGAGTGTTTCTATCTCCCGGCAAAGGTGAAATATCCGTAAACAAAGCACCATTGGACTCATATTTTGGTCGCGAAACTGCTCGCATGATTATTCGACAGCCCTTAGAAGTTACTAAAACATTGCAGTCCGTTGACTTGCAGATCACCGTGCGCGGTGGCGGCAGTTCTGGGCAAGCGGGAGCAATTCGGCACGGGGTCGCGCGTGCACTCGTAGATTTCAACGTAAACTTCAAAGCAGATTTACGCGCCGCCGGATTTCTCACACGCGACGACCGAGCAGTTGAGCGAAAGAAAGTTGGGCTGCGAAAAGCTAGAAAACGCCCGCAATACTCCAAGCGGTAAATTGCTTCTGTACACTCAAATTTGGCGTTAGAACGATCGAACGAAACGTCGTTGTCCAGTGCATGCCATCAAACGGTATGTACGCAACTATCCTAGGCAGGTAAGGAGGAATTACTCACGTGGACGAAACGAACTCTAGTCCAGTTACTCGAAGATACCTGCTGATTGCTACTTCGGCGGTGACTACAGTTGGCGCTGCTGGTGCAGCGGTACCATTTGCGCGTTCATGGACTCCGAGCGAGAAAGCCAAAGCACTCGGCGCTCCAATTGAGGTCGATATAACGAAGTTAAAACCTGGCGAGATTTTAAAACCAGCTCCCGAGTGGCGTGGTAGAGGGATAGTTGTCGTGTATCGTACACCGGAAGCAATCGAACGACTCGAAGCTGAAAACCGACGACTTGCCGATCCAATGTCAAAACGTAGCGTACAACCTAACTACGCGAAAAATTCAACTCGTTCGAGACGCCCAGAAATAGGTGTGTATCTAAGTCAGTGTACTCACCTTGGATGCGTCCCGAAATACTACGGTGAAGCTAAACCGGAACAATTTGACTCACGTTGGAAGGGTGGTTTCTTTTGCCCTTGCCACGGTTCCAAATTCGACCTTGCAGGTCGCGTTGAGAAAAATTTACCGGCACCAACTAACCTAGAAGTTCCAGTTCATCAGTTTGAGAACGATACGATCCTTCATGTCGGCGTCGATACTGAGGAATTTGATGAGTGAGTCATTGGAAAATCGCGGCTTTATCGCGCGTTCGATGACTTGGATCAACGAGCGTTTCCCATGGACTCCCACCATGGAGAAACACGCTAGCAAGTATTACGCACCCAAAAACTTTAACGTTTGGTACGTATTTGGCGTCCTAGCATTTGTCGTCTTAATAATCCAACTGGTTACTGGCTTGTTTCTCACGATGAATTATGTACCAACAGCCGAAGGTGCATTTGGTTCCGTTGAATATGCCATGCATGAAGTTGACTTGGGATGGTTGATTCGCTATGCCCACTCAACGGGTGCCTCAGCGTTCTTTGTCGTTATTTACCTTCACATGTTTCGGGGTTTCGCGTACGGATCCTATCGCAAACCGCGAGAGCTCATTTGGCTGATTGGTATGGGCATTTACTTAGTTCTCATGGCGGAAGGCTTTTTCGGGTATTTACTACCATGGGGCAATATGTCTTACTGGGGAGCACAAGTCATCGTCTCGCTTGTCGGTGCTGTACCGATAGTGGGTGCTGACCTTGCCGAATGGGTGCGAGGAGATTTTGTGCTGTCGGGAATTACGTTGAACCGTTTCTTCGCGCTCCATGTGTTTGCTTTGCCCGGAGTATTAGTTGTACTCGTGTTCGTCCACATGGTTGCCCTACATCACGTAGGATCAAATAATCCCGATGGTATTGAAATTAAGGACAAGAAGGACGAAAAAGGTGTTCCATTAGATGGGATTCCTTTCCATCCTTATTACACAGTTCATGACTTTTTCGCTGTAATGGTGTTCCTTATCCTCTTTTGCGTCGTAATGTTCTTTGCGCCTGAAATGTTCGGATACTTCATTGAGAAACCAAACTTTGAGATTGCAAACCCCATTGCTACACCAGACCATATTGCTCCCGTTTGGTACTACACGCCGTTCTATGCGATGTTACGAGCAGTTACTTTTCCCTTGTTTGGGCTTGATGCAAAGTTTTGGGGTCTAGTAGTGATGGCCGGAGCGATCCTGATTCCGGTAGCGTTACCTTGGCTCGATAAGAGTCCGGTCAAGTCAATTCGCTATAAAGGCAGAATTTCGAAATTCATGCTCGGAATGCTAGTTATAAGCTTTATCGTATTGGGTTATCTCGGTACTATTCCCCCGTCTGGTTTCGGTACCGCAACAGCGCAGATCGCGACCTTGGTGTATTTCTCGTACTTTTTGTTGATGCCTTGGTATACCCAGCGAGAGAAAACGAAACCGGTACCAGAAAGGGTAACGGGCGGACACTGATGAGTCGTTTCGAGTTTGTCAATCGGTCGAAATATTTTGGCAGCCTTGTGGTTGTATTGCTCGGTTTGAGTTTGTGGGGTGCATCCGATTCAGACTGGGAGCTCGAACCTATGAAACCGAATCTCCGCGACAAAGATTCGCTCCAAAGAGGGCTTGGTTTGTACGTGAATTTTTGCCTTGGGTGTCATTCATTGCAGTATCGTCGCTACGAACGTACGGCAAAAGACTTGGGAGACATTCCCAAAGACCTAATGTTGGAAAGTGTAATTTTCACCGGGCAACCGATTGGCGGCTACATGAGGTCTTCAATGTCAAAGGAAGACGCGAAGCATTGGTTTGGAGCAGCACCGCCGGATTTGACCATGGTGACTCGCGTACGCAGTCCGAAGTGGGTCTACAATTTTCTAAAAGCGTTTTACATAGACGACACGCGTCCCTTCGGGGTGAATAACAAGGTATTTCCCAACGTTGGGATGCCTCATGCTCTCCTCCCTCTACAAGGTTTTGCGGTAGAAGACTGTTTCGGATATGAAGCTGTGGATCTCTTGGAACTCGAATCGATACTCAGAGAGAGAAAGTTGGAAGGTATCCTCACTAGGACCGATCGGGAAACCACGTTTGAGCCACTTAAGCCAAAGGAACTAAGGGAACCGAATTGTCCCGAACTTACAACAATACCAGATTCGGGTTTGTATAACGTTGAACAATTTGATCAAGCCGCGTACGATTTAGCCAACTTTCTGCACTACATGGGAGATCCTTCGCGAGAAATTCGCACAGCCATGGGTGGCTACGTAATTGGTTTTTTGGTGATTCTGACGATTTTCGCGTACTTTCTAAAACGGGAATACTGGAAAGACGTACCCAAATCTCCACCCCGCCTACGCAAAGAGCATACATCTGAGCACTAAAGATGCCTAGCATGAGCATTTCTGGGCGTCGAACGCCTATGGTCTTGTTTTCAAACAGCTCAGACCAATACAGCCATCGAGTGCGACTGGTACTGCGAGAGAAACGGATCGCAGTGAAAGAAATTGCAGTAGATCTCGTGAATTTAGATGAAGACCTCATCGTGGCCAACCCTACGGGGGAAGTTCCAGCATTAGTGGATCGAGATCTTCAGTTGTACCACAGTATTGTGATTATGGAGTACTTGGACGAGAGGTATCCACACCCGCCGCTGTTACCGATCTATCCAGTCGCACGTGCTGAGGCGCGTTTGATGATCCATCGAATAGAGCAAGAGTGGGCGCTTCGCGTCGACATAATTGCGGGAAAGGGGATTCGCTCTGGGAAACGCGAGCAAGCGAGAAACGAATTACGCGAAAGCATTATTGCATTCGCCCATCATTTCTCAGATCAACGGAAATTTTTTCTAAACAACGAATTTACGATCGTTGATTGCTGTGTCGCCCCCGTCCTTTGGAGGTTGGATAGCTTAGACATAACACTTCCGCCACAACAAACAAAGAATCTTCGTCGTTATATGAACAATGTATTCTCTCGGGAGTCTTTCCGCACTAGCCTCAGTGAAGTCGAAGAAGAGATGCGGAGAGCTTGACGTCATTTCGTTCCTATCTGGTCGACGCCTTGATCCGATGGTTACTCGACAATGATTGCGTTCCGCACGTTGTGTTGCAATGCGATCTACCCAACGTCGAGGTTCCGCAAGAATTTGTTCGAGACAATCGTCTTGTACTTAACGTTGCTCCAAGTGCAGTCTGCAACTATTCACTAACGAAGTCGACGCTAGCGTTCGATACGTGTTTTGATGGAATCTCGCACCGTATTTCAGCACCTGTAGGTGCGATCGTGGGTGTATGCGCTCGTGGAAGCTCAGTAGGCATGATGTTTGAACCTGAGGATGTATCTAAGGTTGATCTCTCAGACGTACACGCGCAGGCGCGGGCTAAGTTTCAAGTCGTTGAGTAGTTGCTAACTTCTCGGAGACGAAGTCTCTTGGTCTCAAGCGTCGACGAAGAAATTTTCAGTCGGAATACTCCATTACTTTGATCACGGCTTTTATGCCGCGAACATTGCGAATGATTTCCGTGGCGCGATCAGTTTCCTCTTTGGTCGCATAGCCTAACAGGTAGGCATTACCGCGGTCGATAACAACATCGAACTTATCAAAATCGACATCCTGAGCTGTTAGAAGTTTAGCGCGGACGGTGCTAGCCAAGTATGAATCTCGCGCGCGTTCCACGACTCCCCTAAAGTCGTCCGTCGTCAGTTCGTTTTGAACAGCGCGAACCTGTTCTATGTTTTCGACGACTTCTGTAGCGCGTTGTTTTCGTTCTTCGGTTGTGATTTGGCCAGTGAGTAAGACGATGCCGTTGAACACGGAGATTCGAATTCGTTCGTCCTTCTCGTGGTGCAATTCCTCTTTGAGTAGTTTTGCGGCACGTTGTTGGATGAGAACATCGTCGACTATCGTACCTGGTGTTCGTACATCCGGTGTCGTCATCGAAGAAGTGCACGCCGTCAAAGTCAGGTAAGTTACGCCCAACAATATCCAAAGATTAAATTTCGATGTCAATCGAGTCTGTGTCATTTGTCTAGTGAATTAAAAAAGCTTTCGTCGATCATCGTCAGACTGTATTATGTGTTTTCGAGGTTCTAGTGCACGGCCCTGGACCATTCCCCAAACAGGCTCTCGGACCATATTCCTTTGTTCGTCTGGTCGCAAGTAGCCGGTGTACCCAAATATGGATCCTCCCCTGAGCACCTCGTCAATGTGCATCGTGGTTCGATATGCGTCGATTCCAAATACATACAACGGATAAAGCACACTTGCGTCTGCAAATGACTCCCGTATTTGAGTTGTTATGGGAACTGAAAATAACTGCGCGGGCGTCGATGTGAAAATTGTTCCATCAGCATAACTGCCGGTCCGGGCTAAATCACGAAACGTCGGTTCGGCAAGTATGATCGGAACGTCACCGGCAAAGTGATAATGAAGCGCTGCGCTAAGTGCCGCGAATTCATCCTGATCGACAAATGCGATAATTGCGTCAACGTCATGCCTGCGGCGCGCGGTAAATTCGATTGTTCTACGTGTGATTGTTGCTAATTCTGCTTGTCTCGAGTTACTCTGAGTTACCCTGAGTAAGTTCGCAACACCCTCGGTCGAATCTCTGAGATTGGAAAGTTTCGTTTCGGCCGCGATTGATATTTCATCATTAATCGTGTTCCTGAAACTAATTGCGGCGCGCACACACCAATAGTCTTGACCTAGTACTAGAAGTACACGTCCGAAATTTTGAGAATTTACTTGTTTTGCTATAGCAATAGCATCGTCTTCGACCACTTGCGCCAATCTCACAAGATTACGTTGGGGCACAAACCGAGAGCTGCTTGTAGGCTGATTAAGCGCAATGATCGGAATTTGAGTAGTGTCTCGTTCTAGGACACGCCTTACATTCTCCTTTTCCAATGGACCAACAATCACATCGACTCCTTCGTCGACTACCTGTTCAATCAGTGTCGTGATTTCTGTAGTCGTCGTATCGTAGACTTCGATGAACAAATCGTTGCGAGAGACGGCGTGTAGGTGCGCGCTCATAAAACCGTTCTTTATTGCGGTCGCGGCACTGGAGAGGGGGCCGGACTGTGGTAACAAGAGTGCAATTTTTTGAGGGCCTCTGTCTTCGGTTCGAAAGTGTTTTGGAGAAAAGCGTGCGGCGAGGTGTTGCGGGTACTGTTGCTTCCATCGACGAAACTTCGATGTTCGCTCAACTTGAGAGTTACTAGTTACTGCGACTTTCGCCAAGTCCCACCAACCTTGAACTGAAACATTGTTCAATGTCCTAGCGGCTAAACTTTGGTACGCACAGGGACTATCGAGCACTGACCAAACACGTTCTACCCAAACTAAACTGTCGTTCTCTGACTGTGGCTCGTAGCTGACTAATACACTCAGTGCCCTTTCACAATCGTCGAGCCATCTATGTATATAGGACTGTGCGATTATCTTTGCACGGTTTTGGTCGAAGTTTTGCGTTTTGAGATTACTGATTCCCTTTAAAGCACTCAAGGGAGCATCGAGTGCTTCGAGAACTAACTCTGATAGTGCTTGTACATAATTCGAAGTGTCTGGATCACGGTTCCCTTGTTGTTTTGGAGGCCAATCGAGAAACTGGTTGCGAATAGACTGTGCCCACCTATGGAAGTATGGTTGATGTGCGAGATCTAAGCGGCGAATAAACTCCGCGGTAACGGGAGATGCAGGTGCGGATCCGAGAGTGTCAATTCCGTTATTACCAACTTGAACGTCGTACCCCTCGTGAGGAACTCTTGGTGCAGTCTTACTCTGACATCCCCAGCTCATCAACAAGAGAACGAAGGACAACAGGATGAAACAGCAGAAAGATACAGAAGGTTGTTTGTACGTAGTTGCGACGCCGATTGGAAATCTTGAAGATATAACTGTCAGAGCGAAGCGTATTCTTTCAACGGTATCAGTCATCGGATGCGAGAACGTCGTACGAACAAAGACGCTGCTGCGTACTTTGAGGATTGCTGAACAGGACAAACACTATATCGTGTTGAACGACGCATGTGAAGGTCGTGCGACGGCACAAATTTTGGCCACTCTCAATTCAGCTCAAGACGTAGTGATTGTATCCGATGCTGGGACGCCCTTAGTCTCTGACCCTGGATTTCAATTAGTTCGTGAAACCTTCGCCGCTGGAATTCCAACGGTGCCAGTACCCGGTCCTAGTGCAGTGATGACGCTCGCTTCCGTTTGTCCCATCCCTCTGCATGAATATCGTTTTTGTGGATTTTTGGCGAGACGTGGAAGAAAACGTACCGAACAGTTAACGCGACTAAATGGTGCGGACGCTCCTACGGTCTTGTTTGAGTCCCCGCGCCGCGTCGTGACTACACTCAAGGATATGTTAGATTTAGACATGGGGGAGCGTAAAGTGTTCCTTGGTCGCGAGATGACGAAACGATTCGAGGAATATTTCTACACGACGCTGCGAGAGTTGCACCAAGAATTCTTGACGAGATCAAGCATCAAGGGCGAACTGGTGCTGGTGATCGATTGCAGTCCCCGATCTCAGTTGGTGTGGTCTGAAGAGAGACTCTCTCGGGTGTTACAACCCTATCTCAAACCGACGCAAGTGGCAAACATATTGGCCCAACTCACGGAATTAACACGGGAGGAAGCCTATTCGCGCATTACCGGTCTTGCAGACGAACCAACCCTTCGCTAAGTCTGATTGAATTTGAACACGTTCGTAAAACGAAGATCATCATTCAGTTCGTTCGACCGCCTGCTCATCTCGGTTTGAGAGTCTTACCTTAGAAATTACTGGTCGAAAATACGTGATTTGGTTGAGTAGCAAATTGTACAACGTGATCGAAAATTGGGATATAATTCTGGTTTAAGCAATCGTTATTGAAGCTAGTGGAGGAGTGTTTGTATGGCACATGGTAGAGCAACAGTGATTGAACAAAAAAGCCTTTTCAACAAGTTCGCTTTCTGGTTAGTGTTTTTTGGGTTCATCTTTGTGATTGGTTCCGTAGCGGCTCAGAACGCAGAGAATGTAGAGACCGCGGAAGAAGCAGTAGAAAAAGAGGCGGTGACCACTGACAAATCCAATGACGAAGAGAATGCCACATCGGACAGTTCAGAAAAAGATGATGAATCGGCGTCGACTGCTTCAACTAACGAAGAGGCCGACACTACAAAAGACAAAAAGGCTGTGAAGACAGGAAAGGAAGAAGCCGATCCTGAAGTTGCTAAAGAAAAGGCCAAGAAAAAGAATCCTGAAACCGGAAGTCATCTGCCAAATGGCGATCCTACCTCGAACGTGATTCGACTCACCGGAGATGCAGTACGAGATTTTTATTATCGGCTTGAATATTTGCGCTGGTAGATAGAGCGTCGCAACACTTTCCATACTTAATATATTGATCAAGAGACGGCTAAACGATCGCTGATGACGCAGAGTCATCGGAGGAAAGTCCGGGCTCCGCAGGACAGAGTGCCAGGTAACTCCTGGGAAGTGTGAACTTACGGCAAGTGCCACAGAAAATAAACCGCCGAACATTCGGTAAGGGTGAAAAGGTGTGGTAAGAGCGCACCGCAATCGCTGGTAACAGCGTTGGCATGGTCAACCCCACTTGGAGCAAGACCAAATAGAGATCGAAAGACGCGGTCCGTGTCCGATCTGGGTAGGTCGCAAGTAGTACGCCTAGTCGTGCTCGAGATGAATGATCGTTCTTAGACAGAACCCGGCTTATCGGCCGTCTCTTCTTCTCCTCGAATCAAAGAACTACGTTATTAAATGTTGAGTTAGTAACACAGTACTATTAGTCAATTCAAACACTCGGTCACCGCTCCATTCTAGATGTGTAAAATGTCTATTAAGCAAGCTGGTGATTGCGTCACTTTGAGGTAGATAATCGGATCTTGAAAAAAAATTGATAAGTTTCATTTTTTCTTCATTTTCTGTTTATAATTTATTCATATTGTGACACATTATCGTAGTACCTTTGTGGTACACACGAAACAGTTTTGAATCAGGTTCGGAATATCGCAACCGATAATTCTAGACTGGTTCAATGCTTTCGGTTATTCTTGACCATAGCAACATGTCAGATTGACGGGTTTGTGAAATTGAAGTCAGGAAGTAACAAGTGTTGAGTATCTAACCTTTTTGGGAGGGATTCTAAGATGCAAAACAGAAGTTCAAATGTGAACAAGAAAGGATTCCTATCCGATCTTCTACCCATGTGGGTAGCAATTTTCGGGTTGGTTTTTGCAACAGGGTCTTTGGTGGCTCAGGAAGCTGAGAATTCTGAAGACTCAAAGAAAGTCGTCGAAGAAGACGAAGATGAAGAGGATTCAGAATCGAATTCTGAAGAAGCCTTAGAAGAAGTTGCCGCGGAAGACGAGGAAGCCGCCGAGTCGGAGAGCCTTTATGCGGACGAGGAAATGGAAGAGGTGATCTCAACCGGTACCTACATGCCCATTTCAGACCCGACCGCACTGATTGTTCGATACACCGCTGCAGACATCGAAGAAATGGGCGTATCGGATCTATCCGACTTTTTCCGCAGAATTCCTGAACAATTCAACTCAACGACTCCCCAGACTTCAACTTCATGGGCCACTGGTGATGAACTCGGAGGAGATTCAGGCGGACTTTACTATAACTTCAACCTGTCTACGGTGAATTTGCACGGCATGGGATCTGGTAACACGTTGGTGTTATTGGATGGTCGTCGCATTGCTGGGTTTGGCGGTTCCGAACGAGATATCGTCAATATTCTGGGAATTCCGTTGGAAGCAATTGCCGCGGTTGAAATTCAGCTTGACGGTGGTTCGGCCGTGTATGGAGCAGATGCTCTCGGTGGCGTGGTGAATTTCATTACAAAGAAAAACTATCGCGGTGTTTCTTTGAATATGAAGCAAGACAATAGTTTCACCGGCGCAGACGACTATACGACTGGTATGACGTTTGGTTTCAACTGGGCGAAGTTTCGAACCACGGTTTCATTGGAGACATCCGAGCGCGAACCGATCATCAACGCGAAGACAGGACACAACACGCTTGATTTTCGCCATCTGTTCGGACCTGAGTACGATTATCGGAATTACGCCTATGCGCAACCTGGAATCGTGAGGGAGTGGAATGGTAGCTCTCGTTACCCCGGCCCGTATTACTCGGATTGGTACATCAACGGTAGTTTCACCATCGACTGGGAAAAGCGTAATTTCATTGCGCAACTGCCCTTGGATCACACAGGTTTGAATGCTACCCCGGAAGATTTCAACTATGGTAGAGAAAACATCACCCCTTACAACCGGATTGAGCCTGTAAATGGTGCGCATTCGAGTCGAGACGGTGCCGTGATGAACGTTTACTACGATCTCAACGATAACGTTGAAATCTTTATGAATTCGCGTTATTCAACAGATAATTCTTACCAACAGTTCTGGAGTATTTATTCCCTTTCGATGCGCATGGTGGTGCCGGCAACCAACGCCTACAACCCATTCGGTCGTCCGATGCATGTAACTTATGTACCTGGAAACGAGCAAGATACTGGCGTCTTGCCCATACCTTTCACCAAGGCCGAAGGTGTTAACAAGAACGTAACAGTTGGCGTGAAATGGAAATGGGCTGGCGAAAATAAGTTGGAGTTTTCGGTTTCCGAGGGACGATCTTCGAACGCAAGTCTTCGTTTCCAGAGCACTACTCGTCGTGAGCGTTACGCTCCTGGAACCGATGAGTTCTATCGACGGCTCTCTAGTCCGGATCCTGACGTCGCGTTCAACTTGTTTGGGAATGGTACTGTAGGAGGAGATCCCTTTAGCGATTTTCTGGGCAATACTTCTCGACGTATCGGGACCAATCGCGTAACTAACATCACATTGCTGGCGAGTGGATTCTGGTTCGAGCTGAACGGCGAGCGAATCAGCTATTCGTTGCGATATACGCAACAGGCGATTCGATATACGAACCGCTATCAGTATCTCGCTGGACTGACAGCTTATGAATTTGATTACAACGCGGTTTGGAACGGTTTCACGGAACCTGTTTCTCGCAGCAACAGCTTCGGTATGGAGGTATGGCTCCCAGTATTCAGCCATGAAGAAGCGAAGTTGTGGGGCAAGGAATTGCAGGTAACTATTAAGAATAATCGAACTGGTAACTTCAACTGGGGTGTTGTTGATGGATTTGATTTCCAATACGAACGAGTACAAGTTTGGGTTTGGAATCCAAGCACACTCGCTTGGGAAGCAGATTTGGGATACGCTTACGAGTACGGCATTGACCGTAGCGAAGCTGAGTTCATTAAGTTTGAACAATACGACAACGCGCCAGCGCTGGGTTTGTACTATGAACCGATGAGGGATATCACGGTAACCTTGAACTACACGAAGAATGTAGAGCCGCCGTTGACTTCTCAACTGTATGACTCATACGAGAGTAGTGAATGGTTCGTATACGATGTTGTTGATCCATGTCATGGCAGACTTCCCGGCGATCCATCCAACAACCCGAAGGACTTTGAAGAGACCTTTTACGAGCGTACACCATACAGGTATTCTTGGGCAAATCCCAATTTGAAGTCTGAGGTGTCGCAAAACTGGTCGATTCGCATGAGATGGGATCCACAGTTCCTCCAGAACTTCAACCTGAATCTAACTTATGCGGACCGTTCGCACCGAGACAAGGTTGAACGTGGAATTACCTATCGAGATGAACCTACGGCATTGTGCTATGACGAGTTGGCGACGCGAAACAACGAAGGTGTTTTGGAGTTCATCAATTACGATTACTTCAACGCGTACGAAAATAGCACGAAGACCCTTACGGCGAATGTCTCTTATCGCATGCAGTTCGAGTCCATCGGGATGATCGAAACTCGATTGTCTTACAACACATACTTGGAACGCCAGCGACAACCATTGAAGGGGCTTATCTTTTCAGCGTTGGGTACGATGCGAGATCCAGACAAGTACTCAGGGAGCCTCCAAGTATTTTGGGATAGAGGCCGCATGAATGCGAACATGTCCGTTCGATACACTCCAGGTTATTTGAATGATCGCTCGCACTACTGCCACTATTTACAAGTCATCAACGACGTGGGACAATGCGCTCAGTTTCAATGGGGTAATGGCGTCTATCGTAGTGGCTATCTCTCGATGGATGTTGGCTCGCTAGCGACGGTTGATGCTTCATTCGCCTATAGATTCAGTCCAGAGTTTAGTTTGCGCTTCAGCAGCCAAAACTTGTTCAACAGGTCTGCGCCGCTGACGATTCGCGACAGAAAGCCCTACGACGCAAGCCGTTGGGACGCTCGTGGCCGAGTCTTATCGATGAGTTTCAGCTACACGCCTTCGTTCTACTAATTGGTGAAACTGAGTTTTGCTCGGGAGGTCTAACTCCTCAAAATTCAGTAGATTTTACAATCGAAAAAAAACGCCCGTTTCGGGCGTTTTTTTTGGTCTGCGTTCAATGCAAATTTCAAGATTTCGTCCAGGACACATTCAAGAAACGCGAGTACAAGATTGGGCGGTAGTGGGAAGACCGACTCCTTTGATGGTAGTTAAATTTTGTTCATTGTTAACTCTTGCGCTAGCCAGCTGAATCCACATGTGTGAACTCAACTGAATAGTTATAGCAAGCCCAATTTTCACGACATTACATCATGGAATACGACTCAAGAGTCTTCGCGATTTATGTCAGTCAACGATCATGAAAGACCTCTGCAAGTTCTTTCAACGATACGAATACAACGAAGAAGAGCAATATGGGTACAACCAACAGAAACCATCGCGTACCAGAAGAAGTGGCAGGTGGAATCGAGCAGTAGACGTTTAGTTAGGACTGGCTAATAAAATTAGTTTTAGATACGATTATCGGCAGGTTCGGTGTTTTCATTTCAATTCAAGGTCGACGGAATTCAAAGATAGAGAATTAATAGTGCTTGGGACTGGAAAATACGAAAAGTGACTCGAACTGCGCGTATTACAATGAAGAATCTTTGCGCGATACTCCTGATATTCACGATACTTGGAGATTCTGATAGTGCCCCATCTAATGCCGAAGACATTGAACTGTTGGACTGGATTGGACACAAGGGTGTAGAGGATCCTACGTGGACCGATGAACGAATTTTCGAGGCGATACAACAGGGATTGAGTAATAGTGATGCCAACGTTGTAAACGCAACGATCGGCGCGATGGCTTGGATAGCTGCGTATGCTGATCTACACTTAGAAGATCGTCGGTCGACACAACGAGTTGCGCGAGACATTGGATCACTTCCTGAAATGAAAGAGTACTTAATTAATCGATGGGACGAAGCATACCGCGAAAATTCAAGTCCTTGGATAGGGTCGAAGAACACAAAATTCGTTGAGATCAGAAATTCGAAGACTGTATGGAAATCGGAGTGGGCGTGGTTGACGATACCGGCGATTCTTGCAACATTTTTTAAAGGTGACCCCGATATCGTTGAAATTCTTTGGCAGGCGCACAATCCGAACCACCCAGAATTGTTACTGTCGTTGCTTAGCGTTGCGCGAATCGAAACGGAAGAAGCGAACGATTTTCGCGTTCAAATCCTTTTCAATCCCAATGTCAATCCGTTTGCAACCGCACTCGCTATTGATAGCTTGGGTAGATACCGAAGTGACGACGGTCTCGCGGCTCTAGTCAACCGATTGGATCGTCAGGACACGTCCAATGAATTGGCAACGCTATTGTTGAACGCTATTGGAGCGTATGGTGATTCGGTCAAACCCTACCAAAACATCTTGAACAACGCGACCAGCGAGCTAGGATTAGAGGTTCCAGAAGATGTTGAGGTAGAGTCTCCGGACCATGAGCTCCTTGCGTACTTGCTGTTCATGGTGCAGAACGGCTACGAAAACGAAGCAGCAGAAGAAAATTAACTGATTGACCCATACAAGATGTAATTGACTGTAGGTGTTGCACGACTCAAGCAACGGTTTTAATCCATCTGTATCCGCTACAAGATCTAAGCTTAGATCGAAATTCAGTTCAAAGTCAAGTCTTGATCATCGGTGCACCTATCTGCGGCGGAACATACCAAGCACATGTTCGGCATCCATGTAGAACGTGAAATTTCATCGCACAGCTGATAAACGAAGAATGAAAGTCTTCGTTGCCGCTATTGAACTTCAACGAGCTATTCGATAATCACTGTCCAAATTTCACTCTCCGGTCAGAGCGCGTAGCACAGGGGAAACCAAAATATTTCTTGTCTCCTCGCCGAAGTGGGAGTTTTTGACTTCCTTATTGTAAAATATAGATAACAACGTAGATTCTGTGCGTTTGGTCTAGGAAGGACGAACATGCAGGAGCCTTTCAATATACGTGATCTCTCAATTGAATGGAGGCAGCGAGTGGATTTCACGCAGAGCTATCAGATTAACACGTCCCGCTAGTTGATTTGAGCAGCTCATGGTTGCGACCATACACGTACCAGTATTAGTACGTGAAGTACTATCAATGCTGGTCGTCCGTCCCAACGGAAATTACCTCGACGCTACATTCGGCGGCGGGGGACATACGCGCGCGATACTTGAAAACATCAGCGAAAGTGCAAGATTACTTGCCATTGACCGCGACCCAGATGCGATAGAACGTGGAAAACAGTTAGCAGCTGAAGATTCAAGAGTTGAGGTCGTTCAAGCATCGTTCGATCAAATCGCGGACGTTAGTCGCCGCAATGGCTTTGAACAGTTTGACGGTATTCTGTTCGACGTGGGGGTTTCTTCTGATCAACTAGAAAACGGGCGTCGAGGGTTTAGCTTTCAGAAGAACGGACCTCTTGATATGCGCATGGATCCAACTGATGGAAAGCCTGCTTCGGAGTGGTTGAATACCGCTTCTGTTCAATCGATCGCTACCGTTCTAAGAAAATTTGGCGATGAACGAAACGCTCGGTTAATTGCGAATGCAATTGTTCGCGCGCGACCGCTGAGCGAAACTCAAGAACTAGTCGAATTAATTGATCGAGTTTGTAAGACTCAAGAAGTGAACAAACACGTTGCCACTCGCACATTTCAAGCCATACGCATTCACGTCAACGACGAACTAACTCAGCTGCGGCAGGGACTCAGAAATGCGTTTGAACTCATCGGTCACGCGGGACGAATCGCGGTAATCACTTTTCATTCTTTAGAACATCGAACGGTACGACGGCAGTTTTCACAATGGGTGGATTCTTCGATTCCCGCCCGTATGCCTATTCGCGGTCCCAATAAAGGCCCTATGAAAATTGTTGAGAGAGGTCTAGCTCCAAAGAGGCAAGAGACTGAGAGAAACCCTCGCGCTCGTTCGGCAATGCTACAGGTAGTCGAGCGTGTCCAATAGTTCAACCGTACGTGCGGAGAAAAAGCACCAAGCTCCCGCTTGGTTTTGGTGGGCCGCATGGGTTTGTGTTCTCGGTGGCATTATTGTGATGGGATTTCTCATCATCTATCAAATCGACGAACGCTTGAGTCTATACGATCAAATTCTTGAACTTCGGGTTCAACAAGACGATGCATTAGAAGATTTAGAACGTTTGAAAATTGAACGCGGAAGCGAGCGATCCTATGAGCGTGTCGTTGACATTGCAGTGAACGAGCTTTATATGCAATTCCCAGACAAGGTAGAGATCACAAGTTCGGAGACGTCGGAATGAGTGAGTTCAGATATCGCCTGTTGTTCATCGGCTTGAGCGTCGTAGTACTGATCCTCCTCTTCCGTATGTCTTCGCTTGCATACTTTGATCGAGATTTCCTCCAAGCCCGTGGTAGTGCGATCGCCGAGCGTACCATTGACGTGCCAACCAATCGCGGAATTATCTACGATCGAACAGGACAACCCTTAGCCTTGAGTATTCCTGTTTATTCCTTTTGGACAGATCCAGGATTCGACACAATCTTAGAGGAAGACATTCCGGGGTTAGCAGAAGCCTTGGCAGTTTCTGAAGAGCATTTACGATCAGTGTTGTTCAACGGTCGAAACACTAGATTTGTGTACCTCAAACGGCGGGCTTCTCGAGATATCGCGGACGCGGTGCAAGCATTGAAAGTCAAGGGTGTTCGACTGAAGACTGAATATCGGCGCTACTACCCAACAGCGGAAGTCGCATCACACGTTGTAGGCTTTGCGAACGCGGATGGAACTGGTATCGAAGGTTTGGAAGCGGCACACGAAATACAACTTCGAGGAGAACCCGGTAAACGAAGAATCTTGCGTGGTCGCGATGGACGACGATTGCGTGACATTGAACTTGCAGATCCGCCAGAGTTCGGAGAAGATGTAACCACAACGGTGGATTTGGGTCTACAGTATTTAGCCTATAGACATTTGCGAACTGCTGTTGAAGAACACGACGCTCTCTCTGCGTCTGCGGTAGTGGTTGAAGTCAGTTCTGGCGAGATTTTGGCCATGGCCAATTATCCAACGTTCAATCCTAACGACTTGCGCGACCGAGTTCCCGCACGGATGAGAAATCGAGTGATCAAAGATGCCTATGAACCCGGTTCCACAGTAAAACCATTTTCTGCGATAGCGGCAATGGAAAGCGGACAATTCGACTCCGAGTCTCAGGTCTCAACATCACCAGGTTTTTTCCATGTTGGTGACAAGCTGATTGAAGATCCCCGTGACTATGGGACGTTATCCTTGAAGATGGTAATCGTAAAGTCTAGCCAAGTAGGAATCGCGAAAGTGGCTTTGGAGTTAGAACACGAAGCAATCTACGACGTATTGACAAGAGTCGGATTCAACGAGGTCCCGTTTTCTGGCTTGCCGAACGAGACTCCCGGAATATTGCGCGTTGAGGAACTCGAACGCGAGATTGGTCGAGCCACTTTTGCATTTGGTTACGGTATGACAGTGTCCCCCCTACAACTGGCGAAGGCTTACTTGACGTTCGCAACCGGTGGCAAGCGTCGGGCGGTTACGATTGTGAAGACTCCTACGCGCAGAGTTCCACGAGATGAGCAAGTTCTCGATCCCGATCACGTGCGTAGCTTGATGGACATGCTGCAAGCGGTGACTTCCATACCAGGCACGGCACCTAAAGCTGCGATAGAAGGGTTTTCGGTGGCTGGAAAGACTGGTACAGTGCGAAAAGTCAAAGATGGACAGTACGACGAAAACTTACACATTGCATGGTTCGTTGGCATCACGCCTGTCGAAGCTCCAAGATTCGTAACTGTCGTAGTAGTGAACGAACCGAAGGGGGAAGTCGTCTCCGGTGGCGGAGTCGCAGCACCCATTTTTTCGCGGATCACAGCACATGCATTACAGTTGGTGCCGCCGAACTATCTAGCACGAGAGCAATAACAACGATGTTACTTAGTGAAATCTTGGGTCGCAAAGACGTACCCGTAATTGAAATTTCAGGAATATCAAACGATTCTCGAGAGGTAAGTCCTGGTGACCTTTTTATTGCCTATCGAGGTGCGGAATTCGATGGTCACTCTTTTATCCAAGATGCCGTGAATGCTGGTGCAGTCGCGATATGTGCCGAACAAGACCAACCATCTGATTTTCGAATACCTTGGATCAAAGAGTACGACATAGCCCAACGTCAAGCGGAATTTGCGGCGCGTTTTTATGGATTTCCTTCGAGAGGGTTAAACGTCATCGGCGTGACTGGAACGAATGGAAAAACCTCGGTAGCTTTCGGAATCGCAAATTTACTCGAAAGCACGGTATTCATGGGTACATTAGGTTGGGGGCCACCGAGTACGTTGGAAGAAACCCCACTCACAACCATAGGCTCTGTGGCACTTCAACAAAGTTTGAGTCAGGTGCTAGAACGAAATTTTGATCGAGTCGCGATGGAAGTTAGTTCTCATGCGCTAGCGCAAGGTCGAGTCAATCTTGTGGAATTTGATGGTGCGGTATTTACCAATTTAACCCGTGACCACCTTGATTACCACAAGAGTATGCGCAACTATGCAGACGCAAAGATGAAACTCTTCGAACAATCTGAATTGAACTATGGAATTGTCAATCATGATGACGATTTTGGTCGCGTCATCATCGAAAAGTTTCAGCAACGGAACATTAAGTGTTTGACTTACGGAGCGAGTTCGAGTGCGGATTTGAGCTGGTCTGGAGTGCGGCACACTTCCAGGGGATTGTGTGGCCGTTGGCTCAGTCCTTGGGGCCATGAGGACTTTTTCTTGCCTTACTACGGGAGTATGTATGTATCAAATGCGGCCGCGATTTTGCTCACTAGTCTTTGTAATGGTCAAGAATTTGCCGACGTAGTAAAACGGATGCATACATTACCACCGGTACCCGGTCGCATGGAATTCATCAAAAAGCACGGTCAACTCACGGTAGTCATAGACTATGCCCACACGCCAGACGCCTTACGACACGCACTTGTCGCGGCGCGAGCACACGCGCAAGGACGCGTGTTTTGCGTATTTGGTTGCGGTGGCGACCGTGATGCCGGAAAACGACCTGAAATGGGTCGCATCGCGGAGATCCTAGCTGACGAGATCTATCTCACGTCAGACAATCCCCGTAACGAATCACCGGATTCGATAGTGTACGACATTATGCAAGGCATCGCCGAACCTGACTCAGTAGTGGTTGAACTAGATCGCCATACAGCAATCGAGCTCGCTATTGAAGCTGCTTCGCCAAAAGACGTGGTGTTGGTCGCTGGAAAGGGGCAAGAAAGTTCACAAGAGATTCAAGGAGAAAGAATCCTAGGTGACGATCGCTCGGTAGTAGAAAAAATTCTCGATGGAGCACATTGTGTTACTGTGGCTGACTGAAAAATTAGCCGAACATAGCGGCGCGTTCAATGTATTTCACTACATTACGTTTCGCGCTATGATCGGTGCAATGACTGGGCTCGCGTTAACTCTACTGTTTGGACCCATCGTGATCCGACAGTTTTCCCAACGCAATATCAGTGAGTCGATTCGCCCCGACGGACCTACTTCCCATCATACGAAAGCAGGAACCCCAACCATGGGTGGAATCATGATCGTGTTAGCAATCGTGATTGCGGCTTTGATGTGGTGTGACCTGACAAGCCATCGGGTGTGGATTGTGCTGTTTGCATTAGTCGGTTTTTCGCTAATCGGATTTCTCGATGATTATCGAAAGTTTCGACAACAACGTGGTATCTCTGCTGGAATGAAATTTCTTTTGCAGTCTGTGCTTGGTCTAGGTATCGCGATCACACTTTTTGTTCTGGCTACCCTACCTGCAGAAACAGAACTCATAGTTCCTCTATTCAAAGATGTCATCATTCCCTTAGGCGTAGGATTCGTCGTTCTTACCTATTTGATGATTGTTGGTATGAGTAATGCAGTCAATTTAGCGGACGGATTGGACGGACTAGCGATCATGCCCGCAGTGATGATAGCGGCGGCACTAGGTTTTGTCGCATACCTGGTGGGTCACGAAGAACTGTCCGCGTATCTATTTATTCCAAACATCCCCGGATCGGGTGAGCTCGCAGTCCTGTGTGGAATTATCGCTGGCGCTGGGTTAGGATTTTTGTGGTTCAATGCCTATCCGGCCCAAGTGTTCATGGGAGATGTCGGTGCTCTTGCAATAGGCGCTGCGTTAGGGGTAATCGGAGTTCTCGTTCGACACGAGATCGTACTGTTAATTATGAGCGGAATTTTTGTGCTTGAGACGGCGTCCGTCATCGTACAAGTAGCCAGTTTCAAGCTTACCGGTAAAAGGGTATTTCAGATGGCACCGCTCCATCATCATTTTGAACTCAAGGGTTGGCCAGAGTCTCGGGTCATTATCCGCTTTTGGATCATTAGCTTCGTTCTCGTTCTAATTGGATTGTCGATGTTGAAATTACGATGAAACAAGAACGCGATATCGTATTGGGCTTAGGTGCGACTGGGTATTCAGTCGTACGCCATCTACACACTCAGTGTCCGCTCTCAGTATTTGATTCTCGATTGGGACGAGACGCACTCGCTATACCATTTCTAAACAACGTGCGTATGGACTATCCTGACGTCGATGTCATTTCACCAAGAGGGTATAAACGCGCGTTAGAAAGCGCTCGTCGCGTCATTGCAAGTCCTGGCATTCCGCTGTCGAACAGCATGCTCAAATGGGCACAGATAGAACGAATTCCAGTAGTAGGAGACATCGACTTGTTCATGGAACAGGTCAGGGTACCCGTAGTCGGGATCACTGGTACCAATGGGAAGAGTACCACGGTTAGTCTAGTGAGTGACATGCTGCAGGATCGAGGTTTTGTTGCCTGTGGGAATATCGGGACTCCAGTACTGGACATGTTGAAGTCCAAAGCTAAGGGATATGTTCTGGAGTTGTCAAGTTTTCAATTGGAGAGGTTGCAGAACGGGCCATTTACGGTGGCAACGATTCTCAATATTAGTGAAGACCATTTAGATCACCATGGATCAATGGAAGACTATCGAGCCGCAAAACAGCGAATCTATCATGAAGCCGAATTTGCTGTCTATGACCATCTTCGACCAGAAACCATTCCCAACAAAGTCCTCCCGGGTATTGAGTTAAACAGAGATCCTAATTGGGCAGTCCACGAAGAAGGAATAATAGTTGGGGGCGAGTTACTCCAACAAAGTGAAATCACATTGTCAGGATCGCACTACCTACAAAACCTACTCACTGCTGCAGCAATTTCCATGCAACTCGGAGCCAATATCGAAGATGTCGTTCGTGTCGCTCGCGCGTTCAAGGGCTTACCCCATCGAGCACAAAGTCTAGGTATCTTTGACGGAGTTGAATTTATTAACGATTCCAAAGCGACAAATGTCTGCGCTGCAATCGCTTCGATTCAAGAACAGTATGAAGATGGATCCAAACTCATCCTCATTTGTGGAGGCGATGGGAAAGCAGCTGATTTCGTGAAGTTGGGACAGTGTATCGACGAATATGTCGCGCACACAATACTGTTCGGTAATGATGCACAGAGCATCGCGTCCTGTATTCACCGTACTGAATACGAGTTTGTGTCTTCTATGGATGATGCTGTATCGATCGCACTCAAAGTGAGCCAGTCAGGTGATAAGGTGTTGTTAGCACCAGCATGTGCCAGTTTTGACATGTTCACCGACTTTGCACACAGAGGAACCACCTTCGCGAAGTGTGTTTCGGAGCTATTCGGATGATCAATCGACTTGATCCATTTGTTGCATGCGCGACATTTCTGCTAGTTGCTCTGGGCTTAGTTGCCATCGTCAGTGCTACGATCTATCGTGCTGATGAAGTGCTCAATCCCTACGTCGTACGACATGCTATCTATATCCTGTTGGCCGTCGCGTTGTTTTTTACACTGCTGCACATTCCACTAGCCTTGTTTCATAAGTTTCACAAGATACTGTTCTTAGGAACGCTAGTGATCTCGGTGTTAGTGTTGATTCCTTGGATCGGAGTTGTGGCTGGTGGCGGTCGTCGATGGATTGATTTAGGACTGATGACGGTACAAGTCACCGAAGTGGCGAGATTTTTGGTCCCCGTATATGTTGCTGGACATCTAGCGAATACGTACTCAGGAATTAGGGTTTCAACCGCGGCGACACTCAGACCCGTATTTTGGGTTGGGATCTTACTCGTCCTATTCATACTGCAACCTGATTTCGGTTCGGCGGTACTAATCGGTGGTGTAACCGTCGGTATGTTGTACGTAGCGGGCGCACGATTTCGAGATTTGATCCTACTCGCAATATTTGGTGCTGGCGGATTAGCTTATGTCTTCTACCATCGTTGGGATCGAATCACTGCGTTTCTTGACACGTGGACACACTCCTCAGGAGAAGGTTATCAACTTGCTCAATCTCTCATCGGATTCGGCCGCGGAGAATTGACCGGTGTAGGTTTAGGGGATAGTGTTCAAAAACTCCTCTACCTCCCGGAGTCCCACAATGACTTTATTTTTTCGGTCATTGTTGAAGAAACTGGTTTTTTGGGAGGCGCGTTGCTCTTGCTGTTGTTGGTTGCGTTGGTGTGTCGCTGCTGGCAAATTGGCAAACAAGCACTTGAACAAGACCGATATTTCGCAGGTTACATTGCGTTCGGTGCTGGGTTAATGCTGGGTTTTCAAACTCTAATAAACGTTGGCGTTACCATGGGCGCGTTACCTACAAAGGGGCTAACGCTACCTTTTATAAGTTTCGGCGGGAACAGTCTACTAGTGTGTGTCGCGCTCGTGGCGTTGGTGTGTCGAGCTCGCGCTGAAACATTACATCCCGAATTACGACGAGATAACCTTGCATAAGATGAAAGGAACACCTGAACACACGTTTGAAGGAATGCCCTTGATGCGTCGCGTCCGCAACGTGCACTTTGTCGGTATCGGTGGTGCGGGGATGTGCGGTATTGCCGAAGTGATGCATAACCAGGGTTATAAGATTACTGGGTCTGATCTGGTCGCGAATCACGCAACTGAGCGGCTTCAGGGTTTAGGTATAACGGTACGTGAAGGACACAATGCGGAATTTATAGAAAGTGTCGACGCAATAGTCGTTTCGACTGCGATTCCGGCAAACAATGCCGAGTTACAAGCTGCTCGAAATGCCCGAATTCCAGTTGTATCTCGAGCAGAAATGCTTGGTGAGTTGCTGAGAGCAAGGTACGGTATTGCGGTGGCCGGAAGTCATGGAAAGACTACTACAACGAGCCTCATCGTCAGCATATTCAATGAGGCTGGCTGGGACCCAACTTATGTGATTGGTGGTTTGTTGCGCAGTGAGGGGCGACACGCGAAGTTGGGCGGGAGCCGATATCTCATAGCAGAGGCAGACGAAAGTGATGCCTCCTTTCTCTACCTTAATCCATTGGTAGCGGTGGTTTGCAACATCGACCGCGATCATTTGTCCACATACGATCACGATTACAACCGCCTTCTGCAGAGTTTTCAGGAATTCGTCCACCGATTGCCGTTTTATGGACTAGCGGTAGTATGTTCCGACGATTACGGAGTTCAACAAATTCTCAATGAGCTCGCCCGTCCGGTAATAACCTACGGTTTGAATAAGGATGCAGACTACCGCGCATTGGAAATACAGTATGAGAACACCCGGTGTAAATTTAGGGTCATACGGCCTGACGGTAAGGAATCGCTGGATGTTGAAACTTGTCTGCCAGGTACCGAAAACGTCCGCAATGCTCTAGGAGCAGTCGCGATCGCATCTGACGAGGGCGTACCAGATCAATACATCGTCGATGGTTTGAGGAACTACGAAGGTATACATCGTCGATTTGACTCCGAAACGCTTAATGTGCGAGGTTGCAAAATTGCGCTTCTCGACGATTACGGACACCATCCCACAGAACTTGTTCATATGGTTTCAACCGCGCGCGAGTTGTTCCCCGAAAGGCGTATTTTCATGGTCTTCCAGCCGCACCGATTTACGAGAACGAGAGACTTGTTCCACGACTTCGTAGAGATTTTGGGACGCGTCGACCATCTCGTCGTGGTGGATACGTATGCGGCGAGTGAAGAACCGATTGTCGGAGCACATGCGAGTGATCTTTCGGCCGCGTTGGCGCACAGAGGCGAAGTACCAACTCGGTTTGCCGCGACTACGCAAGAAGCGCTCGACTACGTATTGGAAACAGTTCAAGACGACGATGTGCTCATCGTTCAAGGCGCGGGTAGTGTAGATCAAGTGTCCACACAATTGAGGCACTTAGCACAATGAAGACTCTGATTCGATTCTTGCTTGGGCTATTCATCGGTATCACTTTGACCGCTAGTGCGATCTACGGATATCACTTCATGTATGACTATGAACCAAGCATCGTCGTTCACGGACAGTTAACCGACAACGAAAAACTCGCGGTCGCTGAAACCGTCAGTAGTGAGGTAAAGAAGTCCGGTCGATGGGTGTCTTCGTTTGGTCTTACGGAGTCTTTACTGAAACTTCCTTGGATCCGAGATGTGTCGATCGCAAGGTCACTTGATAACAGGATCAATGTCAACGTGGAGGTGAAGAACATTATGGCTCGCGTCGATGCAGATACTGCATTAACTGAACACGGTGAACTAATCCAAACTATGCGGGAACCACCTAGTTACTTACCCACCGTGCAAGGCTACCCGAAAGAACAAAATTCAACCGATGTCGAAATCCTAAAAAAAGTGCGTGCTAAATTTGCCCTTGCTGGAGAGTGGGTATCACTGTTTGAACTGACAGACAAAGGGTGGCACATCACTTTGGATACAGGACACACTGTTTTGTTAGGGGATAGGGATTTAGTCGCGAGAGCCGGCAGATTTTTACGAATACATCGAGAATTAGATACGTCGAATGAAAACACGATTATTGTTGCAGACGCGAGGTATAACCACGGCGTAGCAGTACGTACCGAACCACGCGAAAAAGACTCACCTAGTGATTCCGACATTGCAGTTGAAACATTGCAAAGAGAATGAGTTATGAATAGTAAGACAAAAAACACCGATCAAGGAAAACTATTAGCTGGCTTAGATCTCGGCACAACAAAAGTTTCTGCCTGCATGGGTAGAACTCGTGCCGATGGGTCTGTAGAAATCACCGGCATTGGTACCAGACCTTCTAGTGGTGTTCGACACGGCATGGTCGTAAACATCGAAGCCACTGTAGACGCGGTTAAAGAGGCGATTCAAGAAGCCGAATCGATGGCGGGTGAGAAGATGAACTCTGCGTACGTAGCTATTGGTGGAGAACACATTAAGTGCGTAAATTCTCAAGGAAATGCTGCCATTCGAGAGGGCGAGGTAACTAAAGCAATTCTGGATCTGGCATTGGAATCAGCCATCGCAATTCCTCTAAGTAACGACGAAAAAATCATTCATGTGATCCCACAAGAGTATGCGATCGATTGGCAAGAAGGAATTAGAGAACCAAGTGGTATGTCCGGGACTCGACTCGACGCGAACGTTCATGTCGTAGTTGGTGCAAAGAACGCGCTCAGCAACATCGCTAAGTGCGTCGGTATGTGCGGCCTGGACATTCAGGACATTGTCGTTGAACCGATCGCGGCCGCGACGTCGGTGCTCACAGACGAAGAAAAAGAACTTGGGGTTGTGCTACTGGATATCGGTGGAGGAACGACGGATGTAGCCGTCTACACCGATGGATCTCTAAGGCACACTGAAATAATTCCAATCGCTGGGGACTCGGTAACACGCGATATTGCGATGACGTTTCGGACCCCGGCGCAACATGCGGAACAAGTTAAGATCAAGTATGCGTGTGCATTGCAAGAACTGACCGACGAAACAGAATCGATACGCGTACCGGGTCTTGCGGATCGGCCGGAGACAGAGATACCTCGTCAAATGCTTGCTTCAGTAGTAGAGTCTAGGTACCGAGAACTGTACAATTTAGTTCATAACAAGTTGCAAGACGCAAAAATTTCTAAGGAAAAACTTGGATCCGGTGTTATACTTACCGGTGGAGCAGCAACCATGGAAGGGGCTGCTGAACTCGCGGAGGAGATCTTTCACCTCCCGGTGTCCAGCGGCAAACCAAAAAATCTTCAAGGATTGAACGACCTATATGACAACTCTGCGTATTCGACATGTACCGGTTTACTGGTATATGCTAGTTCTCGGAAGCGTGGATGGATGTATGAACCCAGGGAATCTCGAAATGGGTTCAAGTTCTCGTGGCGAGCCATTCGAACATGGCTGCACAAAACATACAAACAAATTTAAGTTGAGGTCTAAGTGATGGAACACACAGATACTGGACACGAAAATTTCAAGTTTTCGATACCTGACGAGAATCAATCGCCGCCCAGTTCGGAGCGGTTTAAATTTGAGCCTGCCATAGAAGATGACGAGGACCTGTCCGCGCCCGCGGTGGTAAAAGTCATTGGGGTAGGAGGAGGTGGCGGTAACGTCTTGAGTTACATGGCTGATTCTGGCTTATGTGGCGTCGAATTCATTGCCGCGAACACCGATATACAAGATTTGCGTTCGTTACCAGATTCGATTCGTAAATTACAGTTAGGTACTCCTCGTCGCCGAGGGCTTGGCGCTGGGATGAATCCGAGTACCGGCGAGGCAGCCGCGAAGGAGTCAATCACGGAAATCGAAGATGCTCTGGATGATGCAAACTTGGTGTTCATTATTGCGTGTTTAGGCGGAGGTACCGGTTCTGGCGCCGCGCCGGTGATTTCTGAAGTCGCTAAAGAAAAAGACATACTAACGGTTGCGATCGTTACTTTACCATTGATGGAAGAGCAGATAGTTCGCAAACGCAACGCAGAAATCTGTCTTCGGGATATACATGGTATCGCCGACTCGGTGGTAGTAATCCCGAACGATAAGTTATGCAAGGTAGTTGACGGTTCAATGGGTTTTTCAGATGCGTTCAACGAGATGAACGACTTTCTCGCTGAATCGGTAAAAGGCGTAGCCGACGTCATCAACACGGCAGGGCTATGGAATTTGGATTACAAAGATGTTGAATCCGTGTTGGCGTCCAACGGCGACGGAGTAACTTTAATCGGTAAGGGGATCGCGACGGGTCAAAATCGGGCTGAGAACGCAGTGCGCGCGGCTTTGAATAGCCCGCTCATGGAGGACACGGACCTTAGTGGAGCACGTAGCGTGCTGTACAACGTGCGTGCGAACGATTTGAGCTTTGATGAAGCACGACACATCATGCGCATCTTCAATGAGATCATGATCGCGTCCGGAGGTTCTGGTGGCGTTTTTCCAGGAATCGTTGATGACCCAACCATGGGCGAACAGTTAGAGATTACCGTACTGCTAACTGGAGTTGACCGTGGTGTAAATAGTCCTTCGACACTGGAAGTAGATACTCATCAGCGCGACAGTCATACAACGCGCGAGCGTCCTAAGGTTTATCGTCCTGAGCCTCGAATAGAAGAGCATGTCAAACCGAGTCAGAATGTTCCGGAAGAGCAGGAGGGGGATCGAGTAATTAGCGGCGGTTCGCGAACGATTTCTCGTCCAGCGGGACGCAGACTCAACACCAGCGACATTCCGGCGTTGTTTCGAGATCAGGCGGATTGAGTTACTTTTTTTTGATTGGATACGTCCCTAGAGTGTTAGGGACATTAAAAAAGGGTTCAATCGAACCCTTTTTTTGTCAAAACTCTTTGCGTTCAGAAAGTAATACGACTAACGATGACCAATCCGGAATTGGTTCTTCTATCCTCTTTTGATGTGAACGAAGAGACGTCAAGTAAGAAACGACCTAAGCCCACGTTTGTCTCGGTGATTCGAACTCCTAGTTTCAATTGGTTTCCTAGGTCGAAGCGTGAGATAGTACCGTAAGGTTCTATGAGACCTCGACGATCCGAGGCGATTCCGTATGCAATCTCGATTTCACTTCGAAATCCCGCAATAGGGCTCTCAAACGAATTGTTCAGAGGTAGTTTTAGATCTAAGCTATTCTCTTGTAGTGAGGAATTGCCCCAAGCCGGTGTGAACTGAAAACTCAGGCCCGATCCGTCAGAAGCGCTTTCCCGACGAACGTCGAATTGAATTCCGAGAGATTGGTACGCGTCGGTTTCCATCGATCGAACGATTCGCAGCTGACCGCTGGCAGACCAATTGTCGGTAAAGAAAATATCGACTTGTCCACCAAGGTCTAAATTTGTACCATCGGCGACTCCTCCGTCTTCAAAACGCCCAAGAAACTCGCCAGTGAGAACCAAGTCGATGTCTACGGTCGAATAATATCGTCGTCCTTGTACTCCAACTCTAAGTCTGCGAACAGAATTCGACAGTGAACCCTCAAAGTCCTCAGTATCGTCTGTATCAATGTCGGATTGAAACAGGTCTCCTTTGAGAGCAAAACCATTCTCCCCGTTGTCATCAAAATTGAAGTGAACTCCAGCCGCGAGCACAGTTGCGGTGAGTCCAAGGTCGTCAATTTCACCCCAACGATCTGTGAGCGTGGTAGAACCGGTCCCGCGACCAAGTGTCCCCCATACTCTCAGTTGTTCATGCAGCTTGCTTACTACATACGGATTTAGACTGGTTAGAGAGAACTCCACGTTGTCTCGTTCGGTGTTGCTGATCGTACCGTTTTGCAAACGGTCTATGTCCACATCGCCCGTAGCGTGCGATACCGCAATGCCCAAACGAACATCTTCTGCCACACCGAATTCGGCACCTAACCAAATACTCGTTGTTTGAGCTTCCAACGAAGAGACGATTTCCTCATTTTCTACAACTTCCATGGGATTGGCATCGCGCTGTGTCGTATCAAAACTAGCCCACGCAGCCCAGTCGAAGCCGTTTTCAGCATCAGTGGATCCGTTCGAGTTGTTGAGTATGAAATTTGCTGATCGAGGGAGTATCGATAACAGTCGCGCGTGAGAACGCACGGTCTGTCGACTCTCTCTTTGAAGTCGAGAAGTCGGCGACACTCCATTGAAATTCGGGTCTAAAGAGAAATCACTGTCGTTAAAGTAATATGGTGGTTTATATCCTTCGTCGGTTTGCCGATGTGTCGCATCTAAAAGGTTTGCGCGGTTGCCTATTCTCTCTACCGCGCCTTCACCGAGAATTGTTCCCGCTACACCTAGGGCATGGATTAGCGGTCGAGAACGGATTTCGACAGGAACCTTGGTAGTCGTGAATTCCATCCACATTGACCAATCGCTGGGTCCGACGTCATTGATCGCTCGAATGCGAACCTCATACCTAGTTTGAGGAAGCAAATTTGTTGCAGTATAGCCTGTGCTCGTGGCATCTTGCTGAGTGATACTGCCTTGCTGTCCAGACTCTCGAAGTTCTATGTCGTACGAAGTGATGTTCGAACCTCGAGCATCCGGCATGGACCAGGAGATCTGTGCGGACTCATACCCAATTTCTTCAATCATCAAGGCCGGAGCGAGAGGTGTATTTGCGGCAACGGTAATCTCAAACGTCAAAACTGACTCATCGTCCTCGGTAAATTCATCGGAATCCACAACAGTGTACGTGTAGGTTGTAGTAGTTTGAGTTGCCGTAGGTGTTCCGCTGAGAGTTCGAATGTTGGGGTTAAACCGAACACCTGGTGGAGGCATTGGAGAAAGAGAATAGACTAAATAGCCATCGCCCTCAGATCCAAGAGGCAGTTCTAAGGTGGAAATTGCTTCGCCCACTTTATAAGACTGGTTCGGTATTGATATTCCCATGGCAAATATTGGACGCGAATTTTGGATCGTACTAGCGGCAAGATCGTCTGACCACGGTCCGGTCCCTGCAACGTTGACCGCGCGTACACCAATGAGATATTCAGTTCCTTGTTCGAGCCCGGTAATCGTGAAGGATGTCGTTCTAGTTTCTTCTTCGATCCAGGTGTCAGTACCGTTCTCGCGATAGCGCACATCATAGACTACCACTCTGCGACCACCGTTATCTGCTGGTTTATCCCATTCGATCGAAAGAGTATCGGTGCTGGCCTCCACCAAGGAAACATTGCGAGGCGCGCTAGGAGTCGCATAGGGTCTAGTTTCCGCCTCGAGAATACTAGAAAAACCAACATGTCCCGATTCTGCCACGTTTTTCACCCGAATTTGATAGGTGGTATTTCGCGTCAGACCAGTGATAGTGTAACTGGTAGCTGGTGCATCGATACGCGTCCGCTTCCAACGCGATGTTCCCTTCACGCGATATTCGATCTCGTGCTGGACAACAGGAACAAAAGGCGTTGACGGATTCTCCCAAGTAATGGTAATACGATCGGCGTGTGCGCGTTGAACCGCGAGGTTGGTGGGAGCTTTGGGTGCTTTTCCAAACACTCGAAAAGAAAATGTAAGTGAATCAGTCTCTCCTTCGATGTCGGTAGCAGTGTAAGTATAGGTGGTACGTTTAGTCGTAACCGTTGCGGTTCCCTTAAGTTTCCCTGTCCGTCGTACGATTTCCAAAGCATCGGGTAAATCAGGATCGACAGAGTACGATACTGGTCCGTCTCCGCCAATGGCTAGCGGTAGTTGAATCTCAACATAGTCGCCCAACGTAAGATCATCGACTACAGCTTTTGCATCTTCCGCGAAAGCCAACGGCTCGGAGACGTTTGTGACTTCAACCGTAACCATCACAGACGATTCGAGTTTGCGTGCGCCGGTACCTCCAGTTGCAGTAACTTTAACATTGATCGTGGGTGTCGCCTCGTGATCTTCACCATCACCAATGTAATACAAAATTCCGGAACTAGCTCCTATGGTAAATCTATCGGTATCAGCGGAATCGAGCGAATAGGTAACGGTGTCTTGTGGATTAGGATCGGTAGCCTCCACTTCCCCTAATCTGATTCGCCCGTTGCGACCAGAAACGTTTTCGGTCAACTTGAATGTGTATTCAGTTTCCTCAAACGTGGGCGCATTGTTGCCTAAGGTGTAAGCTTGAGCCCAATCAGACCACTGACCCCCGCGAATGCGGAGTCTTGCTTGGTACTGAGTATCCGTCTCCAGAGAACCGATGGTCAAACTCGTGACTGTGTTTGCTAACTCGTAGAGCTCGGATCTACCACCACCGCGAACTTTACGAAACTCTAAGTCGAAGCCAGTGATGTATTCACGTTCATCTTCGTCGACCTCCCACACTAGGTGTAGGGTCTTCAACGCAGGCGTCGTGATCACTGGACTGTCTGGCGCTGGATGATCGTCGACAACTTCTAGTACGACAGTAGTTTGAGAGGTCGCTGCGACATCTTCTTTGTGTGCAGTTATTCGAATTCTGTAGATTCCGATATTGTCGCGGTCGTCACTGATCGATTCGGTGAAATATACGATTCCGTTTTCATACTTGGACTGACTGATGAAACTTAAGAATGCCGGACAGCTCCCGATGTAATTTTCTGCGAGATCGTACTTACCCGTACACTTAGCACCATAGGTCAGTGCTGCACCTTGCTCTGTTTCATCCGGCCCTACTGGCTGCGTCCAACGACCTCCTAGATGTACTTGGCTCCAACCGTAAAACGGCTTTGGTGGTGGAGTTTGATCGAGCTCTTCGGAGTCCTCAACTGGAGGTGTACCAGTAGTAGAACACATGGGATCGGTTTCGTCATCATCGTCGTCCTTGATGCGAAATACAACTTCCAAAGTTGCGGGCGTGCAACTACAGGCATCGGGACCAGTTGCGACTAAGGAGAATTTGTGCCCAGAAAGAACTTCTGTCGAACATCCGCTAACGGTTACGTCTTCCTCGTCGAAAGTAAAGCCTTCCGGCAATACTGGTGTGGTTGAACGTCTAACTTCATACTGAATGTCATCGACATCATCAACGCATGAAGCACCATTAGGATCGACACTTGCGGTAGGGAGCTGGAAGGTCTTGGACTCACCTACTTCTAGTTGAATCAATTGTGTCTTTTCATCTCCCCATGTGGCACAGCTGAATGCTTGCCCATAGGCACTGTCAAAAAATAAGAAAACCATGGCAAGTATTACTGAAGTAAGACACCTGACGGTGTTTGTTCCAGATTCCATAAGCGACACGAATTTCTCTCTCATGTATAAGGCTTCCTGTAGTTTCTTCGATTCTCTAGGACTGGACAATCACTCTGAGTTTCCACTTGTGACCGTTAACGCTACTGTTAGTTCGAACACGGCAATCCAAAACGGTACTCAGTATTGAATAGTCCGGAAACCAATGGCTTCTAAAGTCTTATTCTATTGTTTGGTGCCTCGTTCGTTGTCTCAACGCAAGTTCAAGCCGCGATCTCTATTTACTGTTCCTCGACGTCCGAGAGAAGTGTTTTCTCGGCCTACGACGATTCGCTAGATGAAACTTCTCGGTTAGTATTGACAACGATTTTTTCAACATGTGAGAATTGTGCGAGCTCTTGCATTTGTTCCAAAAGCATGGGTGTTCGGAATCGAGCACGAGTAGCCCACGCATTGGAGTCAAACGACACGAACACCGTGTTCCCTTGAACCCTCGCTCCGGTACAGTGACTAGCTTCCTCTTCTGGCAGTAGAAATCGTACTACTCGAATAGTCGCTTGATGAGCATCAAGTTTTTTAATGATGCGTGACAGTTTAGAGAAGCGTTTGTCCGGTGCTACTAACGAGTCTTTCAATCGGTAATAGTTCATATTTGGATTTTAAAACATGAAAGCCTTAAGTCCCAGGGTAGTTTGGAGTGGTACGCGTGGTGGGGATGAAGTGTTGAAAGGCATAAAATCTGTTCATATATACGTAACAGTTTATTTATGCTGACCAAAACCTTTCAATCTGTTTTCGGAAGTCGAAATTCGCGCGAATTGAAGCGAATGCAAGGCCTAGTTAAGCAGATAAATGCATGGACTGAGCGAGTTTCAGACTTGACCGATGAACAGATGCAGTCAAAAACTGCTGAGTTCAAGCAACGATATGCGGATGGTGAAACCTTAGAACAGTTATTGCCTGAAGCGTTTGCCTTGGTACGCGAAGCGGCTGACCGAAAGAATGACACTCGACATTACGATGTTCAACTTCTCGGCGGGATCGCGCTGCACGAGGGCAAGATTGCGGAAATGCGTACGGGCGAGGGGAAGACCCAAGTAGCAACACTCGCCGCGTTTCTGAATGCGCTGTCTGGTCAGGGAGTTCATATCGTTACCGTAAACGACTACCTAGCGCGCCGCGACGCAGAGTGGATGGGTCCGGTGTATCAAGCTCTGGGCATGTCCGTGGGTGTCATTCAGTCTCGTCAAGACCAAGAAGCAAAACGAATCGCGTATTTGCAAGACATCACCTACGGTACGAACAACGAGTTCGGCTTTGATTACCTGCGCGACAACATGGCGTTTCGATCGCAGGATCGTTTTCAACGTGGATTAAACTACGCGATCGTTGATGAAGTAGATTCAATCTTGATCGACGAGGCTAGAACACCTCTGATCATATCCGGTCCGGCTGACGACAACACCGAACTGTATAAGCACATCAACAAGATCGCACCGCGACTTGAACAACAAGAGTACGTTGAGAGTAATCTGCCCGCCGTGTTGGGAGGAGAACAGCCGGAAGATACAGGTGACTTCTTCATAGAACCGAAGAATCGTACGGTCGAAATGACGGAGCGAGGTCATAACCGTGTTGAAGAATTTTTGAAAAAGGCAGGTTTGCTCGACGAAAACGACAGCCTATATTCGTCCGCAAATCTACAGCTATTGCATCACGTGAACGTCGCGCTAAAAGCACACTTTCTCTTTAAGCGCGACGTAGAGTACATGGTGAAAGACCGCGAAGTCATCATCATAGATGAACACACTGGGCGCGCGATGCCCGGGCGGCGTTGGTCTGAAGGAATTCACCAAGCAGTCGAAGCAAAAGAAGGCGTGCCTATTCGCCACGAGACCCAGGTATTAGCTTCAACGACTTTTCAGAATTACTTTCGACTCTATTCAACTTTAGCCGGCATGACCGGTACGGCGGATACAGAAGCGTTCGAATTTAACCAGATATATGGTCTCGAAGTCGTTGTACTACCCACGCACATGCCGATGATTCGTGAAGACCGCAATGACCTAATTTACTTGTCAATGGACGAAAAATACGACGCGATCGTAGAAGATATCAACGAATGTACCGAACAGCACCGCCCAGTTTTAGTCGGCACGACCTCGATCGACTCCTCCGAAAGGTTGTCAAAGGAACTACGCAAACGCAAGATCGAACACAACGTACTCAATGCGAAACAACACGAACGAGAGGCGGAAATCGTTGCGCAGGCCGGGAAGCCTGGCAAGGTCACTATTGCTACAAATATGGCAGGTCGCGGAACTGACATCGTTTTAGGGGGAAGTTTCATGGCCGAGATAGCCAAACTCGGAGATGAACCCGACGAAACCGAAGTTCAGCAGATCATGACGGAATGGCAACCAAGACACGACCAAGTTGTTGCCTCTGGTGGCTTGCACATTATCGGTACCGAACGCCACGAGTCTCGACGAATCGACAATCAATTGAGAGGTCGCTCAGGTCGTCAAGGGGATCCTGGTAGCTCACGCTTTTATCTATCGATGGAAGATGATCTGATGAAGCGTTTCGCCTCCGACCGATGGAACAACATGATTCAGTCATTAGGGTTAGAGCGCGGCGAGGCCATTCAACACAAGATGGTTAACAACGCGATCGAACGTGCGCAACGTCGAGTCGAGAGTCAACACTTTGACATTCGGAAGAATCTTTTGGAGTTCGACGATGTCGCGAATGATCAACGACAGGTCATCTACGCGCAAAGGAACGAATTGATGGAGTTTGAAGAGATCTCCGCGACCATTGAGCAGATGCGAGCGGAAGTCATAGAAGACACGGTGAGTGACCACATCCCACCTAATTCTGTACCCGATGAGTGGGATTTAACTGGATTAGAAAACACCTTGCGAACCGAATTTGGTAATCCACAACCAGTACAAGAGTGGATAGCGAAAGAAGAGGTGGACAACACCGAGCAGATTCAGGAGAGAATTCTTCAAGACTTTGTTACCAAGTATGAAGAGAAGCGAACTGGCTGGGTGGAACGGGGTATTGACGCGAACCTAGTAGAGAAACAGATTACGTTGTCAATCTTAGACCAAAAGTGGAAAGAGCACTTACGTACGATGGATCACTTGCGTCAGGGTATCCACTTGCGCGCTTACGCGCAGAAGCAACCGAAGCAGGAATACAAAAGGGAAGCGTTTCACATGTTTCAAGCCTTGCTCGCGAACATTCAGCATTCGACCGTTCGAATTTTGAGTCGCATGGATGTGGGTCAAGAACAAGCCAGGCGCGAGGAAGAATTACAACGTCGTCGTGAAGAGATGAAACGAATGCAGTTTCAACATGCGAGCGATTTCGATGGAGAATCGAAAGGTAAGCCGCGACCAGACGCACAGAAGCCTTTCGTCCGCGAGCAACCTAAAGTAGGTAGAAACGATCCTTGTCCTTGCGGTTCGGGGAAGAAGTACAAACAGTGTCACGGACGAGTAGCTGAAACGCGAACCGGAGTCGGTTAGCGGACCCAGTTAGGTTGTTCCTTATTGCTCTTCGGAGTCGATTGGGTGTTGCGGTGGAACTTCAACTGGATCTCCCGGAATAGAACGTCGCTCCTCAATCCATTCGTTTAAATCTATTAATTTGCAACGTTCAGAGCAAAACGGCCGGTAGGGATTATCCGGTGCCCATTCACTAGACGTTTTACACGTTGGACATTGAACTAAACGCGATCTCATCTAAGTTCTGCACGCTTGAGAACTCGAAAATTTCTTCCGGTAACACTTCCAAAGACTAATAGCATAGTCGTTCTAGCGAGTATTTGGGTTACTTAGTCTCTTCACTTATTGGTGTTGAATCCACATCGGATTTTTGCGCGACCAAGTCATCTTGATTGGACTCAGAAGAGTCTTCAACATCGTCGATTTGCGGTTGAGCAGAACTGATTGTGCCTGTAGTTTTGACATCCCGAAAAACGGTTACGCTCTTATCAAGAGACCACATCGCACCGGTAATTGGATCGATTACAAAGAACCCTACTAATGTTGTCCAAGGCCTACTTATGAAGTTTACGAAGTACCAAAGATCGATTCCCCCTTTGATTTGTGTTCGACCTACAACTTTACCAGCGTCATAGAGCTCTACGGTGAATGTCTCTCGTACGAAGTAGCCTCCACGAGCATCTAAGTCTACGATTGCGGGTGTCTGTCCGCGATATTCGATGTTGCCACTGCGATCAGTAACTACGATCTCCATATCCGATGGGACGCTGTCAAGGCGAACGGGGTATTCTGACACGCTGAACACTGAAGCGCATCCAGTCAACATCAGTGTCGACATGCCGATAAACACTAAGCTAAAAGTAGACCAAAAATCAACGATGGTTCCTCGTTTCTTAATTAGAGCTCTCACGTTCATCAAAAAATGTCCTATTCCCTGTGGAAATTGTTGGTTACCAGTCGATCGTCCTGTCGTTGACGCGAGTGTTTTGTACCCACTAGAAAATGTGCTAAGCATTTTAGAGTTTAGAAGAGAAAGTAGGAGCGGAAATTTAAGAATTCGATTCACCAAGTTGGTGCTTCATTTGAGGGGTTGCGTAGCCTTTTATGAAACGAAACAGTGTTTAGCCCGGCAAAGAACTCAGGAACACCAAATTGAAAAACTCCTGGCGGTATATCACAACACAAACACATCCCATGCACAAAGAGGGGCCAAATGGGATGCCTTCGTCTTTGGAGTAACGCTTCTGCAATATTCGAACTATTCCGTAAACAAAACCGATCACGAGAGCTATGAGAACAACAATGGACAACAAATGCCAGCCTACCCAAGCACCGATTGCAGCTAGTAGTTTGAAGTCTCCCTGTCCTAAACCATCTTTATCGCGAACTATTCGGAACAAGAAATTGATTAACCAAAAACTCAGGTATCCTACGACTGAACCGATGATCGCCTCGCCAGGAGACGGAAACACGTTCGAGTGCTGGAAACAAATACTGGTGAGTAAGCCACTCCATAGTAAAACGTAGTTTAACTCGTCGGGTAGTATGCCGTGTTCTATGTCGATAGCACTGAGTGCGATCAAGAGTGCTACGCAAATTGCAGCACACCCAATCGCCACCTTAGTGTCGAAGTGTCCGACTAGCAAGATCGCGAACAAACATCCTAATGTCTCTACTATGGGGTATCGCCACGAAATTTGTTCCGAACAATTACGACACCTGCCCTTTAGTAGTACCCAACTCAGCACAGGTATGAGGTCGCGGTAGCGAATCGGAGTCAAACATGACTCGCACCGAGACCGAGGCATCCATAGATTGAACCTGAGATCACGAGTTTCGTCGTCGTCCTGTTCGTCAGTGTTCCCGGTACTCACGATGACAGGAAGACGAGAGATTACTACATTGAGGAAGCTCCCAATGACTAAACCAATCAAACCAGCGAGCGTATAGATATATAAATTGGTCATCTTCTTTTGAAGTTTATGTGTGTTCTTGAGTCGCAGACTAAAAGTCCATATCTGCGATAAGTCCTCAGTGTGTATTTAGACGAATAATACCCGGTCATCGGTTACATCGCCTCACAATAGTAGAAGCAGCAAATTAAAATTTGCGGTGACACACTGCCGGAATAGCTCAGTTAGGCAGAGCAACTGATTCGTAATCAGTAGGTCCGCAGTTCGAATCTGCGTTCCGGCACCAACCTATCTCACGCGTCAAATTTTCGATGCGATCGGTTCGCCAAGCTTGCTCTCTCTGATGCCCTCGCAATCCAGCGTAGTCCGTGTAATCGTGGTAGTCAAGTCTCATATTCGTCTCTGCTGTTGAGTCCTGCCCATGTACCTGCACCTTGTTTGCAGTGACACCAGCTTCAGCCTTTGGCAAAACACTACCCTCGTCTGTGTGGTTGGTCTGGTGGTTGGACATTTATGAGGTTCTTTAGTAGACAGATTCTGAGCTGATCATGATTAGTCTCCCTTATGGCTGACTATTACGCACTAGACGCTAGGGTGGAATGCTGAAGGAGAGGTATACTATTCTCCAACCACGCGGAAAAAGGGAGCTACGAGAAGAAGTTCATGAAATCAAGGTCAGAAGCGGAAGGTCGCGCTTGGCTAGCGATTAGTTCTTTAGATCACAATCTGTACAAGTTATTCCTGAAATACCTACCGATTATTACACTCCTACCCATCTGTTCCGCAGTGATTATGGGTGTAAGTGTTGTGTTTTTTGGGTTTAAGGTGGAACTATGGGGTGTGGTCCTCTTTCTAGTAAACTGTCTTTCCATCGTGATCCTTACGTACATATCTATTAAAGTACGTCAAAAAGGGGTTGATTCGTTCTTCAGCAGTAAAGCAGAGGAACCATTAAAGTTCCTGTCTGCTCAGGAAAAGAGAGTGTACCGAGTTTCTTATTGGTTCGCATCCGGTCCTTTTTTCTTGTTTTTTATAGTCTTCGCGGCAGCTCTCATCGCACACTTTAACGGTGCAATTCGGATTTCCCCTATCGTTTGGATGGTTTTCTCGGGTTGGTTTGTGTTGAGCGTTTGCTCTTTTTACTGGCTCGTTCAGCGTACCCGCCTTATGGTCAGAAAAATGACCACCCAACTAGCCGAAGAGCACGCACTTACTCCGGTTGAAGACAGCTAGTTCATCATCAAGACAGATGAAGAAACATTAACAGGAGCTTTCAATACCGACTATGACTTCAGTATCGGAGAGTCTAAGATACCGAAGTATTTTGAAGCCTGAGTCGTCTGGTACTTTCCCCCAGTGATGATCGGACATAGAACGCGGAAAAATCTCAAATAGCGAGCAATAGGATGATTTCAAACACGAGGTCGCAAATCGTCGCCGAAATTATTGACGATGGCTGGAAATATTGGTTCGAGTTTCTTCGTTCAACGAGGAACGAAACGGGTTAAAGAACCGGTCCACACTGGCGACTAACGCGATACTTTCCTTCGAGAACCGCAGAATGTGTACCATGACTTGAACAGGTGAGGGGACAAATGAATGATGTAAAACAGAAGGAAAAACACCACCCTCTCCACTATTGTGAACGAAATTTTCGGGAATTTTACTCGCCTGGATTCTGGGCTATATCTTTCGCAATAGTTATCTCAATATTAGCACTCATGCTAGTTGTTGGTATAGTTATTTTTCATTTCGCGGACTTAATTCCAGCTCCCATTCCGGTTTGGATAGTTTTGTTGAGTGGTTTCGTAACGAGTGTTTTGCTCTATTGGCTTCTTCGACGATATCGTCGAATGGTAAGAGAACTAGATGTAAAAATCGAGGAAGCACAAAACCCTCTCTACTACACTGAGCGGTTCTTTCGGGAACTTTACTCGCCCCGAGAATGGGCTAAAGCTAGTGCTATAGTGCTCTCAATAATAGCAGCCATCGTACTTGGTGGTGCGGTTATTCTTCTATTGACGGGCTCAATTCAGGTTACTCATCTGGTTTTGGTGATTGTTGTTGTGGGTTGTCTCGCATTACCTGTTTTGTGCTACGGGCTTCTTCGGCGAACTCGGCGATTGATGAGGGAGGTAAACACGCCATTGACTGATGAACCTGCGCCTGCCCATGCTAGAGACAGATAGTTCATCACCTAAACAGCTGTCGCATACACTTAGAGCAAAAAACTTTCATCTGGTGTGTGTGGTGATGTAGATGCAGGCCACTAATTAGGTTTGAGTTTTTCTTCGGCCGAATAGGTCAGTGAAGCCTCGGTCTCTGAGTACTAAAGCAGACACATAGAACGTAGGTAGCATAGGTGTACTACTCCATAAAGAGGAAATCTAGGGAACCAGAGTGATTTTGTAGCTCACATAGTCAGGTATGAAACCCCAAAAATCAGCAAGTATTGACCATCCGATGTTGAGAGGCATCTAAATGTATATGTTCTTGGTGTTCGCACTGACTGAAGTGAAGCAGTCTCTCAAACTGCAACGCACGAAGTTGATTCTGCTCGTGGCGTTCTTAGTTAGTGCTTCCTTTTATGTATTGGTTGAACTGCAATACATCCTAAGAGCGGCAGAATCCGCGAGTGTTGGGATGATGGCTCCAACTTACATAGCTGCGACGCTGGGACCATATTTCATCGCACTCTATTGCATCGCAATGATTTTGCTGGCGTATGACCTGCGAGGGAGAGATATACGAAATAAGATCGACGAAGTTTTAGCTGTCGTTCCGGCCTCTAACGTCGTCGTGCTGTTAGCGCGTTTATTGGGATTAGTAATACTAATTGCAGTACCCATGGTAGTGTTCATTACGTTTGTCGTGCTGTACGGTTGGATTGCTGAACTGAATAACCTCGGATACGGAAATCTCATTGAATTGCACAGCGTAGCTTCGTTTTTGATCTGGGATCTCGTACCGAATCTGGCGTTCTTCGGCGCGTTAACCATATTTCTTTCAACGATCATACGATCGAGGATAGTCGTCATCGCGCTCGCTCTTGGGGGCGTCATAATCGTGTTTTGGTTGTTTCTTCGATTGCCGCTTGACTATACCGGTGTTCTGGTTACCAGCTCAGGTGCCTCACTCTTTCCGTCAGAAATTGCACCTCGCTTGGTATCGGGTGAAATCTTGCTCAATCGGTTCTCCCTCATGTTATTTGCTGGTAGTTTTATCGTCTTGGCGGGGAGTTTTTTGCGACGTCCTTTAATGCACCGGCGACACTACACCCTGGGCGGTATTGGTGCATTCGTGCTCGGTAGCTTCGTAATAGGTGGAACCTTAGGATTCCAACATCTAAGTCGAATGGAAGTTCAAGACTGGGTTCGCACGCATGACGCAATGGATCTCAGCACATTTCCTGACGTTACCCATATACGCGGAGCTGTAGACATTTTCCCAGGCCGTAAGGTGCTGTTGGACGTCACGGTTGACTTGATCCCACCAGAGAACAACGTGCATGACTATGTCGTGTTGTCATTGAATCCAGGATATCGTAAACTTCAGCTATGGGTTGGAGGAGAAGAAATAACTCCCCCTAGATTCGAGAAAGGAATCTTACAAGTTCCGATTCCTGCAAACGACAACGGCTCGGTTGAAGTCAGAGTGACAGCTCAGGGTCGCCCGGATGCGCGCTTTGCGTATTTAGACGCGGCGGTGAAGTCGAAAGACATTGCTGGAGCGAATGTTCGGAACTTGTTCGCACTTGGAACCGAAAATTACATATTTCATCGGGATTTCGTGGTGTTAACATCGGGAATTAAGTGGTATCCCTCTTCCGGTGCAGCCACTGGCGAAGATAGATTGGAGGTCAGACCTCGGGACTTGTTTACAGTTGACCTCAAAGTATCAGTTCCACAAGACTGGTTGGTGGCTGGTGGCGGTCATCGGGTGGCTGAAAAGTCAAACGATTCACGTCAATCCACCTATCAAATTGCTCCTGGGAATCCAGTTCCAGAAATTACCTTAGTGAGCAGTGATTTTGAGCGCGCTAGCATTGAAGTCGAAGGCATTGAGTTTGAAGTACTTTTTACGAAGCATCACCGCCGTACATTTCATGACCTGAGTGTAATCGAGAGGAATTTGAAGACGCGGATCTTGAGTTGGCTCAATTGGCATAAAAAAGCCAGAGTTGTGTATCCCTACGACATGTTCTCTCTCGTGGAAGTCCCGATTTCTTTACGCGTCTACGGTGGCGGATGGATGATGGACACTACTCTGGGACCTCCAGGCATGGTCATGATGCGAGAATCTTCGCTGCCGAACACTAAAGTGTCAACAAACTCCGAATACTGGTTCGAAAGAAATTGGGGTGGCGATGATTTTTCAGAAGACTATCGAATACGAGTGTCTGTTCCGGGGTCATACTTGTCCAAATATTTCAACAGCAACGTGTTTGGAGAGCACCCCACTATAGGCTTTGCTCGGAACTTTGTTAAACACCAGACTTCAACCACAGAAACAGGTGCAACAGTACTCGATCATGTCATGGAGGAATTGGTACAACACTTACTCTTTGATTACAGTATCTTTGAAGGAGATCGTATTCGTAGAGATCCCGGCCGTTTTTTTATCTTTGAATTGGCTTTAGAAAATGCAAAAAGAAGCGTGTTCGATCTATTCGACGTAGGTAAAAATGAGGCTACGAAGAGCCGCGAAGAACTAGCGTTGCTTCGATACAACACTCGCTCAATCGTGTGGAATGATCTAGAGCAATATTCACTCGGCGAACTCACAACCGAGCAAGCACCTCTGAGGAGTCTTCGAGTCATTTCTGCTAAGTCGACGACTTTGAGCCAGATTATCTTGGAAATTCTTGGAAGAGGAGCGACCGCGAGGCTTATTGGACAACTCTCGAAGACATTGAAAGGTGAGTCTTACAGCTACGATGATTTGATTCAGCAAGCAAACAATATCGATCTTGACATAGAAGCCGTTCTTGGTGATTGGCTCAACATGAAAGGTCTACCCGGCTTTATCGTAGCCGAACCTAGCAGTAGAAGACTTCCTGACACCGAGACGGGTCAGAAACGATTTGAAGCTTCCGTTGTTGTGCACAACGCCCAACCATATGACGGATTTGTGGACGTGTCGTACACCAACGCACACCCTCAAGGACACGGTGCTCGTCGTTGGGATTCGAGACACTGGTACAAAGCATTTTTGGTTCGCGGTAATGAATCGGTGAAATTGTCCATATCGAGCGAGTATCAATGGCCCGTCGATGTTATGTTTGTTGAACCGTATTTATCGTTAAATCGGGATGCTATACGCGTTGACATTCCACCTGTGATTGATTTGAACAAGATTGCCGAAACACGACAACCTTATGTTGTCAAAACCGAATGGTCGCCACCGGAGAGTCAGGCAGTGATAGTTGATGATATCGATGAAAATTTTGAGATTGTGTACGAAAATCCCCCATTCACGTTGTTACCAGGGGTTTCATATTTGCGGGAGATACTTGGCACTTCGATAGTCGAAGAATGGGACAATGGTCTGCCCGCGTACGTGTTTGAAGACGGCGAACCACCACCCAAACAGCGGTGGGTACGACGGTCGGCTCAAAGAGCTTACGGTAAATACCGCAGTACTTACGCCTTCATTCACCACGGTCGCGAGGGTAAACCATCGTACGCAAAGTACAGTGCTACTTTACCAAAGAAGGGGCGATGGCAACTCGAATATCACCAGCCGGTTGAGGAACTCGCTCCGAGTGATCGAGAAACACTAGTATTGCTATACCAAGGACTATCAGCTGACTGGTTTAAACTATATCCAGCTGGAAACACCAGGATAAAAGTAGTGATTGGAGAGCGGGAAGAGACTATCGAATTCGATGCACAAAACGCAGAATATGGGTGGCATGTACTCGGCACATTTGATGTCGATTCGACGCGGACGGAAGTTTGGATTTCTGGTTCGTCTGAAAAGAAGACTATTTACGCGGATGCGATTCGATGGGTACCTTTAGAGTGACAGTTTTAACGCCTTGAGATCGCTTACGTTACCTAGTCCTCATAACGATGTCATATGTCCGCTGTCGTACTCTGTTTGGCTGAATTTGCCAGTTATTTTTTGACAGCTCCAAATGTTTTATTTGAAATACATCATGAACAAAACACAAACGCGAAATTTTGGTCTTGATTCTACAACTTTACTTCAATCCCTTGAGGAGGGTTGGGAACAGCTCAACACAGACCCTCTAAATAAGCAGATCGCCAGACAATGTGCGATCAATGCTTGGCATATGTGTGATCACCTACACGTACAATCAGATAAAAAGCACAAATTCAGGAACCTGCGTGAATTGCAAGATCATGTAAAAACAGTCTGTCCGGAGCTAGCATATATGCAGGACATATGCATCGAATCTAAGCATGCCCAAATAACTAGACATCCTCCCAGTATTCTTTCAGCGGAACTTTATAAAGGAGATTTCTGTCCGCTCGATTTTGATAGAAAAGACTGGAACGTAAGTCGACTGAAGATTACTACTAGTGATAACAATGAAGTTGATTTCTTAGACGCGTTAGGATGTGTCATTCAGTTTTGGCGTACATACACATTGACGTTGTAGGTATCTGTAATCCACAGAAGCAGTGTTTTGAACGTGTAAGACGTATCCAGATCACTAACACCAAATCTGGCCGAAGTCTATACAGCTACCCTGGACTTCTTTTCGTCGACCATCACGCCTATATTCTCAATTATGAACACGCTAAGAGCACTGCGAACTTGTAATCACATAAGAAGCGCAATGAATGAATACCGTGTTGTTTGAAGCAAGTTTAATCAATCAGGTAAAACAGAACGCCGTCCATCGCAGCCGAGAAGTCAAGGACGCTATTGCTCTGCGCGATTACTGATGTTCAGTATGACGACGCGCCTCCAGTTTTGGAATTGGGACTTTACGACCGAAACGGTAGTTGTTTAATCGGATTGTCCAACGAATAGGATCAACGTTACCTGTGATTTCACTTGCGACATTTAGTAGTAATAGCATTGATTAATGTTGTGCACAGCGATGAATCAATATCGAATAGACCTTAGAATTCAGTACTCTGCATGACACCAGAAGATGGTCGCCAGTATTCTCAGGTGGGAACTGTGTCTGATCTAAGGAGATTGCCCACAGGGAGGATACTAAGTATGTCTGTGCAGACTGTGGGTATTCAGTTTTCGAACTTCGGTACAGTGAGTGAGTTTACTAATATGTTCACATTCCAGTTTGGATTTGGACAACGAGATTCTGATAGAGTGTAGAACTTCCCTGGTGCGAAAATTTGAACATTGAAGGCTACGGAGCAAACAATGGACACTTCCGATGAGAACCCCCGAAAGATAGTCGAAGCAATTCGCCAAAGTGGTCTGTCAATCTATGACAGCATCGATCCTTCCAAGTCAAACATATGGATACCTACTTCGACGCTGCAGTATTTACTCAATGATTCACTCACGGGTATATCTCTCCCTAACTTACCTCTACGCACTCGGTCCAAGAAAGTCAAAGAATATATCTGTGATGCTTTAGGTTACCCAGTTCCGAAGAGCTTTAAAAAAACTCAACCACGCTTTCCAAATCAAAACTTTGATACTTACGTTCAAAAATCCAACAATCTGCAAATCTGGAATGAGAAAATAGTCATTGGACGGCGTTACGTGATTGTTCGGATTGACGGCTCTGGGACGATAACAGGCGTACGAGTGGTGACAGGACAAGACTTAGTACACCTAGATACGACTGGCACTTTAACACAGAAATACCAAGCGCGGTTAATACCACGCATTGAAGAAGCGGAGTTGATCTCACCTAAAGATACTTCTCCGATCTATCTTCTTAATCAAGGAATCCAGAGTATTGACACATCTATTGTTGTAACACCACTAAGAAATCCAATTGCTACCGAATTACTTCCCATAGATGTATTGTTCAATCATTTAAAGAGTCTCGTCGGAGCGAGTTTTCCCGATGTTGGGGATGATCAGGACCGCAGGCGTGGTGAATCGTTGCATCGCTTGGTGTGCCAAACTCTTGGGTACGCTACATTTGAAGATGATGGACGCTTCCCAGATTTAAAGCACCAAATCATGGAAGTAAAGCTTCAGACTTCGCCAACTATTGATCTCGGTCTAGTGAAACCTGACAGTGAAGACCCGGTCGGTCTTTTGACCGTAGGCCACCATCAAGTCCGGCATTGTGATGTTCGTTACGCGTTGTTTTATGCAGACACTGATGGAAATGTTGTTTCGATTAGAAAAGTGTACCTAACAACTGGCGAGAAGTTCTTCACTAGATTTCCGCAATTTCAGGGTAGAGTTCTTAACAAGAAATTGCAGATAAAGCTAACGGACAGTTTTTTCGAGACTGATTGAAAACTTGGGAATTAAAGAGATCAGTTAACAAACAGGTGGTTTCTCTCCCAGAAACACTTCCCACACCATCGCGTCAAGTTTCTCCTGTATGGCTTTGGTTTTTTGAGAATCACAAGCTAATCGGTAAACTTCCTTGGTTGTCGATACTATTTCTTTGCTCTTACAACTGAGCGGAGAGGGAATTGGAAAATTTTCGACGTATTGAGTCATAAATCGTCGCCGTCCAGAGTATAGCTTATTGTGAAAACGGAGATCATAAAAGGTTTCTGCAAACGTCGAGTTCGCAACAGCTAATGCTAACCACAAGAGATCCAATTCTTTGGGATCGCGGTTAACCATCCAATAACAGTCTCCATTGACAACCGTCCCTTTTAAATCCATCCAAAAGGTAGGTTTCTCAGTGATATCACGGAACACTAGCTTCGGTTGATCCCAGCTATGTGGATCTTGCGGTACCCAAATTTCATACCATTCTCGCCCCGCCTCAATTAAGTAATGACGGTTCGCAAGAATTGATCGGTGCGACTCTAAATACGCTTTGGTACGAGGGAATTTTTCGAGATTCACAGATCGACGTTTGCCCTGAACTACTTTGTGAGGGTAAACAACCATCTTTGGTTGATCAGCGGTCAATGGACTAAACCGATTCGCTATATCATGCGTGGTGATTGGTCTCAAGAGTTCTGGCTGAGCTGATTCAGGCAAATCATCCCAATCGCTTCGAATGAATATTTTGTCAGCACAAGTCTTTACGCCAACACGTATTTTTCCTATATCGCGAAATGTTGCCCACGTATGCTTGTCTACAGTCTTGAGCCAAGTGTTTGCCGATTGTGTGGCGACCCGCCAAACACCATCAGCAGAATTACCCGTATCTAAAGTGCCTTGCTTAACTTTAAAGCGGCGACCATCATTAATTCTTACAACACCGTTGTCGCGGGAAAGTGCAGCTATTACATCATCCGCTGTTGATGTCGCCGGTTCAGTGGTTTCGTATATAGATTGAAATGTGGGAACAGTCGAATTGGAATCACTCTTTCCTTGTAGTACAAGAACGGCTGGAAGAACTGCGGCGTTAAAAAGCTTTGTATCCCCAAAATCCCACACGGCACGCAGCTTGTATCGTTCATACAGTGCTCTCCTCACAGATGCTCCGGCCCTAGTCGTCATGAAACGGTTAGAAACAATGATCCCTGCAACGCCGGTCCGTGACAATACGTTCGAAATACCAAGAATGAAGGCGTGGTATAAATCAACGCGACCGGATAACTGAAACTGTCTCGCTATTTCTTGTGCTTGGTCCGATCCCAGAATTTGGGTACGGACATATGGGGGATTCGCAATGATCAAGTCATAGGTTGGAAGTTCATCTTGAACAAACAATTCACCACTTTCACAACTGGTTCCGATTCTTGGTTTGCTAGCAATTTCTAAGAAGTTTTTTAATTCGAAATTCAGTGTAACGGATGGAAATTCTCGTCTTATCCTATCTGCTGCTCGATCCATTTCCGATGAGTTTGTTTCGAACCCATGTAGTTCAATCTTCGTGTTTGATTTACCGTTCAGATTGTTGAGAAGGCTCAGGAGTAATTCACCCTGTCCAACTGCGGGATCCAATATACGAAGCGGTCTATCCTGTGTTGGTGTTTCGCTTGCGTCGACGATTTGTTTAGCAACAAAGTCCGCTAGCACTCTGGGTGTATAAATCGCTCCGTGGGCTTTTTTCCTGGCAACTACGCTATACCGAGATACAGGATTTGGACTCGTTTGTAGGTTTTCTACCATACTTGCATTAAATAGAAATTAGTCGCATAGTCAAGAGCGTTTCAGGCTAACCTATTCCTGAACTTAAGATCATATAATTTTATTAACTTGGCAATTCATACAGAATCAATCACGTCCGATTTTTGAGATGGTTTACGTGGCACACCTGAATCATCCATATTAGTTACGCGGAGGAAGTATCGGAGCACGAAAGATCTCGGTTCTCTACAACGTTGAACAACACGCCGCACCGAGTTACGTCAGCGTCAAGAATTGTTTGCGTCATTTCCAGTCAGCTCGAATAGGCTTAGGAAATGGATGTTACCCAAGAGTATCTAACGCAGGAATGGTGGAAGTACTTCGTGCTGGCATTTCATCTACTTTCTCAACGGGCTAATCCTTCTCAACCTTAGACCATCGTATTGCGTCCGCCCACAACGGTTCTCGTTGCGAAGTGCCTACTAGATTAACATTGACCTCTCCTGCATCTAAATCGTACTCTCCAACTGAGTTCCATCCTATTTCCAAGTTGTAGACATCGAAGTCCACATCCTGCGAACTAGTTTGATCGGAAATTTCCATTTGGTATTTGAGCCCCTTATGCCCGTCTCTATTGAGAGAAACTGGGACATGGTAGTCTAATTGCCATGCCGTGGAATCAGGGAGTTCAGTAGTAAATGTCGCTGTTCGGTTCGTCTGTCGTACGTAATTGAAGACAGCAGTTCTGCGAAATTTTCCGTATGCTTGGGATTCAGCAATTCGATTCCATTCACCTGCAGGTGCGCGGTACTCAAAAAGGTAATCACCTCTGACTGGAATGCCCCGGTCTAGTTCACCGTCGAGTCGAGGGATCCTAAACCATGCGATTGGACCCGCGCGAGGAGGACGAGCGGTTCGAACGGACTGTTGCTCCACCGAGAACCCTGTATCAAGGTCGTCGACAATAATGCCTACTTCTTTAATTGGCATCCAGGAGCTCGCTTCTGCAAAGTCAGCCGGTTCCATGTTCGTTGGCACCTCCGATGTTTCCGAACCCTGAGTGAGCTGAATCAATCCTCGATGCAGAGACAGTCCCGGGTCGACGTAAACATTTCTAATTTCGTAAGAAGTCAGCAAGTTCACTCGCTTAGCGGATCCGCCGTCGATACGAACCCCTTTGCTTTCTGTGAGATAGGGGTGTGGCCAATCCCACGATTGCTCTGTCGGGAATTGCAGTCGCACAAATCCAGCTACCCTTTGAGTATTTCTTACTGACACACTCGTCAGATACCGCGGATTCCCTTGAGCGTCGTCGGCAATGCGGGCGGTCGTATAGTTGGATGCTTCAAAAGCTGGTAGGGAATTGGTCTGCAACCACTTAGTGAGAAATGGATCAACCATAACCTCATGTGTTTCAGCCGATGAAATGAGATTTTCGAGCGTATAAGTTTGACCTGCATGTTGTGTCAACATATCAACCAACCACGCAAAGACCTTTTCCTCTCCGTTAACAGACATTAGTGCGTTCGCAATTCGATCACATTTCAAGAGAAGAAGTTCAAAGTCATGCTGACTACCCTTTGCAGATGGTAGATCTGTGAAACTGGTATCTTCGACGTTGTTCCAAACCGATACGCGAGTCGCATAGTATTCTTTCAGCCTTCTTGCGGTTCCGATAGTACTTGGTACACGATCATTCTCCAATCCATCTTCAAGTCCTACCGTTCCCTCAAAAAGGCTGAGCGAGGTTAAGTCAGCAAAGTGAAGAGTGGAATAGATGGAGAAAAATTCGTGCTCTCGTCTTTGTAGCGTTGCAATCAGAGAGAGCATAATTTGATCTAATACGCTCGCATGTTTGCCGCGCGCTGAGACTCTGTGCGACCAATATCGTTCGGGTAGCCCCATCCAAGGATTGTCAGTTCCCATACCATACCAAAAGTACTCAAACAGTAGTTTCATTTGCTCTTCGTCAACTGAATCTTCATCGTGTTCACGATTGGTTAGTCGTTCGAGCGCAAGATCCATTCGCGCGGATGGAAATCCGTGCTCTTTCATGAGCACCATGCCCGGTAGTGTCTGTAGCGAATTCATGCGCCAACCGCCTCCAACAGTCCTCAGTTGTCTAGGTACCTCGACCAAAGTAAGAGTTCGAAACGGAAGGGTTAATCCGTGATCAGAAAAATCTTGTAATCGCCACTTAACTAAGTCTTCAAACTTCTCGACAAATTCGTCCCATAGTTGAAGATTTTTAGCATGTTGCTTGTGAAGATACATCTTGAATTCGATGCCTTCAACTTCGGCGGAAGCACTCTCAAATTCTGATGCGAAAAGAGCGATTTCATGAACTGGGCTAGCTGGGTTCACGTGGTAGGAATTTGTTTGGTCTGATACTTGAACGACATCTGTACCTACTAACTGCCAGCTCTTGGGCGCGAGCTCGACAGATAGATCCAAATGAAAATAGTCGATTCCGTTTTGGGAGGAACGATAGTCACCACGCACTGGACCAGGTTTTGGATACCAATACACTCCAGGCATCAAAGCAACATATTTGGGCGAGTAGATAGAACCCTTTTCTCCAAGTAATGAAACGGTGTGGTTAGACACGCCCGAGGTTCTCAAGTAGTCGAGTGGACTATCAAAATACGCAAATCGTTCGTCTGGAATACCGTAAGTAACTATGTCTAAGGTATGAGTGGCATCCTTATCGAGCGGTGTCGCCGTAGAAATTGTGAGAAGTCCGTCATCGAATGTGTAATTGGGTTCCATACCATTGAGGAACAGTTCTTCAATATGCATTGACCGATTGAGTGTAAACGCAAGTGGGATTGATGTTTGTACTTTCACGTTGAAACTTATCGTAAGATCTGCGACCAGGTGCTTTTTGGGATCGATTTTCACATTTCCCGTGATCGCTTCGAGATCGATGCGATCATCCCACTCGTGGTTTTCGTGGACATCTTGCCAACTTCCGGCGGCGTTGTGATCGCTTAGGACACTGGACGAACCCCAAGCGTAGAGTAGGATTCCAGCACACAGACAAGTTCCTAGTGGGTGGAACCACTTGAGTTGACTAACACTATTTTGACGACGCCAAATCAACGCACCCATGGCAATGAGTGCAATTGCCGCCAGAATGGTCGCGACACGAATTGCGATCACAGGCAACGATGCTAATTGTGGAAACAGATCGGAAACAAACAGTGAGTCGTTTGACGACGGAGAGACGATTTCGAGTAGTGAGTATGGCGTGTTTAGAACAAACAAAAACCAACCAAAAATTAAAGCACTCGCAACACCCGTAACAAGCAAACGAAAGCGCAAGATGCATGACAGGAACACGACAACGGAACACCAAATCAAGAGAGTAGCAGGACCGTCAATTAGTAGGAGATTGAATAACGAGTACCACTCGATCGTATCTGCTATACCAATATTTGTTGTCGTAGAAATCAGACCCAGTAGTTGCATCACGCAAATGTTCGCAGCTGCGACGATCCACAACAATCCAGCGATTCCAAACACTCGACCCGCTAGATATTCGAAATTCGTGATGGATTTAGAATCCAGCACTTCAGCAATGCGATTTCTGTTGTGCAGATGCCCGGCATCGAAAGCCAAGAAGAGTACCGCAAACTGAAAGAAGAGAAAGAATGTTGGATCAATGTTGCCGAGTAAATATTTAGGTACCCCGGTCCCAAAGGAAGGTGAAGTTAAAGCTGCATAACCAAGAAAGGAGCACGAAATCAGGTATCCCACGATTGAGAAAAGAGAGAGGAAAAACACGATCGTCCAGAACCGAGCTCGTCGTCTCGCTGTTCGTACTTCTGCCTTGGCAACATTGAAAATGTTAGTAGCTGATGTCAGCATTGGTTTTTAACTTGTGCGGGAGTGCGATATTGTGCACAAACAAGCACTTATCGTGCCGTTGATTTGTTCAGTGACAAATCGACAGTATAAAGAGCGTACTGACTAAGGTCTTTTTTCTTGAAAGCACGGGACTCGGCAAGCATCGAAGTCAGAGAGCGTACACTGTATTCGAAAATTTTTTAAGAGAGATCGCGTTAAATTTTCTAATAATCCTTGAGAGTCGTTTTTTTGCATACGCTTCAAGTAACTCTGGCAAACGCACAAAACGAGCATGCGTAATGTCCCTGTCTCGAATTAGTTCAATTTCTCACCTAAGAGATTGCCGTAGTATTCTCTGACGGCCAATGAACTCGACTTCAACGATTTGTCCCAAGACGACCGACTCCACACGCATCGGTCCAACCCCGTGGCTACACTCGTAAAGACCGTGCTCAAATTTTTTCTCGATAAATCAATTAATACAACTTCTCATGTGCATCACCCTGCAATCTCGCCACTGTTGGAGTCAACATCTCCGTCGCGATCGCATTCGAGTGTCGTGATGTAAAGGCGCGATTCTCTGGTTCATATCTTTTCTTACCTGTCCAAAATTAAATACTCGGGCCGCGCACCGTGACACCATGACAACCGAATACGATTTATGAAAGGTTCTCATTAACAGAAAAACCGTTGCATGTACAGTATAGAGTATAGAACAAAGAGCAAACTAGGGGGCAATTTGCCCCCTAATTTTCCTCATAAGTTTTCCTCAATGACGGATGGACGTTCAATATTCAGTGGTACGTTGCTCGACCTCTTCACACCGAAAAATCCTTGCCATGCATTACCTCGCCGTACCTAACCATGCCTAACCAGACACAGCCCCGCCTAGCATCGCCTCGCCATGCGGTGTTAACTTCGCCCAACCTCGTCGTCCATTCCTCGCGTTGCATCGCGGTCGCACAACCATATTTAACCTTACTCCACCATGCATTACCACACTTATCCAAAACGGGGAACTCTTTGTCGCAACGCTTCAAGCACTGTGTCCCCCCATGATATAGACGATCAGGAGTCGTTTTTTACTACATCAATCGTACGAGTTTCGAATCGTCCATACATTCCGCTTTTTTGAGGTCGCCAATCGCCTAATCCAAGTCTGCGCCCCGCAATGTCCAACCAAATCTCTAAGTATTCGAGTGACACCAATTCCTCGTCTGTTTCCACAAAAAACTCGCAATACCATGGTTCATCAAACTTTGCGCGCGTTCGCAGTATTCGAGATCGCTGCACTACTACGGGAACAGTAAACTGACACTTCGTTTGTAGATCCTCCAAAGTCGTACCATATTTTTCCTCGTCATAAAAAAACGTAGATTCTAGGACAATGAGCCCCTCGCGCACCATTGGACCTTGTTTGAGTTTTTTCGCTCCTCCTTCGATACACGCCCTAAGAGCAGACGTTGGAATTGTCGGACGACCTCTTTCGTTTAGCCAGAGTGATTTCGCCGTCTCCAATTGTTTGAGGCGAGCCTCGTCTGCAGCAGTTCGATTTGAACCTCTCTTGCTGGTGATTTCTTTCGCCTCGAGGTTTTGAGGGAGAAGTGGGTCGATTCCCGACCCGTTGTGCATGATGAGTGGAGAGATTCCGTCGATTTCAATTTTGAAGGATTGCATTGAAAATACTCCTTTATGCTATTGTTTGTTATTTCGTCGTACTGCCACGCCACGCCTCCTGAACGTATAAACCTACGTTTTGTGGTGGCGTTGCCGTGGCAACTCTGGCAAAGAGCTACCAAATCATCAGCCTTTGTTTTCTCGGGTCGCGGATAGTCGACAGCCCAATGATGCGCTTCGACCGCGAGAAATAAGCCGCAATGTTGGCAAACCCCTTTGGAACGTTCAAACGCTTGTTTTCGAGCCAATAGATATGTGGGGTCGTCGTAATTAAACTTTGTCACAGCCATTCCAATCCTGTATCCCAAGCTTTTATCTCCAGATAATTCTCTAGTCTATTGGATCTCATTTACAATAAATAAGGACAAAAATCACTAATTCAAGAATTTACGAATTGTTAGTAACGGTCTAGAAGCAAATAAGGCATGAAACGGTGTGAGTCTCGATAGGAAAGGGACCGAATCCACGTCTGAGTAAGAATCTCGTTACCTCATTGCCGAACGAATGACTGAAGCTGTACTCTGTGTTCGGAAGAAGCACAGTCAAATCCTTGTTAAATCGAACTTGATATGAATCGTTTCTCAGATCAATTTGGTCATGTCTAGGAACTTTTGGATCTGTATGACCACAAGTGCTATTTTCGTGGTTTCGTTTTACTATTCTTGCCTAGGGGTCTTAGCATTTCTTCATAAAGTTTGAAGAGATACTCCAATCGCTCTCGTTCCGAGTCGAATCGCTTCGAACGGTAAAGGCGATCAACTGCGCGGTCTAGTGCATGATGTGCTTTTCGTAGATTTGTCGGCATGACAATAGGATCATACAAATCAGTAAGTGTCGCGTCAGTATGAACGGCACGTGCATCAAGAACCTCTTGAGCTAATTCTTCGATACTCGAAAAATCCCCTTGGCCACTAGCAAATCCGGGCGGGATCGGAAAAGTGTTGTAGACTAGTCCTAAAGAGTAACGATACCGACTCTCTAATCTACCTCCGATTTGTCGAAGCCAAGCCATATGCATTGCCGATGTTAGAATTCCAAACTCTCTCAGCGTCGCACCTCGAAGAATCAGCGTAGCTTCGCTGGGAATCGCCGGCGGTTTGAGCCAGCCTATTGGAACATATTCTCGTCTCTCTGAACTTACCCTAGGTATCGTGAGGAAAGGCTCTGTCGGTACTTCTGTAACTCCGTACCGAGTAGGAAAGTCCGCAAGTTTTTTGGTAGTTTGTCGTGAGCTATTACCCCGAAAGGTCTTTACCGCTTTCAATCTTTCGCGCACGAGCGGCATTTTTTGGAGTTGAACGGGAGCAATGTCCTCGGTGTGGAGAATCCAACGCTTTTGGTTTCTTAGAAGCTCTTTTGCACCAATGAAAGGTCGAAAATACGGTGCGGAGAGAGGTTCCCTTCTAACAAACAGTTCTCTTTCTTTAGAATTAAAAGTGAGATTTCCGTTTTCGAGTGGTTGGGTACCAAATGACAGTTGTCGCATGTGATTCAAAGGAACATTCTCCTCTTCGACGGTCAGGTGCCGATCTACTAGATTGCTCGCGTCTATAAGGTACGGTGATAGGGATGAATGCGCGCTCTCTTCAGGGTCTCTATCGAGGTCGGTATAGCTAAATAAGCGAGCTTTAGTTCTCGCGTTGTCCCCTCGGTCCAGCCCGATTATCACCACATGTACATGAGCTTTACCCCGAACATCTGATCCCCATGCAAATGTACGGTGTGCAAACGCCAGTTCGAGTCCACACCGATTGAACAGTATCGGCCAGAGTTGAGCGACTTGTTCACCTTGTGTAATAGAATTTGTGGCTACGAATCCAATACGAGCTTTACCTGATTTAATATATTCGCCTCCTTTTATAAACCAGGCACTCACAAAGTCTAGCGTACCTCCGCTCCCGCCAAGTTCAGCGACGCGCCGAACTTGGGCTCGTTGTAATTTTGATTGAAATTTCGCGCCACTGAAAGGCGGATTTCCGAGTAGTGATCTAGTTTAACATTCTCTTCTTATTTACAACCTTGATAGTTGTAAATAATTCACATATAATTTTATCCACCTAAACGGAGTTTAATTACTGTGAAGAAAGAAGAAGTGCCCGAGGAATCCTACGTAATCGGACCGAAGGGAGAGAAACGTCCAGCCTGTGAAGTGGCTAACGCAATTCATGTCATGAAGATGGCAACTGGTCTCGCCGAAGAAGAGTACGTGGAAGACACGCCGAAAGAGAAGCCTAAGGAAAAGGACGAGTAAACCACAGAACCGAGGGAGACAATGCTAACTGTTAGTGTCATAACATCTACGCTAACTGCTATTGCAACTTCAGCTACTGCTGTCATTGCTTACGTTGCATTTCGTTCTACCAAGAGAGTGCGTGTCTTTATAGATCACGGCGAAAACGGACGATGTGATGTACTTACCAATAACGGTAGAAAAATTGGAATGGGTACTCATCTTGCTGGATCAAAATTTCCCACATTCATGTCTTTGACCCCTGAGTTAGACGAGTTTAGCGGTCAAGCACTCACCGCCGAATTAATCAAAAAGATTGAAAAAGTGGTGAATGAGTATGGGTATTGCATCGCCGACAAAAAATCAAAACCCAAACCAGAACCACTCGATGATATCCAGCAGGTGGTACGAGTCGCAAAGATCGCAACTGGGGAGGTAGAACCGGATAAACCCAGAAAGTGGTTAGTGTCGGTTTCTTAGAACCGGCTAAATCGGATCAGAAAAACCGAAAAGGAAGTAATTAGTTACTAAACCGATTACGGAGCGTTTCTAAGCAAGAACGTTCTGCTTGGGACAATGAGCGCGTTCGCGCCGCTTGTTCCCAATATTGCCACATTCCGCGCTCAATGGAATTCATCGCTTGATCCGATGCGTCTTGTTGAACTGGAGAAGCGGGAGGATAATCTTTAATTGATCGATACTCGGATACACCTTGTATTTGTTGAATCAGTTGTGTGAATATTTGTTTTAAATCTGTGAAGTTTTCGCGCATTTTAACATCCTCTAAAGTGGCGTTGCTAACTCGCTGGATTTGCCAGCACATATCTAGGGCCGCTGCAACGGCTCTAACGTAACACCGGGTACGAAGTCGCCCGGTGTTACAAGTTTACGTAATGTTGTAAGGTTTCCGTCTCTGCCCGCTGAATGTTTGATTGCATCGGTTCACTGTACCGTAAAAAGGTATACGATGCGCTCCAAGCGATCAACGCTAAACCTACAACCGACTCAATTCCAGTGAGAATTCGCATCGGACCGATCGGAACTAGGTCGCCGAACCCGAGCGTCGTATAAACTGCGGCCGAGTAATAGGTGAGGTCGAACCAATTTTGTACGCACTCACCACTGGTATCAGCAATACAACCGAATCAACTAAGAGACCCAGCAAGCTGTAGCTCAACATGTAGACTTGAATCTCAACCATGTGAGCGACCAAAATGATCAGTATCGTAGCGGTGTGGATTAATACCGATAATATGGAGATTGCGTTAGGAGCGTTAAGCTTGGTAATGTTGACCACTGGATATATTTTCGGTAAGAAGTAAGAACCTCGTTGAGCTCGTCGCCCTCGGTAGTGCTGTTCTGACAAAATTGAACTAGTCACCGGACAACTCTTGGTCTGATTTAATGGCAGAAGAAAAGCATGGGGACACGAAGTTGAGTATTTCAGATTCCCTTCAGCACGAAAGTCCGAGGCGGATGATATTTGGAACCGGATTCTTGAGGAAAAGACCTCCACGGAAAAGAATACTTCATCCGAGTAGAGATCCAAGATTCTATCTTGCAATCATATGGTTTCTCTTTTTAACTATAGTGATTGCAGTCGTTGCTTACGTATTGTTATGGACTTCAGGTGCATGTGAAAGTACCGAAGTTGATACCGCGTTACTCACTTTGGCATCTGCGTCAGTTGGAGCTTTGGCCGCAACTCTGACTCAGGGGATTTCAAAATAAGATTCCAAAAGTTCGTAAAGTTAGCACAGATCTGAGCTAGCGTTTCGCAGAAACTGTACCGGATTCTGACTCTGCCCTAGACCAAATCTGGTCTAGGGCAGAGTCATGTTGGAAGGCTTACTTTAAACGATTCTTCCAGAGCTTTTCTCGTTTTTTCCTGATCGTGTCGAATTTGATCTAGAGTTTTCTTAAGCACATCTATTCCACATCACCTCCTTTTGACGCTAGCTTCACGAAGCTTCGGTGCATTGACAATATTACATACGCGCAGCCGTCATTGGATTAGTAGTATTCAAACTCTCTCTTTGTCCTGCCTGTGCATAATCAATCGGGCGATAACTAGAACTCTGTCTCTTGGTCGGGTCACCTGTCCAATAACATAGCCTGCTTGGTGAAACGGCAGGAAAAATCCATTACAGAGTAATAGTTTTCGCAAACGGCCCGGCACCTTATGCGTGCCGGTAACTGAATGCGAAAAGAGGTGCGTAATGGCAAAGGAAGAACAATTAAGCTTGTTCGACACGCTAAAGGCAATGAAGCTCAAGCATTACGTTACAACAGCGATCTGGGGTATCGGTTCGTATTGGTGGTTCCGAATCTTAGCGTACTTTGGGGGCGTATGGATTTATGAAAACGTGGGACGAGAGCAAGTTACGGAGTGGCTTCCCTATATTCAATTCATGACTGAGGCGGAGATTTATCAACACTGGTTTGACGATCCGTTAGTTAATACCATATGTATCGTTATTGGCCTGTACTTCACGTATTCACAAATCTCTCGTTATGGTCGTGAACTGGCACCAAAAACCAAATCAACCGATTGGGCTCAAAATCCGTTTGACAGCGCGGACGAATAAAATACAAGCATCCGCTGACATAGCGGATTTTCTAGTTTAAACCCGGTATGCTACGGTGAGAAACACTCTTTTTTGTGTCTGTCTTGTTCTGACGATAGCGTTAGTCGCCCAAGAAAATATTGAAGTGCGGCCGATTGATAAGGATGAGCCGTTCAAATGGGTTCGATTGTCTCAACTAGATCCATTTGATGATACTGAGTATTTTCGTGTGCTCACATATTACGTAGCCCCAGAAATTGCTGGGATCAACTGGCCAGAGGGGTCAACATCCTATGACTTCTCACAGTCAACACTGTTCAGTATCGCTAGGGTTCAAACCACGGAAGATATACCTTGCTATACGTTGATAAATGTGGTGGTACCTACAACTGATCTAACAGAACAGCAACTGCGAAACACGACGCTATCTTTCAACTTTAAACGTTTTAAGACTATTACCCGTGATGGACGTTTCATCAGAAAAAGTGATCCGTTGGACGACTTAAAGATTCTTGATTTAAAGGTAGATAGGCAACATATCGAGTTTACCGAAGAAGAAACCTTGGTAGGTACTAGACTGATATATAGTACCAAAGTAAAGCAGATTCTCGAGGGAATGCTTCAGAGTTCTGAGATGCGTGTTCGCGTGAAGTTTGACGATAAATATTTCAATTTGAAGGTTGACTTACCCCATGAGTTAGATTCAGAACTTGCGCGGGACAAAGATGGCGAGACATATATGAAAGGCACGATTTCCCATGTGTTTGAGCGTAAATGGGCATGGGCGACAGAACTGTGCGAACATAGCGTAGTTGACTCGGACGAAGATAGCGCCGAAGAAACGACCGACGATTAAGATACATCATTCGTGTCGAGAGGGAGCTGAATTTAAGAACCATGACTGAAGACGAACGCAAAGATTTAGAGCTGGAGAAAGAAGTCCGCAAGAGCAAAGTACGGGTGTATGTAACCTACATCGCAACTGGATATGTATTCGGTGTTGGTACCTTTTTGGGCTTATTGTGTGTCGCTAGTATTTGGATTCCAGCTATTGACGATAACGCATTAACCGTCGCTAAGGATTTCTTCTTGGTTGTACTGCCCGTCGCTACTGGTATTATCACTTACTGGTTCGCAAGCCGATCCGCCATAAACAAGAATACTGACAAGGAGTAAAAGTACCGGCAGGATTGTCACCGAGAACACATATAGTGGGACCATTAAATCTTCTGGGTATTCAATTTTCATAATGCAAAATTCTGTGGTTCGTTGAGAAAATGACCGGAATCTTCCATCCCTTCATTTTCTAGTTCTTCCTCTTCTCCAGCCTCAGATTCATGTAGGGCATCGTCTAGATCCCCTTCGAATTTCGCAGCCAAAAGCTGTCGAGGTGACACCCCGCGTCGCTGATACCGCGAAGGCAGCGGTTCTTTTTCGTCCTCGCTCGATTTAAATTTATTTTTTGCTGTAATTAAATCGGTATTTAAATCAGCTTCAAGCCGTTCAGTGGAGTGTGCACTAGTTAGTGGACATAATTTAATTTTCTTTTTTAAGAGGAGG